>NZ_GG700753.1:58695-62129 GCF_000160855.1 Lactobacillus helveticus DSM 20075 = CGMCC 1.1877
CGTTCTTTCGGCTAAAGACATGGAATACTAAACCGACTACCAAACCAACTAAAGCAGGTACTAACCAGGAAAGTCCCATGCTTGCTAGTGGTAAAGAACTTCTTACTGCAGCAACCATTAAACTAAATTGACTTTGGCTAACAACTGCTGGAAATGCTACAACCATGTCTCCTAATGCAGAAACTACTGTAAACAAGATTACGAAGAAGTAAACTACGCCATCACGTTTAAACAATGGTGAAAATACTGATAAAAGGATCAAGACCATTGATAATGGGTACAAGAACATGAGCATTGGAATTGACCAAGCGATGATTTGATCCAAACCAAAGTTAGCAGCTAAGAATGATGCTAAACAGCTAAGTGCAAGCCATGCGTGGTAACTAACCTTTGGAAAATGCTTATGGAAATCTTGAGCAAATGCAGCAACTAAACCAACTGCAGTAGTCAAACAAGTAACAGTTAGCAAAAATGCAAGTAATGCTTGACCAAAGAGACCACCGTATTGATTAACGATTTGGTTAAATGCAACACCACCGTTGTCTGATACTTTGAAGTGGCCTAATGACATCGCACCCATCAAGATCAAAAGCAAGTAGATTAGAGCTACAGCTCCCATTGCAACCACACCAGATTTAGCAACTACCTTGGAAACACTCTTTGGATCTTTTTGACCCATTGAACGAACGGCGGTAACAACAGTAACACCAAAAGCTAAACCAGCTAAAGCATCCATAGTATTGTACCCTTCAAGGAAACCATTTACTAAAGTAGAATGCTTGTAAGCTGCGGTAACAGCTGCAGTTTGTGGATTTCCTAATGGATTAAGAAATGCAACAACGAAAACTAAGAATAAAAGTGCTAAAAATAATGGGTTTAAAACTTTACCAACGCTAGATAAGATGTTGTTTTCATGATATGAAAATGCAAATGCCAATAAGAAAAATACTGCTGAGAATACTAATAGTGAGACAGTTTGCATGTCCTTAGGGATAAATGGTGCCACACCAACTGTGAATGAAACTGTAGCTGTTCTTGGTGTACCAAATAAAGGACCGATAGCCGCATGGATTAACACCATGAATACTACTGCAAAACCAGCACCTAACGGCTTACCAATGTCATAAACACCACCTGCACGCGTGATGGCAACGGCAAGTACTGATAGTAAAGGCAATAACACACCAGTGATCAGAAATCCAACTGCGGCGCTCCCCCAGTTTGCGCCAGCAAGTTGTCCCAAATGAAGTGGGAAAATTAGGTTACCTGCCCCAAAGAATAATCCAAATAGTAAAGAAGCAACAACTAGATATTGCTTCCAGGTCAACTTACGAGATTTTTCATCATTCATACACTCGTCCTCCTGAGAATTAAGAATTATCTGATCACAAAAAAAGTCCCTCAACCAAAATTGCTTTGATTGAGGGACGCTTCTAGCGTGGTACCACCCTTTATTTATATTGCTATTACTAGCAATACCTTTCACGTGCGGCCGAAGAAACTTCAGCGATACGCAGGCACTATAACGGGTGCTCCCACTATTTCTTACTAAAACATTAAGAAATAGAACTCGAAAGTGATTTTCATTTAATTCTACCTTTATCTCCTCACACCTAACGAGACTCGCTGTAAATTCGAATTAAATTACTCTTCTTTCTCTTTGTTTTCAGATTGATTATATTGTTAATAATTATCTTAAGCAAATTACCATCGTTGTCAACACTTTTTTAATATTATTTTTTGATGACCCAACGAAAGCTTAAACTTGGAATATATTGGTTCTTACCGATCTGGTACATATATTGGTCCTTCACGATCCGGTGGCCTCTAATCTTAAAGACCTTTTCTTTCTCGAGTTTTAACTTTTTGACTAATTTACCTTGACGATTATAGATAAAGTATTGATTACCTTTAAGGCCATAATATTCTTTGACCAACTTCTTTAAAGCCGGCTTTTTTGTACTCTCTTCAGCAAGTTCCTTGATATTTAATGGCTGCTTCTTCTTCACATCCGCAGCGGCATATCCTAACCAAGCGACGCCTACTACCAAGCAATCATTGATTGGCATAAAAAAGCGCAAGAGCGTGTCAGGTTTAACTAAAGAAGATATTGGCTACGAAAACGGTGTACTTGGTGGTGTTGTTTCCGCCTTAAAAGTCTTCGCAGCACCAGGCGATAAAGTTTTGCTTCACTCACCAACATATATGGGTTTTACTAACGCTGTCTTAAGCAATGGTTACCAAATTGTCCACTCACCTTTAATTAAAGATGAAAATGGTACTTGGCGCATGGACTATGAGGACATGGACAAGAAGATTAAGGAAAATCCAATTCATGTTGCAATCTTTTGTAATCCTCATAACCCAACTGGCCGCGTTTGGACTAAAGAAGAAATTACCAAGGCAATGGAAGTTTATGAGAGAAACAACGTTTGGGTTATTTCTGATGAAATCTGGTCCGATCTGATGATGAACGACCACCATTACACTCCTACCCCATCAGTTAGCGAATGGGCTAAGCAACATACTGCAGCTTTTTATGCTCCATCTAAAACTTTTAACATCGCAGGATTAATTGGTAGTTAAAGTGTTATTTACAACAAGCCTATCCGTGAACGCATCCAAAGTGTTGGTGAAAAGACTGTTTACAATAGTATGAACGTCTTTTCAGAACATGCTTTAATTGGTGCTTACAGCGACGAAGGCGACAACTGGCTTGATCAACTTTTACCAGTTCTTTCGAAAAACGTAAACATAGCTTACGACTACGTAACTAAGCATTTTGATGGAGTATCGACCTTTAAGACCGAAGGTACTTACATGATGTTCCTGGATTGCACAGATTGGCTAAAGAAATATGGCAAAACGCAAAAGGAATTATTGCAACGTGGTTGGGATTACGGCATCGGCTGGCAAGATGGCGGCCTATTCCAAGGTCCAACTTCAATTAGATTGAACTTAGCTTCACCAACCTTCCGTATCGAAGATGCATTTAAGCGCATTGACAAATATGTTTTTAACGCAGAATGGTAAAAGAAAAGAACAGAACAGAATCAAAATCGATTCTGTTCTGTTCTTGTATTTATATTCAAATTTTTAAATTAACGATAGTCCTTAAGGAAGTCCATCATCTTATCATAGTCTGCATCATGCTTAGCATCGTAAGCATCCTCGACTTTAACAACCTTGTTGTTTTCAGTAATGATGCGGTATTCACGCAAGTCATTCTTTTCATTAGCAACAACAGTAATTTCACCCTTACCTGGAGTTGAATACAAGGTGGGGTTAAGTACTTCATTTAATTTATCTGATAATTGTTGGTTAAAAGCAATTTGATTCATTTTAATATATCTCTTTTCTTAAAATATTTCCAACAACGTTAGTATAACATTAGGTAGTATCATTTGCCATATCTAGTAAAGATATTTACTAAA
>NZ_GG700753.1:63288-65299 GCF_000160855.1 Lactobacillus helveticus DSM 20075 = CGMCC 1.1877
CGTACACGTTTTACTTATATCTCAGGTGCAGCAAGTAGCCATAGCCAATAACACGACATCATTATAATTCCTAAAAAGGCAATTAGAGTAATGAATTTCTCAAAAAAGCCGCCTACTTTGTACCGAAATATAGAGTGATGTCTTCTTTTTTTAACAAATGGGGCCCACCAATCTACTCCCCGCTTGCTGAAGCTATCTTCAACTAGATGCAAGAAATAGCCTAAAATCAAGCCTAGCCAAATACTGCCCCACCAATTCGGCAATTGCCAAGAACGAAATTGGATAGGAATAAAGTGATTCATTATAAAATATAAGCCAATTGAAAAAACTAACCAGCCTAAAAACGAATGAGTTACCCCACGATGTCGTAAAAATAAGCTAAAATTGATCGGAGATTTACGACTAGTCGTGCTGTTATATTCATCAATATCAGGTAAAGACGCGCCTACCCCGGTAGCCAATAGGATTATTAAATTAGATGCAGGGTCAGCAATAAATGCATTGCTAGCGATTAATCCTAATTCGACAAGCGCAATACTGCATAAACGATGCGAGCGCGTCAGCATGTTAGTCACCTCTTCGTTAAAACATATATTCATATTGTAACATACAAAAATAAGAGATGACAGCATTCTTATTTGCAAGAAAAAACACACTATTTTATTAATAATGTGCTAAATCTTCTATTTATAAATTTCACTCACACATCCATCAAATCTTTATCAGGATAAATAATATACATGTTTCCGTCGGAATCTACCCAGCCATTATTTGGTGACTTAGTCATCTTCAGTGTAAAAATCATATATAAATAACGAGCATCGGTACTCAATTTTTTATACTTAGGATTGTGGAAGAAAGCTTGTGGAATTTCATTTTGCTGTTCTGGATACTCAATTCCTTTTTTAAATTTTTGAATATCTTTATTCATTTTACTAACCTCTTTAGTTGATAAAACGCTTACTTTACAAAATCATTATAGCTCTATATTAATTTTTATATAAGTAAAAGTGATTATTATAATATAAAGTACTGTTAAAATCAACTATTTTTAAAATAGAGGTTTGTTTTTTACACTTTTTTAAAACTATGCATAAACTGCTTGTTTTAAGATGCCCACATAAGGAAGATTACGATACCAACCGTTGTAATCAAGACCATAACCTACTAAAAATGCATTTGGTGCTTTAAAAGCATAATCGTCAGCTTTGAAATCTACTACACGTGTTTCTGGTTTATCAAGCATAGAAACTACTTCGACACTTTTAGCACCGCGTTTTCTCATTACTTCAGTAAGTGCCTTTAATGTGCGGCCAGTATCAATAATATCTTCCATAAAAATTACCGGACGATTATTTACATTAGATTTAATATCTTGGACGATCTTGACTTTACCAGTTGAAGCAGCTCCGGCATAACTTGAGGCCTTTATTGGATCAATGGTTAACTTGAAAGTCAACTTTTTAATCATATCACTGGCAAAAAGCATTGCTCCATTTAAAACAGGAATAACTATAGGTTCTTGACCCGCATATTTTTTATTCAAGCGTTCAGCCATTTCATCTATCCGTTTATTAAGTTGTTCCTGAGTAAATAATACTTTTTCAATATCGTTGTTCATTATAAATGTTTCCCCTCTTGTTCATCTAATGATCAGATTTTAGCATATGTTTTTAAAGATTTACAGTATTTTGGTCAAATATACTGCTAATTGACTAAAAATATTATTGCTTATAGTGATAATTATTCGTTTTTTACTATAAATAACGACCTTGATATTTGTCTTCGCCTTAAGTAAGCGGTAACATATTTACTGCTAGTTTTATATAATAGGATTAGATGTTGTTTATTGTTTAAGGAGAGGATATAGATGGTTGCTGTAAAAAAAGAAGAAAAAGCATCAATTTCCGACGGCCTATACGGTCATCATTATTGTGCTTTTACTAGTTCAACTATTGACGTTCGTCATACCTGCCGGTAATTATGCTACATTGGCCTATGACACGACCGA
>NZ_GG700753.1:66342-85952 GCF_000160855.1 Lactobacillus helveticus DSM 20075 = CGMCC 1.1877
ATGATGATTTTTGCCACGCAACATAGCAGTATTTGATTTTTACCATTAACAAAATTCCACACCATTGCCAGCTTCAATGATTAAACGCTTAGATGGCAAACAAGCAATATTGATGCAAGTACCGCCGTACATTTGATTTTTCAATTACTAAAACTTCCTCACATTTTTGAGCGAGAAATTTTGCCAGGGTTTTCCCACCTTTACCAAAGCCAATAATAATATTTTGAATAGTTTTCATAATCTCATCCTCTTACTAAAAGTAATTGCTATTTTTATCTAATAATACTGATAAAAACTATTCGTGTCACCTATTATGCTTAAAATTAATTTTTGATAATTTTGGTATAAAGTCTGTCGCAATAATGGATCATGGGCATAGATATAGGTACCATAAACACCGCGCTTTAATAAAACGTTGATCATGTTCATGAATAACCGCTTCTTAGCTTCATTTAGTTCTTGATCATTGAATAGATCTTTACGTTTTTTGAAGGCTTCAATATCTGTAAACTTGCTTGGATCTACCTTCAGTTTATTGGTACCCGGAATTTGCGTAATTGGCGGACTTAAAATGATTCCGGTGTAGTTTAAATCAAAACCCTGACAAGTATAAATAGAACCAACTTCATTAATAGTTTCTGGTATTTCAGCCCAAGGTTTAGATGTGTAATTATACTGATCCCACGGCATTTTGAACTTGCCTTCTGTGATATAGTGTTTACCACCATCAAGAGTCGAAGGATATCCGGTAGTAGATAAAATTCTAGATAATCCTACCTCATTGTTTCGTTTAACTATCTCCTGCCGCATCTTTTCTGCATCATCAAAAATGCAAAAATCATAATTGTGTCGCGCATCCTCAGGAAATGGCAGGATTTTCTCTTCATCAGTAAAATAATTAAACCAATTAAGTAGATCATCACTGGCATTGACTCTAAATTGGTGAGTTAAATGATAATCTTCATGAGGACATTGATGAGTAATTTTTTCTAATTGCTTGTTGGTCCAAAAAGTCTTAGTGCGTAAAACTTGATATTGATCAAATACAAGAATTACAACTTTAGCTCGCTTGATGAGCTCTACTAATTGATTATTGTAAGTAAAGTTATTATATGGATCTGATCTTGACAATAATAAGTGAGCCTCATCAATTACAACGACATCTACTGTTTCATCTTTTTTATCGAGTTGATTGATTAAAGAAGTGGGACGAGTAAAGTCTTTTTTGTAAAGATGGGGCAAATCACCTGCAATTTCTTTATATGCTTTTAAAATTTCTGGGTGATTGACCACAAAATAATTGGTCGTTTGATAAAGTGGTGAATCTTCCTTAGTTCTTGCGGCAACTTGGATTTCATTGAATAAGTGTGCTAATACAACACTTTTTCCTGTTCCTGCATCCCCATAAACCGTAAAAATAGCAGGATAATCTTGCTTAATGTGTTTTGTAGTAAAAGACAAAATATCATTAACTAGATTCTCTTGTTCTGCAGTTAAAGTTTTAAACGGCGACAGTTTTTCTGTTGCACTATTGATAATTGTATTTTGCATTTCTAACTCCCCTAACATTAGCTAGAAATATTTTACCACTACTATTCTGCCTCTTTGACTACTTCATTGTCTTTACGCCTCAACCAAAAACGGTGTCCTAAGTAACAAACAAGCACAAACGGAATCGTGTAATACAGTGCCACTCTTTGCGTAGGATCAAAACGCATGATAATAAACTAGCAATAAAAGCAAAGTATGGCACAACAGGATACCAAGGAGTTTTATATTTTAATTCAGATAATTGATGCCCATCTTTTAAAAATTGCTTTCTAAAATTCAATTCTGCCCAAGCGATTGCCATCCAAACGAAAACTACTGCTAGTCCTGAAATTGAAACTAGGACTAAGTAAACTGTGTCAGCTGCGATCTTACTTGATACTAATGCAAATACACCGCCAAGCATGCTGAAGATTAATGCTAAAACAGGAATGCCGTTTTTATTGGTTTTCTTAAAAATAGCTGGAATAGTTCCCTCATTGCTCAGAGACCATAACATTCTAGTAGATGCATACAAGCCAGAATTGGCAGCTGAAATAATTGCAGTCAGCACAACAAAATTCATGATATTAGCCGCAAAAGGCACATGAATTGAATCTAAGACGTAAACAAATGGACTTTGCGTAACGCCGGCAACCTTATATGGAATCAACGCAGACATTACAGCAATACTACCAATGAAGAAAATAAGCAACCGCCAAAGCGTTGTCTTGATTGCACTAGGAATAGCCTTTTGAGGATTTTCTGCTTCACCTGCAGTAACCCCAATTAATTCAGTACCTGAAAAAGCGAAGTTTACTGTCAACATTGTTGTAAATACACCGCTGAATCCATTAGGAAACCAACCATTACGATAAAAATTAGCCAATCCCGGTGCAGCATGATAACCCTTAACAGGTAAAAAGCCGGCAATAACTAATCCGCCCAGGACAATGAATGCAACTATGGCAAAAACTTTAATTGCCGCAAACCAAAATTCACTTTCTGCAAAAGCTTTAACTGAAAAGAAATTGCTTAAAAAGATTAATATCATACAGGTCAAACTCCAAATCCAAACTGAAACTTGAGGGAACCACTTTTGCATAATCAATCCTGCTGCGGTAAATTCTGATCCTAAAGCAATCGTCCATGTTAGCCAATATAGAATAGCTACTACAAAACCAGTCGAAGGCCCGATATATTTTTTAGCATAAACGTGAAATGCCCCTGTGTATGGCATGGCAACAGATAGCTCACCTAAACACAGCATGACTGCAAAAACAATTAATCCACCTACCAAATAAGCAATTACTGTTCCTAAAGGTCCTGCTTCATGAATCGTATAGCCAGAACTAAGAAAAAGCCCTGTTCCAATCACTCCGCCTAGCGAAATCATCCTAATATGTCGTGTCGTCATTTTTCTTTGTAAATGTGTTTGATGAGCCATTCATAATCCCCCTAACGC
Organism: Lactobacillus helveticus DSM 20075 = CGMCC 1.1877; assembly: GCF_000160855.1. Lineage (GTDB taxonomy): Bacteria > Bacillota > Bacilli > Lactobacillales > Lactobacillaceae > Lactobacillus > Lactobacillus helveticus. The sequence continues at coordinate 69,335 of NZ_GG700753.1, forward strand.
AATTGATTTAGACTATCGCTAATCTGCTTAATTTCAGTTGGTCCTGTAGTACAACAGCCACCAATTAGACGTGCACCTTCTTGATACCATTTCTTGGTTAATCTATTAAAATCAAATTTTTCTTTGAATTCACGCCATTGTTTGATCTTAGGATCATAGCTTGCACCCAAATTTGGATAAACTACTAATGATTTAAACGTGTATTTACCAATTTCTTTCGATGCTGGTGCAACCAAATCGGGTGATATGCAATTAATTCCAATTGCAAAAACTTGTTCAAATTTATCTACTGCACTAACTGCCTGCTCCAATGTAGTGCCATCACTAATATGAGTTGCATCTTTCAAAGTGAAACTTACATAAACTGGGTAATCTGATGCATTTTCTTTAAGCCAGTTCAAAACAGCTAATGGTTCATCTAATTTAGGTTGCGTTTCTAATGCAATTAGATCTGGCTTTTCTGCTAAAATTTGGCGCAATCTTGGCAAATGAAAAGCTAAATATTCTAATTCACTTAACTCATAATCTCCACGATATTCATTGCCGTCTGCTAAATATGCACCATATGATCCTACAGTTCCCGCAACATAATTATGCTTGCCAGTTTTTTGTTCATAATCATCACGTGCTTTTTTGGCAACTTTTACTGCATCCCGAATAAATTTTTCTGCTTCTTGCTCACTATAACCTGCTTGAGTAAACGCTTGTACATTAGCCTGATAGGTATCGGTAATAACCAGTTCAGCTCCAGCAGTAAAGTAATCCCAATGTGCCTGATAAACTTTATCCAATTCATTGATCAAGGCCGTTGCTGTCCATAATTTATTGTTAGTTTTAACTCCCTGTCGTTCTAACTTATCAGACATTGCACCATCTAATACGATTCCTTTTTTAGCTCTACTAATTAAATTCATCATCAACACTTCTTTCTCATTTTTTAATAAAAACAAAAAGCACCCATCCCCAAAAGGACGAGTGCTTCGCGTTACCACCTTTAATTTATCCATTACTCGCGCAATGAACCTTATTAACTACCCAACATAGTTTGTGACAGCTAACGGTTCACAACGCCGTTGTTAGCTACTTATCGCTAACACTGATATCCAAGCCCATCTTCATTACCTTCAATTGCTTATCTCTCACCAACCGATAATTCTCTGTAACAATTAAGCGATAATTACTCTGCTTTTCAAATTCTTTTAATTTATTGTTAATAATAATAAAACGATCCCAAAAAATTGTCAAATGCTTTTTTATTTAAGCAAAATAATGACTGATTACACTAGCCGCACTTCTAGCACAAATGATTAAACAATCTTCATTCATCATGAATTTAGGACTGTGATGCGGATATATTCCGCCATCTTCAGGCTGACACCCAACATAAAAGAAACAAGCTGGCTTCTTCTGAGCATAGTAGGCAAAATCCTCCGAAGCATTTACTACTCCGCTATCCTTTACAGCAGTAACTTCAGGAATTTTACTCTCTTTAATCCAATTTTCTACTTTTTTAGTCAAATCTTGATTGTTAACTAAAACTGGATAATTATCGTCATAATTAAGTTCAGATTTAACGCCGAAAGTTACATCGGTTCCCTTGATGATTTGTTTAATATTTTTCTTCATTAATTTACGAGTAGCTTCATTCATCACCCGGACATCGCCCTTAAGTTTTACCTGTCCTTGGATGGCATTATAGCTACCTGCCCCATCAAATGAGCCAATAGTTACGCGCTGCCAACATCAAATGGATTTAACCTTCTAGAAACAACGGTTTGCACCTGAGTGACAAAATAAGATCCAGCCACAATTGCATCATTGCTAAGTTGTGGCATTGAAGCATGACCACCTTTACCAGTAAAAGTCAGATCAAAATTTGCACGTCCGGTCTGCGTTGCTCCTGCATGAAGCTGAACCGTTCCCGTTGGCATCGTGCTCATTACGTGAATACCGATCACATCGTCAACACCATCTAGCGCTCCGTCTTTAATCATCGATAAAGCTCCGCCTGGGACAACTTCCTCAGCTGGCTGATGAATTAAGCGAATGCTTCCATTAATTTGATCTTTTAATTGAATTAAGCATTTGCCTAATACCAAAAGATAGGCAGTATGACCATCATGACCGCACGCATGCATGACACCGGGATTTTGAGATTTAAAAGGCAATTCGTTGTTTTCTTGAATTGGCAATGCATCAAAGTCAGCACGCCAAGCTAATTTTTTACCCGGCTTATCTGGATTAATATCTACTACAATGCCATAGTCATCTCCACAATGGCGCACCTGGCAATCCAAATCACGATAGTAATTTTCGATGAATTCAGACGTCTTTTTCTCATGAAAAGATAACTCTGAATGCTCGTGTAGATAACGACGAATTTTAATAATCTCATCTTTGTTTTAATCTAAAAGCTGCATTAATTTTGTTTCAAAATTTGCATTCATAACAAATCCTCCATTATGTTTATCAACTATATTATTTCAATCTTTTTCTGTCCATTCGTTTTACTACATAAAATATTGGCAAACCTACAATTACGATGCCAATGAATAATAAAACTCCAGCAGGATCGTTGATCAATTCACTAATAAGTACAAATAAGCCACCTAGGATAGCTACGATTGGAACAAGTGGATAAAGCGGTGTGCTGAATGGACGCGTTTTGTTTTTCTTACGCAAGATAAAGATGCCGAAGAATGCTAATAAGTAAAAACAATAGACAGTAAATACGCACAAGTCTGACAAATGATCTGGTTTAAAGAACATCATCATGATAGCAGCCAATACTATGATGAATAAGGTTGCAACCACTGGTGATTTACCTTTAGGAGTGACATATGACAAATATTTTGAAAATGGAAGGTCGCCACGTCTAGCCATTGCGTAGACAATTCGAGGGAATGTCAGCATCTTGCCATTCAAGGTTCCCATCATTGAGATGATAATTCCAGCAGAAAGCAATTTCCCTCCGATTGTGCCGAAGACCTTAGTTGCTAAATATGCGGTCGTATTTTCACCCAAACGATGGATTAAACCTACTGGCAAAAAGCGAAAAATCCCGATTGTTACTAGTGTATAGATCACAAGTACAGAACTAATACCAAGAATAATAGCTTTAGGCAACAACTTTTGTGGATTCTTCATTTCGCCACCTAAATTGGCAATTAAGATCCAGCCATCGTAGGCAAACAAGGTAGCTAAAACAGCAACGCCAAAGCCGCCAGTCGATTGATTGACTTGACTAATGGTTTGCCCTAACGCATCTTGATGTCCCCAAAAGATACCGCAAATTACAATAGCTGCAATTGGAATCATCTTAACGATGGTAGTAATGACAGAGAAAACCGCACCAACTTTGTTTTCCAGGAAATTTAATAATCCTATGGCGATAACGGTAACGATCGCTAAAGGGATGCTCCAATTACGACCAAGTCCGAAGAAATTAGCCATCAAAATACTCATGAAGCCGGCTACTGAAGCAATAATCGCAGGACCATAGACGATGATCTGCATCCATCCTGCCATAAAGCCGCAAATTCGACCATACAGATTTTCAATATACACATATAAACCACCAGTGTATGGCATCTGAGCACCGATTTCAGCAATCGTTAATCCACCTGTCAGCGTGATCAATCCACCAAAAATCCAGGCGATAATTGCCATTGTACTTGAACCGGCACTATCCAATACGGAAACTTGCTTAAAAAATATGCCTGAACCAATGATTGTACCGATTACGATTGAAATGGCTGAACCAAAACCGATTGAACGTTTTAGGTTATTGTTGGGGTGTTTATCTGCCATAATTATTTCCTCCATGAAAAAAACCTACTTAATTATCACCTGAGCCTACTTAATTATCATGAGTAGGTTCAGGCTATGAATTATCTGTATGCCAAAACTACTCAAGTTCAACGGGAAGAACTTGAGCTAGATGAAGTTGAAGCTACATTGGCGTTAAGATAAAACATGATTTTTTCCTCTTTCAATTCATTTTTATTAGAATATCATGAGCTTTTTAATATGGCAAGATATTTTTAAACAAAAAAGCTGGGGAAAATGTCCCAGCTTGATTGCTATTTTAATTAAGTTTTTATGCAAATACTTCTTCGATGTTTAAGTTAACTACGAATGCATTTGGAAATTCAGTCTTAGCTAAAACTTTCTTTGCGTAGTCATCATCTTCGTGAACTTCTGGAGTAGTAAGTACCATAACTGCAGTATGTGATGGAACATCAGCTGCAACAAGAGCAACCTTTGAACCGCGCTTAATGTTTTCGTAAGCTTCACCCTTGGTCTTTTCAAGGTATTGTAAGTGACTTGGATCTAAGACAGTCATTGAGCCCTTAGGACCAACTTGTGGGTTGCCGTCAGCATCAACAGTTGCTAAGTAAACTAAGTTATTCTTGAAAAGATTTACTTGTTCTTCAGTAAGCTTGTTAGTATTTAATTTCTTCATAGATAATACATCCCTTCTGTTTTATCAATACACTATAAGTATACATCAATTTAATAGCAGGTGTTAGAGATGTGCTTACATCCTTATTTTTATTTAACAAAATGCTTTTATTACTATAAATAAGCAAAATTAAATAAGCAAAATTAAATTTTCATTTTATTTTAAAAAATGCTATGATTTAACCAACTAAAAAACAAAGGAGAAAACATATGAATTTAGCAAAAATCCGCGGCGGTGCTGGTGATATCACCAAGCCCGATCTCAATGCCCGCATTCAAGATAACTTATACTTAGCCGTTAACTCTGACTGGATTTCTAAAGCCAAGATCCCTGCCGATCGTCCATTAATCAGTAGTTTCAGTGAAATTGATTTAAAAATCGAAAAAGAATTGATGAACGACTTAGCTGATTTTGCTTCTGGTAAAAAAGCTTTGCCTGATATTCCTAACTTTGACAAGGCAATCGAAGTTTATAAATTAGCTAAAGATTTCGCCAAAAGAGATGCCGATGACTTTCAACCTGCTCAAGCTGATCTTGAGACTTTAATAAACTTAAAAGATGTCGATGACGTCAAGCAAAATCTAGCAAAATTATTCTTGCGCTTTAGCTTTCCGTTTTTATTCGAAGTTGAACCTGATCGTAAGAATACGAAGACCAATTCTCTTTCCTTTGACCGCAACTCATTGATCTTGCCTGACACTACTAGTTACCAATCACCTTCTGCTAAGCAATTGCTCGATGTTTGGCAAAAGCAAACCGAAAACTTGTTAAAGATGGCTGGTGTTGAAGAAGCTGCTGCTAAGAAATACGCCACTGATGCGATTGCACTCGATGCTAAAATCGTTAAGGTTGCAAAATCAGCCGAAGAACGTGCCGATGATGTAGCTCTTTACAACCCAATCAAGACTAACGAATTTGAAGAAAAGACTAGCTCTTTGAACTTGGGTCAGTTGCTTGAGCAGCTCTTTGAAAAGAAGCCAAATTACGTTGTAGTACGTGAACCAAAATTCTTGGACCACTTCAACGAATTATTTAATCAAGAGAGCTTCGATGAACTTAAAGGTTGGTTAATCTCTACCTTCATTAATAAAGCTGCCGCGTTTTTATCAGAAGAATTCCGTCAAGCTGCCTTCCCATTTAAGCAAGCTACTTATGGTCAAAAAAAATTGCCTAGTCAAGAAAAGGAAGCTTACTACAAAGCTAATAATTTGTTTGATGATGTAATCGGCGTTTATTATGGTCGCACTTACTTCGGCGAAGATGCCAAGGCCGACGTTGAAGATATGATTCATCGCATGATCGATGTCTACGAACAACGAATAACCAATAATGAATGGCTCTCACCTGCTACTAAGGAAAAGGCAATTACTAAGTTGCGCGCCTTGGTTTTAAAGATTGGTTATCCTAATAAAATCGATCACGTTTACGATTTATTCCAAGTTACTCCAGCAAATGAAGGTGGCAACCTCTACAGTAATCAAGCAAATATTCGTGAAATCAGCTTGAAGCATAATTTCGATAAACTGTACAAGCCAGTTGACCGCAGCGAATGGTACATGCCAGGAAACTTGATCAATGCTTGTTACGACCCACAGAGAAACGATATTACCTTCCCTGCCGCTATCTTGGAAGCACCTTTCTACGACATCAATGCTTCTCGTGCTACTAACTATGGCGGTATTGGTGTGGTAATCGCCCACGAAATTTCTCACGCATTCGACAACAACGGTGCAAAGTACGATGAATTCGGCAACATGAAGAATTGGTGGACCAAGGAAGACTTTGCGGAATTTGAAAAGCGTACTCAAGCTGAAATCGACTTGTTCGATGGTATTAAGTATGGTCCTGTAACTCTTAATGGTAAACAAATCGTTAGTGAAAACATCGCCGACCAAGGTGGTTTAACTGCAGGTATTGAAGCTAATAAGAATGAACATGGCGACATGAAAGAACTATTCGAAAACTATGCTCGCATTTGGGCAAGTAAAGAATCTCCTGAAATCATTAAGACAATTGCCGCATTCGATGTTCACGCTCCAGGTCCTGAAAGAGTTAACGTTCAAGTGCAATGCCAACCTGAATTTTACAAAGCCTTCAATGTTAAAGAAGGAGATGGCATGTGGCTTGACCCTGCTAAGCGCGTAGTCATTTGGTAAAATTTTAATCAATAAATCTAAAATCCTATTAAATCTTGGTATTAACCTTGAATTAATAGGATTTTTTGCTTCATTAAACATCGCTATTTCCTAGGTACATACAGTTTTCTTGATTTCTAGCTTTCAAGTTCCAATTATTAACTATAATTGATAATTGAAATTAAAATGTTCACGTTTTATACTTTACTTAATAAATATTGTTTAATTTAATTTGAGGAGTATAAAATGATATCACGTCATGTAAATGGAATCATTACGAGTTTAGCTGCAAGTGCCTTAATGGGGCTATTTTTAACAAATGTCCAAGTTAAAGCAGATACACAACAAGTTCAGCAACCAGTTGCTCAAACTACTCAGCAAAATGCTGATTCAACAAAGCAATCTTCACCTACTGTTTATACTGAAAGCTCGAAAGAAGTACCAGTAGTCAGTTATACTGATCACCAGTCAAAGCCGAACAATGATCATTGGTCAAATCCCGCTAAATATAAAGATGCCATTCCTGTACAAATTTTAGGTATCAATGATGTACACGGAAATATTGATACCACTGGTAAAACTTGGATTGGCTATCGTTCCTACCAAAACGCAGGTAATGCTGCCAGATTGGCTGGATATTTGAACAATGCCGAATCTGATTTTAAAAAGAAAAATCCAAATGGAACAACTATCAGAGTTGAAGCTGGTGACATTGTGGGAGCATCTCCAGCAACTTCTTCATTATTGCAAGATGAACCTACAATGCATGCACTAAAGCAGATGCACATTGAAATTGGTACTTTAGGTAATCATGAATTTGATGAAGGACTAGATGAATTCGATAGAGTTTTAGAAGGAAAAGCCCCTAAGAAAGGACAGTTTAACCAAGAAGAACAGGATTATCCTCATGAAAATTCTGGCATTCAAATTGTAGTTTCTAATTTGGTAAGAAAGGCCGATGGAAAGGTTCCTTTTGGCTGGAAGCCATATATAATCAAAGAATTAGAATACAATGGTAAAAAATCAAAAATTGGTTTTATCGGAATCGATACAACAGATTTACCTAAATTAACTTTTGCCAAAAATCTAAAGGATTATGAAGTACTAGATGAAGCTGAATCAATTGCTAAATATGACAAGATTCTGCAAGATCAAGGTGTTCATGCAATCGTTGTTTTAGCACATACTGGTGTAGAAACTTATAAAGGAAAGACTCAAGGCGATGCGGTTAAAATTTTACAAAAACTATACCGTATCGATCCTGATAATTCAGTCGATTTATATATTGCAGCTCACTCACATCAATATGCAGATGGTGGAGTCGGCAATACAAAACTTGTCCAAGCTGCAAGTTTTTCAAAAGCATATGATGATGCTATCGGCTATATCGATCCATCAACTAATGATTTTGTAAAAGGAAGTTTAATCACTCATGTATACCCTGTTATGTCAGCAACTGATGATAAAGAAATTCAGCCTGATCCAGCTGTAGAACAAGTCATAAAAGATGCCGAGCAAAGAACTTCTAAGATCACTAATAGTGTGATTGGTAAAGCAGCAGCCGCAAAAGATATTACCAAAGATCTTAATTCAGATACCGAAAATGCAATTGGCGATCTAGTAGTTGATGCGCAAATGGCAGAAGCTAAGCGAGAAGGTATTGTTGCTGATATTGCTATAACTAATGGTGGTGGTGTAAGAAGTGACTTAAAAGTCGAAAAAGATGGCTCAATTAAGTGGCAATCAGCACAATCAGTTCAGCCTTTTAGTAATCAAATTCAAGTTTTCGAACTAACTGGATGATTCTAGCAATGAAAGCAGATATTATCTTTTGAGTGGAATGCATTATGTTTACACTACACAAGACGATAAAGCTTTTCCAAAGAAGGTTGCAGTTCTTTATGACGGCAATAATCACCCTGTTGATCCAAATAAAGTTTATCGCGTGATTACAAGCAATTATTTAGTTGATTCAACTAGTCAATTGAAAGGTGCAAAAAAGGTTGCAGATATTGGGGTTGATACTGATATTTTCGTTAATTACCTTAAACATCAAACAGAAGAAGGCAACTTAATCACTGCCCCTATTCTTAGCCGTAAGAAAGCAGTTACTCCAGAAGAAGCTAAGCAACTAATTAAGGAAGCACAGGATGAATTAAACAAAATGAGCCATAGCTCCTCTGAAGATAACGAAGAGTTAAACAATAGTATTGATTCAATTAATACAAATTCAAATAATACTTCAGCCAATAACCAAGTCAATGTTGAAAAAGATAACTTTACAAAAGATGAAACAATCACATTAACTCACAATGCGTTTGTATATGATAAAAATGGTAAGCTTGTATTGAAGCTAGGAAGAAATCTATTCTTAAAGAAAGGCTCCCATATTCGTCCTTTAAATAATGCAGCAAAAGTACTTATTAACAAACACGAATACTATCAAATTGGCGAAAACGAATTTGTCAAAGTAGCAAATACTATTGAAAGAAAAACAATAGTTTTGCGTTTAAAGCACAATGCATATCTATATTCAAAATCTGGAAAAACAATTAAAAATGGTAAGAAGAAGGTTCTATTGAAGAAGGGCAAAAAAGTAAGAGTGAAAGCTACTTCTATTGTAAAAATCGGTCATAGTAAATACTACCAAATTGGGAAAAATCAATTTATCAAAGTGGCAAACTTCGAATAAATAAGTGAAAACTAAAAGCTAGTAATAACACTTTAAAAATGTGTTGTTTCTAGCTTTTTAATATTCGATTCTAATTTATTTTACTGAAACTTGAAAGCACTAAAACTAGCTGGATCCGTATTGGATCTGGCTTTTTGTCTCTTAAATTAGTTTTTAAGCTGTCCGCAGCAGCTGCTTTTGCATGAAAACCGGCAATAACTTAATAAAGTTGTCTAATATTTGTTCCACTGTGGCGGAGATCTCTGCTTTTGCTTCTTTAAGAGCGGTAAGCAGGTAGACCAATGCCTCTTCAAAGGCTAAATCAGGCAGCGCTTCATTCATTAAATAGAATAAATCGCCTAAGGTTCGATCATCGATACTCTGTCTTTCTTGCCAAGCCAACAGATCATAAGTTAGAGCTGTCACGGCAATGTAGCCGCATTGCCCGTCATAGCTTCGAATCTGTGATTTGTTTAAGGCTAAGTATTGCTTAGCTGCTTTAAAATAAGTTTCGATCTGCCATCTGCGGCCATAGAGCTGAATGATTTCCTGTGGATGCAGCTTGTATTGCGTAGTTGCCAGTACTAAATATTTTCCTTTACTGCCGCGTTTTGGCGGCAGCCAAACGTTCATACAGGCCTCTGACATCATAAAGGCGGCCGCGGTAACGATAATAAACTTTCTTGGTCTTTGAGCCTGGGTTCTTCTACGACCGGCAATTGAGCGCTGATCAGCAGTAACAGGCTGATTGCCAATCATATTATCTTTTTTCTTAGTTGACATCAAAGCAAAATTAACCGGCAAGAAGGTATTGCCATCGCTCCAGCCAACAGTTAGACCACGATAGCCGGTTAAAAATTCATGCTTGTCATGATCATAGACTTTAGCCAATAATTCGGTCTTCTTAGAACAAGAACGAGCCATTAGCGTGTCATCAACGATTAAAGCCAATCTTCTACGTCGATCAATTACCGGTTTCAAAACAGAAATCAGTTTAACAGCAGCCAAACAGACCAGCTTCTGCCAGTTGATGCGGCCATCATTGAGCACATTTCTGCCAGTTTTAGCAGTAAAATTCTTGGCGCGCTGACAGCGATAAAGCGACTTTCGCGCAAATCTAGCCTTGATCATCCAATTAACAGGCTAACCAGGGAATGTCGTTTGAAGTTTACCTTTTTACTCAAATCACCTAGACCAATTAACTTAGTAAATGAAGAAATTAAAGATTTAGTGTCCTTTTCTTGGTTAAATTGCGTTATACTTTTCATTGCGTAGGATCTCCTTTACTTTGGATTTGACACTTAAAGTATAATGCGGAGAAATCCTGCGTTTTTATTTTTACGCAAAAAAGACTAGAAACCATGCAGAAAGAGCGTGATTTCTAGCTTTCAAGTTTCAGTTAAAGAATTTGAGATAAAAGAAAAATGATATCTTTGCATGTTGCATTGATATCATTTTTTAGTAATTTAATAATAAGTAATATTATTAAATTTCTTAAACCAATAATCCGAATCACTATTTAATTTTTCAAAATCTTCCTCAGATAATTTTGATTGATCTTCATTCTCATGTTTCATGGATTTTTGTTCAGCCGTTTCTAGCTGCTTTTTAAAATCCGTAACATAAGAGTCATTGTTAACTTTACGTAATACAGGCGAATCTATTGCAAAATCAATAATCTGAACAGCATCGTTAAATCTATGTTCTTTTTGATACATTATTCTTAATCTGTTTGCTGCTCGATAATTAATAGCCACACATGCTAACCATAATTTTTCTGCCTTATCCCACTCACCTTTTTTATATTCAAGATCAGCATTATCCATCTTTTCAGCAGAATTATTCCAACACCAATCTTCTATCTTTTCTTGTGAATTTCTTGATTTATAAGGATTAGTCTGATTATTCTTTAAAAATTTTCTTGTCAATTTAAGCTGCTCTGTAGCATTTTTTATTTGCTTATCTGTTGACATTGGATAACCCGTCTTAGAATTTATTCGCTTGGGCTTAGCAATTTTCTTCTTGCTTTTATCCTTCTTTGGCTCTACTGCCCTCTTTATTTCAAGAAATCCTTTCACTTGATCATGAGCTTTCTGCAGTTCAGCATATATATCATGGCAAAGTTTTCTATCAGACAACGGATCTGGCATTAATAGATCTGGTCGATTATTACCTTTTCGTAATGAATAATTTGAAAACATATAAGGTTCTTTCTTTAACTTTTGAATATTTGAAAGTTCATATTGAAAATATTCTGAACCAAACTCTCTCTTCAAGCTTTCAATCAAAGCTTTTTTGAATAATTCTGGATACTCTTTTATATAATATCGATTTCTAAAATCAACCTCTGTAGCCAATGATATTAATTGGTCAGCAGATAATTTATGACTCAATAAAATTTGAAGTTTTATATCACATTTATTCAAATCAACATATTTGAGTAAATCTAATCGCTTATGAATAAAGAATATGTATCCAATGGACGTTGAAGAATAATAATCAAATGAGCCATTACTAATCTGACCTTGTAGTTTTGAAATAATTTTAAGAGACTCTTCTAAATATTCATCATGTAATATATGACGTTCTAAGCAATACAACAGCAGAAAAGCAAAGCCAATATCGGGAACATTTGATAAATCTGTCGTCAGCCATGTTAAGAATCCATTTCTCTGTTCGGACGTTAATCCTGAATAACTAGGATAATAACTCAACTTTTGAAATTGACCTTCTGCAACTGGGAAATTTATCGAAATAGCTGATGGTTCTCCTACTTCTGAATCAATATTCTTTAGTTGACCATCAGTGAAATACAATAATGGCAGAATTTTGGGATTTATATTATAACTTTTATTTCCTGCTACTAAATTTCCTTCATGTACAACAGGTTTAGCAGTACTTTTTGGTGTATCAGTTGAATCAACAGATTGATCTACATTTCCTGCATTAGAAGAATTGATTTTATCATGTTTTTTAAATAATCTGACTATTAACCAAACTATTCCGCAAACAGCAAGAATTCCTAAGGTTATATGAATGTTGGCTAAACATAATATCAATATTACTACCCAAAAAATCCACCAAAGACAGGAACTAGATGATTGTTGATTTCCCTGACCTTGTGTAGTTCTTTTCTTGTTCTTAATTGGTTTTAAAGTATCAATACTTGTTCGATGATAAACCGCATTATACATGCTACGTTTTGGATTTTTAATGAATCCTGTGCCTTTTTTACCATATCCTGGTATGATCGCTCGTTTAACTGCTCTCTTAGCCCTACCTGTAGTTCGTGCTTTAAACGATGCCTTCAGTGATGGCTTGCGAAATACACTTCTTCTTCTCATTACTAATTTCCCTCAAAATAAAACAGATTAGATATTAAGCTAATCTGTACACTAATCCATTAATTAATCAAATCCATACTATATTCAAATCGTTTTGGCTCTTCTGTACTACCTTCACGATCTATTACTAAATAGTATTTCTTATCAAGATCATACTGCATGTCTTGCATTGTAATCGTAATAGCAATTGTACGATCAGCTGCAGAACCAGTTCGATTTGCTTCAATAGTTACATTATTAGAAATCAAATTACCATCTTCATCAGTAAAGTAAGCATGATATTCTGCTGGTAAGACGGTATCACTAATCGGCGCAGTCTGGTTGAACAATAGATTCATCTTCAAATTATTAATTCTAAATGTTGTTGCCGCTAACTTAATTTCTGCTGGTTGAGCAATAGATCTTCTAGAAGTTGCTTTAATATCTAAAACAGGAATTAACATTTCTTGAATAGAAGAACCACCATGAACATAATTCTTGCTTCCACTTCTAGCTACGAATTCATTCGGACTTACTGGATAATAGACATTGGTAGGATCATCATTATTTAAACTGACACCCATTGTTGTATTTTTAACACCCATTACATTAATTTGACTTGGAGTGATTAAATATCTTAAATGAGTATTTCCTTCATAATTTTGCCCTTGAAGATCGATTTTATCTTTATCTTCAATTGGCTTTTCTTGATAAATAAATCCATGATCAGCAGTAATGATGATATGAGCTATACCATTAGTTCTTAGGACTTGAACAGCTTGCTTAATTTCATCAATTGCCTTTTCAGTAGCTTCAACTAATTCTTTAGTTGTCTTTAATTCATGTCCTTTGGCATCGATTTGATTATGATAGAGGTAAATTACATTTTTCCCCGTAATCATTTGCTTAATCTCTTTAGAAGACATTTCCAGGACATTCTTTAATTGAAAAGCAAGATTGTTTTCATCATATGACTTAAGTAACTTGTCCCGACTGTCAGTATTCTCTGCATTTTCACCATTTACTTTAACCTTAGAAGTCTTATTATCCCATTCTAAAGTTTCATGAGGTAGCATCACATTCATCCCCATATAAGTGACGGATGGTAAAACCGTAATTGCATGATTCATCTTCATTGTCAGACGATCATCGCTATTTAGCTCTTCTTCTAATTCTTTAGCTACTTCATAACGCAAGGCATCAGAGAAAATTACAACTACTCTCTCTCGTACATCCCTGACATAATTATGATAAAAGCGTTCTTGCTTCAGCTTGACAGGAACCTCCTTTAGATCAAAAGTTTCATTCCACTGCTTAACAGAGCTATCAAGCAACATATTGCCATAATAACGATCAATAGTTTTTTTAATATCAATATAATTATCAGTATCAATGATATTAGTGTAAGCTAGCAAACTCTTACGATAAATCGTGTCAATTTTATAGCTATTATATAAGTAATCATTCAATTCATCTTGCCAATCATCAACCATTGGCACTTTTAAATTCAATAATTCTGCAGCATATCGTAAGAATTTATATTCGGGTTCAGTTCCGCCATTGAAATTATTACGTGTATGATCAAGCATCTGATCGATGATCTCAAGCAGTTGCTCATAATCGGTAATTCTCTTGCCGTCAAATTTAGCGACTAACTTAGCCAAAATTAAATGGTTAATTTCTTCGAATATGCTAATCTTAGTCAAAATCATGGCTGGTTCATGCTTCAACACGGTATTCAAATTCAAATCGCGCCAAACTGTAGATGAGCAGTTGTCATAGTATTGCTGATACTTATTTGAGTCAGCAAAACGATCAATAAAGATTTGAACATTATCTTGTTGTTTAAAATAATAATTCTTAAATCTATCGGGAAGCTTATCGTTTAATTCATTAGCTAAATATGTGATAAAAATGCGCTCAACTAGATACTTCAGATCAACTTCACTATCAGCCTCACCACCGAAGTAATTCATGACCAGCTTCCAAAAAATATCAAGCACATCATATTTACTAAATGTAAAAATATAATGATTATTAACATAGCCTGCAGCAATTACTTTCATTAACAACTCATTCATATCGAGCTTTTCTGTTTTAGTAATTGCAGCAATAATACCCTTTTCTGGTGTCTTATCAAAAGTATCAGACCAATACTTAACAAAATCTGCTCTTCTAGTTTTGGCACCAAAGTAACTATTATACTTCTTAACAAAAAGCAGTTGATTCTCTGGAAGTTGGAGTTCTTCCAAGATAATTTGTGTAGCATCTGCAGTGAAGAGCTTAGAATAATGTTCCATATCAGTTAGGTAATTCTCTTGAATTGCAGGTCTCTTGTATGGTGCATAGATTAAATATTTATGCTCTGAATCGTTTAGCAAATCAATCTTACTCTTGAATTGTTGATTTGCTTGAGCTTTATAAAGCTTAACCGGGCTTAAATGCTGTGCAATTGAATCAATAATATCCTTGAATTCTTGCTTATCATCGTACCAAAAAACATATTGGTTATCTGTAAAATAGCTATTAAGTTTAGCAATAATCTTATCAGTAGTTAATGTAGGCATAAATCTTCTCCTAAATCTGTTAAATAAATTATAACAGTCGGCGGGGATGCAAAAAAGACCTCATCGAGTTAATAGACGAGGTCTTGGTGCTTGATGCACTCGTAATAAATATATGAGGATCACAAAAGTGTGTCTTGAGTATTTATATTAAATAGCTTCTTTCTTAATCTATTCCTGCATCTAATCTATCAAGAAGATCTTTTAATTCTTTTTGAATCACTTCAATTCGCTGATCAATTATTTTTTTATATTCAAAATAATCTACTCCTAACGTACTTGTCCAAGTAGATAATTGTTGAAGTTGATTAATTTCTCCTCCAAATACTTCCTTTATTCCTGCTTCACTTACATCCCAGGATAAACTACTTTTATCAAGACGTATCTTACTAAAAAAATCAGGGTCAGGTTTAGTTAAAATTAAAACTTTAATATATTTGTGATATATTGATAGATCATCGCACTCATTTAAACCATCAAAAATCATCTGCACTTTCGCAGTATTATCGTTGTTTTGTTGAATCAATGTGGTCAGCCATTTATTTATCTGCGTGCTTACCTCACCTTGTACACTACATAACTGATTTGTCAAGAATCTAAGATAAGCTATTTGAAGAACTGTCTGTCTTGTTTGATAAATATGATTCCATATAGTGCATAAAACAGTTTGTCCATATTGACCTGCCATCAGATTAACTAGCTTATATTTATTTTTCACTGAATAAGTATTTTTCAGTTGAGGTATCAAAATATCATCAATATATCTGATTAAAACATTAGTATCTTCTTTATAAAGGTCCTTAAATAAGTAACCTGAATAATCTCCATTTTGACTATTTCTTTTTAAAATAAATAGGTATATATCCTCTAGAAGAGTAATATTTTGAAAAGATTTTACAAGAACTGAACTTTGCTTCTCATCTAAAGATACATATCTGAAATAAATTATTCGAAACTTTTCTCCTTTGGACCACACAATAGAACAGCATTCCTCTAATGCTTGTTTATTAACTCTATTGAATTTCTGAGCAAATAATATATTGCGATTTATAGTATTGCCCACGTCTTCCTCTGTCTCATTATTAAGCCATCTCTTAAGCAACTCAAATGTCTCTTCATCTACTTTGTCATACGGAATATTGCTAAAGAAATAATACCAGAGAAGATCTTGATGATCGACATTAGAATCTTGTATTAAATTAATTATTTGTTTTAATTCGAATTCTTTAAATAAATAGTTAAAAACTTGTATATTGACATACTCAACAGTTTTTTTACTTTTAAAAATAATCTCGGCAGCACCCAAAAGATCTAAATGATTATCTTCAATATCTTTTATTAGAGATTGAAGTATATCGGATATTTTATACGCAATAATACCATTATCAATTTTTTCCAATAAATCTACAAGTTGCCTTAGTAACCCTAATTTATCTGGAAATTCTCTAATGAATTTGCTT
>NZ_GG700753.1:86731-97110 GCF_000160855.1 Lactobacillus helveticus DSM 20075 = CGMCC 1.1877
TGAATTTGCTTTCATCAAAATCTTTTGAACGAATCTGAATACTTAGTTTTTGATAGATTTTAAAAATGGAATTTTCACTAAATTCTTTTAAATTTTGCATTCCTATATTTAACTTATTAAGAGACTCTACTATATTTGCAACTGCTTCACAATCAGTCAAGCTTGATGAATGAAATACTATTGGGATAATCTTTACCAGATATCTCTTGTCATTTTCTATTACATCATGTACGGAATGCACTGAATTTGAGTTATTAATAATAGTTAATCTTAAATTTCTACTGTAATCAGCAATCAAATGTTTAATTGTCTTATGATTTGTTTTCTGATTAGCTAAACTTATTAAACCTTGCCAAATATTTTCTCTAAATTTAACATATTCTGGAGTTTTAAAAGCAGGAAAATTCTGCATTACCAGAAAAGATTTTTCATTTGGAATCTCACTTGCAGTGTGAAAACTCAATTTAAGAAAATCGGGACTAATAGCCAGAAAAATTCTTTGTGCTGATTTTTCAGGAAAATTTTTTATTAGTTCATTAATAAGTGCAATTTGTTGTGTAAATTTATAAAACCTAAAAGTATTAAATTGTATTGACCAGAATTCATCTACTGCCAATTTAAACTGAGATACTTTTTGTGGCACTTTAACAAGGTATTTATAAAAAAGTTCTGCTGCTAACTCGGGCTCGTCATATGATATACCTCCTATTATTTTTAGTAAATAATCATATAGAAAGGTGTCATTTTCAATTTTATTGTCCATATCAACTTTTACTGGCTTAACTTTTTTTATTTTAGCCAATACTAAGCTAACAGATGAATTAATATCATAGCTACAAAACATAGAAACAAATTGCAAATATAGAATTTCATCTTGATCATGGAAGAATTGAAATGACTTCTTTACTTGTTGTGTAACATAGCTATTATTTTCTTCATTCTGAAAAAAGCCACGCAAAGTTTGTACATTATCACGAACAATGTTAGAAGCATATCCAAAATAATTATTAATCATAAAATTTAGAGAAATTAATTGTCGATCAAGAAACACTGTTTTTAATACATAGCTACAAATAATTTGATCCTCAAAAAATACATATCTATGATTTACAACATTTATTAATTCCATTTGGGTGAGTATGTCAATATTTTCTTTGAATTTTTCTTCTGAAATTTTGTATTTTTCTAATACCGGTTTATAATAGCTAATTCTTTTAATATCAACATTCTTTAAAAAAGCAATTATGCCCAATGAAATAAGACTATGTAAATCTAAATGTTTTCTAACTAAAACATCACCTAATAATTGCTTAAATACTTGACTAAAGTCACTAATATCTGAAAGTCGATGTCTTTTATTAAAGACTTTTGCTGAGAGTAATGCGAATCTTAAATTGCCATGTGATATCGCCCCAATTCTATCCAAGACTATATCATCTTTAATATTATATATTTTTTCAATACATTCTCGAACTTGTATTGCCGAAAGCTGTGTTAATTCCAATATATCAGCATTAACCCAATGCCCCAGTTCTTCATAAACATCATTCTTTGCATAATTTCGTACTGTCAGTATGATTTTTATATCTGATTTTTTTATTTTTCTTTGAAAAGCTTGAAAGACTTTTTCTAAATCATTAATTCGATTTGCATCGTCAAATACTATGACTTTCAAAGAAGAATCATCAATATAGCTTTGAATTTCGGAAATTAATGCTCTTGTATCGAAGACATTGTTCACAAAGAAAACTTGATCACCATATTTTTTAGTGTACTCGTATGCTAGTCTAGTTTTTCCAACACCACTTGATCCAGTTAATATAACCACATTTTTGTTTTGTAGCTTATCATTTAACTGTTCAAGCTCACCTTCCCTATATGCAAAATAATTATATGTTGATGCCCCAGTATATTGATCATTAAAGTCTTTTTCAAACTCTTTAGCAGTCATTAATTGTCGTGGCTTTAATACGAAACCTAAATATTCTTCTGCAAGGCTTCTATACTTATCTCTAATATCTGTTGCCAAATCATAATTTGAAACAAATTCAAAATCTATATTTTTCTTTTTCAGAAGGTTTTGTATTGCCTGTATATCCTTCGGTTCAATATCTGAAGTTGCCGAAAAATATTTTATCTTCTTAATTTTATCTTTATCGATACTACTATTATCAATTTTGGATAAATCATCTTTAACCTTTTGAAATATTTTCTTTTTCTGAGATGTATACTCCATTAGTATATACTTATCGTCTGAGGTAATTATATATGAATCAGGAGTACCTTTAGTAGTTTTATTTTTTCCATCTTCTGAACCTAGAGGTACTATGCTAGCAACAATACCTTTCGTTTTACATTCGATTCTTTCATATTCATCACAAAGTTTTTGAAAAGTAGCTGGATCAATTTCTTTTATTGCTTGTTCTATACGATTTAATTCAGTCAAATATGATCACCTCAGAATATATGTTTTGTTTAAATTATAACAAAAAGCCCTATCTGCTTCACAGATAAGACTTTCATTTTAAATCTCCTTATAACTTCGATAACAGCTTCTCGCCTTGTTGCAATTTATCATGGTTGACAAGCACACCATCATCCAGATCAAGGTCAACCGGATTTTGTGACAAGTGATCTAAAATTTGATCATATTTCATGATCTCGTTCATCTGCTTATTAAGAGTAGCAATTGTCTTACGATATTTACTCTTAGCACTAGCTGTTGTTTCTTGATCGAGCAAGTTCTGATCAACTTCAATTAGATCATTCATTGCAGGCTGAAGCTCATGCAGATAATGACGCACCATTGGAAGCTGTTCAGTGTTGTAACGATGTAGATACATCAATGCCTTGAAGCCTTTATTTCTGCCTGAATTAAATTCCCAGTAAATTGGACGCTTCTGATAGATCTTAGCATGATCCTTATAGAAATCATTTAAGAAATAGGTTCTAATAATATCTTCTGCACTTGTACCTCGTTCAAACTTTTTAGGTTCTAATGTTTGAGCAATGAAGTCCATGTTTTCTGTCAATGTTTCAGGGTCAAAGGTTTTAGTTAGGAATTCTTTCAAACGGACAATAATATCACGATCATCATCGAAATACTGACGATCAGTTAACAGAATAATGTTTTCTTTGTTAGGCTTGAATGTCGTATATTTTGAATCATCCCAGTCGCCACCAGCATAGACTAAACCATCTTGATCTAATGAATAACGACCAAAGACACAGCCGATAAAGTAAGACAAAAATGCTTTGATGTCGCGAACTTGATCTGCTTTACGAACGGATACTTCTTCGTTGGATTTTAATTGGTTGAAACGTGTGAGTGCTTCATTGGACCAGCTATTGTAGGCTTGGTGGAGGGATGCAGCATTTTGTGTTAGAAATGGACTCTTTTTAAAATCCCATGAAGTTTCAAAGGCATCCCAATCCAATTTACTTAATCTTATATTTAAATTTACTAATTTATCTATTGCTATATCATCATTATTTATATAAGGAAGTTCAGAAATTGTGCCCGGTTGTATATTCATAGTAGGATTAAGGATACTTACATAATAATTAGAAACTACACTTCCCAAATACCCTAAAATTCTAAAAATATTAGAATCGTTAGTGAATAATTTAGACCCTGCATTATCAAATAAATGTCCTACCATAGTATATCTTATTGAAAGATTTCCCGATGTCAAAGCGCTCCATGTAAGTCCACTTTTAAATATATAATCTAAATTATAATTATGTGACCTTACCTTTCCATTCTTATTTTTAAAATTTCGTATTTCGATTCCATCTTTTTCCCAATTTACAACTAAATAATTATTGCCAAACCATTTTCTGAATTCGCCGCCTTTATCATACGGGAACCATTTCTTAGCTGATTCTTCAGCTACTTGTCGGTTCTTATAATTAAAACCAATGTTATTTAAGTCTATTTCATACCAAAATCTTACAAATTTCTTATTATCGGAAGTTGCCATCCCTAATCTTGTTTGAGATATGTCTCCTAATTTCTCTTTGCTGAAAAGCTTAAAAGATTTTTGACTTATCCAATAAGCTATAGGACTGCCAGGTATCTTATCAAAATTTGATTGATCAGTATAATACAAGTACTTAACTTTTGGATCACCAATAGCTTCCAAAACTTTTTGCTCTTGAACAATCATTCCACCCTTAAAGTTACTTAATCGTAAATAAGTACCAACTTTATCATCATCTGAATTTTTCAACACAAATGTATCAATAGGAACTGTAGCTTCTTCAAAAGCTGAATATTCCATCTGAATTAAACTATCGATCTTAAAATTATTGATAATATCATGTCTTAATGGTTCATATGTCTTAATAAACATCCAAACCAAAGGTGTCATATAGCCTGCATAGCCGCCTTTAACTAATTGATGTACATTATGGTAAATAAAAACAGAGAACAGATCCTTAGAGTAATTCTTATAACTATCTCTCAAATACTTCTTCAAGGTTTTATCGAACTTATTCATATAAGGTGGATTAGTAACAACAGTTTCATATTTAGTAGCCATCACTTTAATTATCTTTAAGGTCTTAAGAATCTGCTGTTGTATTTTCTTATAACCAAAAACATCAAGACCACTTTCAAAATCTAATCCAGCAACTACTTCTTCAATAGAATCCAAATCAATGCTTTCGTCAATTTTGATAATTGATCCTAATTCTGTTGCGTCAGAAAAATCCTTAACTACTTTCTTTAAGTTGGCTCTAACCACTTTATCTGAAATAAAATTATAAAATTCATCAGATACATGAAGATCTTCAAAATAATAAAGATTTGTAGTTGGATTCCTTCTTAAAAAGCGTCGATCATACTCTCTCCCCTTCATCATGATAGAAAAGTAAGCTAACTGAAATGCACGTTTATCGATTTCTAATCCAAAAAGATTATTCTCAATAATTTTTTGAGCAGCATCCCTCATTGAATATCCTTGCTCAATATACATCTTCATGAAAAGATCAAATGCATATACCAAGATATGACCTGATCCCATTGCATTATCCAGTAATTTATAGTCAATAATATCTTGATTTTCATTAATAGCTTTTATTTCATCTGGTAATAAATACTTTAATTCATGTTTAACTGTGCTATCAGGGTGTCTTTCAAGATAGTATTTTCCCAATGAATTATCTATCATATATCTGACAATCCAATCTGGAGTAAATAACTGTGTAGCCGCAGGAATCTCGTCTTTTTGAATAGCCTTACCGTTCATATTCACTACTTCTTCATGAGGTGCATTATTGTAATACTGGTAAAGCCAACCAATAATCTGGACTTGTCCTTCCCTTTTGACATCAAAATATTCTTCTGGAATTTCATTAACCAATTCTTTAATGACGCCACGATCATAATGTGGAGTGAACAACAACTTCAAATAATTAGATGTCTCTTCAAACAATCCAGGAAGAATCTCACTTAATGCATCACTTTGCTTAATAAATAGCATGGTATACAAACTATCCATTAATTCAGGAGTCTTTTCTGTTAATGCAGTAGTGATTAGTTCTTTTTCTTCAATACTATAGCCACCAAGATCATCACCAATTTCCATTGCTTCATTGATAATGTCAGGTTCATTTCTACCTTCTTCACTAGAAAGAACCCGCACTCTACTTGGCAAGTAATTATTAACTTCCATAAAACGAATAGCAATTATTCGGTTGAACCAAGTGTAAGCTACTTCTTCTACAAAATCCTTATATGCAGTCTTAGAGTCTTCTTGATATCCGTGGCGATTTAATTCTGCTACAATATCTTTGCGCCAGCCAATTTGTGCACCGGTTAATGCATTAGCTTCATTATCATCAACATAGTATTCCTTGTCTGGGGTTGAAATCGACAATTTGTCTTGAATCTCATTTTCATCAATGCCTAAAGTTGATAGTTTAACTTTAATAGCATTAATTAATTCTGTTCTTGCATTAATCGCATATTTTTTAATCTTATTCTTATCCATTTAGTTGATTCCTTAATTTATATAATTATCTAAATTATAGCAAACTAAAGACACTCATGAGTAATACGCTCTGAGTGCCTTTACTTTTATTTGAAGTCTACATTTAAGATATCTGTATGTTGAAGTTCTTGTTTAATATTCTTTCTTAATTCAGCTAAATATTTATCAAGATCTTCTTCATTCGTGATCTTCCATGAATCTTCATGAACTAGTTCGGTAATATCTTTAGATTTATTACTCTTAACTCTAATAATAGGTTTAGTTTTATTAGATACGGGAGCTACAGAAACAGGTTCTTTCTTGTCATTTTCTTCTGCTGCAGTTTTCTTTTCTCGAAGTTCTTGCTCTTTTCTAGCCTGTTCAGCTAATTCTGAACTAACTCGAGCAATATTTTCCTTCTGCTCATTAGTTTGACCATCAATATTGTTTTTTAGTCCAACCAATGATACATAAGCATCTTCACTAGCGCTATTGCTGTATTCCTTAGCTTTTTGCAATAAAGTATTGAAGACATTTTCCGCCATATCATTTAATTCGCGGTCTTTATCTTCCGGAAAATCTGATTCCGCAATTCTCTTCTTTATTACATCAAGACTTATTTGAATTTGTGCCTCAATCTTATCGTAAGCCTCTTGAATAATATCATTGTATTTATCCGCAAACTGAGTGTTTAACTCTTTAAGCTTAGGAATTGTATTGTTGAAGTTATCATTTTCTAGGCAACCTTTAATCTTTTGAGCTATTCCGATTAAGTCTTGGTCTTCAATCATACTCTTAGCGTAATTGTAGCGATCAAGATAGCGATGTGCTTTATTCCAAATTGCTTGTTGGCTACTTGTTTGCTCTACATCCCCGTAAAACTCAAGAATAGCTTTATCTTCGAGTTCTTCATGCCAATCTTCATAATCATCTAAATGATCTGAAATAATCTGGAAGACACGGTCACTATCTTTAACGTTAACAATAGCATTTAGGTCATGAACACCTTCAGCTAATAATTTATGACCAGGATAAGGCGTATCAAAATTATACTTTTTACGCATTAATGCATTTAAACAATCGACAAAACGTTTTGTTTTGTTTTTAATATCGTCTGCCATTTGCTCAGAAGTAGTATTTTCATCTACTGTTAAACGCATATCAAGGATATCATTGACAAAGTCTTTTGCATCCCTCTTTTGACGCATCGATATTTCTTTAACTGGCTTAATTGTCAACTTAGCGATATTATTCTTGCCGATTAAGTAACGTTGCGTTCCTTTGGGATCCTCTTGAGCACTAGTCAATGAAATCTGTTCATTGTTAAAATAGAACTTAACTTTACCGTTAACAAATGCTTTAGCTACCATCCAAGCAATATCAGTTGGTTTATAACCATAAGGGATTTCACCAAAACGTTTAATCACATTAGCCAATGAAACATTATTCATGTTGCTAGCTTGGACGCTGATATAATTGATGATTTCTTTAATTGCCTGTTCATCATCACTGAACAAGTCATTTTTATTTTTACCCTTTAGGGTATCAAGGATATCTTGATCCGTCTTAACCGCAGTCAAATAATGTAAATTACGATAATTACTATCAATTATTTCCTTCTTGGCTTGCTCTAATCGACTTTCAAAATTACTACCCTTAGGTAAAACATCATCCAAGACATAAATATCAGCATCAATCAGATCATCCTTGATCATCTTCTGAGTGGCTTCTTCTACCTGCTTAGATTCAGCCTTTCTATTAAAGGCAATTTCTTGCTTTTTATCATCTGATCGACTTTCCGGTTTTTGCAAGTAAGCATTAATCTTTTCAATATGACGATAGTTTTCAATATAACGATCATCGTCTTTAAGAACGATAATGATGTTCTTACCATCACTAGCCTTTTGTTGGAAGTCAATTTCTCTATAATCATCAGCAATCAATGTAGAGATAATCTGAATATTGAGATTATTGCTTAAACGGTTTAACCCCATTTCATCAATATATTCATTGAACTCAAAGATATATTGATTCTTCATATGAGGGTAAGTATATTTTGCGTCAATCAAATTAGATGTTAATAAATATGAACCAATCTTTTGAGCTACCTTACGATCATCAACCTCAATTGCATTAATTGCTTCATTAACTTCTCGTTCTGAATCAGTCAAGAATTGGTAAGTATCTAGCTTCTTTTGAATATAATTCTGTCTCATTAAGACATTTAAAGCATCCTTAACTTCTGCAGTTAAAGCTTGTCTATCCTGATCAACACTATCTAGCAGTAAAGTAACTATATTTTCTAAAGTTGAAGGATAATTATCAACATAACGTACCATGAAGAGAACGGCTAATACTTGAATATTAAAACAATAGTCTTCATTATTTTTGTTAACATACCTATCGGTTTGAGCTCGATCAAATACCACTTGGTGATCATGACTTAAGAACTCTTTCATCCCGATAAAGAATGCAGAAAATGGTACTAACCTACCTAATTCATCATTCTCATATCTCTTGGTAGCTTCCTGGAAAGTTCCCAGCATTGAACGTTCACCATCAGACATGTGACTACCATTTGCACCATGTTGACGAACTGCAGTTAAGACCTCTTTTAATAAACTAAATTGATAAGGAATAAATGGATAGTTTTCGACAAATTCTTGAGCATTATCAAATTTTTGACGCTTGATTGCATCACTGAAATTAATCTTATTATTAATGCTATATTGCTCTTTAGAGTATATATCTGCCAATTGATCACTTACTAGTGGCTTTTTAGTCAGTAATCTTTTACGAATAACTTCATCTGCGTTGGCAGAACTCATATTGATCAAAGTATTAAAACGACCTTGAATTTTAGAGAAATCTCGTTCATATTTAGAAAAGTTGCTGGCGACTTCATCCATTTGTTGCTGAGAAGTAACTACTACCCACGCACGACCTTGACATTGGACACCCAGTTGCTCAACGATTGTCTGTAAGTTAAGCATTCTACTATTATTGTCACCAATAAACTGACCAACTTCATCAGCTAGGAATACAAAATGAGCATCATTACCTTTTTTATCAAGATAATTTTTAACCAACTTAGCAAAAGCTGTTGCATCAATGCTAAATTTTTTAGTTAACAGAGTTTGAACATAATTATTTGCATCTGTTTCATCCAATGCACCACAATTTACTAAAGCAGTCTTAATCTTAGTTGACATTAATGCATAATTTTTTCTAAGTTCAACCCAGCTAGAATGATCCGTTGTAGCTAAATCTGCAAAAGCTTGCTTAAAGGCCTCATATTTACCAATGCTATCAAGCCAGCGTTCCATATCTGCTACTACTGCAATTGGTGAATATCCTAATTGCTCGTTAAAGACTTTAAGAAAGACATCTAGAATTGAATTATCATTATTTGCAGCGTTCGAATCAGCCTTTGAATCAATATTGAATAAAGCAACTTCGGTCGGTACACTAGTAGCTTTATTAATGGCATCAGCTAAATGATCATCATCGAATTTACCATCTTGTAAGAAGTAATCAATTGCTTGACGTCCTTTTACCGTATCATTCTCTAATAAATAGGAAAGGATTTTTAAGAAGTGAGATTTACCTGATCCAAAGAAACCGCTAATCCATGCTCCCATTTCATCGGTAGGATTATTAATACTCTTATCATAAGCATCAAAAAAACGAGTAAAGTTACGTTTTAATTCATCAGTTACAACATATTCTTCGAGTTCTTGTTGTTTAATATCATCACTATCTTGACCAATTTTAATGACGCCACGAATATCTCTATTTATATCTTTTGCAAAAATATCTTTTATTTGTATCATAATATGCCTTTAATCTATTCTGAATGCTCTATAGTAATTCTGATCTTTAATTTCACCAAATGCACGCAAGCTCATTTCATCGTAGTTTCCAGGATAGAACATAACAACTGGATTATTATCTAATACTTGATGCATAGTGTTTAAAATTTTATGAGCGCGAATAATTGGATAGACTTTGCCTAGTCCAGTCAGAAATACAATACATTGTCCATCCCTTTCTGGAATTCTTTCTTTAATATATCCAACAATCAAATTATTATTTTCACTCATTTCAAGAATGTTGTTTATCTGTTCGATTAAAACATCGAATCCTTGATTTTTCTCAATATCCTCTAAAATCGGAATAGGATCAGATCCAGTATATTTTTCTTGATCCTTGAGCAAATGCATCATAATGTCATAAATATCAAATACTTTTATATTAACTCTTGCTGCACGGGGGCTTTCTTGAATTTTATCAATCTGCTTCCGCATATAAAGTTCCTGATCTGCTGGATAATCAAAAACATAATAGCCTACTTCATTTGATAAACCTTCGTTATGTCGAAACTTAGAATCGTCCATTTTTTCT
>NZ_GG700753.1:98161-109633 GCF_000160855.1 Lactobacillus helveticus DSM 20075 = CGMCC 1.1877
CTTTTAAGTGTTCGATCCTAACTTTAATATTCTCAGTCATTACATCCCTCCTAAAGCAGCTAATTCATAATCTAACTTTGCAACTTTCATTGCTAAAACTAATTGAGAATCAAGTAATGGAAACAGAAGCTTATCTTGTTTTTTATTTTGAGGATCAATCTTCATCAATCCTCCATCCCGCATATATGTCTTTAGTGCTCCCTTAATTCGCTTATAAGTATTTAGCGACCACGAAGCAATTGTAGGACTCTCTATCCTTTTTTGATTAATAAATGCTTCCACTTCATAGCTTTTCAAAATATCCTCTCGCATTTGCACTTTGGGACGATACACATCATAGATAAACTCATCTAAAATACGACTAGTTAACATTACTGACAATAAAGAAATGATTTTTTGATTGGAAGTATCAAGTTGCGAGAATATATTTAAAACTGATTCAGGCAATGCTTTTACTCTGACGGCAAGGTTTCTGGAACATCTTTTAGCACGTGCTTTCGTTGGCATTTGAAAGATATTTTCTTCATCACTCATTTGCTTAATATCATTAATACTATAACCTGACTGATAAAGCTCAATAAATTTTGTAAGTTCTGGCAGCCAAATTGCATAAGAAGCAATTCCACCATTATAACTGCGTGACATTATAATACCCCATTCAATTTAGTAACATTTTCATTATATCAATGATAGGAAGTGAATTACATACGAAAAAATTAGGAAGATCAAATTAAGATTATCCCGTTTGATCTTCCTATATTACTATTTAATTGTGTATTTGACTTGATTAGATATATCACATAAATCTGCTATTTTTGAAATTATTGCAATAATTGTTGTAGCAGAGTGATTAGTTTCTACTCTTATATTGTTTGCTAGTACTGCTGGCCGATTAAAGTGAGAAAATAGTTTCATGTCTAATGAATCGTCTTGACGAATTTTTTCAAAATTACGACTGTCAATTGCCCAAACATAGTTCAGAAAAATTACTAAAGCACTACGCCAAGAGTCAATTGAGTAATCTCGATCATTTAATGTAATACGAACAGGCTTCTTACCTGTTACGTCAACTTCTTCATTAATGGTATGTTCTCCAGCAATATCTTCAGCTTCTTCGCTCTTAATATCTGGTTTGGCAAAAATTTGACAAAGTTCATTAGATAAATCTTTTGTACGATCAAGTATTGTATCTTTATTCCATTGATCATATCTCTCAGGAATTTCTCTAGTTAAAGAAACATTGGATTTGCTATAGTATTCTTTTTTATCACTGAATATTTTATTGCTCATTTCTTGATTATACATAGTCAAAGTCAAGTTTCCTATTGTACCGCCTAGTTGATCATTTATTTTATCAGCATTTTTGACTTCTAGACGCCAATCATTATTTAAACGTTGTGGCATAATATGTTCTACTTGAGCATTATCAAAGTTAATAGTTTCCCTTGTTCTGTTTTCTTCTAAGACTACTAAAGCTAATTTAGCTAGATTATTTCTTTGTTTATAAAGATTTACTTCTAATAAACTATTTTTAAGATCAGAATCATCAGGGAAACTATTATTTAATTTATATATTTCATTTTTTTGTAAATCAGACTTTGCCTTGTCTTTATCACATAGCGCAATAACTATTCTATTTAATCCATTAGTAGCATGACGACAAACTTTCAATCGGAACAAATAGCTCTCCATAATGTGTGCTAATTCAATTAATTTATCCCAATCAATTTCAGAATTTTGGCGCATTTCTAATAACATTAAGAAATATGGGTAAATTACTTTACTTTCCATTACATTTACATGTCTTAGAATTTTATTAAACTCAGAAGATTCTGTATTGCAATTGAGCATTTCATTATAAAACTTAGCAAATTTATATAAATCTGCTAAAGCCGCCTCTGAATCTAGATTATGTGTGTGAAAATAATTTTTATAGGTATCATAGACCTTGTTTTTTTTTACTAAATTGTGAGTTTTCATTATTAAATAATGACGTAAAAATTCAGTAAATGCATTTGTAGTAAAGAATTGTTCTATTTTAATCCAATATTCCTTATAAAGATATGCTTGATTTTCTGAATCTAAGCTCATTAATAAAAAGTTTCTTACTAAATCAGAAGCTGAAAGAGACACGCCAGTTGAATTAAGACTTTCAAAAATAATTTGTGGATTTTCATCCCCAGGATCATTTGTTAATTCAATATATACCATTGCAAAATGATCCATAGATTCATAAAGCTGAGGAGTATTAATTCCAGAATCAGTTATTCTCTTTTTAAAATAATTATAATTTTCTACTACTTTAGATGGGTTATTATATTCTTTGCCATTCATTACAGCAAAGAAGGCATCAGCATCATGATCAACGGGCTTCAACTTAAGATGATTATTTGCATCCAAATATTTATTGGTTAAGTACTGTTCTTCAATTTCATCTTTATTTTCTGCATCAATATCAGAAATAGCCTTAAGCAATAGAGTCAAACTCATTAGTCTTTGTTGCCCATCAATAATTCGATAAATATGACTCATTTTTTACCTGAGTCAGTAACGTAAACTACTGCACCAATAAAATGATCTTGATCTTCCTTTTCTGCTGTTAACAAGTCATTAAAAAGTTGTTCGCATTGGGACTTGCCCCATTCATAATTCCGTTGAAAGACTGGAATTTCAAAAATAGTTTTTCCGTTTCCTAAAAAATCAAATAAGTTAATACTGTCTGCCCTCAATTTAAATACTCCTATTTTACTTTATGCTATTATAAATCTTTTGCCAACACTCTTTCAAACCATGTAAGTGCTTGCCTTTAACGTGCTGATTCATGGTAGAATGTAAAGAGTCCATTTGTGACCTCCAATAGATGTTTTTGTGGTTATTAACATTCTATCAAACAGGTCCAGATGGACTTTTATTTTTTACAAAGTGTTCAACTTAATTTTACAATCGGCCACCAGCGATTTTTTAATATTAAAAACCAAACCTTTTCTCAATGTTTAGCACTAGCTATATAGTAATCATTCATAAGAACAGACTTCGACCAAGTTTCCATCTGGATCCCTAGTATAGACAGAAGTTATTTTTCCATGTGCACCATGCTTCTCTACTGGGCCTGAAATAATCTCTTGATTATTTGATTTATACTTAGCTATCACATTTTTAATAGGTTGATCAGTTTGAAGACAAAAATCAAAAACTCCCGTTTCCAATTGTTTAGCCACAATTGCGTTAACCCCATTAGTCTTTTTTCTCAGTCGAATTAATTGATCACCACATTGAAGAATTTTGTTCATCAACAATAGGCAATCCTAGAATTTCATGATAAAAATTCTTAGATTTATTTAAATCAGTCACAGTAATTACAAAATGATCCAAAGCAATAATTGTCATATTTTCACTGCTTTACATAAGTTATATTATTAAACGTGTTTATTTTTGGAACGATAAATCAATGGAATAACTTGTTTTTCAAATTCTGAGCTCTTAATTGGAATAATTACATCATCATCAACATTAAAAAGCTTAAGCTGTCCTTTTACTTTAATCGGATCAATCAAATTCTTAAGTTTAATGTACCAATAATAGCATTGATCGACATCATTCCAGTCTATTCGATACAGATCCATCACGCAAAGTGCATATCCTGGTGCAGAATTCGGCACCCTTTTTGCCGTAGAGCACATCAAAATCGGTCCGCGATAATTAGTTTTCCACGTGCGATATTCTATTTTCTTGGTGCCGTTAATCATCTGCATGACATAGTCACCACGCACAGACAAAGCTTTCATTATTTATCCCAGTGTTCTTTGATAAATTTTTCTCGGCCACCCGCTTCTTCCATTGCATAACGAAGCGGATCTTTTTTATAGAAATCTTGGTGATATTCTTCTGCTGGATAAAATGGTTGAGCTGGTTCAATTTGCGTTACAATCGGATCATCGAACTTGCCGCTTTCAGCTAATTCTTGTTTGGACTTCTCCGCAGCTTCCTTCTGTGCTGGTGAGTTATAGTAAATTACAGGACGATATTGATCGCCACGATCTTGGAACTGCCCCATTGCATCCGTGGGATCAGTAACCTGCCAATAATATTGAAGCAACTTTTGATAAGGCATTTTTTCAGGATCGAAAGTAATTTCAACGGCTTCTGTATGCCCAGTTTTACCCGTGCAGACTTCTTCGTAAGTTGGATTGGCAACATGGCCACCAGTATACCCACTAACTACCTTTTCTATTCCGGGCAGCTTATCAAATGGGCTCACCATGCACCAAAAGCATCCCCCAGCAAAGATTGCCGTGTCTAATGCGCCTTTAGGCTTGGTATCAGTGGCTTTGGCTTGTTTGTTGTTCTCTGTCATTCTTTTAAATTCCTCCAAATTCCGTGAAGTTTTCGTTTTTTTCGTTTTTCAATCTTAAACCGAATTATAAACTAGATTATAATATTTTTTCATAATTTTTTAAAATAAAATGCAAAAAGCCACCCAAGAAGGTCTTTTATCCTTCTAAGTGGCTTTTTTACTACATATCTTTTGCAGATTTCGTCAAATCATTCTTATCTGAAATCCAAGTAAACAATGGCAAATCAATATGACCATTTTCGTCAATTAAATTCATTACTTTTTCCATAAAGAATTCCTGCCAATGCTTATCTGGTTGTACACCGGGATGACCTAATTGAGGAACTAGCCATCCTTCACTCAATGGCTTGATTGGATTAAGACCTACTACCATCCCAATAGTATAGTTTGAAAAATCAAAACTGCCTTCGACTACTTTCCATTTAGGATTTTTCATTAATTCAGGTTGCAATTTATTTAACATTTCAGGCGGAATTTTACCCTCAGTAATTGCCATTCTACCCTTAATTGGGCCATTTTTCTTTTCAAATTCTTGCAAAGTGCCTTGCATAAATAATTTTTGCCCAAATTGATCAAATTTCTTCTCTTCTTTTAACATAGTTAATTAATCAACTTCCCTTAATATGCTTAAGCTTTATTATACAGAATTTTATCAATGAAAAAAGCTTCCAAGATTCAATTAAACCTCTTAATCTTACATCTATAATCTAAATAGTTTAGTCACGTCCTTAGATTTAGTAGATAATATGAATATCATGAAAAAGTTTTTATATTTTATAATTTTACCGATATTAATTTTATTCATTCTATATTTTTATTTACCTTTAAAAATTAATCCGTTAAAAAACGGATCTATCGTGTTAAAGCCTGCACCAGTAACTACTTACACTAATGTTCAAACTAAATTGGCTGGACCCCATGATTTTCCAATTTATCGCAATATTTCTAAAGACGGTGGTATCAATGCTTTCACTTCTACCAAGGATTTCAGTAACGGTTTGCTTCAATCTCTTAAATCAGCGCAAACCAAGCAAGGAAGTTTTTATCAATTAACAGTCAACGGTAGACAGATTGGTTGGGTTAATGAAAAATTCTTTTTACGTAGCAAACTACTTGCGGCAAAGCATGTATCTTTAACTCGTAATCCCTATTACTCTTTCCCAGTGAGGGATGCAATTTCTTATATTGCAGACAAGCACGGCACCTTAATCGATCCTAAAAAAGTATCTGCATCCCAAAATTTTGTTAATTCTACAACTCCTGGGAAATTTACAATTAAATTAAAATACCATCATTTAAAAACAACAATCAACGTTCATGTTAGACCTAATTTAAACGAAGGCATTACTGTCGCAAACAGAACTGCTATTGCTGGACCTTCTTTAGTAAAAACATTCTCTGGTAGTTCCAAATCTTCTTCTCCAAATTGGAATCCCGAAAATAATTATCAGCCTGAAACCAAAATTAATAGATATTATGATAATAAGCATAATTTGATGATAACCCAATTTTACCAACCTCGTTTTCATTCATTAACGCCCCAACCTACTCCTCTTAATCAAATAGGAGTTATTCCTCAAGGGATCAGCCTTAAACAAAATCAATTAACTGTTTCATATTTCAGTGAACCTAACGTTGAATGGGGGCATCTAGTTACTTATAATCTCAATCATTTGTCCGATCCACTTAAATCACAAAATTTACTTACTATGAAGTGGCGAGAATTTAAAAATACATCACGCAATATTGCAATATCTCCATATATGAAGCTGGGGCACGGACAATCTATCGGCATGACTAAAAAATATATTTATGTACTGGCTAGCAGCAACAAAGAAGCTAATCCCGATAAATCCGAAGAAATTTTTCAAATTTCTAGAAAAAACTACCAAATTAACCATCTTTGGACTATAAAAGTATGGAATCGTTCTAGCTATTATCCACGCTATTTTCATAACGCTTGCTTTATTAATAGTCACTTAATGTACGTTACTTTTCATAATGCCAGCAAAGGATTATATGAATACTGGAAATTAAGTCGAAACGGAAATACATGGATGCCAACAGAAATCGGAGCAACTCAATCTGATTTTGTAAAAAACAATTCACCTCTGCAAGGCTTTACCTCTAGTCGTTCTAAGTTTTACCTAGCTTTTAACGATAATTTATTCATAATTACCCATCCAGGAAAACTCATACAGCACTACCAATTTCATACCTTGCGCGAAACCGAAGGGATAGCTGTAGAAAATGATCGCCCTTATATTGAATTAGCACGCAGACCCGAATTGCTACAAATAAAAAATCAACAAAATAAAAAGAATTGATAATCACAAATTAACTATGATTATCAATTCTTTTTTATTATCTTATCTAAATCACAACTGCTAAAGCCTCATACGGCTTTAAGATGATCTCTTGTTTAAATTGGTTACTGTTATGTTCATAATTGCTAATTAAAACTTGATAGTTCTTATTAACATATTCTTTAGGTAATTTAGCCTGACATTCCTTGCCATAGAAGTTAGTAAAGACTAATAATTTTTTATCACTATTATCTAAGAAGCGTTCATATGCAAAAACTTGTGGATGATCCTTCAAGAACATCTTAATATGGCCATCAGAAATTAACTTTTCATTCTTACGCAACTTAATTAGTTTTTGATAATAGTCAAAAATTTCGCCACTTGATAGTTCTTTCTCTACATTAACTTGCTTTTGATCAGTTGGCATCAGCCATGGCTTTACATCGCTAAAGCCAGCATATTGACTATCATCCCAATGCATTGGCACACGTGAATTATCTCTTGCCTTGGTCTTAATGATTTCAAAAGCGTCTTTTTCACTCATGCCTTTTGCCGTTAATTCTTTAAATGCATTTTTTGCTTCAACATCAACGTAATCATTCATAGATGAATAATCTGGATCCATCATCCCGATTTCCTCACCCATATAAATGTATGGCGTACCACGCATTAAATGAGTTGCAGTTGCAAGCATCTCTGCGGACTTTTCACGATACTTTCCAGTATTACCGAAACGATTCAACGCCCAAGGTTGATCATGATTATTCCAAAATAGCGCATTCCAACCCCCACCTTGGTCCATCTTTTCTTGCCATTCAGTAAATAATTCCTTGAGCTTCATAAAATCAAATGGCATCTTAGACCATTTTTCACCATCTTTATAATCAACTTTCAAATGATGGAAAGTAAAGACCATGGATAATTCATGTTCACTTGGCTTGGAGTATTCAATTGAATTAGCAATTGTGGTTGATGACATTTCTCCTACTGTTACAGAATCGGGATCTTGACCAAAAGTTGCAGCGTTCATTTCCTTTAAATACTTATGAACTACAGGAGTATCTGTGTACAAACTTTTTTCTTCAACTGGATCAGTTGAATCAACCAATTCTTCATCCTTGCCAATAACATTAATTACATCAAAGCGGAAGCCATGTATGCCCTTGCTGCGCCAGAAGTTAATTACCTTGAACAACTCTTTTCTAACTTCAGGATTATGCCAATCAAGGTCAGCCTGAGTTGGATCATATAAATGAAGGTAATAATAATCTGTATCACCAAATTTGGCCCAGGCAGAACCACCGAATTTGCTTTGCCAATTATTAGGTACGCTGCCATCTGGCTTAGCCTTTCTCAAATAAAAAAACTTGCGGTACTTTTCATCCCCTGCCAATGCTTTTTTAAACCAAATATTCTCAGTAGAACAGTGATTAAGCACCATATCTAACATGACGCCAACACCGATTTCCTTTAATTTAGCAACCAATTCTTCAAAATCAGCCATCGTACCAAAGCGAGGATCGATATTATAGTAATCTGCAATATCATAGCCGCTGTCATTCTGCGGCGATACAAAAAATGGATTAAACCAAATCATATCAACATTAAGTTTCTTAATATAGTCAATTTTTTGAATAATGCCTGGAATATCGCCAATTCCATCACCATTAGAGTCATAAAAAGATTTGGGATAAATTTGGTAAATAACTTTTTTGCCTAAATCATTCATAGAAATCCTCCTAAAACTTAATTTTTTGTCTTCGTGCAAAATCAATAAATTCGAATTTATCTGGATTGTGGAAAGATAAAGTTAATTGGAACAAAGTTGTGTCCGCCAAGAAATTATGACTAGCAATCAAAACAGCCATCTTATCTGATAACTGCAATTTATTCTGTAATTCTTTATCTATTTTTTCTACAGTAATTACCTTAGTTGCATACGAAATATCTAATCCTAATTCATTTTCTAAGTATACGTAAATAGATTTTTCAGCAGCTTCCTTAGGTAAATCTTTAATTGGCGGATTAAATAAGAAATCGCAGTCAAGCACTTCTGGTTCACCATCAATTAAACGTAAACGTTCAATATAAGTACCCGCTTGCTTTTCCTGCTCTGGAAAATGCTTCTTAAATAAAGAAGGCAGATCTTCCATCTTTTCATAATCCAGCAATTCAGTCTTAGCATTCATTCCCAGCGACTTATTTAATTCCGCAAAACTGGAAATCCCTGATATAGGAAAAGAATATTTTCCCAGGTCCAGAACTATTGAACCTTTTCCTTTAATCTTCTGAATTAATCCTAAAGAAGTTAATTGCTCTAGTGCCTTACGCACGGTCTCACGTGAGGAACCGTATAACTCAGCCAGTTGATTTTCACCAGGTAGAAATTCGCCCCACTGAAATTGCTTGTGCTGAATCTTTAAGGCCAGATCTTGAGCAATTAAATCTGATTTTGATTTAGCCATATTATCTTTCCTTTCTTCAAATCAAGTTTATTATATTATTCATGTATGGACATGTAAATAATTATTTTATTTACTAATTTGTCAGTAAAGTAACCATTTTCAAAAAATATCTTGACAGCATGTATATACATGTTTATTATAATAATCAACAGGTTGAATGAAAACGCTTTTTTAAGTTAACGAGGAGGATTTTTTATGGGACATGGTGAAATTGAATTACTTGCACCTGCTAACGGAGAAGTAATTGCATTAAGCAAAACAAGCGATCCTATTTTTAGTAAAGGAACAATGGGTCAAGGCTTCGGTCTTACTCCATCTGATGGTGAAGTTGTCGCACCAGTCAGCGGCAAAGTGACAATGATTGCTGAAACTAAGCATGCAATTGGTATTACCACTGATGATGGACTAGAAGTTTTAGTACACATGGGTGTTGACACTGTAGGTCTTAACGGCGAACCTTTTGAAGTTTTAATTAAAAATGGCGATACTGTTGAAGAAGGACAAGATATCGCCACTATGGATCTCGATTTTATTAAAAATAAAGGTCTTGATACTACCATTATGATTTTGATTACCAATTCTAGTATGAAGATTGATGGACTCGATGTCGAAGAAGGGCCTGCCAAAACTGGCGATGTGGTTGCTCATGCTTATCTAAAAGAAGATGAAGAAGATACTTCAGACAAGAAACTCTCTTATGATGAACTTGCAACTTTTATCATTAAAAATGTTGGTGGCAAGGATAACATCAACAGCTTGGTTCATTGTATTACGCGTTTACGTTTTAACTTAAAGGATGAATCAAAAGCTAATGACGACAAGTTAAAGAATCAACGCGGAATTTTGGACATTATGCACGCTGGTGGTCAATATCAAGTAGTAATCGGTAACGAAGTTACTAATGTCTTCGATGCTGTAATGAAGCAGCTTCCTGGATTAGGCAACAATCCTGCTCCTGAACCAACTAACCAAGACGATGGCAAAAATCATGTTTCAAGAGCATTTGGTAATTTAATCGGATTTATTACTGGTTCAATGAGCCCAGTAATTGGTGTAATTGCTGCATCAGGTATTATCAAGGGTTTGCTTGCACTTTTGACCCTGCCACAACTCGGTGCTTTATTAAATGTAAAAAGTCCCGTTTACATTACTGTCAGTGCAATGGCAGATTCTGCCTTCTTCTTCCTTCCTATTATGGTTGGTTTTGCCGCAGCTAAGAGATTAAACAGTGATCCAATTATTGCTGCTGTAATCGGTGGTTTTATCACCTACCCTCAAATGATTTCTTGGGGTACAGCAGGAAAAATGATGTTCAATCTAGGTAGTTGGAACTTCCAATTCTTGAACTACAGTTACTCGATTTTCCCAATGATTTTAGCTGCATGGCTAGCTGCAAAATGTGAGCAATGGCTTAAGAAAGTTCTACCAAGCTACTTACAAATGATCTTTATTCCATTAATTACCATTTTGGCTGTATCTACTATCACCTTAGTAGTTACTGGTCCAGTTATTCAAGGTGCCGCTAATGGTATCGCTGTCTTCATCAACTGGTTGGTTTCCGCATCTGGCTGGGTTGGCGGCTTAATCATTGGTGCCTTCTACCAATTGCTCGTTATCTTTGGATTACACTGGGGTGTGGTTCCACTTATCGCTCAACAAATTGCCGGAACTGGTCAAAGTGCATTGAACGCAATTGTATGTTCAACTATGGTTGCTCAAGGTGCTGCAGTTTTAGCAGTTGCTATCAAGTCTAAGAAAGCTGACATGAAGGAATTAGGTATTGCCGCAGCTATTTCAGCCTTCTGCGGTGTTACTGAACCAGCTCTTTATGGTATTAACTTAAGATTTAAGAAAGTCTTCGCTTCAGGTTGTATCGGTTCCGCCTTTGGTGGTTTAGTTACTGGATTGATGCACGGAACTATGTATGGTTTTACTGGTGGTTTGATCGGCTTCTCAAGTTTCTTTAACCCAGTTCACCCTACTCAACTCAACAGTTTCTACACTTTCTTAATCTCTAGTGCTGTATCAATTATTGTAGCCTTCATCGCTACCTGGGTTTGGGGTTACAATGACAACATGACTATGGGTAAAAAAGTTGAAAAGAAGAAGCGTCCAGGTTCTGTAAAGTAAATATGTATTAAAAAGCGCAAGTTCAATTAAGGCTCTATAATTTTTCCTGTTGATGACTTATCAATATGATAAGCTGTTAACAGTTTTTTTATTGCATAAAAAAGGAGGACATAGTCCCCTGTAATAAAAAATCTATCCTACTAAACATTTTATAAATAAAGGTATGTTTCTATGTCCTCTCTTAATCATTGTATTAAATTCGAGCTTGATATTAAAG
>NZ_GG700753.1:110476-112544 GCF_000160855.1 Lactobacillus helveticus DSM 20075 = CGMCC 1.1877
CTGGAGGTATTAAATATGATTTCATAGTTATCTTATCCTTATATTTTTAGCTTTTTCCTCAATTCCAAGATCATGACTAATGATTATAACTAGATTAGTTTGCGCTATTTTTTTCAATAAGCTTAATAAATCTGATTGCAATTCAGGATAAATATTAGCTAATGGCTCGTCTAATAAAAAGCAGTGCGCTTTCTTTTTCAAAATAGCAGAGTAAAGTTTTACTAATTGTATTTCGCCTGTTGAAAGTTCAGTCATTTTCTTATCTAACACTTTTTTTATGTTAAATTGCGAAGAGCTAAATACTTTTTGAAAATATTGATCTTCAGAAATACAATTTTTGTTACTCTCATTTACATACATATCTAAATATTCTCTTACAAGACAATGGGGAAGAATCGTATCTTGAAATAAGCAGCTTATATTATCTTCTCTAAGTTTTTTCTTGTTTATTAAGTCAATATCTATATTGTTTATTAAAATTGTTCCTTTTTTTGCTGGCGTATACAGTCCAATTATCGTCCTTAAAAAAGTAGACTTTCCTATTCCATTTCTGCCTCTAATAACGTAAAGACCAGAATTATTAAAACTACATGTAAGTTTTTTGGAAAACAAAGTCTTTCGTGCATCTAAACTAATATTGAAATTATGAACTTGTATACTTTCAACCTTAGGAATGACTATTTCTCCGTCTACTTCATTCGGGATAGACATCAATTGATCAATTCGCATGTATGCAACCCGGAAAGATTCAAAGTTAAATAAAATAGAAAAGATCTCATCTACTTGTCCTAATAATTGATTAAAATATTGGAAAAGAACTGAAAAAGCCCCTATTGTCATGCTTCCCGATATTACGGCCAATCCGCCATTAATAAACAATATTAACTGAAAAATCAATTGTAAGACGATCTCGCCGGTAGACATTCCCAAATTAAGAAAAAAGTCTCTTCTTGTAATATTTAAAAGAGATGCTTTGGTCTTTGTCCATCTTTTAGATTCCATCTCTTCGCGTTTATTGCCTTTAATTTCAACATATCTATTCAGCCATTCAGCAAACCCTGAAAAATATTCATTGTAAATTCTTCTTAATTCTAAGTTTATTTTGAATATTTTGGGTTTTAAAAAGAGGTACAAAATAATATAGGCTGGTAGCAAAATCATTACTAGCAAGAAAAAGTGAGATTTAGCTTTAATAATATAAATAAAAATTATAATCGAGGAAATAACAATTGAAGTTATTTGATTCACTGTTTGAAACAGGAAATTTAAGATTTCATTAGTGTCTTCCGTAATTCTATCTGCTGTTTGAATAGGATCAAGTTTTAAGACTTCTAACGTATCTTTTGAATAAAGCTTCTTTATTATCGTATCGTTTACTTCTATGTTTATTTTTCTAAACTTTAGAATTTGAATTTTATTTATAAAAAAAGACAAAAACAATCTTATGATGTTTAAAGCTATTATCACTACTATATTGCGTATGAATGATGTCCTATCAGCCTTATATACTAGTGAATTTATTAGCATACCCTCTAAAAAAACATTAGATGTTTCAATACACGTATTAATAATATTCATTCCTAAAAAAAGAAAATACTCAAACTTGTATTTGCCATTAAGCTCTTTTAGAACAGCACGCATAAAATCACCTACATAATTTAATTAAAGAATAATATCTTCTAAGGATTGGGCTTCCTTTTCTAATTTTCTTTCAGAGTTACTACCTACTCCATAACACATTGATCTACATGAAGATCGACAAGCTGATCTACATGCAGAAGCACATGCTTTACCACAATTGCTTGCACAGGCTGCGTTACAATTACTACGACATTCAGACTTGCAAGCTGTTAGGCAAAAAGAAACACAGAGAAATGCATCCGGACTATCTCCTCTTGAATTCGATGCATTTGATGAAACACCATATGTTGACTTTTCAGAGCCGCCTACGGCTGAATTACTCTTTCTATAATTGGCATAAATAATACCTCCCAAAATAAAAATTATTAATTTAACTCTTTTGACATTTTATTAAAGTTAAATTAAGCAAATTCTAATCCTACAATTT
>NZ_GG700753.1:113737-122720 GCF_000160855.1 Lactobacillus helveticus DSM 20075 = CGMCC 1.1877
TTTATGCTTAGTTGATTTTAATTTTATATACTTTATAAACAATGAAATACATAATTATCTATACTCATCCCTATGACAAAAATACAGCTCAAAAAAGAAAACAATATTAAAATCGTTAACCAAAAAGATTTAAGCAAAAGCACGTTACTAACCAACCAGTAACGTGCTTCTTTCTATTCTGCTATATCCAATCTCACTCTTTGATCCGCCACCTGCTCAATGAAATACTCATCGTGTTCAATAAGCAGCATAGCAGGTTTGACCTTTTTCAATAATTCAATCAGTTGATCTTGATTAAAAACATCTAAATAATTAGCCGGTTCATCCCACCAATACAAGTCGGACGGTTCAACTAGCGACTTAGCCAATGCTACTCGCTTCTGTTGTCCCATACTCATTTCTTCAATCAGCGTTGCAAAACTGGCTCGGGGAAAGCCCAGCTTTTTCAAATTATTCAGCAATTCTTCATAAGAAATTTTATGTTCATATGCAAAATTATGTAAAGTTCCCTTATACTCTGTAAAGTCCTGTGGCAAATAAGAAATTGATAAACCATCAGCTAATTCATACTTACCTTGGTATTTAACTGTTGGTGCTTTATCTAGCAGCATTTTCAAAAAAGTCGATTTACCTGAACCATTTCGTCCTTCAAGAGAAACAACTCCATGATTTTTGACCACTAAATTTAAATCTTTAAATAAACTTTTACCATCTATTTGAAGATCAAGATGTTGGATTTCAAGCAAAGTGGAATGATAGTTAGCCTTGAAATTCATGCTTAATTCAGGAATATCTTCAATGTTAGTCATTAGGCCCTGCTTAGCTTGAATCTTATGATCCATTCTATCTCGAGCGTTAATCGACTTCTTCATCATTTTGGCAGCCGCATGACCAATGGCTCCTTTATTTAATCTAGTTCGCCGATTAAGAACATGCTGATATTTTCGACCAATATTTTTTCTAGCCTCTACTTTCTGGGCCCAATGATAAAATTGCTCCTTTTGCTGATGTAATTCGTTAATCTCACCCTTAAGCTTTTGATTTCTCTCGCGGTTAAACTCATCCCTCTTCTGCTTCGTATCTTCATATGCAGTAAAGTTCCCCTGATACAAATGAATCCCCGTATTTTCAATCGCCAAAATATGGTCGGTCACCTGATTCAAAAAATCACGATCGTGACTAACCACGATATAGCCCTTCTCATGATTACCTAGATAATTGCTAATCTCTTGTCTGCTATCTTCATCAAGATGATTTGTAGGTTCGTCAATCAAGGCAAAAGAATCCTTATTTGTAAAAGACAACGCTAGTAAAACCTTAGTCTGCTCGCCGCCACTTAAAGTGTTAAACGGTTGCCATAACAAGTCTGGATTAACGTTCATCAAATTTAATTCACGGTCTAGCTCCCACTCTTCAAAATTAGTTTGCTTTTGTAACTCATATAAAGTGATGTTAGCGGGATCAGCAATTTTAATCGGATAATATGAAAAATTCAACCGGGTTTGAATGTCGCCCAGACCATGTAGTTTTCCACGCAGCAAGTTTAAAAATGTAGTCTTACCGCGACCGTTTCTGCCAACTAACCCCAGTTTCCATGTACTATCTAGATTCAGGTTTAAATTGTTAAAAATATTCTCACTGCTGTCATCATATCTAAAAGACAAATTTGAAATTCTAATGTTGCTCATAAAATCGCCTCGCAAAAAAGAGCCCACACTTTTGACAAGTGCAGACTCTCCCTCATTATTTGCGCATAGAAAAAGAAGATATCGCCTGTTGCTAATCTTGTCAAAAGTGCATAGTCTCTCCGTCATAATCTGGAATAATTATTCAACTATGCTTAAATTTGCAAGATTAAAGACGCAACGGCGACCCTTCTTTCTATAAAATGAATTTCAATTGATGAAGTAATAATATCACGACACTTTATAAATTACAAGCTTATACTCTAAAATGTTATTATGATACATTTAGTGAAAATAACTAGCTGTCTCAACATAAAAGACTATCATTATTTACTGTTCTCCAATCTCTGATTGATTTTCTTAACATCTTTCCACAAATGCCAGAAATATAACCCATAGGCAATAACATACATAATTACAAAACTAGCAAATGCACTAAATACCAACGTCCAAGAAAACTGCCAATTATTAAGATAAAGATTTAAAAGCAACCACGCCGCAAAACAAACGAAGAAATTAACCACTACCTGCTTTCTCAATGACCATTGATCTTTATCAAAAATCCAACTAGCAAGATAGAAAAATACGCCAATCAAAAATGAAGCTACCAGCCAAAAAAGAAAACTTGATACAAACATCTTTGCATTTTCAACACTTTGCCCATTAACCGAAAGCACCAAAT
Source organism: Lactobacillus helveticus DSM 20075 = CGMCC 1.1877 (assembly GCF_000160855.1). Lineage (GTDB taxonomy): Bacteria > Bacillota > Bacilli > Lactobacillales > Lactobacillaceae > Lactobacillus > Lactobacillus helveticus. The sequence continues at coordinate 116,105 of NZ_GG700753.1, forward strand.
CAACCGCCATCCAAATCATGCCAATTCCGATTCCTACCAACCCACTTATAACCATATTTTTAAAAGTTTTCATAGCCCTAACCTCTCTTTCAAATCTTTGATTCTACGCCGAGAAACTTGTACCCTTATCTTATTTGTCAAAATTGCATCAATATTGCCATTGTTCAATATTTGCAAGTGATCTAATTGATGATAATTAATAATCGCACCTCGCGAGACGGCGATGAATTCATGCGGCAATAAATTTTTAACCTGATACAAACGAGCCTTATACAAGTAAATATTGTCTGCAGTGTAAATTTTAGTTTTTTCCTCCTCGACTTGAATTAAAGCAATTTTTGAAAAATTGACTGGAAAAGCATCCCCATTTTTAAAGCACCAAAGAAAATCCTGTTTTGAATTCAACTCTTTTGTAATTCGACTAATCTTATCAGTCATTTTCTTTAACCAAAACTCTGCCTTTTCCTCCTGAAGACTTTCATCAATATTGAACTTAACCTTCATTTGCATCCCCTCCTGACTTTGTTACCAGTATATGCTCTTTTGACGTTAATACCAGTCATTTCAGGTAAGTGGTAGTTCTAGGGCGGTAAATGGTTATTTATAAACAAAAAAAGCGAGATTTTCATCTCACCTTTCAATATCTAATCCTTTATTTTTATCTAGTAGTTACCTGCTTTTGTGCTTGTCACCAACTTGGTAAATTTGCGAGCAATCTATCTAATGCAGCTCTACGCTGTGACACTTGATTTCTTTCATCAATATTCATCTCGCCAAATGTCTTACCTAGCCCCGGAACAACGAATGAAGAATCATAAACATAAGTACTATTGCCAAAAGGATATTTTGCAATCACGCCGCTAATTCGACCAGAGCTAACAATATCATTATCTTCTTGACCAGGCCAACTGAAAGCAAAAGTCGTGTAATAACTGGCCGTTCTTTTTTCACTAGGTACTCCACCTAAATAGCCAAGCAGTCTTTCCTTATAATCTTGACCATTATGATGATAAGGTAAAATCTCTAACGAATTGAACAAATAATCAACACTTAGTCCAGAACTTTCAGATAATGTTGGCAACTTGGTATACTCAGCCAAGCGATGAGCCGTATTTCTCGCATTATTCAAAAATGTTTCCTCAGAATACGACTTTTGCGGCGCATAATCTATTGAAGATAATCCGATGACTTCAATATCTAGATTTAATTCACCTAAAATTTCTTGTAAATCGTTTACTTTATCTTGATCGTAAGTTGTATATAATAATTTATCCATTTTCTTTTTCTCCACTCTCATTTAAAAGCTCTGTTTGTTTTATACCAATTTTATGTATCCGGTATCAAGATACAGTTTCATTGTCTAATCTTTGTGAAGTAGAGTCAAGAATAATGGGCTGTGTTACTGGCCTTTATTATCGATATTGGCTTATTAACGTACTTTATTTATATTACTCATATGTTGCTTGTGAAGTTTTAAATACTAAGCGTTTAATTTTATCTAGACCAATTGAAAAACAGACATAGAATTTTAAAAATTCTATGTCCATTTTGATGAGTAATTTTATACTAAATATTTTGTCTTTTCCGCACAATCAAAAGCCAAATAAGATGTCCAACTAAAACAATTAATGCAAATACAGCCAGCACTGCTAAATTTATCAACTTAATTGGCATCGTTTGAACTACGCCGGCACCGTCCACGTGTCGCATCATAATGAAAATTGCCAAAAGTATGAATAAAATAAGCCAAATTACACTACTAATTTTTAAAGCTTTCATTTCTATTTGTCTTCCCTCAATTTTGTACATATTATCACTAGTCATACACAAAAACGAGTCCAAAAAAGACTCATTTTTCTTATCTATTCAAATTGCTTCCAATAATCAGCCAAATACCGTGTAGTTAAACTATCTGGATGCTTGACTAATTCTCGTGGCATCCCTTCAGCCACGATTCTACCACCAGCTTTACCGCCGTGTGGTCCTAGATCCAAAATATAATCGCTATTAACAATTAAATTCAAATCATGTGTGATTGTAAGAATGGTTGCACCTTGATCAAGCAATTTTTGCATTACGGTTACCAAAACCTTCACATCTAAGGGATGCAAACCGATCGTTGGTTCATCGAAGACAAACAAAGTATCATCTTGCTTATGACTCAAATGAGTAACCAGCTTCAATCTTTGTGCTTCACCACCAGATAAAGTTGGTGTACTTTCACCTAAATGCAAGTAATCCAAACCGACTTCTTTTAACAATTTCAATTCTCGTTCAATCTTCGGTGCCTTTTTGAACACAGGTAGTGCTTCATTAATATCTAAATTAAGCACATCAACAATTGACATTCCGTGCCACTTTACTTGTTGAATCGCTGGATTATAACGTTCACCATGGCAAGTAGGACAAGTCTGCTGCATATCTGGCAAAAATTGAATATCTAACGTCACAATTCCCGTTCCACCACAAGTTGGGCAAGCTCCTTCTTTATTGTTATAAGAGAAGTAGCTTGGCGTGTAATGCTTTTCTTTTGCTAGTGGCTGCCGAGCAAAAAGCTTACGCAGATTATCCATGATTGAAGTATATGTTGCTACAGTTGAACGGGTACTCTTACCAATCGGAGTCGCATCAACACTAACTACATTATGAACCGGTGAAGAGAATTTCTTAATTTGTTTAGGTAACTTCTCGCCCTTTGCCTGTGCCTCAATAGCCGGAACTAAGGAATCCAAAATCAAACTGGTCTTACCTGCTCCAGAAAAGCCTGTCACTGCAGTAATTTGATTAACTGGAATACCAGCTTTAATATCATGTAAGTTGAAATAATGCTCTATTTCAAATTTTATTTGATCGCTATTAATCTTATCAGTCGTTTTTCTTGCCATCAAATCAGCTTTACCATTTAAATATGGTGCAATCAAAGATTTTTTATTATCTTCTAATTCTCGAGGCGTACCTTGAGCTAGAATTTGACCACCTTGTTCACCAGATCCTGGTCCGATTTCGATGATTTCATCGGCTGCCTTAATAATATCGACATTATGATCAACCACGACCAAAGAATTGCCTTGATCAACTAATTTGCGCAAAACCTTAATCAAACCATCGACGTTAGCGGGATGGAGCCCAATTGATGGTTCATCTAATACATAAAGAACGCCAGTAGTTTCTGTTCTTAAAGTTCTGGCCAATTGGATTCGTTGCAATTCACCGGTTGAAAGTGTATTTCCTGCTCGAGCCATAGTCAAATAATCTAAGCCCAAATCAAGCAATGGCTGCAAATTATTGATAAATTCCTTGATCAATAAAGATGCCATCTGGTGCATCTCTTCCGGTAATTTGGCTAAAACTTCTTTACTCCAAGCAGGCAAATCACCTAGTTGCATATGTTCAACTTCATCAATATTCTTGCCATTAACTAATTGCTTGAGTAATTCAGGACGAAGCCGTGTACCATGACAAACAGGACAAGTTGAATAAGTGAAGAATTCGGCGATTCTCTTTTGTGCACGTTCACTCTTGCTACTCTTGGCTGAACGAAGAACTGCCTGGTGAGCATTTTCATAAAGAGCATTAAAGTCATGAAACACACGGCCAGTGCCTGATAAAAAGTCCATCTTATATTTCTTTTCTGGACCATTTAAGACAAAGTCTTTTTCTTTATCAGTTAAATCTTTAAATGGAACATTGATACGAACTCCTGCATGCTCTGCCACACTAGGCATGAAATTACGCCCTGGTAAGGACCACGAAGCAACTGCGCCGTCTTCAATTGATAAGTTTTCATCAGCGATCAATTTATTTTCATCAAGTTGACGCACCTTGCCTGTACCGCCACATTCAGTACATGCACCGTCTGAATTAAATGCAAATTCTTCAGCGCTTGGGACATAAAACTTTACGCCACAAGTTGGACAAGTGATTCGTCCCATTTCTTCGCCGGATTTCGACATTGCTTCAGCTATTGCCAGACTTGGTGCAACTCGGTGACCATTAGGACAGATAGGTGAACCAAGTCGTGAAAAAATCAAGCGCAAGACATTAAAAGTTTCAGTTGTTGTACCAACATTTGCTCTTTCATTAGGAACACTGGGACGCTGACGCAGAGCCAATGCTGACGGAATATGCTTAACCGAAGTAACATCAGCTTGTGCCCCCTGCTTAATTCGTCTTCTCATATATGTAGAAAGTGCATCAAGATACCGGCGCGATCCTTCTTCATAAAGAATTCCCATAGCTAGGGATGATTTCCCCGATCCAGACAATCCTGAAATAGCTACAAACTTATGCAGCAGAATATTGACGTCAATATTTTTTAAGTTGTGAACTTTTGCTCCTCTAACTTCAATTTGCTTTGGTAATGCCATAATATCCCTTCTTAATTAACAGTCTTTATAAAAATAAATATCTGCTTTTTCTTCTTGAGCAGTTCCACGATAGTCGCGATTATTAAAGCCACCAATTTCAAAACCATTTTTTAGATAGAATAAACAAGCTGATAAATTATCATCTTGAGCAATCGTGTATATTCCTTGCATCCCCTCACCTTTAGCGTTTTTCATACATTCCGCAATTAGCTTACTGCCTATTCCTTGTTCACGATAGGCAGAACTAACTTTTAAATCATCTAAATACAGATATTTGAACATGCCTTTTAGTAAAATTGCTAATCCTATGCACTTATTTTTATCGTAGGCAGCTAGATAGATCGCATTTTTATCATATTGATAATCTTCGTCAGGAAAACAAGTCATACTGGACTGCTTAAACTTCTCTATTTGATAATTCCAATGTCCATTTTTTAGACTGGGAATCATCTTGCCCCAGATAGTAAAAGGTTCATTCTTTATGTTAATATCTTCTAAATTTGTTATTTGCTTAATTTGAATATTCATCTAATCGCCCTCTGCCATTTCAGAATATGCGTGACTATTAACTATAACTCATTATCAGTTATAGCATACGCTAATATACTGTCTTTAGTTAAACCCAGACGTTCAATATTAATACCTATATTGAATTGCCATAAATCATCACCTAATTCAAGGTCATTAGCTTCGGCATATTTTCTAATTACAGCCAGACCTTTTTCAATGCCAATTCCTGTACTTTCGACTTTAGCAACTATATACTAACCATCGTTTTGAGTAATGATAGGGATTTTGACTTCATCATCGTAAGACTTTTCCTTAATGATTCTAAAACCGAAATCTGCATATTGGTTGGCATGTGCTTGCGGCAAAGCGGTTAAAAAGCCAGACAGCATCTTGTTAGTCATTAAGCCTGCACCAACTTCTTGATAGAATTCACTATACGCACGAGCAATTTCTTCTTCAGAACAATCTGCCTTAAAATCTGAACACCAGAATTCTCTCTTTGGTAAAAAGCATTTTTTAGCCACATAAAAATCAGTATTTCTTAACTGTGTATTGTGTGATTCTTTTTGTCGCAAAATAGTCAAAATTTGCTGGAGATTTTGAATTCGTTGTTCGATCTTTTGTCTTAATGGGATTAGCTTCTTATTCAAAGCATCAGAACTATCATCACTAAGATAATCTTTGATTTCTTCTACTGATAATCCTAGATCACGCAAACCCAAAATAAATCCGATCTAATAAAGCTGCCCATAACTGTAATAGCGATAGCCATTTTCAGCGATTTTAGCTGGTTTAAAGATATCTTTTTGATCATAAAAAATTAAAGTCCGTCTAGTAGTTTGAGCAATTTTAGCAAATTCAGAAATCGACAATAATTTTTTCGTTGGCATGCTTTAACACCTCTATTTTTTATTTATAATTAAATTTTGTTATGAATCAAGCTTTGATTGCCACTCGAATAATGCCACCAGGCACTAAAAATAATTACCTCTTTGCTTTTTAGATCAACTGAGTACACAATTCGATTATCCTGGCTAATCCTTTTTGAATATACAGGTGGCTTAACGCCTCTTTTGGCTAAGAGCTCAAAATGATGAGTTCTAATTAAAGGATCGGTTTCCAATTCATTATGGATTTTGCGATAAGTTTTATATAAACTAGCAGACTTTAGATTTTTAATATGCTTTTTCAGAATACGTCTTTCCTTAACGTTAAACATTTTTTCTCCTCTTATTTTTAGTTAAAAATAAGGTATCACCTAAGGTTACAGTCAAGCGAATATTCTAATTTTCGGTAAAATTTATTATCTTAACTTTTAAGCTATCTATGACGCCGCGGGACAGTTATATAATGAAAGAAAAAGACGGAGAAAGATTATAGAACTAGAACAAACTATCTTTAATAAATATCAACCTAATTTTCAGCTGCTAACGAAATATGGTTTTGTTAAGAAGTCTAACTATTTTTATTACCAAACGGACTTTCATAATGATAAATTCCAAGCTCAAATTTTTATCTCTCATGATCAAAAAATCATCGGTAAGGTCATTGATCTCGATATTAATGATGAATATTTGCCAGTTCACTCTATTCAAACGGGCAAATTCGTTTATGAAATAAGAAAAGAATACATTGCCATATTAAAAGTGAAGTGAGACCTAAAAGTGTCTCACTTTTAGGTCTCACTTCATTATATTCAGATTTGTCATTTTTTTATCCGTAATTAATTGGAATTAAGA
>NZ_GG700753.1:123848-125599 GCF_000160855.1 Lactobacillus helveticus DSM 20075 = CGMCC 1.1877
AAGATTTTTTCTCTTATTTTCGGCTTCTGCAATCAGCTCATTTAATTTTATCATATCTTCTTGGTAGGCTTGGAATTTTTCCAATGCTTCATCGTAAGAAATAAAATCTTCTGAATAATTATCTAATTTTTCAGAAAAACTACCAAATGTATAGTCATAACTGCAATAATCATATACAAATTTTACAGGAGTCTGCCACATATTTTGAGGTAGACTTTCATTTTTATCAGCATAATAATTTTCGAACTGAATTTTAGCAGTTTCATGTTTTTCATCTAAAAACTCAGCGTTAAATGCCCACTCAGGAACAATAATTGCATTCATAATTTCAGTATGCTCTACCATGCCCTCTCCAACTGAGCGAACATTTATTAAATGTGCCCCGTCTGGCTTTTTAGGATTATAAATAAAGGAAGGATCATTTTTGATCTCATTGAATTTATTTTTTAAGTCTTTCGTTTTGTCTAAAAATTCTTTTTCGTGTGCTTTCATTGCATACCTCTATATCTATGATAGTGCGTTATCTCTATTTTATATTATCTAAGATTGATGACTTAAATTATTGGCTCGTGCTTAATAGAAGCTTAAATATTCACAGAATAATAAGATAAAATAATGCTAGCACTACTACACTAAATAGTCTAAGTACTCCATGACTGTTTAGTGGTAAATTAAAAAGTCCCCATCCATTTCGGGGGCAAGTCTATTCTCGACGCTTCAGACGGCTAAAGCCGTCTTCCGTGCCGTCTCGAAGTAGCCAAGCCCTTTATTTCTGGGGACTTTAAGAGTGCCGTCAATCAAATAATCAGAACTAGAGCCATAAAGAACTATTTAGCGAAAACAAGACATATTTATATAGATAAGCTTTAAATTACACTATTTACGAAACTTTCTAGACTTATTTAAACCTGGAAACAGTCGTTGGTGAGAGCCTACTCGTACACCAACTACCACTAAGTTATTGTGTTCAATATACCAAATGACTAATACATCATTTATATCGTTAGGCTGCTCACCTTTAGGGGTATCTCTAACATGAAATTCGCGATAACCAGCTAGTCGCCTTTTTAAAGGATGGTCACGATATTCTTCAGATAACGTACCAGTTTCGAGTAATTCTTCGATAGCTACTCTGACGTCATCAATTATTGTTGGATCAAGTTTTCCAAGACGTCTCATATCAGCATTAAATGTTGCACGTGGTCTAAATACTAATTTTGACATTATTTAAATTTCTCCCAATAATCATCATTGGATTCAACAATTGGGTCATCAGGCAAAACATTTCTACGAATTAATTGATCACGAGCAACAGCGTAATCTAATGAATCTTCTTTTGCTTGTATAGCTTTCTCCATCCAATACATCTTTTCCTGAGAAATTACTGCAACACTACGACTATTTGATCTGGCAACATAAACTGTCTCATCATCATCGTTTACTTGATCTAAATATTTTTTAATGTGCGCTCTAAAGTCGCTTTGAGTTAATGCTACTGTCATTTCCTTCACCTTCTTTGTACTTAATATTGTACTTAATTACGTCACTTTATACAAGCTAAAAATTTTATAAACTGAAAGATAAGTTTCATGTTGTATTATTATCCAAAATCAATTGTATCTAGAATGTGTTAACGAGTTTCTTGATCTAACCCTAAATATGCTAAAGTTATATCTGATGAATAACACTAGCTAGAATAACTCTATTATTTTTCTGTTAACAACATTAAAAAACATTACCTTTGTAGCAAT
>NZ_GG700753.1:126825-133800 GCF_000160855.1 Lactobacillus helveticus DSM 20075 = CGMCC 1.1877
TCAAGAGTTGATCAACCTTTTTTATCTAAACAATAAATACCAAATTGCATTAAAAACCATACCACCTAGTGCCCACATCACACAGGTCTTCGCACGGAACTTATTGCGCTTAGCAATTGCGAAATAAATAGCCATGATAAAAACAATGAATGGGAACAAAAATGCCCAGAAAGCATCCCAATTTCCATCTTGATTTTGCGGTCTAGATTCTGGATAACGACGATTGCGATATTTATCAAAGTAATAAACAATAAATCAGGTTCCGATTAGAGCTACTAAAATGATTAACCATTGACGCATGATACTCTCTCCTATTACTTTTGAAGATGTTTAAATACTATATTTAAAATTTTAACCGTTACATCAAAAATAAAGGAAATTCTAGCTTTTTGCAAATATTAGACAATGAGTAGCAATTAAAAAAGCATTTGTCGTAACAAACGATAAATGCTTCTTCAATTTATTTAACTTTAAAGTAACGTCTAGCTGTTATTTGATTATAGCCTTTTTGAAATTCAACCTTGACCTTACTACGGTTTTCTAAAGTGAACATAATTACACCATTTTTAATAGTCTTGTGTGGCTTTAAATTATGTTCCATCTTACCTAATCCCTTAATTAATGAAGAAGAATTAGTTGCACCTGTGGTTAATTCCTGCCATTTTCCATGAACCTTCTGGTAAGCATTAACTCCACTGTAGTTCATCAGCATGTCACTCTTAACTGTCTTTTTACCATGGTTAGTAACATCTACCCACAGCACTAAAATCTTCTTTCCTTTAAGAGAAGATTTTCTTACTTGCTTCTTCTTAATATGAAAAGTGAGTGATCCACTTTTGACAGTCTTGGAAGCAGCTTGCACAGTCTGCGGTTTATCAACAACTGGAGCAACAGTCCCTACTGAAGCAGTTAACGCTAATGCCATTGCACCGACTTTGATAAATTTTTTCATAATAAACCTCCGTTATGTTTTTAAAATCCTATTCAAAATTTATCATATCAAAGGCTGGCATTATAAGGTAAGTGCGTTTTTAGGGAGTTGCACTTATCTTCTGACATTGTTATTTATTGTTTTTAATAATTTCCATCACGTTTGGTGCAATTAAACTTTGTTCTAAAACTAAATCAACTGGCTTATAGTCAGGATCAATACATTCATCCCAATATTTAAGGTGCTTTTTGTCGATATAACTCTCTGACTCTTCGACCGCACTACCATTTTCACCCTGTACTGAATACCAATAAAAATATGTATAACCATCTTCATTTTCATCTTTAAAAACAGTTTCGATATACATCTTTTCACCGGACATCGTGGCTACGGTATCTTCATGATGGCTATTCAAAAAATCCATCCATTCTTGAGCTTCCGCTTCTTTACCTTTTTTGATACGAAAACGTGTTAATTCGACTTGTGTCATTTTATTATCCTTCTATCTTTTTACCATTAACGTATTTTCTCTTAGCATTAATCACCATCTTTTATATTTGCACATTTTTTTGCAAAATCTAATTATTACTTCCGCAAGATCACACTTCTTAGTAATTTGTGGGAAATCTAACCACGATTTTATTGAAATAGTATTTGAGAACATATACTATACACCTTCTTAAATATACTGTGTCGATCTTTTTCTGAAATTCTCATCAAAATCAATCACGGTAACTTGATAATCAGTAGTTTTATTCGGATTTTTCTCATATCCGTAATCTGCATTAAATTGTGAAGCCATTTGACCAAGTAAATAGTCACCAATTCTGGTGTTAACTCACCTAATGCCATGACCGACCTTTTTCATTAAATGTATTTTCTAATCACACTCAACTTGAAAACCAGGATCTTTATATGCCTTAAAACAAGCCTCAATCTCATCAAGCGAATTTCTATCTGTACTCAAATTTTCTGGTAATTGATCATAAGCGAAATACTTACGAGTAGTGGTCTCAATATTTTTATTGAATTCACCACCGAGCGGTTTACAAAGAAAGAAAACGTGAACGACATTGTATGGGTAAATGGCTTCACTATGCTTATTTTGATCATAGATTCCGATAACTCTTTCAACTTCAATATCGAGTCCAGACTCTTCTTTGGCTTCCTTAATACAGTTTTCTTTAACAGACATATTAACTTCACACCAACCACCTGGAAGAGACCAGCTACCATCATTTTCTTGAACTAGAAGAATTTTATTATCCTTAAAAATGGCAGCTCGTGTCCCAAGCTTGGGAGTTTGATAACCAATTTCATTGCAAAATAAATCCTTCACTTTTTGCAAAGGTAAATCTGACTTATAAGTCATCATCTCCGCAGAAATATCGCGAATTTCTTGATAGCGTTCTAAATCAAAATCATCATTTCCGTAAGTTAGCCCAGCCTGTGCCAAGCTTTGCAATCTTTTCGCCCACTCAATTAATAAATCTTTATCTTCCATAGTTACACCCTACTCAAAATCTGCGAACAAACATCTAATCCTACAGCATGCGATTCATGTCCCCAATTGCGATAATCATAATTTTCAATATTAGCTAGTGAATCTGCAGTGAATAATATTTGTGCAAATTCAACTTTTCTAAATTGTGCACACGCCGCTATTGCTGCACACTCCATCTCAACCGTCACAGCTCCTAATTTTTGAAATTGTTTAACTTTTTTAGATGTTTCTCTGAAGAAACCATCTGTCGTCCAAGTGGTTATTTCATCGTAGTCCAAATTCATATCCGTAATTACTTTTCCAATTTCATTAAGATAATTAGATCTCATATCGATGAATTGTCCTGGTTCCTTATAGTAAAAGGAGGTACCTTCACCTCTAATTGCTTTCACAGGCAAAAACATAGCATTTTCTGGTAACTCTTTAATAGCACCTGCATTGCCAAAGGCTAAAACTTGCTTTACCCCATAAGCAATTAGCCAATAAAGCAACATCGTAGCAGCTGCCGCCCCTAAAGGAGCTTGACATAAAGTCATCTTTTCATGATTAATTTCTATTTCATAAATATTAGGTTGAAAAGATATTGTGTCATATTTTCCCAATACCTTATGAGGTACAGATTTTAAGAAATTCTCAATATCAGAAGCTGGAACAAACGCATACAACAATTTTGAATGAAATTTAAAAGGTAAATGCTCAACTTCTGGCTCAAGCACTGCATGTTGGTCATTATCAAAATCTAAAATAAATGGTTTTTCACTCATCTCTATTCCTCCAAATCATAACCACCATTCTGGGGTTAATTCACCTAATGTCATTACTTTATTACTCTCATAGTCCATCATCACTTCAACATTTTGATAATCTTTTTCCATCATCTGAACCATGAATTCGCGGCAGGCACCACATGGCGCACCATTTTTACCATCAGACATAAGCGCCAATACACGTGAGATTTTAGTTTCACCATTAGTAATCATATTAAAAAGCGCATTTCTTTCAGCGCATACGCCTAAAGTACAGGCTGTGTCAACACACACTCCGGTATAAATCTTCCCCGATTTTGACAATACTGCAGCGGCCACACCACCGGCTTCCATATGATCAGATATTTCATGGAACCCCTGTACTTGTTTAGCCGCTGGGAACATCTTTTGCCAAGTAGAGTCAGGGGGCTAGTTTATTTTCAATGTCTTTCATATTTTTCTCCTTTTAGTGCAAATACTTTAGCCATTGTAAAAATTAAAATCCAAATAGCTAAACTTAGTAACCAGAACCAGGAATTATTGGTCATCGTCAATGAGACTCCATTATTTACCGTCAAGTTCATTTTTATACCAAAAATTAGCTCAATAGTATGTAATCGCACATGCGTCCACAATGAAAAAACAAAATACAGCATAATGCAAATGCACCAAATTCCTACTACTTTAAAAATATTCTTTACAATTATATTCATCTTAATCATTCCAACTCCATTGTGTCCTCAGAAAAGACAACTGGAAATTCATCAGACCATTTTTCAGTCCTTGTTTCGGTTACCTTAAAGCCGAATTTCTGATATAAATTCTTGGCTCGTTCATTGTCAGTAAACACTACTAATCTTACTGGTCGCGGCAGCTTCGCCAAAGCGGTCTTCATCAATGCAGAACCAACACCTTTTGCCTGCATCCCTGGCAAAACATATAAGAAATCTAAACGGCGTCGTCCTAAACCGACAAAGCCAACAACTTGCTCATCTTTCTCAGCAACGTAAATATCACAGGACAAAAAATACTTGAGATATGGTGCATCTTTTAAAGAAACAAAGACTTGTTCCATCCCTGCTGTTTTAAGTTCCTGCATGCGTCCTTTATCCATAACCTTAGCCAGTTCATCAAAGTCTTCAGTTCTATATTTTCTAATCATGACTTCTGTCAAAACCAAATGCACCTCTTTCATTAATTTATTATAAGAAATAGATTTTTTTAATTCTATCATATATAATTTTAAGCAACACAATAAATTGTTGAAATGAGGAGATCGAGATGAGAAAAAACAATTAAGCTTGTTCAGCTACTACTAATAGCTTTAACTTTGCTGGTTGGGTTGTTTTGTGCAGCCACAGCATGGATGGCATTTAATAATGGTGATCAAAAGGTGATGTGCATCGCTCTGATCTGTGCGTTAATCTGCTTTGTCGGCTCTATTGCTTATTTGAAGATGGTATTAAATCCAATTAAAGAAGAACCAGAATTGGCAGAAGATCATAAAATAAAAGTTGCCGCAGCATATCAACCCCTTTCAATCTTAGATCACATGACTATTGGGATAAGTATTGTGGCAATGATTATATCTACCTACTTAAAAAATTCTAACTCCGCCAATTTACAAACCGCATTGACTATCTCTTTAACACTTTTTGCAGTTTGGCTGTTAGGCAATATAATCAACATCATTTGTTTACTTAGAACTTCGGAGAAATAATTTTATGAAAGGCCGCTGCAGTGTACCTTTTTTACTTTTATACTTGTATGGTGAATAAAAAATGAAACTTAGAAAAGTTAATCCTCAAACATATGAATTATTTGAAAATAATCAATCTTTAGGTACCATCTCTACTTACCGCAATCTTTTTCATGACTCTTGCATATACTTGAAGTTTAACTTAATTAAAATTCCAACCACTTCACCATTTGCAGAAATTAGGAAGCAAGAACAAAAACCACTACAAGTCATGATTGAATCTAGCCACACTAAACTCGTAGATTTTATGCTAAAAAATGGTTTCAAATGTAAAAGATATTGCTTTGAGGCTGAAGTTAGTGCTACTGACTTAAAGCATCCCTTAAGAACCAATTTTAAAGTTGTGCCTTTTATCGCTACTGATCCTATTTATTCAAAATGCTGCGATTTTCTCTATAAATATTACAAAACTACTCATGAATTAGTCTCACCTCTTACCGCTAGTAAGAATTAATTCATTACTGAAGTCCCAACAAGATCTGGATATTATAGTTTGGATAAACAGGGGCGACTCAACAATGCTGCTTTTACAGAAAATAATGAAATCGCTTATTTATGCTCGGTTGATCCTACAAACTGTTCATCTTTTATAGATAGTTTGTTAATTAAAATCTTCAAAAAATATTCCACTACATTTTTTGAAGCCGACGATACCGATTGGGCGGCTAGCGAATTACTTGATAAGTTTAATTATAAAAAGAATGAAAGTTTCAACACTTACATTTACGAGTAAGAGCTTTACCTTTTTAACTTTTTCTTAATATAATAAAAAATTATAGTATACTAACCTCAATACATATATCTAATTTGAGTTGTTGTGAATGTTAGAAAAGAAAACTTACCTATTATCTCGAGCCACCATGCTTTTATCCAATTCTCTCTTTGGCATGATCATCATCTGGTGGCTGCAAACCCAAACCGGCAAATCATCTTTAGTCGGCTTGACTAACGCGATTTTCTCAATTACCGCTGCCTTATCAATTTTTTACGGTCCAATTATTGATAAGCATTCCTTCAAGAGAACCAGTCAAACATCCCTATTAGTTCAAACTATCTTGTTATTCCTTTTAACGGCAGTGATGTTCTGGCTGAGTCACGACATAGTTTTGACCATTTTAATCTCTACTATTATGTCCATGTGCGATGAATTCTTCAGTCCGGCCGATCGTGCAATCCTTAAAGAAAGCGTCCCTTCTAAAAAAGATTTAAACAGCTTAATTTCAAAGTTGAGCATGATTGATCAAGTTGTGAATATCGCTGGTACTGCCCTTTCAGGTGTTTTATTGAGTCTTTTAATCGCTGGCCAATCGATGCTGGTTTGTAGCTGCTTAAGTCTGATTAGTATCTTCTTCCTGTACATTGCGTTAAGAAAAATTCCATCGACTAAACCTCAAGCAAACGATACTGATGATAAAACTAATAACTATCGCGCAAAAGTGTTCAGCGGCTTAAAGTATATTCGCCAAAATAGGTTTCTTAAATACTACTTTTGGTCATGTATCTGCTATTCCTTCGCTTCACCAGCGTTAATTATTCTCTTACCTAAACTAGCCGATAAGCTTGGCTCTGCTGGACTTTATAGTACATTCTATCTTTGCTTTGTCGGTGGCTTTCTCTTAGGAGCACTCATCTCGGGCAAGCTAACTCCTACAGTTAAAACGATCCCCTACACTTGGATGCTTAGTACCATTCCTTTATTAATGATGATCTTCTTCCTGTCTAATTGGCTTGCATTAAGTGTACTCATCGCCTTGTTTGGTTTTCTAACTAGTTTTCAAAATATTCTGTCAGAATCAATGATTCAGATTACTACGGAAGATGCATATTTAGGACGTGTGCTAACCACGATCCGCACTAGTACTTCAATTGGTGGTCCAATTAGCTCCGTAGTTGCTGGGATCATGCTCGATCATTCAGGCGATCAGATTTTAATTATTCTTTGCGCAGTATTCATCCTCATTGGTGGAATCAACATGCTATTTGCAAAAGAAGCGGCAAACTAAGCCGCTTTTTATTTTGTTCAAAGATATTTTAT
>NZ_GG700753.1:134812-144950 GCF_000160855.1 Lactobacillus helveticus DSM 20075 = CGMCC 1.1877
ATTCTTCAGAATCTGCATCTGAATGGAAAGTCATACTAAAACCAGCTTGAAATTCCTTATTAGGTTCCAAATGATTCATACCATATTTATGTTCTAATTGACCATCTGCATCATCTCTGTCAGCAATTCCCCACCATGGCTCAATACATACGTAATCAGCTGTCTTAGGATATTGTGACCAAATACCTACAAATGGAGCATTTCTAGTCCAAACATTGATATGGAATTTACTCTTGTCAGTTCTAAGTGATACCTTATTGTCATGTCCATGTAATTCATAAATTAAGGCATCATTCTTAAACAATTCATCACTTAAGGAAATAAAGCTATCCGTTGATGCTAATGAACGGCTATCCCAATCAAGAGATGCATTCTTTAAAGGTATTTGCACACGAGCTACAGATGGATGCATATCAAAGAAGTAGTCTTCCTTTTTTTCATCCTCTTTAATTGGCAAGTTAAATCCTGGGTGACCACCTACGCCAAAGATCATAGTATCATCAGATTTGTTCACAACGCTAAAGTTTTCTTCCAGCAAATTATTCATCAAATTATAATTTACTCTAAATTCAAATTTAAATGGATAAACTTTACGAGTCTCTTCATTATCCTTTAATAAAAAAGTGATACTTTCTTGAGTATGGTTTTCAACTTCAAATTTTGAATTTCTAGCGAAACCATGTTGTCCTAAATGATAAGTCTTACCCTTATAAGTATATTCATCGCTCTTAAGTCTACCTACGATTGGGAAAAGAATTGGTGCATGTCTTCCCCAAATTTTTGGATCGGCTTGCCACATAAACTCTTCACCAGTATGAACACTTTTAACACTTTGAATCTCAGCACCGATATCTGAGATTACAACCGTAATCATATTATTTTCAATAGTATAATCCATAACTTAATTTGTCCTTACTTAGCTTATTTAATAATATTAAAAATTATAATGTAATCGCTTCGATTACTTATATTTTAACATTAATCGCTAAACAAAACAGATGCTTTTAACAAAAAACAGCTGGAAAATCCAGCTGTTTCTCAATTTATGAATTATAAAATAAACTTAGTTAAGTCCTTATTCATGATAATATCATGTAATTTTTCTTCAACGTATGCTTCGGTAATGGTAATCTCGCCCATTTCCATATCAGGACCTTCATATAAAACATCTTCAAGCAATTTTTCAAGAATAGTTGAAAGACGTCTTGCACCGATATTATCTGTACCTTGGTTAACGTCAAAGGCAATTTGAGCAATCTTATCAACTGCTTCTTGAGTGAAGATCAATTTAATACCATCAGCTTTCATTAAAGCAATATATTGCTTAAGCAATGAATTTTGAGGGTCTTTCAAGATTTTGACAAAGTCGTCCTTAGTTAAAGCATTGAGCTCTACTCTAATTGGAAAACGACCTTGAAGTTCTGGGATCAAATCGCTTGGCTTGCTTTCAGCAAAGGCACCAGCAGCAATAAACAAAATATGATCAGTAGAGACAGGACCATACTTAGTATTTACAGTTGAACCTTCAACAATTGGCAAAACGTCTCTTTGTACACCTTCACGAGAAACTTCACCAGAATTACGCTTATTACCAGCAATAATTTTATCAATTTCATCGATAAAAATAATACCGTTGTTTTGACTTCTCTCAATAGCACGTTGATAAATAGTATCATAATCTACCATCTTGCGTGATTCTTCCTGAATCAAGACTTCACGTGCATCGCGAACAGACAAAGTACGCTTAACCTTCTTCTTTGGCATAATGTCACTAAGCATTGAACCCATGTCCATTCCCATTTGTCCCATCATGTCACTCATTGGGTTGGCCTTAGGAGCTTGTTCAACTTCAATGGTTACTTCACGATCTTCAAGCAAGCCTTTGTTTAGCTTTTCAGCTACATCCATACGCTCATTTCTAACTTCATCAGTTACTTCTTCTTGATCGTTATTTTGATTATTTGGATTTGCACCGCCCATTAACATTGACATCATGTCTTGCATTTGTTGCATCTGGTTTTCACGCTTTTCGCGTTTAACGCCTGGAGCGAGCAAACGAACTAACTGCTTATTAGCTTCTTTAGTAGCTTGTGGCTTCACACGTGCAAATTGATCCTTTTCTTCCATGCGCACAGCTTCGCCTACTAAGTCACGAACCATTGATTCAACATCACGACCAACGTAACCTACTTCAGTAAACTTAGTAGCTTCTACTTTTACAAATGGAGCTTCAACAATTGAAGCTAAACGACGTGCAATTTCAGTTTTACCTACACCTGTAGGACCTGCCATCAGCAAGTTCTTAGGGGTAATTTCGTGTTGCATTTGCTTAGACAATTGCATTCTACGGTAACGGTTGTAAAGAGCAATTGCCACTGACTTTTTAGCTTCATCTTGACCAATAATGTATTCGTTTAAGATCTTAACTATTTCTTTTGGTGTTTTAATAGCCATTTCTTACTCCTTAAATTTCATCAGTAACAATATGATCATCAGTAAAGACGTCAATACCTGAAGCAATTTTTACAGCTTCATGTGCAATTTCATCTGCTTGCATATCATTTGCATGACGTGTCATTGCGATGGCTGCAGCTTGAGCAAAATTACCTCCTGAACCAATTGCTACAACATTTTCATCTGGTTCAAGCACTTCACCATTACCTGAAATTAACAATAAATCTTTTTCATTAAATGCAATTAACATTGCATTTAATTTTTGCAAAGTTGGGTCTTTACGCCATGCTTGAGCCATTTCAACGGCTGCACGACGGAGATCACCATTATATGCTTCAAGCTTGCCTTCAAGCATGTCTTGCAAGCTAACAGCATCTGCAACACCGCCAGCAAAGCCGATAATTACACGATCATGGTAAATACGACGAATCTTACGTGCAGTTGCCTTTGCAATTACTTTTTCACCTAAAGTAACTTGACCATCACCTGCAATTGCAGTCTTTCCATTAAATCTTACTGAACAAATTGTTGTCATATTAAACCTCAACTTTCTTTATTACGAGGGAAGTATTTTTCATAATCTGATTTTAAATGCGCCATTGTAACATGCGTATAAATCTGAGTAGCAGATAAACTGCTGTGTCCTAACAATTCTTGGACACTACGTAAATCTGCTCCATTATTAAGCATAGCGGTTGCAAAAGTATGACGCAACTCATGAGGGTGAACTTTTCCACTTATTCCCGCCTGATTAAAAGTCTTCTGCATCACATATTCAATTCCACGCTTGCTTAAGGGGTTGCCCAAATTGCTCAAAAAAACATGTTGCTCAGTCTCATCTTTTAATAAATTGGGCCGAGCATCTTCAAGATATCTAACCAGAGATTTTTTAGTATGATCATCAAAAGCAACATAGCGATCTTTATTGCCTTTACCATGGACTAAAATCGTTTGTAAGTTTAAATCAATTTGACGCAAGGTCAAATTGCTAACCTCGCTTACACGCATCCCTGTAGCATAAAACAATTCAAACAAAGCCAGATTACGCATCGTCAAAGGTTTGTTACCTTTCAATGAGTCAAATACCTGCTTAAGCTCATTTCCAAAAAAAAACTCTGGCAGCTTTTTCTCCCCACGTCTAAGAGTAATTCCCTGTGTAGGGTCAATTTTAATAAATTTTCTGCGCGTTAAAAAGCGGAAAAACGAATGCAGACTCGACATTTGTCGCGCTTGACTGCTACGTACTAATTTACGATCAGCTAAATTCTGCAAATAAATCTGAATATCTCGCTCTTGCACATTTTTCCACCCATCAAAGCCACCATTTTCTTGCCAAAACTTTTTAGCTTCTAATAAATCGGTTTGATAAGAGGAAATTGTCAATTCACTGTAATGTCGCTCATTTTGCAAATAAGAAATAAAATGAGTTAATTCATCCTGTTTTTCTGTCATTAATCTAAAACTTCCGCTTTAAATTTATCGATGCTTTCAATGCCACGTTTACTAATCTTTTCGTGACGTTCGCGCTTCTTACGGATCTTCTTACCTTCCCAAGCAGGTAAAAGTGCAAAACTAGCATTCATTGGTTGAAAATGCTTAGCACTAGTAGTGGTAACGTAATTTGCCATTGAACCTAATGCAGTATCCTTAGGAAAAGCAATTGGCTCTTCACCTAACGCTTCACGAGCAGCATTAACTCCAGCTACTAACCCACTTCCGGCACTTTCAACATAGCCTTCAACACCTGTCATTTGTCCAGCAAAGAACAATCCAGGACGTTTTTTAGCTTCATAGCTGGCAGTCAATACATCAGGAGAAGCCATATAAGTATTTCTATGCATTTTGCCATAACGAACAAAACGAGCATTTTCAAGCCCTGGAATCATAGAGAAGACTCTCTTTTGTTCACCATATTTCAAGTGAGTTTGGAAACCTACGATGTTGTACATTGAAGCGGCAGCATTATCTTGACGAAGCTGTACAACTGCATATGGTGTTTCACCCGTATGAGGATCTTCTAAACCTACTGGTTTAAGAGGACCAAACAGCATTGTCTTAGCACCCCTAGCAGCCATAACTTCGATTGGCATACAGCCTTCAAACACATCGTTTTTCTCAAAGCCATGCAATTGCGCGGTTTCTGCCTTAATTAATTCACGAGTAAAGTTCTCATATTGTTCCTTATTCATAGGACAATTTAAATAGGCAGCCTCACCGCGATCATAGCGTGACTTTTTATAAACAATATTCATGTCAATTGAATCAGCAGCCACAATTGGAGCAGCGGCATCAAAGAAATGCAGACTATCTGTACCAGAAAATTTTTGAATTTGTTCAGCTAAAGCATCACTGGTTAAAGGACCAGTTGCAATGATAGTGATGCCATCTTCTGGAATTTCAGTAATTTCTTCTTCATGAACTGTGACATTATCTAAGCCACGCAAAGTATCAGTTACGTATTTACTGAAACTATCACGATCCACTGCTAATGCACCACCAGCAGGAACTTGTGTCTTATCAGCGGCTTTCATAATTAATGAATCAAGATGACGCATTTCTTCTTTTAAAAGTCCAACTGCATTAGACAACTGATTAGAACGCATAGAATTCGTACAAACTAATTCCGCAAACTCACCAGTTTCATGTGCAGGAGTTTCTTTTTGAGGACGCATCTCATATAGGTCCACGTGAATTCCACGCTTAGCTAATTGCCAGGTTGCTTCACTTCCAGCAAGACCTGCCCCGATTACAGTTACATTTTTCAGCATTAAATCACCTTATTCTCAATCTTATTTATCTTCATTTTCTTGTGGTTCCTCACGGTAATCGCCATTTGGACACAAGGTTACTGGACCTTTCTTAGAATGTTTTTCTACTAAGAAGTGACCATCATTAGGGCAGTTTCTGCCAATTGGTTTGTCCCATGATACAAAATCACATTCTGGGTAGCGTGAACAGCCGTAGAATTTACGATTTCTACGTGATTTCTTTTCTACTACTTCGCCTTTACCACATTTAGGACAAACTACGCCAATCTTTTTCACAATTGGCTTTGTATTACGACAATCTGGGAAACGAGAACATGCATAGAACTTGCCGTAACGTCCCATTTTAATTACCATTGGCGCACCACAGATATCACAGTTAAATCCAGCCGGTTCATCTTTAATTTGCACCTTTTGAATTTCGCTATCTGCTTTATTCAATTCTTTCTTAAATGGTTGGTAATATTCGTCAACTACGTTTACCCATTGCTTTTTACCGTCTTCAACTTCATCTAATTCATTTTCAAGATGAGCTGTATAGTCTACGTTAGCAATATCTGGGAAAAATTCTTCAACTAATGTATCAACAATTTCTCCTAATTCAGTTGGAACAATTGAACGACCATCTAACTTAACATAATAGCGGCGTTGAATTGTATCGATTGTAGGTGCATAAGTTGACGGACGACCAACACCGTTTTTTTCTAGAGCATGAACCAAGCTAGCTTCAGTATAACGAGCAGGTGGCAAAGTAAAGTGCTGCTTATTATCTGACTTGGTCATTTTTACCTGGTCGCCTTCTTGCAAGTCTGGCAATTCAACGTTCTTTTCTTGTTGGTTATCATAAACCTTTGTGAAACCAGCAAATTTCATTTTTGAACCGGTAGTTCTAAAAATTACGCCATTTTGTACAATATCTGCTCTGACAGTGTCATAAACAGCTGGTGTCATTTCACTAGCCAAGAAACGTGACCAGATCAACTTGTACAAACGATATTGTTCTTTAGTTAAAACATCTTTCAATGATTCTGGTGTTCTATATACGCTAGTTGGGCGAATTGCTTCGTGGGCATCTTGAGCATCTTCTTGATTCTTAAAATGTCTTTGATTTTTAGCAGCAAATTCTGCCCCGTAATTTTCATGCAAGAATTTTGAAGCTTCTTGTTGAGCAACTGGAGAAGTTCGCTTAGAGTCAGTTCTCATGTAGGTAATTAGTCCAACAGTACCTTGTTTACCTAAACTAATTCCTTCATATAATTGCTGTGCGATACTCATAGTTCTACGAGTTCTATAGCCTAAACGCTTATTAGCCTCTTGTTGCATAGTTGAAGTGGTAAATGGTGCAGCAGGTTGTCTGCGACGTTGACGAGAAACAACTTTTTCAACAGTAAAGTTCTTCTTTTTATCGATTTTTGCTAAAACATCTTTAACTGCATCAATGTTTGGCAATTCTTTCTTTTTGCCATCAACACCATAAAAAGCAGACTTAAATTTTTCTTTGTCTTTTGCAAACTCGGCATCAATTGTCCAATATTCTTTAGGCTTGAAGTTCTTGATCTCTTTTTCACGATCAATAACCAGCTTCAAGGCCACAGATTGAACACGACCAGCACTCAAACCTTTTTTCACTTTTGCCCATAAAATTGGGGAAAGTGAGTAACCTACGATTCGGTCAAGAACGCGACGTGCCTGTTGAGCATCAACAGTATCCATATCGATTGTTCTAGGATGCTTAAAACTCTCTTTAACTGCATCCTTGGTAACTTCGTTAAAAGTTACTCGGTTTTTAGCATTCTCATCTAAATTAAGAGCATGAGCAATGTGCCAAGCAATAGCTTCCCCTTCACGATCGGGGTCAGATGCCAAATATACTTCCTTAGCTTTTTTAGCTTCACTCTTAAGCTCTTTAATTGTGTCACCCTTGCCGCGAATAGAAATATACTTGGGCTTGTAATTATCCTCAAAGTCAATTCCCATTTGAGACTTAGGTAAATCACGAATATGACCTTTAGAGGCAATAACGTGATAGTTTCTACCTAAATATTTTTCAATAGTTTTAGCCTTTGCAGGAGATTCCACAATGACTAAAGTTTTTTTATGTTTTTTAGTTTTTGATTTACTTTTTGCTTTAGTAGGCATTAAATGCCTCCTTATTTAAATATTATTTTTTACTTTATACAGTCCAAAGATAAATAATACTTTGGTAATTGTCAAATCTTTTCGTTTTTAAATTTAAAATCAACAATTGGTGTAGCTCCAGCCTCAATTAATTGATTTGGGCCGGCTGATAATTTACTAGTAATTGGCCCAGGGACTGCATAAATGTCTCTATTTTCTTGTAATCCTAAACTTTCAGTAATTAACGAACCAGACTTTTCTTTGGCCTCGGTTACAATAATACTTTCACTCAAACCCGCTAAAATACGATTCCTTTTAGGAAACCTATAGGGCCTTGGTGGGGTGTCTGGTAAATATTCACTGATAATCAAACCGTCGTTTTTAATTTGCTCTTGCAAAGAATAATTTTCTTGGGGATAAGAATGATTTAAACCATTGCCAACTACAGCAACAGTACGGCCATTATTTTTTAGAGTAGCTTCATGAGCTAAAGCATCTACTCCCCTAGCTAATCCACTAGCAATGACTTTATTTTGATCAAGTAAATTGGGGACCAGCCGATTAATCACATCCCTACTATAATGCGTAGGATAACGTGAACCCACAATCGTCACAATATCTTTTTTCAATAAAGATAAATTTCCTTGGGCAAATAAAATCAAAGGCGGCCGATAAATCTGCCGTAGTTTTTCAGGATATTCTTCATCAAAAAAGCTAATCACAATACATTGTCGCCTAATTTGTCTAGTCAGCTTAGCTAGCTTATCATCATTAAAGGCTAAATGACATGCATCTACCAACTTCTCTGATAAATCCATTTCTTTTAAATCATCTAATTCTATTTCTAACCCCGGCTTCATTTGATTAGCAATTGTTAATAATTTTACGTAGCCAACACCCTTTTGCAATTTTAATCTTAATAAAAATTCTTTCTTTTTCATAAAAAAGCCTCCATTACTTAATACGCAAAAAAAGAGACTTTTTTCTTTTAAAATTGAATTTTATTTAAAAAAATCGCTTACTGGAGCAAAAGTTTTACGGTGAATCGGTGTTGGACCATACTTCTTCAATGCATCAATATGCTCCTTGGTACCATAACCCGCATTTCTAGGAAAACCGTATTGTGGATAAATTTTATCATAATCATCCATCAATTTATCCCGAAATACCTTAGCAACAATAGAAGCAGCCGCAATAGAATTTGATTTAGCATCCCCCTTGATCAACTCAATCTGCGGCAAATCTACTGGTACATTCATGGCATCAACTAAAAGTGCATTCGGCTTAACATCAAGAGCTTTAACCGCTTGTGCCATTGCCTGACGGTCTGCCTCATAAATATTGATTTGGTCGATTACTGCTGCACTTTTAACACCAATTCCAACGCTAACAGCTTCCGATAAAATCTTGGGATAAAGCTGCAATCTTTTTTCTGGACTCAATTTTTTAGAATCATTTACTTCTAATAAATCAAAATTGTGATCAATAATTACGGCAGCTGTGACCACTGGTCCTGCTAAGGGTCCACGACCAACTTCATCAACACCGGCAACCAGTTCGTCTTTTTGCCAAAATTGCTTTTCGTATGAAAAGCGCTCTAAAAAGGCTTGTTTCTTCGCTAGTAGCTTAGCTTGCTTTTTCCGATAGCTAATGATCAATTTCTGTACGCCAACGCGAGGATCTTTTTCTAATTCTGCTAATTGATCCTCAGTTACATCAGTCGATAATAATTCTTTTACTTCTTTAATCGTCATTGCTTGGCCTATCTAACGTAATTCTTCCAATTGCTCCCTTACGTAATCGCTGCAACATAAACAATGAAAATCTATCGTAGTCATCGCGCATACCATATTTTTCAGTCATTGCTAAAAGAATATCCGGATCTGACAGATTTTCAATATCTGCGCTATTTAATTTAGAGAATTTAGTCAAATCTTTCAAATAATGCTGGCGCAAATTTTCTAGTACGTATAAAGCTACATCATCAGCATGAAATACACTATCTTTAATCGCACCAAAAGCAGCTAATTTATAGCCTACTTCTTGATCTGAAAACTTAGGCCATAAAATACCTGGTGTATCCAAAACTTGGATATTGTTGCTAGTTCTAAGCCATCTTTGACCCTTAGTTACGCCTGGCTTATTACCGACTTCAGCCACATTACGGCCGACCAAACGGTTAATAATAGTGGATTTCCCGCAGTTAGGGATACCTGCAAGAGCTATTCTAATCGTAGGATTTGAAGCACCTCTTGCCTCTAACTTCTTAGTTTTTTCTGCAGCGGCTTTTTTAACCATTGAAATTAATTTCTGCATATTGGTATTATGCAGTGAATCAATCGCCAAAACATATTTACCTGGTCCACTTAATTTAGCTGACCAATTTTTAGTTAAAACAGGATCAGCTAAATCGGCTTTATTCAAAATAATAATGTGAGGCTTGTTGCCAACCAAATCTTCTATCATTGGATTTCTAGAAGATTCGGGGATTCTAGCATCAAGTACTTCAACCAAAACATCGATCAAGCCTAATTTGTCTTCGAGCTGATTTCGAGCCTTATTCATGTGACCCGGATACCATTGAATTGTTGCCATATTATCTCTTCTTTCTTTTTATACTATTCTTCATCACCTAAGAAAATTACTTCCGCAATCAAAATTTCTCGATATAAAACCAGAAAGCCGTGTCGATACTCTTGTTCCTGCTGAGCAATTTTACCTAAATAATTTCGTTCTTGTCTAAAAGCATAACGATAAACTTCTGCTCTAAACTCTTTTTGATCATCTGTTAATTCTTTTTG
>NZ_GG700753.1:145826-162352 GCF_000160855.1 Lactobacillus helveticus DSM 20075 = CGMCC 1.1877
ATTCTTTTTGTTTAACAGTATATTTGACTTCTTTAATAAAGTCCTTAATCGAAGTCTGATTCATTTGTGTTCGCAAATCAAACTCTAATTGCTTTCTTATTTTTTTAGGCAAATAAATCTGATTCATTTGCTTTAATGCGTAATGAACCATTGCCTTACGTACACGATTTACTTCTTTTCTTTGATCTAAATCAGGTTTATCTTTTTCTAAAATAAATCTAAATGCAATAGTAGGAACTATCAAACTGAGCAAAATTAATACAATTTCACTAACCAAGATCAAATGAAAATCAGCAATATTGATGCTCATTTCACTTAAAGTATAAGCCAAGGCAAAAGTTACCGCACCATGAATCCCGCCTAAACTGAAAATCAATGCACCTTTTGAACTGACTTTTCCTTTAATCGATGGTGAAAAACGACAATAGAGAAGGCGCACTGCTAAATTTGCGACATATAAGATTATACCAATTAAAATCGCTTCAATCGTTTGTTGATTAAAAACATCTTCTCGCATTGAACGAACAATAATAATCCCTAAAAGCAAAAAGACGACGCCATTTAAAATATCAATTATTAACTGCGAAAATTGATGACTGCTATAAAAGATTGAAGCGTTAGTTAAGCGACTACGCTCTGATTCCACATTATGAAGCAACCCTGCAGCTACTACAGCTATTATTCCTGAAACATGAATTTCTTCTGCTATAAAGTAAATGATAAAAGGCGTTAAAAAGAACAGCACTTCTATCGGCATTCTTAGATCAGATGCTAAATGATATTTTGATCTAAAACTCGCTTGCCGCAAAAAGACTAAAATAGCAGCAATCAAAATGCCTAGCAAAATGCCTCCACCAGCAGAGTAAAGAAAATCGACGATTGCTTCAACAACATGAAGTTGCTTATGAATATACCATTCTACTGCCATATTAAGCAATATAATGCCAGATGCATCATTAAATAAAGATTCATCTTTGAGATAAAAACTTATTTTTTTAGGTAATTTTAAACCATGGATAACAGACTCAGTTGCCGTAGCATCGGTTGGCGTAGAAACAGCTGCCAAAATAAAAGATAACGGCAATGATAGTCTAAAAGCATGAACTCCTAATCCTGCTACAATTGTCGCTATTACGATCATTACTACCGTTAAGCCTACAATTGCACGCCAGCTACGTAAAATGCTATATAATCTGGTTCTTTGACCTTCAAAAAATAAGAGCGGTGCCACAATTAAGTCTAAAAAGACTTCTGAATTAAAATTTTCAATTAAAATATTTGTCTGCGGGACCAAGGCAATCGCTATTCCAATCACCAGAGCTATATAATTAACTGATATTTTTTGTAAAAATCGTTGCTGGATTATCGTTGCCAAAGCAACGGCAAAAACGATAAGTCCAATAAAAATCATTACCTTCATTTTAATTTCTCATTTAATAAAAAAGCCCAGGCAACAGGGGCTTGGGCTTAATACATCATTTTGTCTTCGTACATTCTATAAGCACGATCAAAAATATACATACTTGGTAAATAACTAGCATTTAATTCTAAATAATCTGACAATTTTTCATAATCTTGTTCTTGTTTAGGAAAAGTCAGATCATGCTGTGCGTTATTCGCAAATTGTGCTATTTCATCTGAAGAATCTGCATCACGCTGCGTCATCAAATAACGATAAAAACTTTCTCGATAAGCCATTTTTACTCCGTATAAAACATAACTGCGTAGGCACCGTGACCTGCATGAGTAATAATAATTGGACTAGTTTTTCGAATCAAAATATCTACATTAGGATTTACTTCTTTAAAACGAGCAGCTAATTTTTCCATGTCATCCAGCGTATCAACATATGAAATACCTACTTGCTTGACTTGATCGCCTAATTCTTTCAATTGTTCAACCAACATATCATTGAACTTTTCGGTGAATTTTTTGCCGCGACCTTTTTTAGGTACTAAAACTTTGCCGTTCTTCATCTGCAAGGAAATTCTAATATTTAACATGCTGACTACGCGACTAGCCAATTTTCCAAGTCGACCGCCCTTTACAATATTGGTTAAATCAGGGATCATCATTTCCAAATACATATTGTCTTCCATTTTCTTCAAATGATCCAAAATTTCATCAATAGATTTTCCTGCTTGAGCATCTTGAGCTGCAGCAATTACTTCATAGCCTTCGCTTCGATCCGTATAGCCTGAATCATGACATACCACCTTGGCGTCAGGAACCATCTGTGCTGCTTGTTTAGCGGCATCAATTGTTCCACTAAGTGATTTAGCCAAAAAGATGCCCAATACTTCACTACCATCAGCAGTCAACTTTTTAATTGTTTCTACAAAGCGACCAATTGGAGGTTGACTGGTTTTAGGCACATCACTGTCTTCATCCATTCTTTCAATAAAGTCGCGTCTAGTAATATCTACACCGTCAACATATGTCTTACCATCAATAGTTACTGACAAAGGTACAACAGTAATATCATATTTTTTAATTTCTTCTTCAGTCAATTGAACTGAAGAATCTGTCATAATTTTTAACAATGTATTCAACCCCTATTCTAAGATGCTCACTTTAATTTTTATGATAAAATATGAGCAAGTAACGTATAGTTAGTATATCAAAAATTTTCAAGAAGAAAAAAGGAATGATTGGATTGTTAGATTGGTGCATTACAAAAATTAAAAAACTTTGGCAAGAACCAAGTGTAAGATCAGAAAGATACTATTTACTTGATAATATCTTTAGCGCGATTACACACGGAATTGGCTTTGGCTTAGAAGTTGCAGGATTAGTAGTTTTAATTGTTAGAGCTGCTCATACAGGCAGTCCCATGCGCATAGTAACTTTTACTATTTATGGTTCATGCCTTGTCCTGTTATATTTGTTTTCTACTTTATATCATAGTTTAGTTTTTACTCGTGCTAAAAAAGTTTTCCAGATCTTTGACCATTCCTCAATTTTTCTGCTGATTGCAGGTTCGTATACGCCATATTCATTAGTCGCAATTGGCGGCGCATGGGGCTGGACATTGTTTGGATTGATCTGGGGCTTAACGATTTTCGGAATTATTTACTATATTTTCAATCGCGGAAAACATGTAATTCTTGACACCGTACTTTATGTAGCAATGGGCTGGCTGGTAATTCTATCCGGATCATATTTATATGTTCGCTTGAGTCCAACTGGTTTTTGGCTTTTAGTCAGCGGAGGCATTGCTTACACGGTTGGAGCAATTTTGTTTAGCATGCGTAATGTGCCATTTATTCACACAGTATGGCATTTATTCGTTATGCTAGGCTCAATTTTAATGTATTTCTCCGTTTTGCTTTATGTTTAAAAAAAGGATGTATCGATTTTTGATACATCCTTTTTTATTAATCTAAGTCTTCTAAATACTTTTCAATTGCATCTGGACTATTTTCTAATCTGCTTGAAACTACTAACTCTCTAATTTTATTAAGGGTATGACCCAATTCAGCACCTGGACGCATCCCGTGCTTAATCAAAAAG
The DNA here is from genome assembly GCF_000160855.1 of Lactobacillus helveticus DSM 20075 = CGMCC 1.1877. GTDB lineage: Bacteria > Bacillota > Bacilli > Lactobacillales > Lactobacillaceae > Lactobacillus > Lactobacillus helveticus. Next base: position 149,340 of record NZ_GG700753.1, read on the forward strand.
CGTCCATCTATTGCCAATTCAGCTGGCTTTTTAATTGGTAAAGCTAGATAACGATCAACTAGGGCTTCTGAAGCCACTGGTTGGCCCAAAATGTGTGCCACATCTATGGTATTAATTATTGTTCTTTCACCTGCTTGGAATAATTCGTAATCATTTGGAGTATGATCAGAAATCAAGTCGAAGAACTTAATAATCCGTTCTACTTGTTCAGTCATGGCATTGGAATTTTTCCAATCACGCATAAATTTGCTGATATCTTCATCTGGAAGCTTTAACAAAATAATAATTAATGACCACAAGCTAGTTTCAAGGGTTGGACTAAATTGCAATTGTGGATAAATCTGCAACAATTCCTTTTTTCCCGCAAAATCAGGAACGTCTTCACTTAATTGCGTATCAAGGAAAATTTGAAACGCTTGTCTTGAATGAGGCCCAATCCCCATCTTAACAAACTCCTCACGAATACGTTCTACTGAAATCTTCTTCAAAAGTTCATGATTATCCTTAATCGCTTGTTCTGTTTTTTCTTCTAAATTGAATTTTAATTGACTAGTAAAACGAACAGCTCGCATCATTCTTAAGGCATCTTCATGAAATCTTTTTTCAGGATCGCCCACGGCACGAATAATATGGTTCTTTAAATCTTCTACTCCATTAAATAAATCAACAATTTGACCATAAAGATCCATTGCCAAAGCATTGATTGTGAAGTCTCTGCGTTTTAAATCTTCATCAAGATTCTGCACGAAAGTAACGTGATCTGGCCTTCTATAATCTTGATAACCAGACTCTGTTCTAAAAGTGGTGATTTCATAACTTTCGCCACCATATAGTACAGTTACCGTCCCGTGTCTAATTCCAGTATCAATCGACTTTGCAAAAAGCTCCTTAACCTCTTCAGGATAAGCACTAGTAGTGATATCAACATCATGTACGTGTCTATCTAATAAAAGATCTCTTACAGAACCACCGACAAAATATGCTTCAAAGCCAGCATCTTCTAAAGTTTGCAAGACTGGCATTGCTTTAATAAATACATCTGGTAATTTATCTACTTTGATCATTGGTAAAATCTCAACTCTTAATTTCTTTATTTATACCTTTTTTACTTTTAGTTTGTTAGAATGAAGGAAAAGACATAAAGGAGGCAATCATCATGCTTAAACTCAACAAATCTACTGTTATCGATATCTTTATGATTGCATTGGGATGTGCCATCTACGGTTTAAGTTTGGAAATCATTTCAGTTCCAAATAAATTAGCCGATGGCGGAATAAGCGGTATTTCACTTATCTTGCGCCATTTTTGGAATATTAACATGGGTCTTTCTACCCTAGTACTTAATATACCATTAATTATATTAGGTTATCGTTTTATGGGCAAACGCTTATTAACCTATACAATCTGGGGAACTCTCTGCCTTTCCTTCTTTCTTTGGTTTTGGCGTTCAATACCTATTATAAAACAATTAGATTTAGAACACGACCTCTTCCTTTCCGCAATTTCGGCAGGGGTCCTCTCAGGTATAGGATTAGGACTAGTTTTTAGATATAACGGCACTTCAGGCGGAACAGATATTATTGCCAGAATATGTCAGATCAAGTTTGGAATTTCATCTGGTAAAATGCTGCTATTCTGTGACGCCGTGGTTTTATTTGCATCCCTATCTTACCTAGATCTTAAACACATGATGTACACTTTACTTGCTTCTTTTGTCTTGTCGCGTGTCATGGATACGATTCAACAAGGTGCATATAGTGCACGTGGGTTACTAATTATCTCTGATAAGTATGAACAAATTGGTAAAATGATTGATCTAAAACTTGATCGCGGTTTTACCCACTTTAAAGCATTAGGTGGCTACAAGCAAGATAACAAGCGCGTAATCTACGTAGTAGTCTCTCCTAGAGAAATAGCCGCAATTAAGCAATTAATTAGACAAGAAGATCCTAATGCTTTTGTATCAATTATTGAAGTTCACGAAGCATTAGGTGAAGGATTTACGTATAAGCAAAAGCGGCACCATTTATTAATTCGTAAATGAAAAAACGTCTGAGAAGAATAATTTCTCAGACGTTTATTTTTTACAAATTATTATATAAGTCTTGCATTTCCATATCTTCTGGTACTAATTCAAGATATTTCTGCAATAACTGCTTAGTAATATCAGGATTGTTTTGGACGCTAAAGAACATAATCATTTGATGCAGAAAATCGGGATTTTCTTTAAAATCGGGATAAGCTAACAAAAATTCGCTCTGTGCTTTTTCTGTGTCATCAAGTCTTTCATACGATAAGGCCATGTTCCAGTGAGCCTGTGCATCAATGTTCTCATTATCAAAGTCCTTAAATAAGACAATATTTTGCTTATCCTGATGACGATGCAGATATAGGTTAGATAGTTGCATTCGTAATTCACTATTGTCAGGAGCCTTTTTAAGGCCCTTCTCGAGCAAATCTGCAGCGGTATCCAATTGATTTAAATTAGCAGCGGCACGTGCCCCCATTGAATAAAGAGTTTCATCTAATTCGTTATATGCTAAACCTGCCTGCACAGTCCGCAATACTTGCTCATTATCATGCTTATGCTCATAAGCTTGAGCTAGCAAAGGATAGGCATTAACATAATCAGGACTTTGATCAATCACTTCGTCTAATAGCTTGATAGCTTGATCATCATTTCCAACAGCAAGCATTACTAACCCAGCCTCATATTTACTGTCAATATCCAACAGACTACTGCTATGCTCTCTAATAATTTTAGCAGCTGCTTCGTAGTTACCTAATTTTGCATTAGTTGCAATCAATCTTTGATTTAAATTAACTTCGCCAAAAGTCTTTTGGCGTTGAATCAAATCTTCATATAAGGCCAGCGCTTGTTCATAATTTCCGCTTAAATAGTCAAGCTCGGCTAAGCCAAATTTAATTGCATCTTCTTTCGGGGCAAGTTTAAGAGCTTGCAATAATTTATCCTTAGCTGTCTCAATTAGGCCGTTAGTTTGATAGTAATCTGCTTGTACAAGCAAACCATCTAGATAGGCTGAAGACTCCTTAGAGACGCCGTAAAGAAGCGATAAGCCATCATCTTCATCTCCATCATTGAGCATAATTTCTGCCAAATATACTTTAAATAAGTCTTCTTGGGGGAATTTAGCAATTAAAGCGCGATAAACTTCTTTAGCTAAATTAGTAAACCCTAAATCGGTCAGATTTTCCGCTAAAGAAGATAAAATTTCAGGGTCATCTTTATCTAAAGCTTCTTTTAAAAGATGTTTGCTTTGTGAAAAATCATGGTTTTGAATTGAATCAAGTAATTGTTCTGAATAACTCATTATTTTGCCTCCAGTCAGACTTTAATTGTACTAAAAAAAGACGCTGGAACAAAGTCCAACGTCTTTTAATAGCGTTAAGCATCTTACCTAACAGCTTCTTTAAGAGCCTTACCTGGCTTAAATGCAGGTACTTCACTAGCTGGGATTTCGATTTCATCACCAGTTTGTGGGTTACGACCCTTACGCGCTGCACGGTGACGTACTTCAAAAGTACCAAAACCGATTAATTGTACCTTTTCACCCTTAGCAAGGTTGTCTTGAATTGAGCCAAAGATAGCATCAACAGCAGCAGCAACTTCCTTCTTGGTCAACTTAGTCTTTGAAGCAACTTCAGAAACTAATTCAGCTTTATTTGCCATAAATAATTCACCTCCTGAATTTGAACCCGAAGTTCAAAGTTTTTTCTTTGTTTTGAAAAACAAGGAATAATGATCTAGGATCTAGATCTAGACTAATCATTGTTTCCTAGAAACCAAAATATCACAAAACCCTTATTACAACAAGGATTTTTGCAAAATATTGGTGTTTTTTTAATTATTTTCTCTTACGCGGCAGAATTTTAATCGGAGTTCCCGCAAAATCGAAGTTTTGTCGCAATTGATTAATTAAAAATCGCTCATAAGAAAAGTGCATTAATTCCGGATCATTAACGAACACAACAAAAGTTGGCGGATTGGTGCTTACTTGTGTCATGTAGTAAACGCGCAATCTCTTTCCTTTAATCATTGGTGTTGGAACTAATTTACTTGCTTCAAGCAATAAATCGTTTAGCACGCTTGATTGAATACGTTGATTCTGATTATCGTAAACTTCTTTAACCATTGATGGAATTTGATCAAGGCGTTGGCCAGTTTTAGCTGACACAAACAAAATAGGTGCATAATCCAAATATTGGAATTCAGCTCTAATTTCCCGTTCAAATTCCTTAGCACTAGTACTGTTCTTCTTTGGTAAGTCCCATTTGTTTACAACAATGATAATTCCACGTCCTGCTTCGTGTGCATATCCGGCTACGTGCTTGTCTTGTTCTCTAATGCCCGTACTTGCATCAAGAACAAGCAAAACCACGTCTGAGCGTTCAATAGCAGCCACAGCACGTAAGACAGAATACTTCTCGGTCTTTTCATAAACCTTTCCGCGTCTTCTGATACCAGCAGTATCAACTACCTTAAATTTAACACCATCTTTAGTGAACGGTGTATCAACTGCATCACGAGTAGTGCCTTCTTCGTTTGCCACAATTACTCGGTCTTCACCCAATAATTTGTTAACAATTGAAGATTTACCTACATTTGGACGTCCAATTACGCTGAATGAAATAACATCATTGGCTTGGCTATCCTTTTCAGCTGGGAAATCACTAACAATTTCATCTAGCAAATCACCAATACCAGTCCCGTGACTGCTAGATACAGGAATAGGATCGCCTAATCCTAAACTATAGAAATCATAAATATCATTTCTCTGTTCAGGATTATCTGCTTTATTAACCGCCAAAATAACTGGTTTTTTGGTGCGATAAAGAAGATGTGCAATTCTTTCATCAAGATCTGTCACATGATTTACTACATTTGTAAGCATCACAATGACATCTGCTTCTTCAATCGCAATTTCAGCCTGTGCACGGATCTCTTCTTCGATTTTTCCACCTTCCCAGGTAATACCACCTGTATCAATTAAATCGAATTTATGGCCCATCCATTCAGCTTGAGCATAATTACGATCACGAGTAACACCGGGTTTATCTTCTACGATTGCTAAGCGTTGATTAATAATTCTATTAAAAAGTGTAGATTTTCCTACATTTGGTTGTCCAACGATTGCAACAACTGGTAAAGCCATATGTGCCCTCCTTTTAAAATATAAAAATAAAAAAGCCGACTCTGTGTCGGCTTTTTTAACAGAAATGACTACTTACGGTCCTTTAATTGGTCACCAATGATGTCACCTAATGCAAAGCCGTTATCGTTGTCACCCATGTACTTATTGTTAACTGAGTTTTCGTTACGTGAACGACGTGGACGAGAACTGTGGTTATCTGATGAAGAAGCGTTTGAGTCAGCAGCCTTGATTGAAAGTGAAATTCTTCTGTCACTTGGGTCAATGTTCAAAACCTTAACCTTAACAGTTTGACCAACCTTCAAAACATCGCTTGGCTTGTCAACGTGCTTGTTTGAAATTTCTGAAACGTGTACTAAACCTTGAATACCGTCAGCAACCTCAACAAATGCACCAAAGTTAGTTAATGACTTAACTTCACCTTCAAAAACATCGCCTTCGTTTAAGTCAGCTGTAGCTTGTTCAAATGGAGAAGGTTCAGTTTGCTTAATAGACAGGGAAATACGATGTCTGTCATCGTCAATACCAATAACCTTAATCTTAACATCTTGACCAGCCTTCAAAACATCGCTTGGCTTATCAACATGCTTGTAAGAAATTTCTGAAATGTGAACTAAACCGTCAACACCACCAACATCGATAAATCCACCAAAGTTAGTTAAGCGTGAAACCTTACCTTCGATAACGTCACCAACAACTAATTGTGATGCAACCTTATCAAATGCTTCTTCACGTTCTTCTTCAATTAAATCCTTGTGTGAAAGAATCAAACGGTTCTTGTTAGGATCGATTTCAGTAATCTTAAGCTTCATAGTCTTACCAATGTAAGGCTTAAGATCTGAAACGTAACGGTTTGAAATTAATGAAGCAGGTAAGAAACCACGTGTACCAACATCTACAAGTAAACCACCACGAACTGATGAAGTTACAGTGCCTTCGATAGCATTACCTTCTTCGAAGTCCTTTTGTAACTTGTCGTAAGCTTCTCTTTCCTTCAAGCGGGTAACTGAGAAGAAGAATTCACCATTTTCCTTATCGCCACCGGCTCTTCTTAATACTAAGGCCTTGAACTTGTCGCCGAGCTTAACTAAATCGCGTAAGTCTGCGTTACGATCTGAAGTGTATTCACGACGAGTAATAACACCTTCAACACCAGCGTTTACAACACCAACATTGATTTGGCCGTCTTCAACGTCTAATACTTCGACATCGACAATATCTCCGACCTCAACTCCTTGCATTTGCTTTAATGCGTCTAAAAATTGATTACTGTTTTCTGACATATGTACCTCCCAATATCATGTTCCATTTTAAAGGAAAGTTTGATATTTTTCTACTATTTTGTACTGTTTTTTTAAAAAATTTTTTGAGTTTTTTTAATTTCCGCTAAAATTGCATCTACAACTTGCTCAATTGACATATTTGTAGTGTCAATTTCAATTGCATCATCTGCCTTTTTTAGTGGTGAAATCTTACGGTGTGAGTCTTTATAGTCTCTTGCTGCAATATCTTGTTCGATTTCATCTACTGTTTGTTTAGACTCAATGCCACGTTCTTTGAAATCCAAGAGTCTACGTTCAGCACGAGATCTAGCAGAAGCTACTAAAAAGATCTTTACTTCTGCATTTGGTAAAACAGTCGTACCGATGTCGCGACCATCCATAATTACATTAGTTTTGCCAGCCATTTGGCGTTGCAAACTAACCATTTTTTCTCGTACTTTAGGCAATGCAGAAACTTGTGACACGTTAGCAGAAATTTCTGGTGTTCTAATTTCTTTAGATACATCTTTTCCTGCTACATAAACCTTTTGCTCACCATGTTCAGACTTCAATTCAATTCCATCTTCATCAATAGCTTGCAAAATTCCTGCTTCATCCCCGTAATCTAACTGATGATTACGAGCAATAACCGTACATGCACGGTACATTGCACCAGTGTCTATATAAACGTAAGACAGCTTTTTAGCAATGATCTTAGCAACCGTGCTTTTACCTGCTGATGCAGGTCCATCTACTGCTACTTGCATTTTAATAAAAAAGAGATCTTACTGCTCGACCTCTTTTATCCTTTCTGAAAGATTATCTCAATTTAAGTGTTTGGCCAACATTGACGTTTGAAGTATCTTCAAGATCATTTAATCTGGATAATTGATCAACAGTCATACCATTTTTTTCTGCAATATTAGTTAAAGTATCACCTTCTTTAACTAAATAAGTCTTAGGCTTACTTTCTTGAGATGAACTTGAACTAGTCTTAACAGAATTCTTCTTAGCTGAAGATGAAGTCTTTTTAGCTTTATTAGATGATTTAATTGCCTTAGATGACTTTTTAGAAGAAACCTTCTTAACTGTTTGAACTTCTTCAGCTTTTTCAGAATTGCCTGATGATAAACGATGAACAACTGGAATCAATGCAATTAAGATAACTACCAAAATTACAATAACTGCAATCCATCTAGCAGATCCACCAGGCTGCTTATCCTGTGAACTTCGCTTCTCAGTCGGCCGTTCATAGTGTTGATATGGCCCTGTTGATTTTTTATCCATCTGTAAATTCCTCCATTCACTTAACGGATCAATTCTAGCATACTTTACTGGTCTTTGAATATGAAAAATCCCATCAACTTTAAAAGTTAATGGGATTCTATAATTCTATTTCAAATTAAATCTCTTTCGTACAAAAGGCTTAATCGTTTTAATTGTTGCTTCAAAAAGCAAATATACAACTACACTATTAATTACGCCCTTTAGTAAATTGAATGGCACTATAATCGTAAAAATATAAGCTTGCATGGATGGCCAATGCAATAATTGTCCTAAATAAACCTTTTCAGTAAAGTGATACAAAGCGCCATAACTATTGATCGCAGGTAAATTAGGAACTGAGGTTATTGCATATAACGGAGTTAAAATAAATGCATTAGTTAACGACATTACGCAAGTCATTGCAATAATGCCAATAATTAAACCGAATATTGGTTTAATTATCCCCATTTTTGTCTTTCTATTCTCAACAGTTATATTTTTACTGAAGAAATAAAATGGCAAAGCAAACGATATTGAAGCAAGAAAGGCCGCAACCTCACCTACTACACTTGGCAGAGCAAAACCAGCAAAAATCAAACTCAAAATCATTCTAATCAATGCAATGATTATACCTGGAACAGCTCAAAAAATGAACATTCCGATTGTAATAATTACATCTGAAAAATCAAACTTTAAAAAAACTACGCCAGGAATAATTGAAAATTCAAATTTCATTACCACAAAGGCAATACACCCAATTAATGCATATGCAATAATATTTGCTAATCCTGTAGCATTTGCTTTCGATTTATTCATAAACTTACTTTCTTTCCTACAAAAAAGGTCAATTGCTCCAGCAACAGACCTTTATAAAGTAAAGTAAAATTTATTTTATCGATCTGTCTTCTTCCATCTAGACTTTAACTATCGGTATCAAAAGATTCAGCCACTTGCGTGGGTCGCGGACTCTAACCGCCGGTCGGGATTTTCACCCTGCCTTGAAGACAACAACCTATATATCTAATTTCTAAGTATAAATTAATCTAATCTCATTAACTTGTCAACTTCGTGCTTTGATAATTCACGATATTGTCCAGAAGTAAGAGAATCCAAAGTCAAAAACGCATACTTTTCACGTGATAATTTTTCAACTAAGTGACCTACTGCCTTAAACATGCGCTTAACCTGGTGATAATGTCCTTCGTGAATGGTCAATTGAATAATTTGAGTATCCTTGCGTTTATCTGTTTTAAGAATCTTCACTTTTGCTGGAGCAGCTTTAAATCGATCTAGTTTAACCCCAGTAGTTAATGTTTTAATCTCGTCAGGAGTTAAAATTCCCTTGATTTTAGCAACATAAACTTTAGAAACTTCATTTCTTGGGTGCATCAATAAATTAGCCAATTTGCCATCATTGGTCATTAAAAGCAGGCCTGAAGTATCATAATCAAGACGACCTACTGGATATAAGCGATATGGCACATCTTCAAAATAATCTACGACTGTTTTTCTCCCCTTATCATCATCTGCGGTAGAGACAACACCACGTGGCTTATAAAAAAGATATGTGTGTAAACTTTCTCTTTCAATCGGTTCATCATCAACTGTAATATTACTAAAGGTTTCAACTTTAGTCCCTAACTTAGTAACTACCTTGCCGTCTACCTTCACACGGCCAGCTACAATCATTTTTTCTGCTTTTCTTCTTGAAGCGATTCCAGCTTCTGCAATTACTTTTTGTAGTCTTTCTTCCATTTATTCTTCCTCTTTCTGCATCTGCTTATCTGCAGTTCCTTTAGCTTCAAACAAGTCTATCTCGCCATTGCTATCATTATCAGCGAAATCTTCTATTAAAGGCAAATCTGCTAAACTATGATAATTGAAATACTGCAAGAAATAATCAGTAGTCACGTATAATTTAGGATGTCCTGGAGCATCTTTTTTTCCATCAGCTTTAATCAGCCCACGCCAAACCAAGGTCTGCAAGGCGCCGGATGAATTAACCCCGCGAATGTCATCAATTTCCACTCTTGTAATAGGTTGACGATAAGCAACAATTGCCAAAATCTCTAAGGCTGACTGACTTAAATTTTTAGTTAAATCCTTTTGAAAATATTTTTCAATTATTTTAGCTGTTTGTGGACTAGTGGTTAGCTTATATGTATGAGCAATATGAATCAATTGCAAGCCAGAATCTGCATCTTGCGTTAATTTTTGTTGCAAGTTTTGAGCTACTTTATCTAAAGATTCTCCGTCAATTTCCAGCATTTCAGTCAAATTTTGTTCTTCTAGTCCACTATCACCTGCTGCATATAAAAGTGCTTCTAAATTTGCCTCTTTACTTGCCATTTACATCATTTCTTTCTAAATTTAAATCACCAAATTCTCTTGTTTGTAAGACTCGAATCTCGTGTTTTTTGCTCAATTCAAGCATTGCTAAAAATAAACCAATTACATCAGAAATGCTATGCATCTTGTCTGCACAACTAAAAAAGCTGACTTGTCGCTTACTTGCTAGACGGCGATGTAAATAATCAATCATCTCATTAATCGGTGTTTCAGCTACTTTAATTGAAGCAGTATCTGGCTGCCGCATTTTTAATCGACGCAAAACCATTGAAAAAGTTGTTGCCAATTCATTTGAGGTAATTTGTCCCTTTGGCAGCGGTTGAACTTTAACAGACGTTGAAACACTGGCTTCCTTAGAAACAACAATCGGCACTTCTTCATTTCGTTCTTTGAAATATGCAGAAATTTTTTTAAAAATTGAATATTGTACTAATTGCTGCACTAATTCATCACGAGGATCATCTTCAGGTTCAATTTCATCTACAAAATCGTTTTGCGGCAACAAATATTGTGATTTTATTCTTAATAAAGTTGAAGACATCATAAAATACTCACCTACAATTTGCAAATTCAGGCTTTGCATTTGTCTTAAATACTCCAAATATTGGCTAGTAATCTGAGCAATCGGAATATCATATATATCTATTTTTTGTGATTGAATTAGATGCAATAATAAATCTAATGGCCCCTCAAAATTAGGCAATTCTAACGTTAAATTACTTTTATTCATTATCTTCTTCGACGGTTTTTAATAAATTCGTATACTCAGGCACAGCAGTAACTCTTTTATCAGGATATTCATTTTTTAGCTCATCTACGATTTCTTTTTCGTAGCTAATTTCACGAAAACCGGGAGCTAAAGAAAGATATCTGATCACGATAAATTGATCAGTCACTTGTGTACCCAACACCCCTACAATATTGTTCTGTTTATTACGATACAAATAAAGCAGAAAATCATTATCTTCTTGATTAAGCCCTATTTCTTCTTTTAGATTTTCAATATTTTTAAAATTCGGCAAGTATGAGAGCAATCCCATAGCCGTTTTTTCATAGTCTTTTTTATACTGTATTAGCATTGTTAATCACCTAAAGACGAGGATGCGTCTTTTGATATACCTGTAAAATATGTTTTTGAGACAAATTAGTATAAATTTGAGTAGTGCTTATATCTGAGTGTCCTAAAATTTCTTGAACGACTCGTAAGTCCGCACCATTTTCAAGCAGATGTGTAGCAAAGGTGTGACGTAATGTATGAGGTGTAACATCTTTGGTAATACCGGCAGATTGACAATACTTTTTTATCATTTGCCAAATTGCCTGACGCGTAAGCTGCTTGGCCCTGCTATTCAAGAAAATATGCTCATCATTTTGTCCAGCTTTCAAAATTAGCGGATCACGCACTTCTTTTTGATATTGTTTTATCCAATGCAAAGCTACTGAGCTAATTGGTATTAAGCGCTCCTTAGAACCCTTTCCCAGTACTCTAACTAAACCCAAATCTTCATGCAGGTCTTGTAATTCTAAATTAATCAATTCACTTACACGCATACCTGTAGCATATAAAGTCTCTAAAATTGCTCGATCTCTTAAGCCTAATTTCCGTTTAATATCAGGTTGAGCAAGCAAATCATTAATTTCTTTTTGATTCAAAGCTACAGGAAGACGTCGTTCTTTTTTAGGCAAATCAATCTCAAGCATTGGATTTAATTTTTGAATATTTTGACGCGCAAGCCATTGATAAAATTTACGCATGCTAGAAATAAGACGACTGATTGAACTTGTGGCTTTATTTAAATCGTACTGTCTTGCCAAAAAAGCATCTACATCACTAGCTTCAGTGGGCCACGAATCCATGCCTTCTTTTTTTACAAAAGCTAAGTATTCTTCCAAATCTTGACGGTAGGCAGTAATCGTATTGCTGCTTAAACCACGTTCAATTTGGCTATATCGTAAATAATCATCAATTTGATCTTGTAACTTATTCTTCTCCATCAGTATTCTCTTCTGGATCTTTAATTAAAGTAATTGTTTCGGCAGTTTTATCTTCTTCAATCAAACCTGCCTTAAGCAAATGCCCTAATGCACGCTTAAATGCAGATTTAGAAATGCCGAAGTAACGCTTTATTTCTTGTGCATCAGATTTATCGTAAAATGGTAAAGTCTTAGTTTCTCTTCTGCGTAAACTCATCAAAATCATTTGTGCATCATCGTCGATTTCTTCAAAAGCACGTGGCAAAGCACTCAAGTTTAAACGACCATATTGACTTATACCAATAACTCTACCCTTAAATTGCTCACCTAAACGCATTGGACGAGGCATTTGTGACTCGTGGACAAAGCCCAAGTAATAATCATTAGTTAAAACAAAAGCCCCAATTTCACGAGTGGCATAAACAGTTCCAAAAACATTCTCATTATTCATACCATTAGGGAAGTTTGCTGCCAATTGGTCAAAAATATTTTCGTCAGCCAATTTAGCCCAAATTCGATCCTTATAGTCGGTTTCTAGTCTTACCAAAATACGATCATCGCGACGAGGCCATCTTTCCCTTTCTCGTGGCAAATCATCCATTGATATTACCACATCTTTATCAGGTAATCCGACATCAACAAACACACCTAAACCTGGTCGAACTTCTGTTACCTTACCCCAACCATATTGATCAGGTTGAGCAAAAGGTAAGAACTGCGTCATTTCTCGATCATGTGACTTATTATCATAAATAAAGCCCTCGATTTCATCGCCAACTTTAGGAATTTCGTCTTGGGTAAGCTCTTGCTTTTTTAGTTCATAAGTAACGCCATCAATTTGTACATAATAGGCGTTGTCATTTTCATCAATTATTTTTCCTTTTGCAATAGTTCCAAGCATTTCTTTTTCTCCTACTTTACATATTCTTTCATATACAAGTATAAAAGATATTTAGACAAAATAAAATAGCCAGCTCGAAAGCTGACTATT
>NZ_GG700753.1:163102-178688 GCF_000160855.1 Lactobacillus helveticus DSM 20075 = CGMCC 1.1877
TCTATATTTTTTTATCTTTTAATTAAAGGTTTGAGATTTCGCCTTGGTAGATAGCACCACGACGAGCGTCAACAGTAATAGTTGAACCATCAGAAATCTTTTCAGTAGCGTTAGTAGTACCAACAACAACTGGGATACCTAATGATAAACCGATAACTGCAGCGTGTGAAGTCAAACCTGAAGCTTCAACAACTAAGCCTGAAGCCTTCTTGATAGCTGGGTTGTAGTCTGGGTCAGTAGTCTTAGCAACTAAGATGTCGCCTTCCTTAACCTTGCTGTTAGCTTCTTCAGCTGAGTTTGCTACAACAGCCTTGCCGATAACTGAACCGTTACCAACACCTAAACCTTGAACAAGCTTGTTACCGATAATTTGTAACTTCATCAAGTTAGTTGTACCTGAGTCACCAACTGGAACACCAGCAACGATGATTACAAGGTCGCCATCCTTAACAAAGCCCTTTTCCTTAGCTACCTTAGCAGCTACTTCAAACATGTCATCAGTTGACTTAGGCTTTTCAGTCAATAATGGTTGTACACCCCAAACGATACCCAATGAGTGTTGGATCTTTTCATCGAAAGTCAAAGCAATGATGTCTGCGTTTGGACGGTACTTAGAAATCATACGTGCAGTGTAACCTGAGTTAGTAGCAGTAATGATAGTCTTAACACCTAATTCTTGAGCAGTACGTACAACTGATTCACCGATAGCTTCAGTTACGTTTGAACCCTTGTAAGCTTCGAATCTTTGAAGTGCTAAAGTGTTACGCTTAAGCATTTGTTTTTCAGTACGTTCGTCAATTTCAGCCATTGCCTTAACAGCCTTAACTGGGTAAAGACCGTTTGCTGATTCACCTGAAAGCATAGTTGCGTCAGTACCATCAAGAACAGCGTTAGCAACGTCAGAAACTTCGGCACGAGTTGGACGTGGGTTTTCTTGCATTGAGTCAAGCATTTGAGTAGCAGTAATAACTGGCTTACCAAGTGCGTTAGCCTTGCGGATTAAGCTCTTTTGTACAAATGGAACTTCCATAAATGGAATTTCAACACCCATGTCACCACGAGCTACCATCAAACCATCTGAAACTTGTAAGATTTCGTCAGCGTTGTCAATACCTTCTTGTGATTCAATCTTAGGGAAGATCTTAACGTAATCTGCGCCAGCTTCTTCACAAAGCTTACGGATGTCTAAGATGTCTTGAGCCTTACGTGCAAATGAAGCAGTAATGAAGTTAATACCGTATTGTAAACCGAACTTAATGTCGTCAGTATCCTTTTCAGTGATACCTGGAAGGCGGATTTCAACACCAGGAGCGTTAACACCCTTCTTTGAGCCGATAACACCAGTGTTTTGAGCTTCACAAACTAATTCTCTCTTAGCGTCATCCTTTTCTTTAATCAAAAGGTCAACCAAACCATCGTCGATTAATACGTGACCACCAACGTGAGTATCATCGTACAAACCTTCGTAGGTAACGTGGATCATGTCCTTGTTACCCTTCTTGGTGTCGTCCATTGATACACGGATCATATCACCGGTATTAATAGTAAACTTACCGCCTTCTTGTTCAGTGGTTCTGATTTCAGCACCCTTAGTGTCAAGGTCGATGCCAAGAAGTATACCAGTATCCTTTTCCACTTGACGAACCATCTTCATACGAGCAAGGTGTTCTGGGTGATTACCGTGTGAGAAGTTGAAACGGAATACGTTTGCACCAGCTTTAGCTAAAGCAGTAATAGTTTCAATATCGTTTGAAGCTGGTCCTAAAGTACTAACAATCTTAGTTTTCTTCATTATTAAAAAAATCCTCTCCAAAAATCAACTAAATTAATATTTAGTCATTTCTTCATTTACATCCAATAACGCATAATCGCCATGGTGTTTTCCGTCAAACAGATCAAGAATGTCGTGGGTACTAAGTTGACCATTCTCCATGCCGACAGCTAAACCGCCCTTCCCATCGAGAAGCAACTTAACAGCATAGTTACCCATCTTAGTAGCATTAACTCTATCTGTGACTGTTGGTGAGCCACCACGTTGCATATGCGCAAGGACATTAGCACGAGCATCAAAATCGCCGTATTTAAGTAATTCATCCTTAAACTTATCAGCGGTCATGACACCTTCTGCTAAAACAATAATACCATGATCTTTGCCATCTGCAAAACCACGAGTGATAGTTTCTGCAATTTCTTTAACGTCGTATGAACGTTCAGGAATAACAATTGCATCTGCACCACTAGCTACACCAACACGCATAGCGATATCACCACATTCACGTCCCATTACGTTAACAACGAAAACGCGGTGGTGACTACTTGCTGTGTCGCGAATCTTATCAATTGCGTCCATAGCAGTACGACAAGCAGAATCAAAGCCAATCGTGTAGTCGGTATAAGGAATATCATTATCGATAGTCCCTGGTAAACCAACTGAGTTTACGCCGTGGCGAGTCAAGGCTAAAGCACCGTGGTAAGATCCGTCACCGCCAATAACGATAACAGCATCAATACCATGTTTCTTCAATTGCTCAACACCCTTTTGTTGCACTTCTTCTTGTGCAAATTCAGGGAAGCGGGCACTGTACAAAAATGTACCGCCTTCACTTATCTTGTGGTCAACATTTTCCGTAGTAAGCGGAACAAAGTCACCTGCAACCAAACCAGCGAAACCATAACGAATTCCAAAGACTTCAAGTCCATGATGGATAGCAGTCTTGGTGACAGCTCTAATTGCTGCATTCATACCAGGGGCGTCTCCGCCACTAGTTAAAATACCAATCCGTTTCATGAATTCACCTCATCATGATTATATTTTGTGTAATTTCTCACATCAAATAAATATTAACATTTTTTCACCCAAAAAT
Organism: Lactobacillus helveticus DSM 20075 = CGMCC 1.1877; assembly: GCF_000160855.1. Classification (GTDB taxonomy): domain Bacteria; phylum Bacillota; class Bacilli; order Lactobacillales; family Lactobacillaceae; genus Lactobacillus; species Lactobacillus helveticus. Next base: position 165,967 of record NZ_GG700753.1, read on the forward strand.
CTCACAAAAATTGGGCTAAATTGCGGTTTATTTTCATTTATAAAATGTTAGCACTTACATGCAAAGCAAGAATAACTTATTCTTTTACAAATTATTCTTTAAAATTTACTTTTCGCAAATTGGTAAGCAGATATTGCTTTTTATTTTGGTCAAAACGATCTCCTTGCACGCGTAAACCTAATAAATAAATGTCACCGACTTTTAATTCTGTACCAAATTTTTCATAAATTCGAGGAAAAATCACAACCTCCTGCTCACCAGAAGTATCAGCAAAGCTGGCAAACGCCATATTTTTGCCATTTTTGGTTCTAATTTGCTTGAACCTGATCAATTTGCCCACTCCAACTCCTGATTCATTCAATTGGAATTGATTTAACGGTCTGCTATTAAATTTTTGAGCAAATTTTTGAACAGCAATTAAAGGCGAAGTAGTTGTCGAAAAGCCTAAAACTTTTTCTTCCATTGCAGCTTTTTCTGCACCCGTTGGTTCGTCTGCTGGCTTAAGCGGTGCATTCCCCAATATTTCAGATAAAGAAATATTTTGACCTGTCAATTGCACATTAGCAATTATTTCATCGCAATTAACCAATAATTCATTGCGATTTTTTTCAAGCCCATCAAAAGCACCAGCCATAATTAAAGCCTTGATAGCATCAGCTTGCAAAAACTTAGGATCGATTCTACGCAGAAAATCATTTAATGATTTATAAGGCTTAGTATTATCTGCAATTTCTCTAGCAAAATCTACTCTTAAACCTTTAATAGCCTTCAATCCAACCAAAATCTGTTTATTTTTCAAAGCATATTCCAAACTGCTGTGATTAATATCAGGAGGCAAAATCTTAATATTAGCTTCCTGCGCCTGCATAATATAATCTTGTGCCTTAGCTCCAGCAGCCGAATTTAACATCGCCGTATAAAAAGCTGCAGGATAATGAACTTTTAAATAGGCTAGCCAGTAGGCAATTTTTGTATAAGCAACGGCGTGGGAACGGTTAAATCCATAATTAGCAAACTGCTCAATATATTGATATACCCGCTCCGCTACAGCCTTGGTATGGCCTTGTTTGATGGTGCCAGCAATGAACTTGCCTTTTTCCTGCTCAATTACGTCTTGCTTTTTCTTAGACATGGCACGCCGCAAAATATCAGCCTCACCTAAAGAAAAGCCAGCCAAAATTTGTGCCGTTTGCATTACTTGTTCCTGATAAACCAAGATGCCATAAGTTGGCTGCAATATTTTCTTCAAACTAGGATCAGGATATCTGACTGCCTCTTGCCCATTCTTTCTTCTGACAAAGGCATCGATATTTTGCATTGGACCCGGACGGTATAAGGCATTCACCGCTACTAAATCTTCAAAATTATCAGGATGAAGCTTACGTAAAACTTGGCGAATACCACCTGATTCGAATTGGAAGACAGCATCTGTTTTTCCTTGTTGGAAAAGTTGCAGAGTTTGTGCATCATTTAAAGGAATTTGATTAGGATCAATCTTTATGCCTTGCTGACGAATTAAATTTAAAATATTGCCCAATACGGTTAAATTACGCAATCCCAAAAAGTCGATCTTAAGCAAACCCAAAGATTCAACATACTTTTTAGTTTGTTGAGTAACAGGGATCCCCAATGGGCCTGCCTGCAGGCCTGAAATTCCCGCAATTGAATTGTCACTGATTACGAGTCCAGCAGCGTGAATAGAATAGTGGCGCGGTAAGCCTTCCAAACCTAAAGCCGTTTTAAACAGCAATTTATTTTCAGGCGTAGCATCGACTAATAAACGCAATTCTCGCGACTGTTGATATGCCTCTTTTAATGTGATCTTGCCTTTGGAATAAGGGATTGCATCTACCCATTTTTTGATCTCAACCATCGTTAAGCCAAATACTCGACCGACATCCCGCAATGCCTGCTTTGCAGCCAATGTCCCAAACGTCAAAATTTGTGCTGCATGATCCATTCCATATTTTTGATACATATATTTAATTACAGTATCTCTTTGAACATCGGGAATATCCAAGTCAATATCGGGCATTTCATGACGAGATGGATTTAAAAACCGTTCAAAAAGCAAATTATATTCAATTGGATCAACTTCAGTAATTCGCAAAGAATAAGAAACTAGTGATCCACACGCAGAGCCACGCCCTGGCCCAGTAGTAATCTGAACGCGGTGGCAATAATTAATCACGTCCCATACAATCAAAAAGTAATCATCAAATCCCATTTGATTAATGACGCGCAATTCGTAATTTAATCGTTTTTGATATTCTGCTGGAATCTTATTTTGACCAAAACGCTGCTGCAATCCAGTTTGAGCTAAATAGTGCAGATATTCTTCCGAAGTGACAAACTTTTTTTGATGATATTTAGGCAAAACAGGCTTTTGAAAAACAACTTCCGCATTGCATTTTTCGGCAACCTGCCATGTGTTATTTACTGCATCGTCTAGATCAAATTCATGATATCGCTGGAGCAATTGCTCTGCTTCGACCAAATAATGTGATCCTTCTTGTTTAGCTAACGGCAAGGCATCCTGAATCTTGTCTCCTGTAGCAATCGCGCGCAACGTTTTTTGCAAAAATTGATCATGCGGATTCAAATACTCGCTATCTTCAGTTGCAAGCAGTGGTAAATCAAATTGTTTGCTTAAACTGCGTACATAATCAATATAATTTTGCATACTTGGATTGGCGTATACACCTAAATAAAGATCTGAAGTTAATTCTTTCAAATCTCGAATTAGGTCACTACCTAGCTGCTTATTTGTTTCAAATAAAGATAATAATTCACTTTTGGTATTGGCAGGAACAATCAGTAATAAATCCGCCAGGTATTTACTTAGATCTTTTAACGTTAAAACATTATTATTTTGTCCATTATCAGTTAGAAAATTAATCGCACTCGATAAGCGCAACAAATTATGATAACCTGCATTTGTTTTGGCAAAAGCAATTAAGTCGTATTTTTGCGTGCTATCAACCAAACCATTTAATCGCAACTGCATCCCTAAAAGTGGCTTAATTCCCGCTTTTTTAGCTAATTCATAAAAATTGACCAAACCATATGTCACATTTACATCAGCTAGTCCTACAGCTTGATAGCCCCTTTTCTTGGCTGTTTCAATTAAATCTGAAACTTTTGTAGGACTATCTAGCAAAGTAAATGAACTTAGGTTTTGAAGTGTTGCTACTTGCATAAAATAACCACCTTTCACTGCAGAAATTTATTAAATTAAGTATAACAAATTGCACTAATCTCGTTTGAAATTGAACCTTATTTTTGATAAAATTCTATTCGAAAGAAGGAATCAATATGGGTCGATATCTAGTCACAATTGTATGGAGCATAATCTACATGTTTGTTGTAGGCTTTATTGCTGGACCTTTAACTCAAAGTGCCTCGTTCAACGCCAACGATGTTAAGACTTGCTTAATCGTTGGCCTTATCTTCGGCATTCTTTTCTCAGCAATCATTGCAACTATTACTGCTCATTCACATAAGGACAACAGTAAATACAGTAAGTTAAAATAATTATTTAAAAAAGCAAAAACACGTGAGAATTCATAGTTCTCACGTGTTTTTTTTCTTAATTAATAGAATTTGTAGTTTTTCTTAATATCTACTTGAACATCGCCATGAGTTAAATATTCAATGAACATCTGAACATAATCCTTATCTAGCCTTGTTTCGATTTTATCCATGCTATATTCTGGATAGAATCCGCCACCCGTTGCACGATAATTGTTAACAGCCAAATGATAAATCTTGTCATCTTCAATTGGCTTGCCATGCAAAGTAAGCTTAGTTAAACGTTCACCCTCTGGCTTAGATAAATCAGTTTCATATTCAACTGGATAAAAGACATCAAAATTATAAAGCGTTGGCTTAGGCTTAATCCAGCGATCGATGAAGCCAATCTTGCCATCTTTATCTTTCTTCAAAAAGCCGGCGCTGTGTTCAATAATATGACGCAACTCTTTACCAGTCAGCTTAACTCGGCAAAGCTGGTAAGCGTTAGCATATGGATAATTTAACAAAACATCACGCATAGTAACTGTTTCATTAAAGCCCTTAGCAGTTTCACTCATGACAGCTGTAGCGGAAACATCTGCCTTAGTAAACCATAATTGCATTTGTTGAATCAGGTTAATGAAAGGTGCACCTTCAATTCGGCCCTTCATGGCATTTTCAATCCGTGCAGGCTTATTTAAATGAGCTATAGGCTTATCCAACCATTCTTGAGTTCTCTTGTCTAAATCAGCAATTTTTTCGACTACAGCAGGATCTGGAGCATAATCCTTAGTATCAATCAGCTTAGTCGTCATATTGGTGATATTTTTAGTATTATCATCAACTTCAACAATGACTTCTGCAACAGCTTCACCACGATAACCAGGTTGAACAATTGCAGTATTTTTAGTAACCAAATTCAAGCGACGGTGCTGATGGCCAGTTAAGAAAACATCAACTTCAGGAATTTCAGTTAAAATCTTGTATCCTTCATTTTCACCACGATGTGGTTCAGTAGCCTTTCCTGTTTCTGGATCACTTTCAAAGCCGCCATGATACATTACGGCTAGAATATCTACTTGAGGACGCAAAATTTTAGCATAATGCTTAATCTTCTCATATGCCGAAGCAAATTTTAGACCTGCAACATTTTCTTTAGGCTCCCAATGCGGAATGTATTGTGTAGTAATACCCAAAATACCAATTTTTAAGCCGTTTCTTTTAATGATGACATATTCACGACCAAAAAATGGCACTTCAGTTTCAGCATCCAAAACATTGTCGTTAATAATTGGAGCCTTGTTATTATCAACGTAATAGCTTAAGTAGTCTAATCCAAAATTAAAGTCATGATTACCCAAGCAACGTGCATCATAACCTACTGCATTATATGCTTCGGTGAACTTGCGCAAGTCACTATAATCACCCGTAGAATGGGCATATGAAGCTAGTGGAGAACCTTGAAGACAGTCTCCCGCATCAGTGACGACGACATTATTATCACCGTATTTCTTCTTCTCAGCCTTAATTACTGAGCTAACTCTACTTAAACTAAAAGGTGCATTATAATCAGTTTTGTTTTGATAATCAGTTGGCAATAAAAAGCCATGAGTATCACTTGAATGCAAAAATACTAATTTCATATTTCATTTTCCTTTTCTTAGGCATAAAAAAGACACCATCATTCCAGGTGCCTTTTAATTAGTTATTGCCGTTATCGTTGTTTACAACTTGACGACCCTTGTAATAACCCTTTGGTGAAACACGGTGGCTTAAGCGGTATTCACCAGTAGTTGCATCATAGTGCATTGCTGGAACACTCAACTTAATATGACCACGACGTGAACGTTTCTTTTGTTTAGAAGTATGTCTTGCAGGAACTGCCATTTAATTGATCTCCTTTATTGTAGTCTTAAGCTTCGGGATTATTTAACCCTGAATTACTCACATGATTCAATGATACTATTCAATTAAGAATAAATCAAGATCTATTCTTGGTTCTTCTTGTTTTTATTCAAAATTAAACCAAAATGTTGCTTATCTTTTTCTTTTTTATCACGGCCGAAAAACCAAGCAATAATCATACCGATAATTACCATTACTACCAAAATAACAATTAACGGTAATTTAACCTTAAAAAAGCCGAAATTAATTGCTACCGGTGAGGTATTTAAAACAACAAAAATCACCGCAATTAAAGTGATAATTGAACCTATAATTAGATTTTTTTCTTTTTCCATTTCCAATTACTTTCTAGAAGCAAATTTTAAAGAAAGCTTATCTCCAATTGATGGGAACAAGTTATAAAGTTTTGCTAATACAGCTAAGTTCAATGGCAAATTAAACTCACGTTTATCACTGCCGAAGAAATGAACAACTTGCCAAGCTACATCATCTGGATCAAGCATAAATTCTTGCACGTTTTCTACATAATTTCCTGTCTTATCAGCCACATTAAAGAAATTAGTATAAACAGGACCAGGGTTAACAGTCATCACCTTAACGCCAAATGGCATCAATTCTAGACGCAATACATTTGAGAATTGAATAACTGCAGCTTTTGAGGCGCTGTAAGCAGCTGATTTAGTGGTTGGGACCTTGCCTGCAATTGAACCAAAGTTAATAATTTGACCGTTCTTTTGTTCCATCATTACGCGGCCAACTAGTCTAGTGAAATACATCAAACCTAAAACATTAACTTGGAACATGTTAGTAACGTCTTGCATCTTTTGATGCATGAATTCCTCAAATTTACCAAAACCGGCACAGTTAACCAAGAAGTCAATATGCTTTACTTGTTTAGTAATTTCATCAAAAGTATTTTCAATTTCTTCTGGCTTGCCCATATCAGTTGGGAATACATATGCTTCAGCTCCAGATAATTCTCTGGCTTCAGCAGCAATTTCATCTAGTCGATCTTTTCTTCTTGCGATTAAAATCACAGTAGCACCACGGCCCGCACTTTCAAGTACAATTGAGCGACCAATACCACTAGAAGCACCAGTAATAATAACAACTTTATTTCTTAATGAATATTTCATTTTTCTGAACCTTCCATTGGAATATTAATTTGATCAAAATCATTAACTAATATTGTATTAGGGAAAACTTTTTTAGCTTGACTTTCGAGTTTCTTAGCTTTATTTCCCATATAACGAGCAGAAATATGACTTAAACATAATTTTTTAACATTTTCCTGCTTAGCAATTTTAGCTGCTTGAACAGAAGTTGAATGGTAATAATTATGTGCCATCTTAGCTTCATCTCCAGCAAAAGTTGATTCATGAACCAAAACATCTGCATCTTTGGCTAAGCGAGCAATGCTTGGTGTTGAACGAGTATCATAAATAATAGTCACGATTCTTCCAGGCTTTTCAGCACCTAAAAAGTCCTTACCGTTTAAAACTGTTCCATCAGCTAAAGTAACCTGCTCACCTCGTTTTAATTGACCAAGAAGTGGGCCGTTAGGAATATTATACTTTGCTAACTTATCAATTAAAAGTTCGCCGGGATGAGAATCTTCAACTACTCTAAATCCAAAGCTAGGTATTCTATGGTCTAATCGATCAGTATAAACGCGAAAGCCCTTGTCTTCACAAATCAAACCTGGCTTAGTCAACTCCACAAATTTAATTGGATATGACACTTTAGTTCTGGATACTTTTAATGAAACTTTGACAAATTGTTCAATACCAGGAGGGCCATAAATTGTTAATGGACCTACATCCCCTTGAAAAGATCTAGTTGAAAGAAGTCCCGGCAAGCCAAAAATATGATCGCCATGATTGTGTGAAATAAAAATTTTAGTAACTTTTCGCAATCTAATATTTGTTCTCAGAATTTGGTGCTGTGTAGCTTCTCCGACATCAAATAGCCAAATTTCATTTAGTTCATCTAGTAACTTAAGCGCGACACTTGAAACATTACGCTGCTTGGAAGGCTGTCCTGCTCCCGTGCCTAAAAATTGTAATTCCATGAAAATCCTATTCTAAACTTAAAATTTTGAATGTTTAATGATTGTCTTAGTAATAAAAGTACTGTAATATTTAGAACCCGTAATATTAGGATGAGTGTGGTCATCATAAAACCACTTAGGATGATCCTTTGAATATGAATACCAGTCAATAATTATAAAATTATGATAGCGTTTTGCACCTTGTTTTAGCAAATCATTTACAGGTCTTTGCCAATCACGTGTTGGAACATGCACATTGATCCAAAATACCTTTCTCTTAGGACCAACCTCTTGCATAATTCTATTCAAATCGTCCATTGAAAATGGTCCATTAGTACCTAAGCCAATCAATACATTATCCGCCAAAACACCTTGTCTCTTATAATTATCTAGCAAGCCAAAGGCAACATTTAATTGACGAGATACCGCTGCATCAATCAAGGCTTTAGGCATCAGCTGCTTAAGATCATTGCTTGAGCCAGCCATGACAGAATCTCCAATCGCAGTTACTTGCACTTTTTGTGCTAATTCCAAATCGAGTTGAGAAATACCATACTTAACATATGATTGGTTAACCGGATTGCTTTTCGCCTTCTCAGCCGCTTCTTTGATAATCTTCGAGTCGTTTTCTTTTTGCTTTTTTTGCTTTTTCTGTTTTTTCAGCTTTTCAATTAACTTGGCGTTATCCGATTTTTGTTTTTTAGCGTTACGATTTATTCTTTGAGCTAATTGACTCTTGTTAAAATCTTCTGCCTTAACATGTGGAGAAATAGCAATTGCCACACTGCCAAATATCAATACAAATGCTGCTAAAACTGCTTGAATTTTCTTTACATAGTTTTTAGCTTGCATATCAAAAACATGACCAAAGTATTGCTTAGTTTTCTTCCAAGTAATCTTGCTCATTGGTCTTTCAATCAAACGATAAGTAATTTCGCTAATGACTAAAATCAAAACCAATTCAATTACTCGATATAAAATAGGATGATCGCCTAAATTGTTAATTTTAGATTCAAAGAAAATCATTATTGGGAATTGGTAAAGATAAATACCATAACTTCTTGAACCAATCCAATCAAAAAGTTTGTTAGTCATGATTTGATTCCAATGACTGCCTGGATGGGCAATTACACCGGTAAAGATGCAGACAATTAATGAAAACAGCAACATCCCTCCACAGTACGCAAATGCTTGTTGCGGATTCATTGCCTTAGCAAAATACATTACTAGCAGCAAAATAAATGAAACCAGCCCAATCACATCTAACAGGATTCGATCTTGCTTAGGCACTTTCGGATTTAGCTCTTCTACCGGCCAGATAACAGCCAGAGCGGCACCTAAACCTAATGAGAAAAAGCGAGTGTCAGTTCCATAGTAAATTCGGTTAATGTCAGCCTTCGTCAAATACAAAATTGCCATTTCGATTGCTGACAGAAGAGAGACAGCTATCAAAAAGTAAAAAATTCTTTTCTTCTTTTTGACTAATTTAACCAATAAAAAGATAACTAAGGGCCATACTATGTAAAACTGCCCTTCAATAGACATCGTCCATAAGTTTGTAAATGGAGATTCATTATTGGCAAAACGTTCAAAATAGCTTTGACCATTATTAATCTGCCAAAAATTAAATACATTGAGCAAATTAGCAAAAACAATCTGATTTAATTTGGCAAGCAAATTCCTTTGAAAAAGGAAAATATAAGTCGCACTTATCCATAAAACTGCAATCAATTGCGGATAAAGTCTCTTAATTCTGTTTAAATAAAATCGGCGATTGTTATAAGTACCCGTCTGATCATATGAATTCAGCATATGATCCGTTACCAAATAGCCTGATAGAACGAAAAAAATCGGCACTCCCAGATACCCGCCGATAAAAGAATTAGGATCGAAGTGATAAAGTATTACTCCTATAACTGCTAATGCTCTAAGTCCAGAATATCCTGTAATAAACCGATTTCTTCTCATATTCATCTCTACCCTTATTGCACGAATTCAAAGACAAATTTGCCGATTGCAACATCATCACCATTGACTGCTCCCTTTTCACGCAATGCATCATCAACGCCCAATCTCTTAAGACGTCTTGCCAAACGCATAATTCCATCTTGGTGATCTAAGTTTGTCATTTGAACTAATCTTTCCAACTGTTCGCCCTTAACGACAAATTCGTGTTCTCCAACCTTTTCAACAGTAAACTCATTCTTTTGTGGTGCTTTGTACTTGTATTCCTTGGTCTTTTGAACAACCTTAGGTTCTTCTTCTGCACGCTCTTTTTCTACTTCTTCTACAAGAGTTGCAGTATCATTCATAAGTTTGCTTACACCTTTATGAGTTACGCTGGAGATCTCATAAACAGGCTCATTGTTGCCTTCTTCTTTTAAGGCTTTCTTAAATGCAGCCAATTTTTCTTCTGCTCCTGAAATATCCATTTGAGAAGCAACAATTAATTCCCGCTTTTTAGATAAGTCTGTTTCGTAATTTTTAAGTTCATTTTTAATAGTGTGATAGTCTTCGATTGCTTCACGACCATTATTAGGATCCATTGAAACCAAGTGTAAAATTACCTTAGTTCTTTCAACGTGACGCAAAAATTGAATACCAAGACCTACCCCTTGGCTAGCTCCTTCAATTAAACCTGGTAAATCAGCCATTGAGAAATCACGACCGTCTGGCAAAATCACCATGCCCAAGTTAGGGGTTAAAGTAGTAAATTCATAAGCTGCGATCTTTGGTTTAGCTTTAGTAGTTACTGATAGCAAAGTAGACTTCCCTACTGATGGAAATCCTACTAAACCGACATCAGCCAAAAGTTTTAACTCAAGACGTAAAACTCTGTCTTCGCCAGGTTCACCATTTTCAGCAATTTCAGGAGCGGTATTTACACTGGTAGCAAAGTGGATATTGCCACGGCCCCCGCGACCACCTTTAGCAACTACTAATTCTTGGCCTTTTTCAACTAGGTCGCCAATCAATTCACCAGTATTAAAATCATATACTGTTGTACCTACTGGTACCTTTAAATATAAATCCTTAGCTGCACGACCATATTGGGACTTTATTCGGCCGTTTTCACCACTATCAGCTTTAAACTTGCGCCGATAACGAAAATCCATTAAAGTACGCAAACCACTATCTGCGACAAAAATAATGCTGCCGCCGCGGCCACCATCACCGCCTGCTGGTCCGCCATTTGGAACATATTTTTCATGGCGGAAAGCCACCATGCCATCGCCGCCTTTTCCGGCTTGGACTTCAATTTTAGTCTGATCAACAAATGTAGGCATGTATATCTCTTCCTTCCGGTCACAATCTAACTTTTATACTATACCACACAAACACGCTCTACAGCGCGAATTCTAGGTTTTACAACATTAATTTTACAGTTTGTGCTTGGGGCAATGTCAACCCTGCCGCACGTAAATCATCTACTGAAGCTTCTTTAATCTTCTTCAATGAGCCAAACTTGCGCAATAACTTATTCCGACTCTTAGGACCAATGCCTTTAATTGAATCTAACCGACTAGATAAAGCATTTTTAGCATGTCTTCTGCGGTGAAAAGTAATTGCAAACCGGTGAACTTCATCCTGAATTCTTGTCATTAAATAAAAGCCTTCAGACTTAGGATTTAATGGGATCAATTTCAATGGCACGCCATTAATAGGATCACCAAATAATAAGTGATTAGTCCGGTGTTTATCATCCTTAACCATTCCGGCTACTGGAATATTCAAATTAAGCTCGTTTCGCAAAACATCTTCACAGGCATCCACCTGAATTTGACCACCATCCATTAAAATCAAATCTGGCATTTTCTTATGTTCTCGCAGTAAACGTCCATAGCGGCGGCGAACTACTTCACGAGTATTGCGGACTTCATCGCCACCGTTTTGATGCTCTACTTCGCCTTTTAACTTATATTTACGATAAGATGTTTTATCAGGTTCTCCATCTTTGAACACTACTAAAGCAGAGACAGGATCCGCACCTTGAATATGGGAGTGGTCAAAACTTTCAATAATGTGACCATATGGCAAGCCCAACGCATCAAAAATTTCTTTTTGTGCACCCTTGGTTTTTCGATTGCCTAGTTCTAATAATCTAAATTTATCATCTAATTTTAACTTGGCATTGTCTTTAGCCATATCAAGCAGTGATTTCTTTTGACCGCGTTGAGGCGTTCTAACTGGGACTGTTAAAACCTCAGCTAACGTATCATTATCAAATCCAGCTGGAATCAATACTTCTTTTGGAAGAACACGGTTTTTTTGACCATAGAATTGCACAATGAAAGAAGTAAATGCATCTTCTGGGTCAGTGGTATCGGTCAACGGAAACATCCGTGTCTCACGCCGCAACAATTTAGCCTGACGCAAGAAGAAGATCTGAATAGAGATCCAAGATTTATCAACGTAATAGTTAAAGATGTCACGCTGCGTATTATCATTAGAAATGATTTTTTGCTTTTCAACGGTTTCTTCAATGTACTTCAATTGATCGCGTATTTCAGCTGCTCGTTCAAACTCAAGCTGCTCAGAAGCTTGCTCCATTTTTTGAGTTAAATCTTGCTTGACTGCACCAATATCCCCATTCAAAAAGCGTTTAATCTTTTTAATCTGTTCGTCATATTCCTTTTGAGGCACCTTTTTAAAACATGCACCAAGGCATTGCCCCATATGATAATAAAGACATGGTCGTCCTTGATAACCGTGACAGCGTCTCAACGGAAAAACTTTTTGAATAAACTTTAAGGTAGCTTGTGCCGCATAGACATTGGGATAAGGGCCAAAATAATAGCCTACGTCTTTGCACACAATACTAGTTAATCGTGTTTGTGGATCATGTTCACGCGTAATTTCAATATATGGATAACCAGTTCCCTGCTTTAATTGTACATTATAATATGGTTGATATTTCTTGATTAAAGTAATTTCTAATAGAAAGGCTTCCTTGTCTGTAGAAACAGTAATGATATCGTAATCTCTGATTTCACGAACAAGTTCTGCTCTGCGTCCTACTTGCATACTCTTAAAATAAGAACGTACTCTATTTTTTAAATTCTTGGATTTGCCCACATAAATAACCGTACCATTAATATCTTTCATCAAATAACAGCCCGGTTTTTCTGGCAAAAGTTTTAATTTATTTTCAATTAATTGTGTTGCCATTTATTCTCATCCTAACAAAATTCGTATGTGATAGTTTACCACAGCTTTTTTAAGAAGATATTAACTTTGCTTATAAGTTATAGCC
>NZ_GG700753.1:179564-186832 GCF_000160855.1 Lactobacillus helveticus DSM 20075 = CGMCC 1.1877
CCTGCCAAAGATGGTGCCCAGATTGATGCCAGAATAGTCTGCGTAAGAAATCGTTCCAACCGCAAAGACTGGATCGCTCTTATTTGCACGGACATGACGATCGATGAAAATGAGATCATCAGAATTTACGGCCAAAGATGGGACATCGAGGTCTTCTTCAAGACCTGCAAGAGTTTCTTGAAGCTTGGCACTGAATACCATGGCCTGTCATATGATGCATTGACTGCCCATACAGCTTTCGTCTTTCTGCGCTACATGTTCATGTCAGTTGAGAAGCGAGATGATGAAGATGATAGGACAATAGGCGAGCTCTTTTATTGCATGGTAGACGAGCTTGCGGACATCACTTTCAATTATTCCCTACAAACCCTGGTGGAAGCCATGTTCGAGAGTGTGAAAGAGATCTTCCAACCGACAGAAGAGCAGATGGAAAGGTTCACCAACGCTTTCATTTCACGCCTCCCAAAGTACATGCAAGAGGCTATATCGCCATCATTAGCAGCTTAATTGAATATTCACTGGCTAAACTATTGAGTTTTCAAGGCTTCATAGTTCTTTTTGGTGTGGGAAGTTTAAGTTATAGCTATTTAAATTAAAATTTGCTAAATTGAGTTTACATTGATATAGAAACATAGAGGATACATGATGACTAATTTTGTTTTTGACTTAATTAACCAATTTAGCTACATGGCCATCAGTTTTTTAATTGCCATCGAAAATGTCTTTCCATCTATCCCTTCAGAAGTCATTTTATCTTTTGCAGGGTTTGCCACACACCACTCCCAAATGACGGTTGTAGGAACGGTTATTGCTTCTACTTATTGGGGCAGTCCTTGGAGCTTTAATTTTATACGGTATCGGCTGGTTCTTAAATGAAGAACGCTTAGAACGCATCTTAGATCATAAAGCTTTTAAAATGCTTGGCTTTAAAAGAGGCGATGTACAAAAGGCAATCAATTGGTTTGATAAGTACGGCACAGGTGCTTTTTTCTATGGGCGCTGCATTCCTGTCATACGAAGCTTAATTTCAATTCCTGCTGGAACTGCAAAAGTAAAAATGTCTAAGTTCTTAATTTACACTACTTTAGGGAGCTTAGTATGGAACACAATTCTAGTAGCGTTGGGTTCTTACATGAGAGAAAAATGGCATGTAATAGTTACTATTTTTGAAGAATACTCTTTGATTATTGCTGGTCTAATTCTAATTGCAATGATCTTCTTCTCCTTCAGATGGTACAAACAAAAAATTAAAAACTAACATAAAAAGTCCTATTTCACATGAATAGGGCTTTTTCTTCTTCAAAAAATTAAAAAGATAATGTAAAATTAATCTAACTCTATTTTAAGGGATGATGTAATGAGATTTAACATTTTTAGGAAACAAAGCATTCAAAATTATCTTGGCAAAGATATCAAATTTGCTAAGACAATTAATGCGGTAGATTTAATGTCCCTCGGTGTTGGTGCTGTAATTGGTACTGGGATCTTCATTTTACCAGGGACAGTAGCTGCTACTCTTGCAGGACCCGGGGTAAGTCTATCATTTGTAGTAGCCGCCATAGTTTGTGCGCTGGCTGGAATGTGCTATGCCGAATTTGCTTCAGCCATTCCAGTAGCCGGGAGTGCTTATTCATACGGTAATATTGTGTACGGCGAATTCACTGGCTGGATTATCGGCTGGGCCTTAATTCTAGAATACATGCTTTCGGTAGCAACGGTAGCTGCTGGCTGGTCCTCTTATTTCAGCTCCTTCATAAGTCCATTCGGGTTGAAAATTCCACATGCTGTTTCTGGGCCAATGAATCTTTCTCATGGGGTTTACTTTGACTTAGTTTCAGTCTTAATAATTTTACTAATTAGCATCCTGCTTTCTCGCGGGATGAAAAATTCTATCAAAATCAACATCGTAGCCGTTTTTATTAAAATAGCTATCATTTTAATTTTCATCTTTGCCGGTTTACACTTCATTAAACCAGCCAATTATCATCCATTTTTGCCATATCATTTCTCAGGCGTAATCAAAGGTGCTACTACAGTCTTCTTTGCTTTCCTTGGATTCGATGTAGTTTCATCTTCTGCTGCCGAAGTTAAAAATCCTAAGAAAAATATGCCATTAGGAATTATCGGTACTTTAGCAATTGCAGCTCTGCTTTACTTTGGTGTTTCAATAGTTTTAACAGGGATGGTCAACTATACCAAGCTTAATGTATCTAATCCAGTTGCATTCGCCTTGCAATACGTTCACCAAAATTGGGTAGCAGAACTACTCTCATTTGGGGCAATGCTAGGAATGGCTACAATGATGCTGACGATGATTTATTCAAGTTCTCGTTTAATTTATGCCATGGCAAGAGACGGCTTGCTTCCTACAACTTTTAGTAAGTTAGATAAAAAGCATAATTCTCCTCAAAATGCCTTAATAGTTGTAACCATTATTATTGCTTCAGGAGCCGCATTTTTCTCAGTTGATCAATTAGCCAACTTAGTAAATTTCGGCACACTTTTTGCCTTTACCTTAGTATCATTTGGTATTTTAAAACTAAGAAAAAGAACAGACATTACCAATGATGGCTTTAAGGTTCCAGGGTATCCATATTTGCCAATTATTTCTGGTTTAATCTGTATCTTTATGATTTGTCACCTAAGTTCCGAAGTTTATCTAATGGCAATCATTTGGCTCGTAATCGGTAGTGTGATTTACTTCGTTTATGGTTACCATCACAGTCAGCTTGACCATAACTAACATACCAAAAATTATGTAAAATAAAAAAAGCAATTTTGCAATTGCTTTTTTATTTTTGCCTCTAATTAATTTGATTAATAGCCTTACCATCCTTGAAGAAGGACAAAACATTGTTAGCTGCTTCTTTAGATAAATTATATCTAGCAACATGTGTAGCTGAGCCTACATGTGGAGTCATAATCACATTATCCATCTCCACTAATTCTTGTCTAGGATGAGGTTCATTTTCAAACACGTCTAACGCTGCACCAGCAATCTCATCATTCTTTAAAGCTGAAATCAATGCATTGCTATCAACTAAAGAACCACGAGCTACATTAATTAAAAATGCAGTATCCTTCATTTGTTTAAACGCATCAGCATTAATAATGTGGTAAGTTTCAATCGGTTAAAGGAGCAGCAAACTTAAGAAATCTGCATTCTTGATCAAATCAGCAAAATCAACATACTTAGCATCAAGTTCTGCTTCAAGTTTTTCATCAAGTTGATGGCGATTATGATAGATAATCTTCATTCCTAAAGCTTTAGCAAAACGTGCAACTTGTTGACCAATTCTGCCCATGCCTAAAATACCTAAATTTTTGCCTTCAATTGAATAGCCTTGATTATCATATTCATCAGCATTCAAAAATACGCCTTCACGCAAAGTATGGTCATAATAACGAAGACGACGTGCCGAAGCTAAGATCATTGTTAAAGCCAATTCGGCTGTTGGACGCAAAACGCTTTCAGGACAATTTAAAACTACAATTCCCTTTTCCTTAGCATATTCTGTATCAACATGATCAAAGCCAACACCATAAGTAGAAATAATTTTCAAATTCTTGGCAACATCAATCATTTGCTTATCAAAGATCATCTTAGCCACAATTACGCCATCATATGCAGCAATATGATCTAAACCCATTGACGATCATCATCTAGGCGATGTCCAACAGGTCCAACAGTTATATCACATACTTCTTTTAATTCTGTTAAGGCGTCGTCTCTCAAACCGCCTAAAACTAAAACTTTTGCTTTACTCATCTTTATTAACCTCTATTTAATATTTCTTAAGTCAAGATACCACTAATTGCTTTAAATTAACATCTATTTTGCAAATTTATTAATAGCTACAGCGACGCCATCATGATCACAATCTGCTGTTACTGCATCGGCATGCTTCTTAGTGTAATCTACAGCATTCCCCATTGCCACACCTATTCCAGCATATTCCAGCATCGGTGCATCATTTGCTTGATCACCTAAAGCCATAACATTTTCTGGAGCGATTTTCAAATAATTGCACAGTCTTTCTAATCCAGTTCCTTTATCAACTCCAGCTGCAGTAGCTTCATAATAAAAAGGTTCAGTTTTAGAAAAAACTACTCTGTCTTTCATCTGTTAAAATAACGGACTAGTAATTTTGCTATCTAAATAATCTGGATCATCAATATACATACACTTAATAATCGGAATATGTCGCATCTCTTCTTGAGTTCGATAAGAGACTTCTAATTTTACCACCCGTGAATTATAGATCGTATAGTGTCCTAGATCGCGATTAGCTGTATAAATTCGATCTAGACTCACGCTATGAAAATGCAAATTCAATTTGCGAGCGATCGCTTCAAGATCAATATAGTCTTCATATTTCAAACCTTGCTTGAAAATAACTTGACCATTTGTCGATTCAACTACCGCTCCATTGAAGCTTACTACGTACTCATTATCCTGACAATTTAAACCTAACTCATCAAGATAACACTGCACACCAGATAGAGGACGACCTGTACAAATAACTATCTGTATTACGCGCTCTCTTGCAGCCAAAACTGCCTCTTTTACTGCTGGTGTTATTTCTTTTTTAGAATTTACTAAGGTGCCATCAATATCAATTGCTATTAATTTTATTTTGCTCATTTTTCTTTCTCAAAAATAAATAAGTATTGCTTAAACGCGATACTTATTAAACAGCTACATTTTGATCATGCTCTTTAAGCTTGATCAACTTCTCCATATCTTCATCATTGATTCTAAAATCAATGTGTAAATTTTCTTTCATTTCCGCAATATTATCGCTCTTAGGCAATACAATGCATCCCAGTTGCAAATCAAAGGCTAACATTAATTGAGCTGGACTTACATTATATTTATTGGCGTATTCATTTATCTTTGGATCTTTAAGCAATCGGCCATGAGCTAATGGCGAATAAGCTTCAATCTGAATACCTAAACTTTTGCAATAGTTCATTAGATCCATTGGTACTTTATCAATGTGTACTTCAATATGATTAACTGCAGGCTTTATCGTCCCATTATCGACAATATTTGCCACATCTTCTTGCAAGAAATTAGATACACCAATTGCCCTAACCTTACCTGCCTTTACAGCTTCTTCCATTGCACGCCAATTCTCCAGATTTCCTTCAAAATAGCGATCATCAGTTCGGTTCACTTCAATCCAAGGTTGCGGTGAATGAATCAACAATAAATCAATATACTCTAGACTAAAACGGTCTAAGGCATCATCAATTGCCTCTTTAGTACCTTCATAGTCTTTAACTGCGGTTGGCAATTTGGTTGTTAAAAATATATTACTACGTTCAATATCGGAGTTCCAAATACCTTTACCGACTCCCTTTTCATTGCCGTAGTCTTTGGCAGTATCAAAGGAACGGTAGCCAACGCCAATTGCTTGGCGGACTACTTTTCTAACATCATCATTATTGATTAGCCAAGTTCCTAATTGAATCTGGGGAATTTCTACTCTGTTATTAAGCGTCAAAGTTTTTGCGAATTTCACACTTTCACACCTCTATACCTTAATTTAAGATATCTCTACTTAAAGTTGTTATTCTTTAAAATGTTATTTTTAATGGCTAAAGTCTTAATTTTAGAATCAATTATCAAAATACGATATGTTATATTACAAAAGTGCTACATTATATTGCTTATATTAATATATATGTGAACATCATTTTAATTTATTAGCTATCTTTTTTATTAAAGCTACTGCAATTTCCTGTTTAGTCATCAATGGCCATTTTTCTATCTTTGTATTGTTTTGCAAAATAACGACTTGATCTTTATCATTGCCAAAAACATTATTTGAAACGTCATTGGCCACAATCATGTCTGCTCCTTTGTTCTTTAGCTTCTTTTCTGCATTTTTAAGCAAATCATTTGTTTCAGCTGCAAAGCCAACTACTACTTGGTTAGCCTTCTTATGACTAGAAACTTCATGCAAAATATCTTTAGTTTTTACTAAAGTTAAAGATAACGTATCTTGCTCAGGATTCTTCTTTAACTTGTGATCGGCAACTTTTTCCATTCGCCAATCTGCCACGGCAGCAGCCATGATTAAAACATCTGCATGCTGAAATTTATCTTCAACAGCCTTGAGCATTGCCTCACTGCTTGATGCATGAATTAATTCAATATTGTTTGCCTTAGGAAGAGGAATTGTAACATTACCATAAATCAGTTTTACCTGTGCTCCAGCTTCTGCGGCCTTTTGTGCAATAGCAATTCCCATTTTTCCACTTGAACGATTACCAATAAAACGAACTGGATCAATTGCTTCTTGTGTACCGCCAGCCGTCACTACGATCGTTTTATTTTTCAAGATCTTGTTTTCATCCAAAATATCTTGCACCCAAGCCGTAATATCTTCCGGTTCAGGCATTCTGCCCTTTGCAGCATAGCCTTCAGCTAGCATTCCAGTTGCGGGCTCCATCACATGAACACCGTCACCTTTTAAAAGCGCTATATTACGCTGGGTTGCAGGATTATTCCACATTTGATCATTCATAGCTGGCACGACTAATTTGGGCGCTTTTGTTGCCAAAATAGTCGTACTGGCTGTATCATCTGCAATTCCATTAGCCATTTTGCTAATAAAGTTTGCAGTAGCAGGTACAATTAAAGCCAATTGACTCCAGCGTGCTAAATGAACATGAGGGATGCTTGCTTCATTTGCTTTCTCCCATAAATCATCTAAAACTGGATATTTTGTTAAAGCGGCTAAAGTATTAGTCGTTACAAAATGCTCCGCATTTTTGGTCATTACTATTCGAACTTCATGTCCTTGTTTTTCTAAATTGCGAACGACTTGAACAGCCTTATAAGCTGCAATTCCACCTGTTAAATAAACCGTTACTCGTGTCATTTTACTTGTTCCTTTTTTTAAAATCATTTATTTTCATTTTATCTCATTCCAGAAAATAGTAGAGTAGTTTAGAGAAAAAAATAAAAAAGTGAGATTTATAATTTATAGTAAAGGTGATAGTTTCTTGTCTACTATTGATTACCCTTTCATCCTGTAGTTTTAATAAACAAGCAACTTCATATCCCAAAGTTAAAACAATTAAAGTAGTTGACGAACCGATTTTTCTTAAAAAGCCTCAAACTTAATAAAGTGCTTCCTTATTCGCCATTAAGATTATAAGATTTACCTACCAAGAAAACGATCTATATTAATCCAAACCAGGTTTTGGAGCATTCAAAGAAATGATTAGGTTCATTTCTTTTTTAATTTGCATAT
>NZ_GG700753.1:188061-196219 GCF_000160855.1 Lactobacillus helveticus DSM 20075 = CGMCC 1.1877
TTTGCATATAAAAAGGTTGTCATATATAAATTGGTCCTATAAAATATAAGTAATATAGAAAGGAACTTCATATATGCCAAATTTATCTAATGATTTAAATTCAATTATTAACAAAAGACTTAATAATTTATCTGCTTCAAAAATTCGGGCATTTGATCAAAAGGTTTCAGGTATCCCTGGTATTATTAAATTAACTATCGGTGAGCCTGACCTTGCTACGCCTGAACATGTCAAGCAAGCGGCCATTGCCGATATTCAAGCTGACGATTCACACTATGCTCCTCAAGCCGGGAAGCCAGAACTTCTTGATGCTATCAGCAATTATCTTGATCGTTCAATTGGCGTCCACTATGATCCAAAAAGTGAAATTTGTGTCACTGTCGGAGCTACGGGTGCGTTAAATGATGTGTTTATGGCCTTGCTAAATCCTGGTGATAAAATCTTAGTACCTACTCCTGTATGGGCACTATATTTCCAATTAATTAAAATGACCGGTGCAATTCCCGTTCAGATCGATACCAAAAAGGATGGATTTATTTTAACTCCTGAACATTTGCGTCACGTTTTGGAAGGTTGCGGCAAAGGTGCAAAAGCTATTATTTTAACCGATCCATCAAATCCAACCGGTCGTGTATATCCAGCTGAAACATTGAAGGCTTTGGCCGAAGTTATTAAAGAATACAAGATCTTTTCAGTAACTGATGAAATTTACGCTGAACTTGTTTACGGAAATGCTGAACACCATTCCTTATCAGAATACATTTCGGATCATAACATCCTTATTTCTGGTTTATCTAAAGCATACGCAATGACTGGCTGGCGTTTAGGCTATATTGCTGGACCTAAGCAAATTATGCAAAATATCCGCAAGATTAATGCATTCTTGGTAACTTCAGTAACAGACAATGTCCAAATGGCTGCCGTAGAAGCATTAAACAACGGTCAAAACGATCCACTTCAATCACGCAAGATTTATGAAAGTCGCTTGCAATTTATGCAAACTAGCTTGGAAAAATTAGGCTTTGAAATGGCTACACCACAAGGTGCCTTCTATATTTTTGCTAAGATTCCTGAAAAATATGGTACTGACGATGAAACCTTTGCTTATGAATTAGCTCAAAAAGCAAAAGTCGGTGTTACTCCTGGTCGCTACTTCGGTAAAGGTGGCGAAGGATACGTTCGCCTTTCATATGCTTCATCAACTGAGCAATTACGTGAAAGTTTACGTAGAATTACTGATTTTGTTAATAATTTATAAAACCATAATAAAAAGGAGCGATCGTTGGATCAATGTCATTAAGTTAAGACATTGATCCAACGATCGCTCCTTTTTATTTATCTCTTATTTACTTATTCCAAGTTGAGTTTTCTTTAGCATCTTCAGCTGCTAAATCTTCAAGACGCTTTTCAGCTGCCTTAACGCTATCTTCGTACTTAGCTTCAACTTCAATACCCAAATCATTCAATTGTTGATCTGCTACTGGAGCTGGAGCATGCATCATAGGTTCTGAAGCACTAGCGTTCTTAGGGAATGCCAATACGTCACGAATATTATCCTTATCAGCAAGCATCATAGCGAATCTGTCAAGACCGATTGCCAAACCTGCGTGAGGTGGGAAGCCCATGTCTAAGGCGTCAAGCAAGTAACCAAATTGTTCATAAGCACGCTTTTCAGTGAAGCCTAATGCTTTGAACATATCTTCTTGGATTGAACGCTTGTGGATACGGATTGAACCACCACCCATTTCGTCACCGTTCATTACGATGTCGTAACTACGTGCATGTGCTTTATGTGGTTCAGTGGTCAAAAGCTTTACGCCTTCATCATCTGGCATGGTGAATGGGTGGTGAGCTGCTACCCAACGGCCAAGACCTTCATCGTATTCGAATAATGGCCAGTCAACAATCCATACAAAGTCATAAACACCCTTAGGAATAATGTCAGTTTCCTTAGCGAATTCACGACGAAGGTGGTTCAAACTGTCACAGCAGACCTTCCACTTGTCAGCGATAAATACTACTAATTCGCCGCCTTCAAGATCGAATTCCTTCTTCAAAGCTTCCTTGTTTTCGTCAGTTAAGAAACGAGCAACAGGACCTGAGAATTCACCATCTTCAAACTTAACCCAAGCTAAGCCCTTAGCGTGGAAACGCTTGATGAATTCTGCCTTTTGGTCAATCTTCTTACGTGAGTATACCTCAGCACCATTCTTAACAGCGATACCCTTAACAAAACCGCCATCAGCGATTGCACCTGAGAAGACTTTGAAGTCACTGTCTTTAAAGATTGGGCTCAAGTCATGAATAAGCATGCCGTAACGAGTATCTGGCTTATCACAACCATATTTGTTCATTGAATCAGTCCATGAAATACGCTTAATTGGAGTCTTAAGATCAATACCCTTAACGTCCTTCATGATCTTCTTCAAAAGGCCTTCAGTGTAATCTTGGATAGTCTTTTCGTCAGCAAATGACATTTCCATATCGATTTGAGTAAATTCTGGTTGACGGTCACCACGAAGGTCTTCGTCACGGAAACAACGAGCTAACTGGTAGTACTTGTCAAAGCCAGCACCCATGAGCAATTGCTTGAACAATTGTGGTGATTGAGGAAGTGCGTAGAAACTACCTGGGTAAATTCTTGATGGAACTAAGTAGTCACGTGCACCTTCTGGAGATGACTTACCCAAAATTGGAGTTTCAATATCAATAAAGCCATTTTCATCAAAGAATTCGTGAGTAGCACGCAAAATCTTTGAACGTAAGATAATAGCTTGTTGTACCTCTGGACGACGAAGGTCAAGGTAACGGTACTTCAATCTAGTTTGTTCTGAAATTTCAACACCATTCTTAATTTCAAATGGAGGGTTCTTAGCCTTGTTCAAAACAATAATATCAGTTGCATCAACTTCAACTTGACCAGTCTTCATGTCAGGGTTTACTTCTGAACGCTTAACAACCTTACCCTTAACTTGCAAAACGTATTCGTTACCAAGTGAGTCGGCAATGTCCATTAACTTCTTACCAGAATCCTTGTTAACAACAATTTGAACGATACCTGCACGGTCACGCAAATCGATAAATACCAAGTTACCAAGGTTACGTACACGTTGTACCCAACCATAAAGGTTTACATTTTCACCAATATATTTTTCAGTAATATTGCCACAATAATCTGTTCTTTTTTCGATCTTTTCCATTATTTCTAGTCCTTTAATTCTTTCATTACCTTATTCATATCATTAATATCTTCAAGGCTAAGATCAATGGTCTTTCCATCTGCTAAACGCTTAATATTCAAGACGCCGTTAGCAAGTTCTTTTTCACCCAAAGTAATTACATACTTGGCTCCTTCACGGTCAGCCTTCTTAAATTGGCCCTTAAGCTTCTTTTGGTTAACGTCAAAATCAGCTTCAAAGCCTTGCTTACGCAAGCTTCTAACAATCTCAATAGCCTTTTGTGCAGTTCCTTCACCGATGTTAGTAATGAAGAAATCAATGCCTTCATTCTTAAACAATTCTGGGTTTTGCTTTTCAAGAACAAGCATTAATCTTTCTTCACCAATACCAAAACCAACAGCTGGGGTTTCTGGACCATTAAATTCTTCAACTAAGTGATCGTAACGACCACCACCCAAAATGGTAGTTGCTGATTCCCAGAGGCTCTTATCTTCAACCATAAATTCAAAGATAACACCAGTGTAATAGTCAAGACCACGAACCAAGTCATCATCGATTACATAATCGATACCTAATTGATCAAGCATCTTTAAGATTGATTCAAAGTTTGCTTTAGAATTATCATCCAAGAAATCACGAATCTTAGGTGCATCTGGCAAGAACTTCTTATCACGATCATCTTTGGAATCCAAAATACGAAGAGGATTATCACGTAATCTTCTTTGGGAATCTTCTGACAATTTATCCTTAACTGGAGTGAAGTAGTTTACCAATGCATCGTGGTAACCTTTACGAACTTGCTCATCCCCTAAAGTATTAATGTGCAATTGGTAGTTCTTAACGCCAAGTTCACCTAATAAGTCATGACCCATCATGATAGTTTGTACATCAGCTAATGGGTTGCTTGAGCCGAAGCTTTCAACACCAATTTGGTGGAATTCACGTTGACGACCAGCTTGTGGTCTTTCATATCTGAAAGTTGATTCCATGTAGAAAACATTAAATGGCTTAACAACTTCAGGAGCATACATCTTATCTTCAACGTATGCACGAACTACGCCAGCTGTTCCCTCAGGGCGAAGTGCAATATGACGACCACCCTTATCGTTAAAATCGTACATTTGCTTTTCTACGATTTCGGAACTATCACCACTTGAACGAGAAAAAATCTCGTAGTTTTCAAAACTTGGTGTGCGAATTTCGCGATAATTTGCACGATTGAAAAAGTTTCTAGCAGTTTCTTCGACTTTTTGCCATGAGCCAGATTGTTCAGGCAAAATGTCAACTGTACCTTTAGGTTTTTGAACTCTCATTTAATCATCCTTTTTATATTTGATAACCTGTTAAAAAATAAAAAGCACCCTTGAAATAAATCAAGGGCGCTTATATTAGCACGGTACCACCTTATTGGTTACTACGATTAACGCTCGCAAAACGATCCATTATCTGGTAAAGGTGTCACAGACTGCGATCTATCTGCTCTCTCACCAACACAAGCAGTCTCTTTCAATAGATCATTGCTAATCTTCATTCTTTGTCATCGATAATTCTTTATTAGCTTATATTTTTTTATGCAATAAGTCAACCCATACGGCTGAATAATTTAAAGATCTAACACAATTGTGAATGGACCATCATTTTCAAGTTCAACTTGCATGTCTGCTCCAAATTCACCGGTTTCAACATGAAAGCTATTTGCTTCAAGCTCTTTATTAAAATCTTCCCATAATTCCTTAGACTTAGGCGGACGCATAGCATCCACAAAACTTGGACGATTTCCCTTCTTAGTACTAGCCATCAAAGTAAATTGACTGACACTCAAGATTTCACCACCAACATCTTTCAAAGATAAGTTAGTCTTGCCCTCCTCATCTTCAAAAATTCGCATCTTTGCAATCTTATCAGCTGCCTTCTTTACAACTGATAGTTCATCCCCATTTTTGATACCGACTAATAGCATAACCCCCTTGCCAATCTTACCAACGGTTTTACCGTTAATATTTACTTGAGCATGGTTAACTCTCTGAATTACAACTCGCATTAATTATCTGACCTCTTAGTTTCATAAACATCTGGAATATCACGCAATTTACTTAAAATCTCATCAAGCTGTTGTGAATTTTTAACCGCAACAGTTACATAGATATGTGCAATATTATCCTCATTAACCTTACCTGAAATATTATTGATATTTTTAGTAAGTGAATTTAGCTTGTTAATTACATCACTGAGCAAATTAGAGCGATTGTAGCCGAAGACTTCAATATTGGCATTAAATGATTGAACGCTATTTTCTTCAACATTTTCCCATTCAACGTCAATTAAACGACCTTGTTCTTCTGCTTCTTTGGTAATATTTCTACAATCTGTTCTGTGGATGGTTACACCACGGCCTTTAGTAACATAACCAATAATCTTGTCACCAGGAACTGGGTTACAGCACTTAGCCAAATGAAGCATCAAGTCACTAACGCCTTGAATCATGACACCGTTCTTATGCTTGACCTTCATAGTAGAATTAGAATTCTTCTTTGGTTGCTCATCTTGAATAGATTGTTGCCCAGAGTTCAGAATCCTTTCTTCTAATTCCTTTTGCTTTTGCTTTTCATCCTCACGGCGCAAATCAACTGTTAAACGGTTAACTACAGCTTGCGCAGACAAATCACCAAAACCGACGGCAGCATATAATTCTTCAGCAGTATGGTAATTAAAATGATCAAGAATTTTTTCAATATGATCCTTATCCATAAAGTCCTTAGGTGCAAGGGCTTCTTCACGAATCATATTGGCTATCATCTGTTCACCGCGTTCAATACTTTCTTCGCGGTCTTGACTTCTGAAGTAGCGGCGAATCTTATTACGAGCTCTAGAAGTTTTGACCATGTCTGCCCAGTCACGTGATGGCGCAGCACTAGCTTGCGTCATAATCTCGATTACGTCGCCGTTTCTCAGCTTGTAATCAAGCGGAACCAGTTTATTATTAACTTTCGCACCTACCGCATGATTACCCACTTGAGTATGAATGGCATAAGCAAAGTCTAATGTAACTGATCCTTTTGGTAATTCATATACTTCACCTTTTGGCGTGAAGACATAAACACGATCAGAAAAGATATCACTCTTAACTGACTTCATGAATTCGCCGGCATCCTTGGTTTCGTCCTTTAATTCCAGAATTTCACGTACCATGTCAAGCTTTTCACCAGAAGAGCTTTCTTGGACACCAGTAAAGTTGCCACGCTTGTATGCCCAGTGGGCAGCAACACCGTATTCAGCAACTTCATGCATTTGTTCAGTTCTAATCTGAATTTCTAGTGGACGACCGCCAGGCCCGATGATTGTTGTATGCAAGGATTGATAGCCGTTGACCTTAGGCATAGCAATGTAGTCTTTAAAACGACCAGGCATTGGTTTCCATTCTGTATGAACGGCACCCAAGACAGCATAACAGTCACGGACGTTCTTAACGATTACACGCACAGCAAGCAAGTCATAGATTTCATCAAAATCCTTGTGCTTATTAACCATCTTTTTATAAATGGAATAAATATGCTTAGGACGGCCATAAATCTCATATTTAATGCCTAATTCGTCCAAAGTCTTCTTCAAGGTCTTGATAGTATCAGCAATATACTTTTCCCGTTGACTTCTCTTAACATCCATCAAATTAACGATGCGGTAGTAAGCTTCAGGGTTTAAGTAGTGGAAACTCATATCTTCTAGTTCCCACTTAATAGTACCAATACCTAATCTATCAGCCAGTGGTGCATAGATGTCCATTGTTTCAGAAGAAATCCAGCGCTGCTTGTCAGGACGCAGGTGCTGCAGAGTATGCATATTATGCAAGCGATCGGCTAACTTGACCATGATTACACGTAAGTCTTTAGCCATCGCAATTAACATCTTACGGTGATTTTCTGCCAAAAATTCTTGGTGAGACTTGTACTCATACTTGTTTAACTTGGTTACGCCATCAACAATAAAAGTAACGTCTTCACCGAACTTTTCCTTTAATTCGTCATTAGTAACTGGCGTATCCTCAACAGTATCATGCAAAAAACCTGCAACGATCGTATCTGGATCCAAGCCCAATGTAGCTAAAGTCCCAGCAACTTGCGTTGGGTGAATAATATAAGGTTGCCCGGATGCCCGTTTTTGGCCAGCATGTGCTTTATTTGCAAATTCATATGCCTTTTCTACAAAAGCAACCTGATCATCATTCATATACTTTTTACAAGTATCAATCACTTGATCATGTGTCATTTCAATGTATTTAGACATTCTGGTCATCCCTTCTAACGGTAAATATTTTTATTCATTAATCCAAAGGCTTCAATTATTAAATAAATCAAGCCAAACATTAAATTATACAAAGCAAATTTAGGCAACATTGCCAAGCAAAAAACAATCGGCAACAATAGCAGCCACCATCTTTTCAGCTTTAGTTTTAAGATTAGATTACCTACATGATAAGCAATTATGCTATCAATTATCATAAATAGTAGGCCTTCGCGCCAAACAATGGGCACATGTAAAAGACTTGAAACGTAAGGCAAGATCACCACTAAAATACTCCACCAGACAAGCGGCATCCATCGATAGGTGTTTAATTTTCTAATTATCGGAATGTTCTTAATTTTATCCCCTATTTTTTTCATTAAAAGTTTGTGCCTCTCATCAAAGTTTAATTTAATTGATAATATTTTACCACGATTATTTTTCTTTTCTAGTAATGGCAAGTCCAACCCAACGACCTTGCTTCATAGTAAGGTCGATCTTAAAGCCATTTTCATCTAATGATTTTTCAATCTTAGGCAATTGCAAGTAGTCAATTCCTGAAAAGATGACTTGTCCGCCTTCATTTAAGTGAGCATCCATTTGTGGAATAAGCTCTAGCAAAATTTCGGCTAAAATGTTAGCCACAATAATATCAAATTTTCCGTCTACATCTGCAAGCAAACTAGTCTTTTGAACACGAA
>NZ_GG700753.1:197326-198791 GCF_000160855.1 Lactobacillus helveticus DSM 20075 = CGMCC 1.1877
TTTTTAATATCATTTAAAGCGGAGTTTTGTTCAGTTGCAGTCATTGATTCATCAGAAATGTCGGTAGCCAAGATATCAGTAGCACCAAGCTTTGAAGCTGCAATCGCTAAGATTCCTGAACCAGTACCAACGTCAACCACACTAATTGGTTTCTTCACGATTGCACGCTCAAGGCCCATCATTGCTAATTGAGTAGTCTTGTGATTACCGGTACCAAAGGCCAAACCTGGATCAAGCTTGATCAATTGTTGATCCTTAAAGGCAGGCTTATAGTCTTCCCACTTAGGCACAATAGCCAAGTGGCGAGAGAAGTTGATCACATGGTAATACTTTTGCCAAGCAGTGTTCCAATCCTGATCCTCAATATAGGAAGTAGTAATTTTTGCATCCCCAATATTAAGACCATATCCCTTAAGTTCCTGCATCTTGTCTTGGAACTTTTTAACTAATTCATCTCTATCTGCTTCTTCGTCAAAGTAAGCGTAGAAATATGTATCTTTAGGCAAATCTTTGATATCTTCCATATCAACAACGGTTGAATCATGAAGCCAACCCGCTTGTTCAAAATCGCTGAGGTTTCTAGATTCAACGCCTAAGGCATTCAAATTATCCATAGCATAAATGCTTAAAGCATCTTCTACTTCTTGACTAGTATCGATTTTAATAATTAATAATTTCATTATAGTAATCTCCTTTTGGGATTTTCTTTGTACAATGCTATCATGATAAAGGTGATAAATATGTCAAAGAAAAAGAATAAAAAAAACAAACTTGAAAAAACTTTAGTTGAAAAGATCTTAGATCAAAATAAGATCAAATATCGTCAAGCTTCATTTGCAGTCACCAAAGATAAAGGTGGCGTTGCACAGATGGACACTTCTATTCTAGAAGACAAAGAGCATTTAGTCTACAAAACGTTAGTCTGTGAAGGAAATAAAACTGGTCCATTAGTCGGAGTTGTTCCAATTACAGAGCATTTAAGCATGAAAAAATTAGCCAAAGTTTCCGGCAATAAAAAATGTGAAATGCTTCCTTTGAAGAAATTGGCTAAAACTACCGGTTATGTTCATGGAGCTAATACGCCAATTGGTATTTACTTCAAAGAAAAACTACCTATTTACTTAGATGATTCTATGAAAGACAACGAAGAAATTGCCGTTTCAAGTGGTGAATTAGGTCGAAGTGTTTTTTTAAATCCTGAAGATTTGGCAAAATTCTGTCATGCACCTTTTGTAGATCTAAAAGAATAAAAGCGTTTTTAAATTATTGCGTCATCATCTTCTTTTTATGTTAAACTAATCATGTACCGCATATAGAAACATGACAGATATAGAAGAAGATGACTGAATTGAATATATTATTAGGAATTGTTGGTTTTACAGTTGCTATGACTGCTGCGTTTATTGTTACAGCGGTGGCAATTTCAAATTAATCAAAATAAAATTGATAACATATTACATATACA
>NZ_GG700753.1:200801-209273 GCF_000160855.1 Lactobacillus helveticus DSM 20075 = CGMCC 1.1877
TGAAAAATCAGGAGTCTTATTTTTCATTTAGCACGACTTGGAATTTCAATAGTTGTATTAGCAATAATGTGATCTTTAACTTTGTCTAAAAATTCATTTAGATAATAACCATCTTTTAATTCCAATTCATGATCTAAGGCATAAACAGTTAATGAATAGTTATGCGTCTTATCTGGTGGCATAGGACCTGTATAGCCCAATACTGGTCCTGAATCTTTTGGCAAAAACTTACTAATATTGCTGTTATAGCCTTGAACAAAATCAATATTTTGATGATGTTGACTAATATCAGCAGGAATATCTTTGACAGGCAAGTTTGCAGCTAACCAATGAATCCAAGTAAAACCACAAACTGGAACTGAATCATAATCATGAAAATAAACTGCTAAAGCTTTTGCATCTTTGGGCACGTCAGAAACAAAAATAGGAAAAGAGCGGCTAGGCTTGCCTTCAATTTTTTGGTCTGCAGGTGCAAATTTGCCATAACGGTCAAATAAGTAACCGTTCATTGTTGGTACTTCGATTTTCATATTATCACCTCATGTTCATTATATTAGCCCTTGACTCAAAAAGGCTATCAAAAGCAAATTAAAAGAGCCAGAAAATCTGACTCTTTTTGCTATTCAATTTATTTAATCTGCATGTCTCCACTTCTTGTCTGTTAAGATACGTGCGGCAAGCAATCCTAACGGAAGTGCAATAACGATCATCAATGCTTCAGTAATCCAGTAAGCACCAATATTGATATTAGTAATACCGAAGTTGAAAACTGCGCGGTACATATACAGCCCTGGAACCATAATTACGATTGAAGGAACCGTAATTGCAATTCGTGGGAAACCAACCTTTTGTCTAATAATACTTGCTAAAAGCCCTGAAACAAGAGCTCCAATAAAGGCAGCCAAGGCTGGTGCCATATAACCATAATCAACTAGACTAAGACGTAAAGTGTTAGCCATCGCACCCATGATTGCGGCAGTTGCGGCCATATTAGGACGACTGTTAAACATGATTGAGAAGCCGAATACCCCACAAAAACTAGCAATCAAACGCAAGAATGTTAGCATCCCTGGATTGAGATTCAACTTAGGCATAGAACCCGGATGCAAATTCAAAATCGTAGCCACTGCCCAGCCTGACATAGTGGCAATCGTAATTATCAAAAGTGCATAGGTCATTCGTTCAAGCCCAGATCTCATATCCAGCTTAGACATGTCCAGTCCTGACGTAATGAACGGAAATCCCGGAATTACGAACAGCATTGCACCGATATAGCCATAAGCATGATGATAATCTAAGTGGAAAATCATTTTGCCAATATGGAAAGATATAAAGTAAACCGCACAAGCTACTGCAACGGCTACCGCAATTTTAGCTACAAGAGTCATCTTGCGCTTACCCATAAGTGCTCGTACATAATTACCTACTCCTGCACCTAAAAAGGCACAAATGACTTCAGGCAAGCCACCACCTAGCAAAAAGATAAAGCTTGCACAGGCTAAACCAGAACTAAGACCAGCAATTGCTGCTGAATAAGCTGATTTTTGATTTTCGATCTCACGCAAACGCTTGTGAATTTGACCGATATTCCAATTACCGTGCCCAGCTTCAAACTGACGAACGAATTTTTCTAACTCATTCAACTTGGTCATGTTCACACCCGTTGCTGGCAAAGACAATGTCTGTGAATATGATTCATTGTCTACGTCAAAACAAGTATATTCAATTGAAACTAAGCCAATATCTGTTGAACAGGTAATCCCCAAAGTTCTAGCGATCGTATCCATCGAATCCCGCACACGCCAAGCACCGGTTCCGCAGCTCAGCAGCATAATCCCTATTCGGCCAACGATGAATGCCTTTTCAACTAGAGTAGCATCCTGTGCCATTGTCTTATTATCACTCTTGAAGAACTCCTCCCATAAAATCTTCATGTGATGTTTTTGCGACAAATGATATTCTCGTTCCGTTTCCTTCATTAGACTAATTTCTTTCCCTCATTTTTAAAATCAATTAAAATACGCTTCTCTATTTTAACACAGTAATTTTGAGTGGAACGTATTTTATATTTTTCAAAAATTAAGCATTCCATTTTACTATTTTAAATCTATAATGAATATATGAATTAAAAATAAAGAACGGTTTATAGTGGCACAATTAACTGATGAACAACTTGCTAGTATTGCTCATGATTTTTATCTCAGCAAGCTAAATATCGCGGAAATTTCAAAAAAATATAACCTATCGCGCTATTTAATCACCAAGGCACTAGATGACGCGGAAATGCGTGGCATTGTTAAAATTAAAATCACGCAAGGCATCAAACGCAACCAAGTTTTGGAGCGAAAATTTCAAAAATTATTTGTTTTAAAAGAAGTCTTTATTTTAAAGGATTCAGAACATGGTAGCGATGATGGTGAAACTGTGGTTAATTTTGCGGTTAAGCAAATTCAAACATATTTGCAAAATACCCGTATCGCTGGTCTCACCTGGGGCAGCACAATGCGCAGCGTCATTAACAACTTTAATGAAGAAAACTTTAATAAGCTTTACTTCGTTCAGCTCTTAGGTCACGCCATCAATTCAAATCGTCGCAAAAATCCTTTGATGCAAGAAGTAGCTGAAAAATTCCATGCTAAAAGCTTAGGCTTGCCTACGCCACTTTATATCTTGAATCCTAAGATTATTCCAGCTTTAAAAAAAGAGCCCTACTTCAAAGTAATTGAAAACTGCTACCATAACTTAGACCTCCTCTTTACGGGTCTGGGCACTATTGAATCATTTAAGACTAATCCATTTTTGGATAAAAACTATGGTCCTAGACTATTCCAAAACATCCCGGAAGAACAAGTAGCTGGTTTTATTATAGGACAGCCTTACAATATCAACGGTGAATTTTTCTCTGATTTTGAAAAACATATCTGCAGTATATCAATGAATGACATCACGCGAACACCAATCTGCTTCTGCATCGTCCGCAATCGGTTCAAGTCAAAAGCATTATTAGGCGCTTTATGCAGCGGTATCATCACAAACCTAGTTATTAACGATGATCTAGCTCAACGTGTATTGCGCGAAGCAGATCAACTTTTAGGGGGATAATATGAAAAAATCAAAATATGATCTATGGATCGGAGCAATCAATTTAATTAACTGCTGCCTATTCATCTGTTCTTGGTTTGCAATCTTTGGAGCAGATTTCACAGCTAAAATCGCCTTCTTTTTCTATCTGTTTGCTCGGATAGGCGTAATTCTTAACGAAATTGCTATTGTCCAATCACATAATTTAAGCATTTCACTAGTAGGACCAATCTTAGGCGTTATAGGCAATGCACTTTATGGTTTTACAGCAGTATTAGCATTGCCTGCAGTGATTATTAACATCATTTCTGCATTCTTTATTTTTATGCAACATAATAATAAGAAAAAAGGATAATCAGATTAACTTTTCAATAAATCCGATCTACAATGACGGTAGAGGTGACAATTATGGAATTTAGAGTAGATGACTGTATTCCAGATGTTGAAACAATTATGGCCTTAGCCGAGGATATCGCTGATTTTGATTTAAATGGCAAAAAAACAGAAGATGTTCACGTAGGAAGGATTATCAATGCCTAAAGTTGCCCGAAGAAATTTGAATATAAAAATGCATCCCTGATCAACAAAAAAGATCGAGGGATGCATTTTTTTAGCCTAAATATGAAATTGCCACTTGCAATTGGGCCAGCTTCATTACTGCCTGAGCCACATTTTTGCGATCAACATCAACATAAATCTCACAATGTTCTTCATCAAACTGATAGCCTGATCCAAGAGCGATATCTGCCGCAGTCTCATACAATTCCATATCTTCTTGATTAGGATCAAGTTTAAACAAAATACGACCGCCATCACTTACCCGGCAATGATCTTCATCTTCCTTAACCCACACATAAACGGTGTCACCATAAGAATCAATCATCATTGTAGCAATTTGCATGGTTTGATCATCAACCCATATAATCTTGGTCTGATCGGCCGCATATTGACCAATTTCATTATCTAATTTTTTTAGTTCGTCCTGTTTCATTTTTACCTCTAACTACTAGTTCATTATTATCATAATTTTAATTGTAACATATCCAGCTTTTCTGCTACATCCCTTGACGGTAACCGCTTTCCAATTATACGGTGTTATTATCACAAAACGGAGAAAAAATATGAAAAAACAAGATTTATCTGTTAAAAATGTTGTTGCTATGGGAATCGGTTCGGCTATCTATGTTATCCTGGCCCGTTTCACCTCTATTCCAACTCCTATTCCTAATACCAACATTGAGCTAGTCTTCCCATTTTTGGCTCTTTTTGCCGCAATCTACGGCGCTAAAGTTGGCTTTGCAGTAGGTTTTATCGGCCATACTTTATCTGATTTTATCATGTATGGTCAAACATGGTGGAGCTGGGTTTTGGCTACCGGTGTATTAGGTTTGATTATTGGATTAGCCAGCAAAAAGCTTGATCTTAAAAATGGTATTTTTGGCATTAAACAAATTCTGCTGTTTAA
This sequence comes from Lactobacillus helveticus DSM 20075 = CGMCC 1.1877, assembly GCF_000160855.1. Lineage (GTDB taxonomy): Bacteria > Bacillota > Bacilli > Lactobacillales > Lactobacillaceae > Lactobacillus > Lactobacillus helveticus. The sequence continues at coordinate 205,348 of NZ_GG700753.1, forward strand.
TATAGTTCAAATCTTTGCCAATATCATAGCCTGGATAGTGGTTGCTACTATCGGAGATATTATCATTTACAGCGAACCTGCCAACAAAGTTTTTGTTCAAGGAATTAGTGCTACCCTCTCTAACGGCATCACTATCCTAGTAGTCGGCACGCTTTTATTAAAGGCTTATGCTGGTACCAAAATTAAAAAAGGCAGTTTACGTAAAGAAGATTAGAAAGACTTAGGCATGACTGAACCTATTATTACTTTTAAAAACTTTTCATTTAAATATGACAGCCAAGCATTCCCTACACTACAGGACATTAATTTAACTATTAATCGCGGTGAAAAAATATTAATTGCAGGGCCATCTGGCAGTGGCAAATCAACTATTGGTCGCTGCATCAACGGTCTGATTCCTAATATTGATACTGGAACAATTACTGGTGAATGCTTAATTAATGGCAAAAATATCAAAGAAACAGACCTCTTTGACTTATCATTCACTACATCAACCATCTTGCAGGACACTGACAGTCAATTCATCGGTTTAACTGTCGGTGAAGACATCGCTTTTGCATTAGAAAACGATTGTCGTCCGCAGAATAAGATTAGACAGACTGTTCACCGCTGGGCCGATGAATTAGAGATCAGCCATTTATTAAAGCAGGCACCACAGAGTTTATCTGGTGGGCAAAAGCAGACCGTAGCACTTGCTGGCGTCTTAATTGACGAATCTCCTATTCTGTTATTCGATGAACCACTGGCCAACTTAGACCCTGCTTCAGGGATGAAAACGATGGCGTTAATCGATCAAATTCAAAAGGAATTAAATGCGACGGTAATTATCATTGAGCACCGTTTAGAAGAGGTGCTCAGCCAGCCTATCGATCGTGTCATTTTAGTTAATGATGGCAAAATTATCGCTGATAAATCACCTAATGACTTGCTTCATCAAAATAAGTTAGAAGATATCGGTGTAAGAAGCCCTCTTTATCTAACTGCCTTAGTCAAAGCTGGTGTTGATTTAGATACGATTCCTGATCTAACTTCAATAGAGGCTTTGCCTGATGATGCTAAGATTGGACAAAAATTGCAAGAATGGACAGACTATGCTTCCTTAATTTCTACTAAAGAAGAAAAGCATTCCTTGCTTGAACTAAAAGGCGTGGGACATCGCTACAATCACTTGCAGGTTAATCCATTGCGTGATGTTACAACCACTATTAATAAGGGCGATTTTATGTCTATTGTAGGACAAAACGGTGCAGGTAAAACTACGCTCTGCCGCATTATTTGTGGTTTTATTCCCAATGAAGGCAAAATCTTATTTGATGACGATGACCTATCACAATACTCTATTAAGCAAATTTCTGAAAAAATTGGCTATGTCATGCAAGATCCAAATCAGATGATCTCACAAAAGATGATTTTCGATGAAGTTGCCTTGGGGTTACGTCTACGTGGCTACAGCAAAGAAGAAATCAAGGATAAGGTTTTTGAGACTTTAAAAATCTGTGGCCTTTACCCTTACCGCCATTGGCCAATCTCTGCCTTGAGTTTTGGTCAAAAGAAGCGCGTTACCATCGCCGCTATCCTGGTTCTTGAACCTGACGTAATCATCTTAGATGAGCCAACCGCTGGTCAAGATTGGAAGACCTACACGGAAATCATGAGCTTTTTAAAGAAGTTAAATGATCAAGGCAGGACTATCATGATTATTACGCATGATATGTACTTGATGATGGAATACACTAATCGCTCATTAGTTTTTGCCGATGGAAAACTAATTGCGGACACTGAGCCGATTAGATTATTAACCGAAAACAGTTTAATTAAAAAGGCTTCTCTTAAAAGAACTAGTCTTTATGACCTAGCACGTAAATATAATCTAAAGGATCCTAATTACTTCTTCCGTGCCTATGTCGATTCAGAAAGGACCAGTAAAAATGCATGATCAAAATCAGATTCTAGGCTACCAGCCTGGCACCAGCTTTATTTATCAATTAAATGCTACTACGAAGCTAATCTTCATGTTGCTGGTCTCAGCCGCTTGTATGATCACTTATGATACACGCTTCTTACTTGCAATCTGTGTCTTCTCCATTATTTTATTCAAAGAAGCACAAATCAAATGGTCGCAGATTTCCTTTATTGTGAAATTTATCGTTGCCTTCATGATTTTAAACTTAATCTTCGTTTATCTCTTTCAACCAACCTATGGTCAAGAAATTTATCATTCACGCAGTATTCTAATTCATGCTGGCTACTTCACTCTAACAATTCAGGAAGTTTTCTACTTATTCAATCTGCTGCTAAAGTATATCTGCTCAATCCCGATTGTCTTATTATTCTTGTTGACGACCAATCCGAGCCAATTCGCCGCTAGTTTAAACCAAATTGGCATTAGTTATAAAATTTCTTATGCTGTGGCACTGGCCTTACGCTATATTCCTGATATTCAGAATTCATATTGGGCAATCTCCGCTGCCCAGCAAGCTCGAGGCAACGAATTGTCAAAAAAGGCTAAGTTATCGCAACTAATCAAAGGCACTTTAAACATTATTATGCCGCTCATCTTCTCTAGTCTGGAGAGAATCGATACCATCAGTACGGCCATGCAGTTAAGACGCTTTGGTTATAAGAAGAAAAGAACTTGGTATGTAGCTCAATCTTTTAAGAAAGAAGATTATTGGGTGATGGGATTGTCGGTCTTAGCTATTTTAATAGTAATTTTGCTCTGGCAATTGAATCACGGCCGCTTTTATAATCCATTCATGTAGCAAAAAAGGACTAATTTTGCATTAGTCCTTTTTATGTTTCTTCTTTTTATCATCGTCATCAATCGTGACAACTTCTGGCTTCTTAGGAATTGGCGGTGTAATAACTTCATAGTTACGCAACCGTTTTTCTAAGTAATCATCTAGTCGCTGCGTTATATCTTCATGAACAATAACTGCCATTACACTCACCTTCCTTTTCTACATTATATATTAGAAATGCAAGTTAAATAAAGTGATAACCAAATAAGTCATACCGCTAGCAATTACGGGACCGGCGGCTACCCCTTTAAATACTACTACGCCGATGATCGTTCCTAAAACAAGTGCGACAGTTACTTGCGGTACGGCGGCCAACTGATCAACGCCATATCTTGATAAAATAGCTACGGCGATCCCGGCTAAAATAGCGATCCAACCTGCTGGCGATTTGAAGGTATTGATTAGATCCTTAAAACCAATCTGTCCGGTAGCAACTGGAATTAAGATTGCTACTGAAATAACGGTAACGCCCCAATTAATTCCTTTGGCTTGAATCACTGGCAGCCACTTGCTGGCAAATGGAATTAATTTTAATGCCATTACCACGCCTGTAGCGATGATCAACGACATGTTTTTACCAACTAAGGCTACAACTAATACTAATGCTAAAAATAGCCAACTCTCCATATTCTTCCCCTTCATTTCATCTTTCTTTCTTTTTAAATTTACACAAGAAAAAAGTTAGTGAAGATGGCTCACTAACTTTCAATTAGAATATTTTCATTATAACTAAATCTGCTTGAAAATAGAATTAGAGACCGTAAAATAGTTTGTGTAAGGATGAATGATTCCTTAAATTAATTTCTTAAAATATTAGAAAAAGGAGTTCCTTTCTCGTATAATTGGTTTGAACAAAAAAACACATACAGAAAGAAGAACTCCTTCATGAATGATTTTACCAAAAATATTGCTCAAGCTCTATTCAATCAAGACGAAATTAATGATTTATTGCGTAAAGAACTCCAGCAAGCAGTTAATGACTTGTTAGAAGCTGAATTAACTGCCTTTTTAGGTTATAATCCTTATGCAAGAGACGGCTGGAATACCGGCAATTCTAGGAACGGTGCCTACTTTCGCAAGGTGGATACGCAGTTTGGCGAAATTGAAATCCAGGTACCTAGGGAT
>NZ_GG700753.1:209930-217957 GCF_000160855.1 Lactobacillus helveticus DSM 20075 = CGMCC 1.1877
GGTATGAAAACAGCGTTGGAGCAGACTTATCCGAAAGCTCATTTTCAACGCTGTCTAGTTCATGTCATGCGCAATATTTGCGCTAAAGTACGCGTAGATGATTGCGAAACGATCATGAATGAATTCAAGCAAATCCATCAACAGCCAAATGAAGAAGCTGCGATCAAAGTCTTGCACGCCTTCTATGACAAGTGGAACAGAGCTTATAATCATGTCATTAGAAACCTCAAGGAGATTGAACCTGATCTGCTGGTCTTTTATGACTATCCTAAACAAATCAGGGCCTCAATTTACTCCACCAATATGATCGAATCCTTTAACCACGTTATCAAGCGTAAAGCTAAGCCTAAAGCAGAGTTTCCAACTGAACAGTCGCTTGATACTTTTATTGGCATTCAGGCGATGAGCTACAACGAGCGCTATTTCAATCGAATCCACAAAGGCTTTAGTCAGGTTCAGGATACCTTAGAATCCTACTTTGACTAAATAAAAGATTAAAAAATCGATCTACGAGAAAAATCTATTTAAACAAACTATTTGACAGTCTCTAGTAATCGGCTGCGGTGCCATCAGATATTGCGCATCCAAATCAACATAAATATTATTGAACTCATCTTTTTTAGCATTGGAGACATCAATATAGCGATTATTCATATCGTTAAAATTGACCTGCATCCCTTCAGACTGCTTATTTCTAGCAAAACTGTTGCTATTCAACTCCAACTTCTTAAATTCACGATCTATATCAATGTATTTATGTCCCAGATGAATCTCATCTTCTTTACGCAGATCTTTGGCATGCAAATGGTCCAGCCGCTTTCCATTCACAAATACCTGATTGCCTTGCTTTTGCACATTATCGCTATCTTTTCCCACTACTACTGTTTGATCTTGAGCCCTAAAAGCATTAGCCCCAATATCTTCTATCTTTTCGATGTAATTGACATCTTTAGTAGCAGTTAAATTGTGACTTTTTCCCCTAGCTCCAAACTCATTGCCAGAATGATAAGTCTTAGTGGCAACATTACCATTAGTATCTGCACTAATATTAGTTTCCTTTGAAAAAATATTGAACATCCCAGCCACGCCTAATGCGTTGTGCTTGTTTTGATCTTCTGCAATCTCACCAACCGTAGTCAAATTGCCATCTACATCCTTAGACTCTATCTTATCTTGATAAATACTAAAGTCTTCATGTTCTTTTTCACTACTTGTTTGCGTAGTCGGCACTTTTTCTAAAACTATAGCTTGTACAGGATCATTAAATATGCTCGCTCCCCAAAAAACAGTAGTTCCAGCCATTATCACTTTTAATTGTTTTTTCATATGTTTTAAACTCCCAGTAAAACATATTTTAATTTGGTAGCTGTATTAACTATAAGTAATACTATACAAATAAAATATTAAACTATATTTTATTTTTTATAAATTAATCTAATTAGGCGCCACGCATAGACTTGAACGTTAATATACCCTGAATTTTTATTTGAGTCAATATTAATAATTAATTATAAAATGCTGATTTTACATTTTTAATTATTACTTAATTTACATTTTCAAGCTAGAACTACGGTTAAAATCAAAAATACGTATCTCAATTATTTAAATTAAAATTAATTTTTTAACTTTAGCTAATAAATGCATCATATTTTAAACATTTATAAATTTAATCCAAATTTTGGCAAAAAACAAAAAAAGCATGTGCATTGCGCATGCTTTTAAGGCAAATCTACTTTTTAGTCTTTAACTTCTTTAATAGCATCAATAATTGTACCATCACGGTATTCAACTAAAGCTACAGTACGGTCAGTATATTCAAGTGGCTTTGGTACACCAACTTGTTTTTCAGCCATCTTTTGCAAGTCATGAATGTCCAAAATATTAAGTCCTGGTACATTATTAAATGCATCAATCAAGTCCTTGCGGGCTGGGTTAATTGCAATGCCTCGTTCAGTAACCAAGACATCGATTGATGACCCTGGTGTAACGATAGTTTCAACGCTAGATACAACAGTAGCATTTCTACCACGAACAAGTGGAGCAGTAATAATAGTCATCTTGGCACCTGCGGCGGCATCTTGGTGACCACCAACAGCACCACGAATGACACCATCAGAACCAGTCATAACATTAACATTGAAGTCAGTATCAATTTGCAATGCGGACAAGATAGAAACATCAAGGTTGTTTACTACTGCACCCTTGTTATGTGGATCCGCATACCATGAAGCGTCGATTTCTTGTTGGTTCTTGTTGTTAGCCATAGATTGAGCAGCACCCTTATCAAAGTCCTGAACATCCATCACTTTTCTGACAAGACCTTCTTCAAGCAAATCAGTAGTAGGCTTAGTAATACCACCCAAAGCAAATGAAGCAGTAATGCCATCCTTAATCATGCTTTTACGAAGATAGCGAGTAACGGCTAATGCGGCACCACCTGAACCAGTCTGGAAGCTAAAGCCTTGCTTGTAGTATGGTGAGTTAACAATAACTTGGTTAACCATTTGAGCAATCTTAAGGTCCTTAGGGTCCTTAGTGAAACGAGTAGCACCTGAACCGATCTTGTCAGGGTCACCTACTTTATCAACCTTGACTACGTAGTCAACTTGATCTTGCTTGATTGAAGCAGGGGTGTTTGGATAGTCAACAATGTTATCAGTTAAAAGAACAACCTTGTTAGCGTATTGAGCATCCATTAAAGCATAGCCTAATGAACCAAATACAGCATCCCCATCTTGACCATTAGCGTTACCTGCAGGATCTGATACAGGTACACCTAAGAAGGCAACATCAATCTTGATTTCTCCTTCTTCGATTAAACGAGCACGATTACCGTGTGAACGGAAAATTACAGGTTTCTTCAAGCCGCCGTGAGAAACGAAGTCACCAAGTGAGCCACGCATCCCTGAAGAAGTAATGTTAGTAATAACACCCTTTTTGATAGCTTCAATTACCTTATCATTCATGACACCAGTCAATGAACTTGGAGCCAAAGTCAAATCCTTGTAGCCCATAGCAATGATCTTGTCCATGACCATATTAAAGATGTAGTCACCACTTCTAAAGTGGTGGTGGAATGAAATAGTCATGCCATCTTTCAAGTTATTCTTGATTACCTCATCAAGAGAAGCAACGACCTTATTTTGGCCAATAGTTACGCGAACTGTTGGAGCTACACGCTTTACTTCTGGATGACCAATTTCAGTAGTTTCAAATGGCTTTAAACCCATTTTATTCATTAAATCGTCTGGTAATTCGCGTTTTACTTTATTCTCCAATGTAGTTACCTTCTTCATCAATCAAGTTAGAAGCTTTAGCAGTTTCAAGTACACGGGTTGCCTTTTCTACAACTGGCTTATCAACCATCTTGCCGTTAAGTGAGATAACGCCGCTACCCTTAGCCTTGGCTTCACGAATAGCATTTTCAACATTTTTAGCTTGTTCAATTTCTTCTTTAGTTGGATTGAAGACCTTGTTAACCATAGCAATTTGACGTGGGTTAACCAAACTCTTACCATCGTAGCCTAATTCGTGAATGTAATTAGTTTCACGGTAGAAGCCTTCAGTATCCTTCATGTTAGAAAATACGGTATCAAAGGCATAAACATCAGCTGCACGAGCTGCTTGCAAAACCATGTTGCGTGCAAATTCAAGTTCGCGGCCATCTGGATAACGGTGGGTGTGCATATCAGCGGTGTAGTCTTCACCAGATACGGCAAGTCCCATCATAAGTGGCGTAGCTGTGGCAATTTCTGGAGCATTCAAAACGCCTTTGGCACTTTCAATGGCAGCCATAACACCGATTGAGCCCTTTTCAATGCCATATTCATCTTCCCAGTGTTCAATGTCCTTAACCAATTTTTGAATCATTGCTGCAGATTCAGTCTTTGGCAAACGAATGACATCAACACCAGCCTTGACCATGGCACGAACATCTTCATCATAAAATGGCGTATCCTGACCATTTACTCTGACTACGATTTCACTGCCGCCAAAATCAACAGTCTTAATTGCTTCATAAACCAGCATTCTAGCTGCATCTTTTTCAGTCAAAGATACTGAGTCTTCTAAGTCAAGCATAATTGAGTCGGCACCATAGATACCTGCATCTTTAATCATGGCAGGATTGTTGCCGGGAACGAACATCATGGTTCTACGTAAACGATTTTTAACGTAAGTCATTTAAAGCACCTCCAAGTCAGGCTTATCTTGTGTTTCAGTTGCACGTTGAGCAACTGCTAAAGTACGAGCCTTAATTACACAATCAAGTGCACCCTTGTCAGTTGCCTTAACCTTGGCATTTTCCAAACCGTACTTCTTTAAGGTTTCGGTGATCACTTTTTCAATTTGATCACCATATGCTTTCTTAACTTCAGATTCCAAATCGATTTCAATGCCGTTAGAACCTTTAGAGATCATGATTTGAATATCAGAACTTTCAAGAGTTCCTGCTACGGCAGTAGTTTTAATTTCCATCAATATTCATTCCTTTCTCAATTCTCGATTGCAATTCACTCATATTTTGCTTGATAAACCCATAGGTAGATTCTGGCACAAACTTATTTATCTTGGTCAAATCTCCATCCTTGATCCATTGTCTTACCTGAGTCGCAGTCACAATTTGCCCTGCCTTCTCTAGGCGCTTAACAGTAATCACTTCAATATCAGGACCAAGCTCATGAGCCAAACTAATATTATAAAAGTGCGTCGTACGTGAAATAGGTTCTTGACCGATATAACGCCGGGCAATGTTCAAAGCAGGTGCAATCTTATTCTTGAACACGGCTGCATCGACTGAGGTTTGGACCTTAATCAATTCATCAGGTGATTTTAAGAAGTAAGCTGGGAAAGTTGCTGGAGAAACCATGTAATCGCCACCTGAAACAACTTTTACATTAGCAAATTGCTTGGTTCCTTCCTTAACCAGCTTCATTCTTTCGTTAAAATTAAACAAAGAAACATCATTAACCACTACAAAGACATAGACTAAATCATTTTCTTCACTTGCCATCTTAACCAAGTGCTGATGCCCCAAGGTAAAAGGATTGGCATTCATTACGATCGCTGCGATCTTCTTATCTGCTTGATCCTCTACCTTTGGCAAGTCACTCAAGAAATCATTTATATCTGGCATCCCGTTCTCTAAAAAGGCTGCCTCATCTGTCTTAGCCAGCAAATTAAAATGCAAGTGTTCAAAACTAGTCGCATACTTAGCCTTAGTAAAAACGAATGAATGGTAAATCTTCTGTCCAGCTAAATATTGCATCAAGTTAGTAACGACCTTGTTAAAGCGTGCGCCTTGCGTATCTTCATTAATCACGCCCATATACTTCAACACATTACCGGCAACGCTTCCTGTACCAACTAGATTGCAATCCTCATCCACCAAACCAATCGTATGGTCGATCTGATCAATTTCTCTTGCACTAAAATTATGCAAATCTAAAGATGAAAGCAAATTCTCCCATTTTTGACGAGTTGCGGCATCACTTAAAAACAAATCAACTACTTTATCCATTGATATTCCACCTTACTATTATCAAAGAGCAAGTAATCTTTTTCACAAAGAACAGTTTACTCCTGACATTTTAATATTTCAAATTTGTGCTTAGTTTTTCAAATTTTGCAAAAAATTGCTAATAATCTTGTGCACTTTAGCTGGCTGTTCTGCTTGAGGCAAGTGTCCACATTCCGGAATAATCGCGGTTTCGACCTTTTCATTCAGAAATTTAATTGCCTTAGTAAAATCAGGATTGAAGAATGGTGATTTTTCACCAGCAATTACCAGCATCGGCACAGGACTATCCATAATCACATCGCGCCAATCTTGTTCGGAATGCTCTACTAAGCAGTTGTAGTTTTCCTCAGGATTATATGGAAAGGCTTGGTATTCATTTTTGGCATCTTGGAACATTTTCTCATCAATATGATGGTAAAAAGCCTTGCCAAAATCGAACTTTAACATTTCTGGATAGTTGTCCCAGGTTAAATCCTTAAAACCATATTGCCAGGTCTTATCGGCAATCATCTTAGGTGACTGATCCAAATCGACCATAGCTTTAAGACGGCCCTTGCCATAGATAGACAAGTAAGCCCAAATGTTGGCAGCTCCCATGGAATTGCCGATGGCAACTACGTCGTGCAAATCCAGCTCTTCCATCAATTCTTCTAAGTCGACGGCATGACGGCTGATTCGTTGACCGCGATAAGTACGCTCGGATTGTCCTTGATTGCGCGGATCAAGCATGACAAAGCGATAACGATCATTAAAAAGTGTAATTAAGTCTTGCCACATTTGACTAGAACCACCGATACCAGGGATACCCAATAAGACGGGACGGTCTTTTTCTCCTGTATCGCTGTAGTGCAGCATGACATCATCATTTGTTTTAAATTTCATTTTGATCCTTCTTTATCTTCTTAGTTTTAATTTCATTATTACACAAAAAAAGCAATCTGGTTTCCCAGATCGCTCTTTCTACCAAACACCAATAATCTTCATCCAAAGTGAACCGACAATACTGAAAATCAGCGTGTAGAGAATTCCCAAGATGAAATTCATCTTCCACCATTCTTTTTGCTTAACATAGCCTGTCGTTGCCAAAATTGAGGCAGGACCGTTAGCATAGTGAGTGGTTGAAGCGTTGATTACACCAGTAAAGGCTAAAAGCATAGCTGAAAGGCCAAGTGGTGCACCCATTGCAGTAGCCACAGTTAAGAATGGCAAATAAAGTGCTGTCATGTGAGCTGTACCACTAGCAAAGAAGTAGTGAGTGTAGAACATTAATAAAACAAGTACTACTAAAACTAAGCCCCAGCTGATGCCGTGAACTTTGCTTTGAATAAACTTGGCGAACCAATCAATGAAGCCGTAAGAAATCAACTTGTCGGCCATGAGGATCAAGATTGAAAGCCAAATCAAAATGTTCCAAGCACCAGTTTCATGCAAAGCATCTTCCATGCTTAACACACCGGTAATTAACAAAAGCGTTACTGCTAAAAATGCAACAAAGGCTGAGTTAAGTTGTGGAATCTTGAAGAATCCTGAAAGAACCCAAAGCAAAATTGCCAAAGAAAAGACAAGCGCCATAATCTTTTCTGGTTCGGACATTGGACCCATTTCTTTTAATTTGCCGTCAGCCCAATTTTTAGCATTAGGAGTTTCCGTAATCTCAGGTGGATACATCTTGTAAATGACAATTGGGATAATTAATGTAGCCACAATGACTGGAACTAAACCTGCCCAGAACCAACTAATCCAGCTCATTTGATAGCCCTTTTGTGCAGCCATCTGTTGCGCAACTAAGTTAGGAGCAGCACCAGTAATAAATAATGCTGTTGACAAAATATTAGCGTGAAAGGCAGTGAAATCTAAGTATGCACCGATCTTCTTTCTTGAAGGATCGTGAGGATTGGACTTGTAACTCTTAGAAATTGATTCAACTACAGGCCAAGTTACCCCACCAGTACGAGCACTGTTAGATGGAATAAGTGCACCCATGATCAATTCTAGACCAGTAACAGCATAACCAATTCCGATTGAACGTTTACCGAACTTTTTAATCATTAAATAAGCCACGCGGTTACCTAAACCGGTCTTGCTAATACCGTGAGCCATGATAAAAGCCATAGCGATCAGCCAAGCAGCCGAGTTGCCAAAGGAACTCAAAATACCGGTTTGTATTACGACGCCCTTGGAGTTAACTACGTCCTTAACTGGAGCTAAGCCAACTAAAACAGTTACTACCATTCCGAGCAATGTCGTACCACCAATTGGCAGCGGCTTTGTGATACATCCCACAATCGTTGCAACAAAGATTGCAAACATTTCCCAAGCTTGAAGTGATAAACCTCTTGGTCGCCATGGTGTGATTAACCACAGCACTATACCTACTACTAAAGGCCAAATAAAGCCTTTATAATTTACCTTCTCTAAATTTTTCATTTCTCTCCCCTGATTAGTATTCAAAAAAAATCAATTCAAAAATGAATTTTTTTACATAATATTATATACCTTTCAGGAGAAA
>NZ_GG700753.1:218960-228932 GCF_000160855.1 Lactobacillus helveticus DSM 20075 = CGMCC 1.1877
CAGAAATTTAAACTATTTTAAAAATAAAGTTATTTTTTATGTTTTTTAAAATAAAAAGAACAAGTACATTTCTGCACTTGTTCTCGAAAAATAGCAAAATTAAAAACCGCTTCAATAGCTTTTGGAAGAAGTTTAGCGGTTTTTAATTAATCCTAAACAGTACCACCGTTTTTTAACGGTTTTGCACTAAAGAGGTGCGGCAGTCGTAATGCCGGCCTCTTTTTTCATTTTCATTATATCACATTAGCCAATATTATCCCAAGGCTTCAAGTCTACTGCTGGACCTTCAGCAAGTTCAACTTGTTCCTTAGTCAAAAATTCTTTTCTAACGACAACATCGTAAACGTAGTCTTCAAACCATGGTTGGCTCATCTCATAAAAGCCCTTGTGACCAAACTTGTCGCCCCAAGAATTTTCGACCTTCCACTTGCGGATATGGCCGTGATCTTCATCAACACCCACTAAAGTCATATCGTGAGTCGCAAAGCCTTCACCGGTATTCAAACGATCGGCCTTGCTCATCTTAGTGTCAACGCCAAACAATTCATCGGTCTTGTAAAGTTCGGTATCTAAGTAACCAGTCTTTCTTTCCATTTGCTTCAAGACGTCGTTACCAAAGATTACGGCATCCCCCGCCTTAAGTTGTGCTACAGCAGCGTTAGCCAAGTATTCGATTGGCACATTCAAAAACTTAATTTGGTCGCCGCCTTCAACGTTGTCGTAAAGTGGCATGTGGTAAAGCTTGTTAAATGCGTGGTTGGGGCAGTTGGACAAAACAACATAGTCATCAAACTTAAAGTCCTTGAAGTACTTTTGTACGAAGGCTTGTGGAGTCAAATCCTTCTCCAAATGATACTTCTTGTCATCATCACGATATTCCAAGTCAAACTTCTTTGGTGGTTCACCCAAAGCTACAGCAACCATGCGATAAACTTCACCCAAGCACTTTTTCTTGGCAGCTTCAAGTTCATCTTGTTTGCCTTCATTAACCAACTTACGTAAAAGCAAAGCATCTTTTCTTTCCTTACGTGCAAGTGAATCAATTAAAGCAGTCGTGTTGTTAGAGTTGAAACTTTCAGGCATTGCATATGATGGCACTACACCATACTTCTTAACCAAGTTAATGGCCATGCTCCAAAGGCCGCCATCTTGACCAGCGAATTCAAGCCAAGATTGAACTTCACGATCGTTGATTGGCTTATCAGCCAACTTGATCATTGCGTTATAAAAAGCGTTAGCTCTTTCAATCTTGTCCCAGAAGAAATTATAAGCTTGAGAGAATGTGAAGTCCTTCACCTTATTCTTCTTACCAAAGTAGTGACGCAAAACGTTCAAAGTAGCGAATTCCCAGCAGCGGCCAGAGTGCTTTTGATCAGTAACACCGCCAACGTCTAATTCGGTAGAAAAGACGTGATTCAAACGTTCAGAAACGCGATCATTGAATGATGCTTCGTATAAGCCACTGCGACGTACAGCACGGGATGCAACTTTATTTTTTTCATTAGAGTTAAAGTCCGCTGAAAAGCCAGCGAGTTCTTGTTCTGAGATAGCTGTCATAGTATACCTTTTTCCATATTTTAATCTTTTATTAATTAATAATACCTGACTAAAGAAAAATAGCAAGCATATTTGCTCACTATTTCATTTAGATAATTTAATTGTTACCTTCAGTAGAGTCTTTCTTGCTCAAACCGATAGTAAAAATTTGAATCATCACTTTATTGTTGCTGAAGCGTTGAGTGACACCAGGGATGTCGAAGTTGTTGAAGACAACCTTGTAGCCAGCCTTCTTAATCACTTTAAGCGGAATTTCACTGCTGTAAAGATCATTAATGCTTTCACCTGGCATCCCTCTCAAAACGCCTGAAGAAGTCAATTGCTTACCATTTTAATCAAGATCAATAAAGTTGATTACTGCTTCTTGAGTTTCAGCTTCAGGATTTTCTGAAGTTTCAGCCATCTTAGGTTCTGGAATAACTGGCTTTTCAACAGGTTGAGGTGTTGGTTCAGTTGCTGGAGCAGCAGGTTCTTGTTTTTCTTCAGCAATCTTTGCAGGAGCCTCTTCTGCTGGCTTTTCAAGAGCCTTAGCTGCTTCAGTATCAGTTGCCTTATTCTTGCCAACCTTAATTACCAAAACGTCGTCCTTCTTGATCGGCTTATAGGTTACCTTGGTATCCTTGCCTGGATCTTCTGGCGTAATAGTTACAGTTGTAGCCCTTAACCTTAGGCAAAAGAATTCCGCTTTCTACTTGGGTAGCATCGGTTGCACTGGTCTTGTAAATTGGTTGCTTAACATCCTTAAGTTCCTTGTTATCAGGATCTACCGGAATAATGCAGCCGTTTGGTGCATAGTTAACGGTCTTTTCGATTGAATCAACACTCTTAATGCCATTAATCATCTTCTTGTCGGCATGGTATCCAGGCACGACAGGAACAACCACATCGCTAAATGATTTCTTGATCTGATTGCCAAGGAGTGGTGTACTTGCCATCTTCGATGATCTTGCCGGTGATTAGACTAGCGGTAACGGTACTCTTAAAGTCAATGGTTTGAACATTGTCCTTAGGTGTTAATTCACCTGCACCATCATATTTAACGACAAAATTGATTTGACGAGAATATGCACTTGGATCAACCAATTCATTAGGATGATCCGCATCAACGCGAATAATTGGCATTTTCATTGTAATGATGAAAACTGGAACAGTGGCGGCAGTATTGCCATCTTTTTGATAATAATCAGCTGATGGATCGTTAATGTAGAAATGGTTCTGCGAACCTTACATTCTGAACATACTACCAGCTTGATTTGCATTCTTACGTTGCAAGTTGATGTATTCAGGGTTACTCGATAGTGTCGTTACCACCAGTACCCCACATAGTGATCATACCTGCACGTGGAGCATTAGTTACCCAACTCTTTTGCCAAGTTGCTACGTCCTTAGCACTATCTTGTAAGTCTAAAGTACCGCCATTAACTTCGACTCTAAAGGTCTTACCATTATTGGCCATACCACCACCAAAACTGATCATTGGTGCATAAGCTTCAAAACTTATACGCTTAATGGTTAAGTTAGCGCCCTTGCCAATACGAGTTTCGGCATTGTTATCACCATCTGCGTAACCAAGCATGATAGGACCCCAGTGATCGCCGGCGTGACCTAAGTGAGTATCATGCTTACTATTAATGGTTACATTTGCGCCATCTTGTACGTCAAGGTGTCCGGCTTCAATTGCAGTTGAACCACCAGTACCAGTATTAATGGTTAAGCTACCATTCCGGACTACACCACCAGTAGCTTCATCAATAGACTTACCTTGAGCACCAGCACCTTGGTAGCGAATGCCCAACATATCATGGTTCCTGTTAGGATCGTAAGTATTATCTAATTGTTTACCATAGTGCCCATCTGTGTTAACAGTTAAATTAGCACCTTCATCAATGACAATATTACCATGAGATTTATAAGCACCGATTAAGATGGCAGCATTACCATCACCACCAGCAGTAGTTTTAGCATCTGGCAAAGCATTAACGATTGTGTTACCATCTAAAACTTCGACACTATTAGCATAAATTGCGGCACCACCGTTTTCAGGACTTGAGTTGAGGACGTTAGCACCTGAAAATTGAACATTAGCAGCATCATAATTAAAGACTCGTTTAGTATCAGTCGTAGTAGTAACATTATGATATTCAACGTAATCTTGTCCAGCATTTGTAACACCTACAAGTGCAAAGTAAAGTGGACCATAAACATTTTCAGTTTGAAGCGTAAGATCACTTAATTTGATGTGCCAACCTTGACCATTGCTTTGGTTATCATCGGTAAAGGCAATGTAACGATCACCAAATTTTAATTCAGTAATGGTGCCGTCTGCCTTCTTACTACCTATTGTAACTGTACGAGCTATGCCTTTATTGTTAAGTCTCTCCCAGTTACCACCCTGTAAATTAAGAAGACCATGCTTTAAATTAGCATTACTAAAGTCAATATCGTTATCTAAGACAATGGTACTTGCATTAGCATTACGCAACGCACTTAAGAATGAACTGTAGTCATGAGCGTGTTCAGTTTGACCATTAGAAATATCAGCTTGCTCACTAATCATAGTAGCAAGTTTGGCTTGATCTGCGGCAGACAAAGTCTTTTGATCAGCAAGGAGCTTATCTGCAACAGCTTTACGTTCAGCCTCACTCATGTTAGGAAGTTTAGTCTCTAACTCCTTAGTTTCCTTAGTAAAATCAGCTAAAGAAAGAGTCTTCGGAGTATCTGGCAACTTAACCGTCTTAGTCTCTTTTGTCTTGCCTGTTTGATCAGTCTTAGTATTATTCTTCTTGTTTTGAATTGATTCAGACTGAGCCTGATTTTGAGACGTTACAGGCTTTTGCGTAGCTTTCTTTTCTTCTTGCTTAGGAGCAGCTACCTGCTCTGACGTTTTATTTACAGAATTAGCATTTTGATCGACTGATTTATTTGCTTCAACATTATTCTCATTCCCTGTCGAGCTTGTTTCTTCAGTCTTTTTAATTGGTTTAATAGTTGCAGCTACTTTCTTGACGTCAGGATTTTCTTCCAAACTTTCTACACTGCCGTCATTCTTGGTAACTTCCGTAGTATCCTTAGTACCACTTTCTGATTGTGCAACTTTGGCATCATCTGGTTTAACCGCAGGATTATTATCCGCAGCTTGAACCTGTTGATCACCTATAGAGTTCATAAAGAAGAACCCGATTAAAACAGAAGCAGCCCCTACCGAAAATTTACGAATAGAGAACTGCTCTTTCTTCGGCTCAATTTTACGAAGACGTTAATTAAAATTATTCTTTGATAACATACTTAAACTCCCCGTCAAACTAATACGAGATGAATAATTCGATATTCAAATCCTTATACTTTACATCCCACATTTTAGTTATTTTTATTTATTTACAAGACGTCTGCCGTTGCTCTATCTACAGTTAAGTACCTTAGATAATAGAAATATAAGGCTTTGTGTACAAAAATTGAGGATAATTTCAATAGCATTCTATGTTATTTTATTAGTTTAAAAATTTATTACCAAATTATATTTTTAAGCATATATTATCAGTGATCTCCCTAGTCCAAGTATGGATATATTCAAAGCCTGAGTGATTTTAACAAATTGATTTATCCTTCACCTTTGCCAAGATTAAAAAAATGGCGTTATTTTTGTTTCATTCCCCCTGAAAATTATTTCTTTTTTCAAAATTTTTTAAATATTTAGATTAAAGTTCAATTCCGCCTAAAACTTCTTGCATCTTGTCAGCTGAATTGATCATCTTAGCCTTTTCAGCATCTGAAAGCTTGGTTTCGATTACTTGTTCAATACCTTCACCGTTGATAACAGTTGGAGTACCTAAGTACAAGTCGTGCTTAATACCGTATTCGCCGTTGATTGGAGCTGATAATGGCAAGCAGATTGAACGATTGTCCAAAACTGCGCTAACGATTTGGGTAAGCATCATGGCAACGCCGTAGAATGTAGCACCCTTTTTAGCAATGATCTTTCCACCCTTCTTGCGGACGTCAGTTTCAATTTCACTTAAAACATCGTCGTTGATCTCTGCGTAGTCACGAAGTGGCTTGCCATCAACAGTTGATTCATCGAAGTTTTCAAATGAAGTATCACCGTGTTCACCAAGAACCATTGAGTTAACCTTAGCAACTGGAACGTTAAGCTTCTTAGCAAGTTCAACGCGAAGACGCATTGAGTCAAGTGAAGTACCAGTACCGATTACGCGGTTCTTTGGGAAACCTGACAATTTTTGAGTTAAGGTAGTCAAGATGTCAACTGGGTTTGAGGATACTACGAAGACACCCTTGAAGCCTGATTCAACAACTGGTTGAACGATACTCTTCAAAATCTTGACGTTCTTAGCAACCAAGTCAAGTCTAGTTTCGCCAGGCTTTCTAGGAACACCTGCAGTAATTACACAAACGTCGGCATCCTTGGCATCGCTGTAGTCAGCTGGATGAATGTCGGTTTGACCCATGAATGGAGTGATATCTTCCAAGTCCATTGCGTCACCAACAGGACGATCCTTAGCTACCTCGAAGATAGCTAATTCATCAACCTTAGCATTTTGCAATAAGTCATTTGCAAAATTTGAACCAACAGCACCATCACCAACAAGAAATACTTTTCTACTCATAAGTTATATTTAGTCCTTTCAAAAATATATATTTTTAATCTACAAATCCATTATACACTAAGCGCTTACATTAGAAGCACTTTATCTGTAATTATTATTGCTAACAAAAAACAGTAAGTCAATTACTTTAACCGTAATCATACTTACTGTTTTGCTTATTTTTAATTATTACGACGCTTCTTCACACCTGCTAAACCAATCATGCTAATAGCAATTGCGCTAGCACCTAAAATAGCTGCTAAATCGTTTTGCTTTTCACCGGTTTGTGGAAGTGAGTAGTAGTGAACTTGACCATTTTTATAAACATAGCCAATCACTTGACCCTTAGCATCCAAAACTTGGCCTTTGGCATTGATCGATTGTCCATCTGGTAAAGCTTCACCGTTAGGAGCGATGTTAGAAGATGAACCGGCAGTAGATGATTGACCATGAGGGCCGATGTTTGATGCGTAGCAGGAAGCGGCAGCAGTTGAACGTGCAGCTGCAGCAGGAGCAGCACTAGCACTGGCACCGCTGGCACTGGCTGCGGCACGACGACTAGATCTGCTCTTTCCAGATTTATGATGACGTGGTGCTTCTACGTCACCTGAGTCATCATCGTAATCTTCATCATCTAGATCACTGTCATCTGAACTAGTGTCAGATTGACTAGCAGCTATAGCAGTCTTGGTATCTGTACCAGTTGCGGCTGTTGTTGAGCTAGTTGTTGATGAAGTTGAACCAGTAGTAGATTGAGGACCTGAAGCAGATCCACCAGCTACGGTACCAGTAGTGCCGCCGCTGATATTGCCTTGGTCTGAGTTGCCAGAGCCTTGACTGCCGGTGCCACCTTCATTGTGGTTACCGCCTTGTTGGCCGGTACCTGGCTTACCGCCTTCGTGTTTATCACTACCAGTTGGTTTGCCACTATCTGGTTTAACAATCTTATCAAGAGCAATAGTAATTGGAGTATCGTCATCTTGAGTAATGACAACACTTGTTGGAGCATCCACTCCCTTAGCCAACTTCCAACCTGCTGGAATTTCCAACTTAACAGGAATATGTTCACCAAGCTTACCCTTGATAGTTTGAGTACCAACAACTTCGTCCTTGTTTTCACTAGATACGTAAGTGATTTGTCTACTATAAATAGTATTTGGATCTTGAGTTGGATCGGCAGTTGAACCAGACTTCACGTAAGTTACAGTGATTGTACGGTTAATTGGTTCACCTTGATCATTGAAAGCAGATTGAATTTGCAACTGATCCTTTGAGTTAATTGTTAAGAGTTGATCACCGTCTTTTGCGACAATAGTGTAACCTTTAACGGGATGCAATGGCAATAATCCATATTGAATAATATCTTCGTCAGTATTTGCATTGACAGAATTAGAAGTCCAAGGTGAGAACGTTGTCTTATTATTTTCAGCTTCATCTACTTGCTTAATTCTATAGAAGACAATTTGTTGCTTACCTGTACCAGTTTGACCATCAGGATAAGTTATATTGACAGTTCTGGTTACTTCACGATAAAGTTCTGGATTGTTCTTATCTTGCAAACCGCTGATTTCATCAATCTTATGTTCAACTAAAATGTTCTTTGGCTCAGGCAATTTAGAACCAAATTTATAGTGATAATTATTGTAATCTAGTTGTCCAGGAACCTCAGTCCATCCCTTTGGGATGTTCATCTTATCAATTACAACCGTTTCACCAATTTTACCAAGGATATCTTGATGACCTACGACATGTTTAGGATCATTTTTATCCACGTAATTAAGCACAAATTTTTGCTCAACTGGTACATAATTTACATCAATTACGCTGCTCTTGGTATCTGGAGTAACCTTAACTTCCTTGATGCCATCGATTTGCTTGCCATCTTCAGTGTAAGTAATCTTGTAGGCATCCCCTGCACCAGGAATAGTCATTGCGGCTAAGGTATTTGTCCTAGAAGTTGATTGCCATTGATCGTATTTAACGATCTTGCCCGCTTTATTCTTGTAGGCATTTCTATAGAAGACAATTCCTTGACGCATTTTATTAACCTGACCATCTGGCATGTGTTGGTTAATCGTACGAATGATATCACGATACAAGTCGTGGTTGTTTTGATCGCTGATGCCATAAACGATGGTTAAATCTTGATCATCGGTGCTTGGGGTATCTTCGCCTTTACCTGGATTATCGCCCTTTTGGTCATCGCCAGTACCTGGGTTAGTTGAACCTTCTTTATCATACTTAACTTCAATAGTAATGTTAGCTGCTGGTTCACCATTTACCAAAGCTGATAACTCACTTGATGAGATCTCATTGTCAGTAATACTAATTGGTTGACCATTCTTAGTTACAGAGGCAGTATAGCCTTCAATTGGATCTACCTTAATAGCTTCAAAGTTAGTATCACCCTTCTTATCACCATTAAAGTCAGTAAGATTTTGCCAGTTACCTACAGGTCTATTTGTTACTTCATCGATATCTCTATATAAAACTATCGCAGTACCGGTAGTCATTGTAGCAGTTCCACTATCTGTTGGTTCAGTTACTACAACAGTTTCTTTGACTTCACGGTATACATCAGGATTATCTTTATGATCATAACCAGGTGTTATCTCGTGCTTCAAGTAAACTGGAATTGTTTGACTCGTCTTACCAAATTTAGATGGATACGTATTTTTATTATTTGGAGCCAAAGTATAATGTTCAGGAATATTCAAATGAATGTAGCCGTCTCCCATTGGCCAATCAACTTTTTCTCCAACCTTACCAGTAAATGTTTGAGTAGAAAGATCCTTGTTGTCCTCATCTGCATCTTTATATTGAATGATAATGGTTGCAGGTTGGCCGATTTCACTAGGATCAATTGTTGTTTCACCCGGCTTAGTCTCAGGAGTGTAATCAACAGTGTAACTTTCATCTTTAGAATCAACAGTTACCTTTTCAGCTAGAATAATAGTTGAATCAAGTTTTGCTTGCCTTGACCATTTGTAATCGTTACCTTGTAGCCCTTAGTGGCAAAATCCATCTGTTTGAAACTATCAAGTGGTTGCCCTTCTTTATCAGTTGTAGCTAAAGTCCACTTACCATAAGTTACGTCTCCAGTAACTTCGTCTTTCACACCATTTCTAGTGAAAATAATACTATCTGTGATAGTGGTTGACTTTTGGCCAGGAACATTTTGAGTAATCGCTCTCGTGATCCGACGATAGTAATTACTGTCGCCTTCATGAGTTGCTGCACTTACCAGTTCTTTAGCGTGTTTTACATAAACCTTGTAGGTTTGGTCAGGATCAGAAAAACGATCAGGGAAATTATTAAAGTCGGGGTTGTTCTTGTTATCTCCCAAGACATAGTGCTTTGGAACATTTAACTCAAGCTTGCCATCGCTATTCAATTTCCAATCAATCTTGTCGCCGGCTTTACCAGTCATTACTTGATCAGCATCAGTAACGATCTTGTCGTCTTCATCTTGATCAAGAATTTGGACAGTTACCTTTACAGTGTTGTCTTGACCTGGCTTGTCACCCTTGTGATCAGCACCAGTACCTAGCTTAGTTGCACCATCTTTAGTGTAAGTTACCTTTACAGTAATATCTTGTGCAGGTTCACCATTTATCAAAGCTGGCAATTCGCTGGACGGAATCTCATTATCAGTAATATTAATTTACTGTCCATTCTTGGTTGCAGAAACAGGATAACCATCAATTGGATCTACCTTGATTGCTGCAAAATTGCTATCAGCCTTTTTATCTCTGTCAACATCACTGCGACTCTTCCATTCACCTACAGGTTGTTTGGTTACTTCGTCGACATC
>NZ_GG700753.1:230026-231607 GCF_000160855.1 Lactobacillus helveticus DSM 20075 = CGMCC 1.1877
GATCAATTGAAGTCTGAGTAGTTGAAGTTTCAGTACCACCATTAGCTGGCTTAGATATAATAACCGTTTCATTAACTTTATGAGATGCACCAGGGATATTTGTATAATCATTTGGATTTATTGCATGCTTTACAGGAACAGGATAACTCTGTCTTGCACTGTTAAAACCGCCTGGAAGACTGACAGCACCATCAAGAACATAATGCTCAGGTACATTTAACTTGATATAACCATCTTTGTCCTTATTCCATTCAATTGGACTTCCGACTTTGCCTGTTACATCCTGACTGCCAACTACCTTATTTTGATCTTGTACATCTTGATATTGAAGAGTCAAAGTTGCCTATTTACCATAATCAGGATTGTTTGATTTGTAAGTAATTTTAACAGTGAAGTCTTGTACTGGCTGTCCATTCTTAATCAATGGGAAACTACTTAACTTGCCATCCGTAATAGTTCCTTTATCAGTTTGCGGAGTATAACCCTTAAAGGTTGGCAAAGAACGTTCTGAAAATTCGGTTAATAATTGCTTAGTGCTATCATCAACAGTATTGGCCTTCCAATCACCGGCAGGAGTGACTTCTCCTGTAAATTCATCAGTTGTAACGAGTCTAGCAACCTGAAGCTTTACAGGAATAATTTCTGAACTCTTATGTTCTTTAGTTTGATTATCTACAAAATCCCCGCCTTCAGGTGCAGTAATATTGATAGTTTCAGTTACATCCTTGTATTCATAACTCTTAACAATATTATGTGTAACCGGAATATTCTGTGAACTGTCTTTCACGCCAAAGTTAATTATTACAGTACCAATATTACCAGCTGGCTTGCCATCAGCACCCACAAAAATCCAGCCCTTTGGAGCTTGAATATTTTCAACTACATTTTTAGTTTCTGGTTTATTAGTAAACTCTTGAGATCCAACTTTTGTATTATCGGCATCCACATAATTTACAGTATGCGTGATTGTGGCATCAGGATTAGTTAACTTATAGCTAATATTAACATTAATATCCTTAGTCAAATCCTTGCCATTCAATGCTGACTGAGCTGGAACTTCACCATTGACTAACTTAACTGCGCCGCCATTTACAGTTACCACTGGAGTATAACCTTCAACTGGAGTTGGTTTAAATGCAGGAAATTCTGTTGCAGCTGGGCCAGGGGTTTCTTTAATACCTGTAAAACTCGTAACTGATTGCCAAGAATTATAATCACCCGCAGTCATAGTTCTAGTAAAGTCAATCTTTACTTGTCGGGTTTCTTCACTTAATCCTGTATCTTTGCCATCTTTATCTACAAATGCGGATCCTTAGGATCACTGATAATTTGAAGAACTACAGGGATCTTCACGGGATCATTATCTGAAGCATCCCCATTGAACGGAATAGTGATGGCCCGATAAGTTGATTCCCAACCTTCAGGAACGTTCAACTTATTCTTACCATCCGCATCCCCATCAAGAGAATACTTCGCACTCGTTCCTGTCAAGCCTAGCACGGATTGATGACCTACAACTTTAGTTTCATTATCTTTATTCACAAAATCAATCGTGCGCTTGACCTCATTAGCTTTATAAGT
>NZ_GG700753.1:232584-245313 GCF_000160855.1 Lactobacillus helveticus DSM 20075 = CGMCC 1.1877
GTAATATTAATTACTTTATTTTGCAAATCCTTATATTGGTCTAACTTATTAGCATCAAACTTTACTCCTGGCACTACTGTACCATTAATCAAATCATAGTTTTGACCATCAGCAGTTTTAGCCTTTGCAGTATAACCAGGAAGTGAAACGTCTCGTGGATCCCACTTATTAGCTGGAATATCTGTGCCTTCATTATTTGCTGCTTTCCAATTATCATATGAAACCACTTTACCAGTAGTTTGATCGATATTAGCAGTTCTACCAAATTGTACTGATTGCTGGATACTTTGCTTATTTGAACCATCAGCATAATGTCTACCTTTTGGAAGCTCAACATTGATAGTCCGTTTAAATGTGCGTTCATTATCCAGATTAATAGAAGCCTCAGTCTTTTCTTCTTTAGCGGCCTCAGTAGTAATAGCTGAAGTGTCAACATTTGAGTTAACTTTTAACGTATTCTCTTTATCTGTTGCAGTTTGCACGTTAGCAGCTTGATTATCTTGTGTCTCTACTCTTTCAGTTTCAACATGAGCGTTTGGATCTACAGTTTCAGCTTCTGCTTGCACCGCACCAGCATCTGACTGCTTTTGTTCACCTTTATCCTCATTTGCTGCTGGACTTGGCTCAGGACTTACCGGCTTAGTATCCGCCTTAACTTCCTGACTATTCACAGCTCCCATAAATGTAAAACCAATCAGAACTGAAGCGGCTCCAACTGTAAATTTTCTAATTGAAAAACGATCTTTTTTTGGCTTCATTTTTTGAAGCTTTTCTTTGTAATTATTTTTTGATAGCATTTTTAAGCCCCTACTTACTTAAACTACTAATATTTTATTGTTGTTGATTATCCACTAACTTCAAGCTTGGCTCATCCTGTGCCACTTTATTTAAACCGATGGTAAAGACTTGAGGAAGCAAATCATTATTGTCAAAACGTTGAATCACACCTGGTGCGTCAAAGTTATCAAAGACTACTTTATAGCCTAATTGCTTGAGCACCTCAAAGGCACCTCAGTACTATAAATGTCGTTAATGCTCTCACCTGGTTACCCGGTCAACTCACCCGAGCTGGTAATGAGTGCACCACTATTATCAATATCGATAAAACTGATGATGGCTATTTGCATATGTGGCGTATGATTTGCATCATTAGCTTTTGTAGCATGTACTGATTTGGCTTGGCTGACGTAGTTAACTGTCACTACTTGGTCTTCTTCACCAATTGGCAATGCCTTAACCACATTAGCCGAAGCATTATAGCCCTTAAGTTCTGGAACTGTTACATCATCGAACTTCTTGAGATTGCTCTTCCATTCGCTGGCACCTACAATATTTTTATTCTTGGGCATTACAAAAAGCGAACGAAACAGCGGTCTGCTTCTTAGGCTTAGGTGTCTTGTCGCCAGCACCTGTGAAGTTAACGATGAATGAAATTTCTTTAGAGTATTCTTTTTTATCAACGCCATCCAAGGGATGCTTTTCATTAACCAAAGCATAATTATGCTTCATGGTAATGACAAAGACAGGCACTTGCTCGCTGTCACCGAAGAATTGAACATTGCCGTCACCATTGAAGCTATTGTCAACTAAGTCAAAACCTTGCTCACCTAATGCGGCAATCTTAGCTTCGGCATCATAGCTTATTGGCATATTGGCCTTGCCCTTAACTTCGTCAGTGGCAATAACCTTGTTGTCATCCAAAATATCAACGTATTCGATCTTCACCGTTTGATCAGCTACCGGCTTCTTATTCAATTCGTACTTAACCGTATAAGTCTCATTAGGATGAAAAACATTAATCGCCTTACCACCAACAACAGCTTGATCAGCCACAAAACCTGGCACAATTGGTGTGGCGATCAACTTAAAGTTGCTAAACTTGCCTTGCCAATGACTATCCTTAATGATTTCACCATTAACTCGATCGACCACTAATCTCTTATGAACATCCATTTCAAGCTTGCTATCGATCGGTGTTCTGGTCGAGGCACCTTCATAATGAACAGTTTGGGTAACCTTCATTGCCAATTGATCGCTGCTATAGCCATAAGCAGGATGATCTGCATCAACACCGTGGTGCCATGGTGAAAACCAATGTAATAAATATGACCATCATCATCGTAAGTCGGTTTCACACCATTAATGTCTAAGTCTTTGCTTGCAAGTTCATATCCTTCATTCGTGAATTCTTCGATCTTATCGCTTGGATCATAATCGATTGGGGCATTTTGCTTTTCTTTACCCTCAACCTTATCTAGCTTGACTTCACCGTTGTCCAAATCAATGAACTCAATCTCTGCTCTAATTGACTTAATTAAACATATCCGTAAATTTGCTCATACTTCTTTACCTACTCACCATCATAAAAAACAGCCAGTAAACTACTGACTGCTTAATTTTTATCTATATATTCAAATTTTAGTCAGTACCGATAATTAATACACTTTTATCATACCATTAATTTGCCTTAACATGGGGCCTATAAAATAACATTATTTTAAGAACTGCTATATAATTTAACCGTATATGTAATTAGTGTATAGGCAAATAATATTATAACATCAAGTTTTCTAATCTTTTTTATCTTACTAAAAAAACAATACTCCTGACAAGCATTGTTTTTTCAATCATTAACTATTTAATTGTTCTAGCATACTTGTTCATTTGAATACCAGCTTGACGACCAAAGATGACCGTTTCAGCAATTGAGTTACCACCAATACGGTTGTTGCCGTGAAGTCCACCTGAAGCTTCACCTGCAGCATAGAGTCCTTTAATTACATTACCATTAGTATCCAAAACTTCGGTATCAGTATTAATGTGAATACCGCCCATAGTGTAATGAATAGCTGGGTGAATGTGAATTGCGAAGTATGGTCCACGATCAAGTAGGCGATCCATACCAGTAGTTCTACCGAATGCCTTATCCTTGTGAGTTTCAACTGCCTTGTTCCAATTTGAAACTGTTTCGTTCAAGTTATAGGGATCAACGCCAATCTTTTCTGCCAATTGATCTAATGAATCACCATGTACAACCAAGCCAATTTGATCATAAAATTCAACTGCAGCAAAGTGTGCTCGTACACCGTAATCGAAGATCAAGTAAGCACCATCTTCATGCAAATCTGTAATGGCATTTGAAACGATCTTTCGAGTACTCAATTCGTTAACAAAACGTTCGCCGGCCTTGTTAACCAAAATCGCACCTTCACCACGTAATCCTTCACCGATCAAGTAAACGTGAGGGTTGTCAGTATCAGCTGTTGGGTGAACTTGAATAAAGTTCATTTGAATCAATTGTGCACCAACATTTTCGGCTAACTTCAAGCCGTCACCGGTTGCACCTGGTTGATTGGTTGTCTTGTAATCAACTAAGTCTGGACGATACTTCTTAATGATGTCCTTTGAAGCACCGAAACCACCAGTAGCCAAAAGTACAGCCTTAGCCTTAATAGTCTTAACGCCATCTTCAGTTTCAACTTCGACACCGTTAACGCGACCATTTTTATCTTGCAAAAGCTTGCTTACCTTAGCGCTAGTGAAGATGTCAACACCAGCCTTTTTTACTTGCGTAGTCAAACGAGAAGTCAAATAAAAGCCAACTGGTTCCATTGAGCCTGGACGGTGAGCTCTCTTCTTGCTCATCCCACCAGTAATGGTCAAATCAGTCAAGTTAACGCCATACTTCATCAGCCAGCTAATTGCAAGAGCTGAGTGGTTAACAAAGTACTTAAGCATTGCACGGTCGTTTAACAAACCGCCACCCTTTAATGTTTCTTCATAAAAATCGCGGTTGTTGTCGATGATTCCTTCTTGAAGTTGAACGAGTGATTCAGAAGCGTTCATCCCACTTGAAGCACGACTGGTATTACCACCAGTTTTTTCATTCTTTTCCAAAATAACTACGTTCAAGCCCAATTTACGCGCTTGAAGTGCGGCGGTTAAACCAGTACCACCAGAACCAACAATAATTGCATCATATTTATTCTTTAATTCTTTATTATTCGGCATATTCCATTCCCCTATTCTTCTGGAGTAGACTTATCTACATTAGTCATCTTCATGTAGCCCATCCATTTATCGTATTGTTCTTCGGTTACCTTGCCACTCTTTAAGGCAGCTTCCTTCAAGGTTGTTCCTTCCTTATCGGCAGTTTGAGCAATCTTAGCAGCTGCGTGATAACCAATGTGTGGTGACAAAGCAGTAACTGTCATGAGTGAATTTTCAAGAAGTTCATCCATTCTGTCTTCATTAACAGTTAAACCATGAATCATTTTATCAGCAAAACCAGTAATTGTACCAGTCAAAATGTCACAAGAATCAAGGAATGAAGCAATAATTACAGTCTTGAAGACGTTCATTTCAAAGTTACCTTGACTGGAAGCAACAGTAATGGTGGTATCGTTACCAAATACTTTAACGGCGGCCATGGTTACAGCTTCTGCTTGAGTTGGGTTAACCTTACCTGGCATGATGCTTGAACCTGTTTCGTTAGCTGGAATGTTTAATTCGTGGTAACCGGCACGCGGACCTGAAGCAAGCATACGAATGTCTTGAGCGATCTTGAACATATCAGCAGCCAAGGTCTTAAGAGCGCCATGAACAACGTCAAGGCCTGAGTGGTGAGCTAAGCCCCAGAACTTGTTGGTCTTAACCTTGAATTCATGACCATAAATTTCTGACAACTTGCCAGCAATCTTTTCAGTCATACCTGGTGCGGCGTTAAGGCCAGTACCTACAGCAGTACCACCGATAGCTAATTCATAAAGAGTTGGCTTCAATTCTTGAATGTATGAAAGATCATGCTTCAATGCGGAAATGTAGCCAGACAATTCTTGACCAAAAGTAAGTGGAGTTGCGTCTTGCAAGTGGGTACGACCAACCTTAACAGTCTTCCAGTACTTCTTTTCCTTAATTACTAATTCATCGATCAAGTGTTGAATAGCTGGTTCAAGCTTGTCCAATGCTTCAACGGCAACGATGTTCATGGTAGTTGGGTAAGTATCATTAGAGGATTGACCACGGTTAACGTCATCGTTTGGCAAGATGTCTAAGCCTGGGTGCAATTTATTAGCCAAGTTAGCAACTACTTCGTTAACGTTCATGTTGCTTTGTGTACCTGAACCGGTTTGCAAAACGTGAAGTGGGAAGTCTTTTCTAAGTTTTTCATCACTTAAAGCTAAAAGGTGATCAATTGCGTCTTCGATTGCTTCACCTTTTTCCTTTGGTTCATCGCCAACTTCAACGTTAGATTCAGCGGCAGCCTTCTTTAAGTGTAAAAAGGCACGAATGATTTGCAATGGCATAATTCACCACTTGGGAAGTTGTTACGACTTCTTTCAGTTTGTGGTCCCCACAATGCATCCTTAGGAATCTTTACGGGACCGATAGTGTCACTTTCAATACGATATTCTTCTTTGCTCATATTTTTCCTCCTTATTATATAAGTATAAGGTTGTTGTCTTTATTAGTAATCACTTTTTATGATACCTGTAAAGGCTTTCTTTTTCAATTGGTGAAAAGGGTTTTATATAATTGATGAAAAAAACAATTATAATAATTGTAACGATTAAAAAAACATACGCCTATATACTTTCATAAGGAGCTTAATTATGGAAAATGAAATTTTAGATATGGATATTTTACGTATGCCTACACCAGAAGAAACAATTGTCGCCAAAATTCTAGATTGGGTAGTTTCAGCTAAACCTGATCAAAACAAGGTAGCGACTATTGTATTTAAGAAAGATACTCCAGCAGAGATTTTCAGATTATATAAGAAAAATTTCAACTTAATACCTTTCCCTTCACATTTTGAATATGTAGTTGAAAAATAGAATTTAAAAAACAAAACGAGATTGATTATCAACATTTTAAAGATAATCAATCTCTTTATTTTTAGTATTCAAATTTCAGAAGTTTCTACAACTAATCCTTTTCCAACAGCCAATCCAAAATATTTTTCTTTTGAATTCCATCATAATTAGCATCTTTATTAAAAGTATCCATCGTCAGTAAATACTTAGGATATGAATCTCTAATTTCTTTTAATGGACGCAATTCTCTTGCCAAAACATTTTCATCTAAAGTAGTCAATGCAACCTGAAAATATCTAGTCTCATTCCTATTATTCAATGCTACAAAATCCACTTCGAGTTTTGACGTTTGCCCCACATAGACATTTAGATAGCGCCGCTTTAATTCTAAATAAACGATATTTTCAATAATGTGACCATAATCTTCTTGATAATCAGGCAAAAGCAATTGCCGTAATCCTGGATCAACCACATAATATTTGCTATTGCTTCGCACAATTTCACGACCATGGATATCATACGGTTTAGCTTCATACATTAGCAAACTTTCAAGAATTCCATTCAAGTAACGATTAATCGTTTTGTTATCTGCCGAGTAATGATTACTTTGTAAAGTATTGGCAATTTTTTAATTGAGATTGGACTACCAATATCACTAAACAACGTCCGAATTACCCGCTCTAGTACAGGTACATCATGAACTTCCAATCTTGTCACAATATCTGTTAAAACGATCGTTGAATAGATTCCTCTTAAATACTCCATCCTTTCCAAATCATCAGATGTAAAAAGCGTATATGGAAAAGAGCTTTGCAAATATTTATTAAACATTTATTAAACATATCTGCTCTATCAGTGAAAAGATCATTTTGTTTGTGCCATTCAACAAATTCTTTGAACGATAAAGGCAACATATTTAATTGGACATAACGTCCTGTTAAAAGTGTGGCAATCTCCCCACTTAAGAAGTATGCATTTGACCCAGTCAAGTAAAGGTCAACATTATCTTTAATGAACAATGAGTCTACTACCTTCTCAAAATCGTGAACGTGTTGAATCTCATCTAAAAAGATATAGTTCATTTTATCAGGAAGCAATTTATTTTGAAGATAATCATACAAGCGATGCGGATCACGCAAAGGCTCATTAGCCATATCTTCAAAATTTAAAGTAATAATTTGATCATTAGAAACGCCATTTTTTCTCAAATACTCACGAAAAAGTAAAAAGAGTGTAGACTTACCTGATCTTCTAACCCCTGAAACTACTTTTATTACTTTTTTATCTTGATGTCTCTTCAAAAAATCCAGATATTCGTCACGTGCTACATACTTTTGCATAATCATAATTAACACCTCGCATACGCTTATATTCCATAAAAACTACTTTTTTAGTCATTTTAAGGAATACATCCCTTAAAATGATTCTCGAATAAAAAGAGATTGACTATCAACCTTCTGAAGATAATCAATCTCTTTATTTTTAATCCAAAAATTTATCTATTCTGATGGTTCATTCTCTTAGCAAAGAAGTCACCCACAATTTGCACGATGAAGATCAAGATAATAACCAAAATCGTAGCTACCCAAGTAACATCATTGTTGAAACGGTTGTAACCGTATGAGATAGCGGTATTACCCAAACCACCAGCACCGATGGCACCAGCCATTGCAGTCAAGCCGATCAATGAAATGATAGTCACAGTAGAAACTCTAATCAATTCTGAACGCGATTCGCGCAAGTAAACGTCAAAGATAATATCTGAAACAGTAGCACCAATACTTTGTGCTGCTTCTACCTTACCAGCGTCCACACTTTCAAGGGCAACTTGCACCTGACGAGCGTAGAATGGAAAAACACCCAAGGTCAATGGCACCAAGGCAGCCTTCATACCGATTTGCGTACCCACGATCTTTTGGGTAACTGGTGCAACAAATGCGAGCAAGATTACGAATGGAATCGCTCTAAAGATAGATACCAGCTTATCGCAAACGTTGTACCAAAACTTATTTGGACGAATGCCGTCATCTTTAGTAATTACAAGCAATACACCAAAGATAATACCTAAAATACCACCAAAGATTGCAGCCCAGAAGGTCATAAAGAGAGTTTGAAAAATACTGGTACCCCAGCCGGCGTCGCCGCCCCAACCTAGTTGCACTACATTTGGACAAATTTTTTCAAACCAACTAATCATTTAAATCCCCCTTTTCATCCAATCTCGTCAATGTAACGTTTTGTTTCTCCAAGAATTCTCTAGCTTGCTTTTGTTTTTCACTATCACCTTTAACAAGTACAACCAAAGTACCGATTGCCTCGCCATTTAGGAGCTCCACATTACCATAAAGCATTGAAACTTCTACACCAATCTGACGGTAAAGTTCAATAATAATTGACTTAGTCACGTTGGCAATGCTGTAAACCAATTGGTAAACTTCTTCGTTTTCACTAAGCTTGCCTAAGTTCAAAGAATCAAGAGTTTGAATAGCCTCCAAACTACCACCAACGAATCTCTTGGTTAATTCCTTCTTAGGGTGCAAGAAGATCTCACGCAAGTTGCCATTTTCAATCATCTTACCATGCTCGATTACGGCAACCTTGTTACAAATCTTCTTAACCACATCCATCTCGTGCGTAATCAACACAACGGTTAAGCCTAATTCCTTATTCAATCTCTTTAATAAATCCAAAATCTGTTGCGTATTTTGTGGATCGAGGGCACTAGTTGCTTCATCAGAGATCAAGATATCTGGATGGTTGGCCAAAGCGCGAGCGATCGCTACTCTTTGTTGTTGACCACCTGATAATTCAATCGGATAAAAGTTAGCCTTATCCTTCAAGTCAACCAAGTCGAGCAATTCCAAAGAACGCTTTTCAAGTTCTTCATCAGAAAGCTTAGAATGCTTCAATGCAAAAGCCACATTTTCTAACACCGTAGTTTCATTCAAAAGATTAAACCCTTGAAAGATCATGCCGATCTTTCTACGTTCTAATTGCAATTTTTTATTAGAAATGACCTGCTTGCCATCTTTGACAAAATCAACGCCATTTACTTGAATATCACCGGCAGAAGGATATTGTAATAAGTTGATTGTTCTAACTAAAGTTGATTTTCCGGCACCGGAGAAGCCAACTACACCATAGATATCGCCTTTTTCAACATGTAAAGTGACATCTTGAACAGCCTTGACTACTTTACCTTTCTTCTGCGGAAAATCTACATCGATATGATCTAATTGAATAATGCTCATACTTTTTCCTCCCTATTTAATCTTGATATCCCAAGCAGTAATTTGAGAATTACCGTAGAAGTGCTTAGTTAATTGCTTAGTTTTCTTAGTTTGGAATGCCTTAACTACATCCTTGTAAAGCTTATTATTTTCTTCGCCTTTTCTGGCACAGATAATGTTGATCCATTGCTTAGAATCCTTGTTAACTGGTTCGATATAGATGGTTTGCTTATCGCCCAAACCAGCAGGAACAGCATAGTCATTGTTAACTACAGATGCATCAACTGAATTAATTACTCGACCGGTTTGCTCAGCACTAATTTCCTTTAATTTAAGGTTATGCGGATTCTTAGTGATATCGGCAACAGTAACAAGTGTCTTGCCCTTTCTTAAATCAATCAAGCCAGCATTTTTCAAAACAAACAATGCTCTTGATTCATTAGTAGCATCATTTGGAATAGCAATGGTTGCACCGTCTGGCAAATCTGCAAGCTTGTGATACTTCTTAGAGTACAAACGAATTGGCGCAATGTAAGTCTTACCAATTGGGACAACGCCACCGCCATTTGACTTATTCCAAGCATCTAAGAAGGCATAGTGTTGAAATGCATTTAAATCTACATCCCCTGACTTCAAAGCCTTATTTGGTTGGTTATAGTCAGTAAAGTTCTTAATTTTAATAGTAATGCCATATTTTTCTTTAGCAGTCTTAGCTACGCTTTTCCAGATGGCTGCGTCCTGCTTACTTTGACCAACAACACCAACTGTCACAACTTTATTTTGTGCTTGATTATTAAAATTCAATCCTGGTCCAAAGCTGAACCAGCCAGCAATAATGATCAATACTCCAATGATTGACCAAATAATTGTATTTCTGCGTCTACGTTTTCTCATTATATCAACCCCTCATTTTTCATGAAAATAAAAAGAGCATCTATCCCTAAAAGGACGAATGCTCGCGTTACCACCTTTAATTCACTCACTGCTTACGCAGTTTAAGCCTCAGCGACTATCAAAAAATAGCCTGCACTGTTAACGGATGCAAAACCGCTGATAGCTAAATATCACCATCAGTCATCGTTCCAAACCCATATTCACTAGTTTCTATCTGCTGACTTTCACCACCACGTCAGCTCTCTTTATAGATAGAAGCTCTAGTTACTCAGTTCTTCAAGATGTTTGTTTAATAATTGTTATAAATAAGTTATCATCTTATTTTAATCTAGTCAACATATTTTTTAATTTTTATTCAATTTTATTTTCTCGGCCGCGACGATATGCCTCTTTAAATTCGCCGAAGGTCATGTTCTTGCCCTTTTGATCAAAGATCACTAGTACTTCACGAATACCATCTAAAATTCTAGATAACCAACGGAAAATAGTAGTAGCCGCACAGAATAGCACTACTAAGATGAAGATCGCCTTATCTGAGATCATCTTAAGTGAGAATAAATCATGCAAGAAGATAATCGCCAAAATTAATCCTAAAAACGAACCCAGCATAACCAGCAAGCGGAAACGATTAAGCGGTGCCGAAATGTGGTAAAGCACCATCATCCCCACTGCTACTAACAATAATGTGGCAGTAGTCCCCACATCATTATGATCTAGGGCAATATAACCACCTGCCACTACCAGAATACTTACTGCTAGCATGTCGGTTAGCCCACCAGGGATCGCACGGGATAAAATATTTGGAATAAATTGTCCGCGGATTCGGTTGTGGTTGCTTTCTAGTGCAAGCAAGAATGATGGCAAACCAATCGTAAATGCCGAGATCAATGTGATCTGTGACGGCTGCAAAGGATAATTGATTACCATTACCAATGAGAAGATAGCCATCAAGAATGAAAAGATATTTTTCACTAAGAATAAACTGGCAGACCGTTGAATATTATTAACAACGCGTCGACCTTCGTTAACTACCATCGGCATTCTAGCAAAGTTTGAGTCCAGCAATACAACTTGGGAAGCCTGGACTGCCGCACTATTTCCCGAAGCCATCGCAATTGAACAGTCAGCCTTTTTCATAGCTAAAATATCATTAACACCATCGCCTGTCATAGCTACGGTGTTGCCTTGCTTTTGCAAAGCTTTAACAAATTTACGTTTTTGTTCCGGCTTCACTCTGCCAAAGACGCTATATTTTTGAACGGCTTCTTCATAGCCATTTTCTGGAATTTCTGAAGCATCGATATATGCATCTGAATTTTGAATACCAGCTTGTTGAGCTACTCGCGAAACGGTGACAGGATTATCACCGGAGATCACCTTAATGGCTACCCCTTGCTTAGCAAAGTATTCAAAGGTTGCCTTGGCTTCTTTTCTAATCGGATTAGTCAAAAGAATGTAGCCATAAACCTCAACTGGCTTAGTTAGCTTAGAATCATCTTCGGTTAAAACTCCTGGATAATCGGCAATAATTAAGACACGATAACCGGTTTTGGCATACTTCTCAAATTCGGCTTGATATTCGTCAAATTGGTCTCTTAATACCATTTCTGGTGCTCCAATTAACAAAGTATGATCATTAAAAACGACACCACTATATTTATTAACTGAAGTAAATGGCAAAATACTGCTGGCTTTTTGCCCGGTATTTTGAGTAAAGAAGCTATGAACAGCCTTCATTGTGGCATTATCAGCTGGCATATTTTGAGCAAAATCACCAATTACTTTGTCCAAATCACCCTGATAATTCTTGGAAGGTACTGCCTTTTCTACACTCATCTTAGGCTCGGTAATCGTACCGGTTTTATCAACGCATAATACGTTAACGCGGGCTAGGGTTTCAACACTCTTCATGTCGTGCAGCATTACCTGTTTGCGTGCCAATCTTACGGCAGAAAGAGCCAACGCAATCGTTGTCAAAAGATACAAGCCTTCCGGAATCATACCGATAATGGCTGCTTCCATGGAAACAATACTGCGGTAAAGCGACATTTTATTAACGAAAAAGCTCATCGAAAAAAGAGCTATTCCCAGGGGAATAATGATGATCCCAACCCATTTAATCAACTTATTGATCGAGCGAACCATTTCAGATTGTTCACTATTTCCCATTGCCTTAGCTTTAATAGTCAACTTGGAAATATAGCTTTCTTTACCAACCTTTTCTAGCTGCATGTAGGCGTTGCCCGAAACCACGAAAGAACCGGACATTAATTCGTCGCCCACTTCTTTAGTAATTTCATCTGATTCACCTGTCAAGAGTGATTCATTAACGCGGATATTTCCTTTAATGACCTGACCATCTGCAGGAATCTGATCACCGGTTTTTAATAAGACGATATCGCCCTTAACCAGTTTTTCAATTGGAACCTGCTCCTCTTTTCCGTTCCGCAAAGCTCCAATATCCGTGGCATTCATCACATTTAACTTGCTTAAAATTTTCTTGGCCCGGATTTCCTGAACAATCCCGATAACGGTGTTCAGGATAATTACTGGCAAAAAGGTCAAGTCCTTATAAGCTCCAACCACTACCAGCAAAATAGATAGAACTAAGAAAATCAAGTTAAAGTAGGTAAAAACATTTTCACGAATAATTTGTTTATTTGTTTTAAATTGATCGTCAACTGCTTTGTTGACTTCACCAGCTGCAATTTTTTGTTCAACTTCAGCTGTAGTTAATCCTGTTTCTAAATTTGTCTTTTCTTCGTTCATTTTCTTTTCCTAAGTAAATA
>NZ_GG700753.1:246290-258040 GCF_000160855.1 Lactobacillus helveticus DSM 20075 = CGMCC 1.1877
ATATACCATTATACCGAAGAAACAAAAGGGCCCGCAACTTGCGAGCTCTTTTTTAATGGATTTAATTTTTTCTTTACAGTTCTTCTAAATCACTATCGGCCTTGCTTTCAGCAATGAATTCTTTCATTACGTTTGAATCTTTGATCATCACTTTTAGTAACCGATTATTACTTTTAGTAGGAATTTCACCTACTTCATATAAAGCTACAGTAGATGGGCTACACCCTATCACCTTTGCAAATTGCTTTTGTGTCAAATTCCACTTTTGTCATAATGCTTTAATTTCTTCAGGTTTAATAAAATCGAACATTTCACGATATTTTTGTTGAGCCATCTTCACAGCTGCATTATCAAGTTTCATATCTGGAACAACTTTTTGAGTAGCATCATCAAATCGTGCAGGCGCAGTTATTTCGATTTCTTTGCCTCTAATATTGAAAGTGTTGGTATAGTTCTTAATTGAAGTAGTCATAGCATTCTCCTTAATATAACCAAATTATATAGGATTTCACTATGAATTCATAGTAAAGCATCAGTTCTAAACTTTTAGATGTAAAAACACGTTACTAACCATCGTAGTAACGCGCCTCTTTATTTAATGGATTTAATTTTTCTCTGATAAGTAAAAAAAGTGTACGGATATTTATTCTTTTCATCAGCTTCATGATGTTCTTTCTTCACCAATTTAAACTGATCATAATCTATCTCCGGCATCACCGTATCCGCTTCAAAAGTAGCGTCGATCTCCGTTTTTTCTAAAACATCCACTTGATCAAGCAATGCCTTAAAAATTGACACCCCACCAACCACACAAAGCTTTTCACCCTGATGATTTTGAATATAATCACCTAGTTCTGCTATCGAATTAATAATTGTTACTTGATCATTATCTTGGTACTTCTTTTTCAAATCTTGATCATGGGTTAAAACGATATGCTTTCTCTGAGGCAATAACCTTGGCAAACTCATGAAAGTTTTTCTTCCCATGATAATTGGATGACCAATCGTTTTCTCCTTAAAATGAGCCATATCTGCAGGCAATCGCCACGGCAAATGTCCATCTAAACCTATCTGATGTTTTTGATCTTCTGCCCAAACAAATTCAATCATTTTCCATCTCATTCCTAAACTGCAACAGGTGCTTTAATCGTACCATGATGCTGATAATCGACTACCTTAATATCCTTCATCTCAAAATCTGCAATATTTTTCTTTTCAGGATTAAGCCATAATTGTGGTGAATCATATGGCTTACGGCTAAGCAATTCTTCAACTTGCTTAAGGTGGTTGCGATAAATATGAGCATCCCCCAAAGTATGGATAAACTCACCAACTTGCAAACCAGTTTCTCGGGCAATCAAATTAAGCAAAAGCGAATAAGATGCAATGTTAAATGGCACGCCCAAGAACATATCGCCAGATCTTTGATAAAGCTGCACGCTGATTTTGCCATCTACCACATAAAATTGAAACATGACATGACAAGGTGGAAGTGCACTAGTTGGCACATCTTCAGGATTCCATGCCGTAACAATCATGCGCCGAGAATCTGGCGTTTCCTTAATTTGCTTAATCACGTCAGCAATCTGATCAATAAATCCGCCTTCGCGCTTTTCCCAATGTCGCCATTGCGCACCATAGACATCACCTAGATTGCCATATTTTTTAGCAAAATCTTCGTCATCCAAAATCCGCTGATCAAACTTTTTCATCTCTGCCTGATAAATCTTGTTAAATTCTGGGTCGCTTTGACTGCGCAAGCCAAAATCTGTCATATCAGGGCCTTGATATTCGCTGCTATTTACCCAGTTCTTAAAAGCCCATTCATCCCAGATATGGTTATTATGTTCAAGCAAAAAACGGATATTGGTATCTCCCCTCAAAAACCAAAGCAATTCGCTTTTAATTAAGCCGAATGGCACCTTCTTAGTAGTTAACAATGGAAAACCTTGCGAAAGATCAAAACGCATCTGAGCACCGAAGTAACTTCTGGTTCCCGTCCCGGTCCGATCATCTTTACCATGCCCTTCTGACATAATTTTTTGCAATAGATCTAAATATGGTTGTTCAAGAATCGCCATTTTTCTTCACCTTTCAAGAAATCATTATCTATTATCATACCATATATGTAGTAGTTTTGATAATTCAAGGTTACTATATTTAGTAGTTTGCATGAATTAGGCAAAAGAAAAGATCCCAAAACTTAATTTAGGATCTATTGCTTAATTTTTCTTAAATTGACCCTTATGTCTTACCAAGTATACGATTGTTGCCACAATCAATACCAAGGCACCAACGATAACTGAAATTCTAGTATCGGGGTTAATGAACATAAAGACAACAATGACTAAGAGCATTAAAAAGGCAAAATAATTTGAAAATGGATATAGTGGCAATTTAAATGGATGCTTTGCCATCATATCCTTATTATATCTTCTAAATCTAAGTTCGGCCAGCAAAATTACGAACCATGGAATCATCCCTGGCAAAACTGATGAACTGAAGACTACGACGAACAAGTCAGAAGCTGAATGGTTAAATCGCGAAGCAATTACGTTTAATACAAAACTGATGAAAATACCACCAGAAATTCCCATAATTGCACGATCTGGAACAATTCGCTTAGAAATATGCTTAAAGATTCCAGGAGCTTCTTTGTCATGCGACAACTTAAACAGCATTCGACTTGAAGAATAAATACCTGAGTTAGCTCCAGAAAGCGCAGCTGTTAATACAACAAAGTTAATGATTGAAGCAGCTGCGGTAATTCCTACTTTAGCAAAAGTAGTTACAAAAGGAGTGTACAGGATTTGAACCTGCGCGCCAAGGAAAACTTGGTTCGCCGGATTTCGAGTCCGGTGCATTACCACTCTGCCAACACTCCATAACGGTATTATTATAACTCATTATTGTAAATAATCCAAAAGCAATTATGTTTTTATATAATTTTTAAAATTACTATGCTAAATTTTTTTCTTGAGTGCTACAAGTTCTAGTACTTTATTTTAAGATATAGTTACATAGAAAAGAGAACAATTATGTGTTCATCTATTATATTTAGTCCTAAAGATCATTACTTTGGTCGTAACCTTGACCTTGAAATCACTTTTGGACAACAAGTTATTATTACCCCACGTGACTACGTATTCAAATTCCGTGATATGCCTGAAATCGATCATCACTATGCAATGGTTGGTATTGCATTAAATGCTGGTGGTTATCCTTTATACTTTGACGCAGCTAATGAAAAAGGTCTAGGAATGGGCGGCCTTAATTATCCTGATAATGCCATTTACTACGATGTAAAAGAAGGCAAGGACAACATCGCCTCATTCGAATTCATCCCATGGATCTTAAGCCAAGCAGCTACTGTTGAAGAAGCTAAGAAGTTATTAGCCAAGATCAACATCACTAAGAAGAACTTCAGCGACAAGATGCATGTATCCCCACTTCACTGGATCATCGCAGATAAAACTGGTGCTTCTATTGTTGTTGAAACTGACGCAGACGGTATGCACGTTTACGACAACCCTGTCGGCTGCTTAACTAACAACCCACAATTCCCTAAGCAATTGTTCAACTTGAACAACTACCAAGACGTTTCACCTGCCATGCCTAAGAACAACTTCTCAAGCAAAATTAACATGGATGGCTACAGCCGCGGTCTTGGTTCACGTAACTTGCCAGGTGGTATGGACGCTGAATCACGTTTTGTCAGAGTAGCATTCAACAAAAGGGCTTGGATCAAGTAGGTCCAGATTCCTTCGAATATACTATTTACTCAGACGGTACCAACTTAGATAAGGGTATTTTCTACTACACAACTTATACAGACAAGCAAATCAAAGTTGTTGATATGAACAAAGAAGATCTTGATTCTAAAGACTTGATTACTTTTGATATGCTCACTAAGACCTGCTTCAATTACCAAAATTAAATATTAATTTTATCTAAAAATCGATACTATTTTGGATTTTTCTGGTTAAAATATAAGTAATTAGTACAGATAGGAATTAAGGAATACTAGAGATTAATGAATAGTTATATTGTATTGCTACTGGCAGTCTCAATTTTATTGCTACTTATTTTCAACATCAAAACATCCCGACGATTTAATCTATTTGACCATTGGCTGCACCATCAATTAGTCAAAAAACATGATGGTTACAAATGGCAGGTAATTGCTTTTATCAATGATCCTAAGTTAATGGTAGTTTGGGATGTTTTGCTTGCAGGTCTTCTACTTAACGAAGAACGCAACTTGACTGCAATCTGGGTTTTAGGAACTTTAGGCTTTGCAGATGCATCTGGCATTGTAATGAAAAAGCTAATTCAGCGCAGACGTCCAATCATGCATTCCGATATGGAAAACGGTTATAGTTTCCCTAGCGGTCACGTACTTGGCGCAACAACGATGGGGCTAATTTTATTACAATTATTTGCAAAAGAATTTGGGTTAATCTTCATCATCGGCATTGTTGCTTTATGGGTGATGGTAATTATTTCCCGCTTAAGCCTAAAAGCACACTACCCCTCAGACATCGTTGGAGCTACTAGTTTAGCAATTGTTTGCTTTAGTATTTCCCAACAACTATTTTTAGCATTTTAAAAGGCCACGTTTCAAAACGTGACCTTTTTCTTTTACTCAAATTTCAACTATTCATGGAAACCAATCATTAACCCGCCCTCTTCAGCATAGAAGCTGCAAAGACCGCGCATTGGTCTAATTTCAACCTTAGCGTCTGGATACTCTGCCAAAATCTTTTCTTTAAGAGTCTCAGCATCCTTTTCATTTTCACAGTGGTCAATAATGACTTCACCGCCATGATAATTGTCTTCTTGCATGTATTTGAAGACTTCGCGCAATGCGATTTTTAATAAACCTGCGATTTTGGCTACTGCTGGAGCTACGCATCCATTTACAGAAAGGTTATGTAAGGATTGCAAAACAAATAATAGATGCGTATGCATTCTAAATTCTGCGATTGCTCCTTCCAAGTCAACAAAGCGAATGTTGCCTTTAAGCATTTGTTCAATTCCGTGTGCAACAATCGTTAGTTCTGGACCGGCACTTCTAGAATCAACAACAATAATTTTACTTAAAGGATGCTTTTCCTCATACATTTTCTTAGCTTGAAGCGCTGATGAAAAAGTACCACTCATACCACTCGTCATGGTAATAATAATTGCCTTTTCTGTTCCTTCTAATGCCTCAAGCCAGGCGTGAATACTAGGACAAGTAGTCTTACCTGCCACATCATTTTTATTCATATTGCTTAAAAACTCTTTCATGTTGAGAGTTTGATCATCAATATAGTCTTGCCCTCCAAATGAAATAGTTAAAGGGACTACTTGTAAATTTTCTTTTTCGTTAGTTTCCATATTGGAACTTGAATCAAGAATTAATTTAATATTTTCCATGTTTAAAATCCTTTGATTTCTCGTAAAATTTTCATACATATATTATGGCTCTTGAGTATAGCGTTTTTTAATGGTTTTTACTATTTTTAAAATGTAAACCGCTTTCATATGTTTACACAATCACAAAGTTAGGCTAAAATTTGAGTTGTAAAGCGGAGCAAGAATTGTTCCGTATGGTATGCAAATTTTTATACATACCATAATTTTTGAGGAGGTTTATTAATGCTCAAATCAGTTATTGAAAATGTACACGCACTCGAAATTTTTGACTCTCGTGGTAACCCAACTGTTGAAGTTCACGTTACTCTTTCAAACGGTGTCGTAGGTAAGGCTGAAGTTCCATCAGGTGCTTCAACTGGTGAAAACGAAGCTGTTGAATTACGTGACGGTGGCTCACGTCTTGGCGGCAAGGGTGTTTCAAAGGCTGTTAACAATGTTAACACTGAAATCAACGATGCTTTAAAGGGTATGGATCCATATGACCAAGCTAAGATCGACCAAACTATGATCGACTTAGACGGTACTCCAAACAAGGGTCGTCTTGGTGCTAACGCTATCTTAGGTGTATCAATGGCTACTGCTGTTGCTGCAGCTAACAACAACCACCAACCTCTTTACCGTTACCTTGGCGGTATTGATCTTGAAATGCCACAAACTTTCCACAACGTTATCAACGGTGGTGAACACGCTGACAACGGTATCGACATTCAAGAATTCATGATTACTCCAATTGCTAAGACTTCATTCCGTGATGGTTTCGAAAAGATCGTTAACGTATACCACACTTTGAAGAAGGTTCTTGAAGACATGGGTTACGAAACTGGTTTAGGTGACGAAGGTGGTTTCGCTCCTAACATGAAGAACTCAGAAGAAGCTTTGAAGGCTCTTCACGAATCAATCATCAAGGCTGGTTACAAGCCAGGTGAAGATATCGGTATCGCATGTGACTGTGCTGCTTCATACTTCTACAACAAGGAAGACGGTAAGTACCACCTTGAAGGCAAGGTTCTTAACGATGAAGAATTGGCAGACTACTACGACAAGCTTCTTGACGAATTCCCAGAATTAATGTCAATGGAAGACCCATACGATGAAAACGATGTTGACGGTATGGTTAAGTTCACTAAGAGCCACAAAGACCGTATTCAAATCGTTCTTGACGACTTCATTTGTACTAACCCAGCACTTTTGAAGAAGGCTATCAAGGAAGGTGCCGGTAACGCTTCATTAATCAAGTTGAACCAAATCGGTACTGTTACTGAAACTCTTGAAACTATCCGTATGTCACGTAAGAACGGCTACAACACTATGATTTCTCACCGTTCAGGTGAAACTGGTGACACCTTCATCGCTGACTTGGCTGTTGCTATCAACGGTGGTCAACTTAAGACTGGTGCTCCAGCTCGTTCAGAACGTGTTGAAAAGTACAACCGCTTACTTGAAATTGAAGAAGAACTTGGCAAGGGCGAACGTCTTGCATTCTTCCCAGATGACATTGACCACGATTAATTTCGAATAACTGAGTACAATTTCAACAAAAAGCATGTAGATTAATTTCTACATGCTTTTTTGTTATATTTTTAATTATTTTTCAGTATATATTTTGCTAAAATCTTTATTCAGCTTTTTGCCTTTTACTACTTTGACCATTACTGGATTAGTATTTTTAGATTGATCTAACAAAATAACTGGTTTATCCTTCATCAAGCAGAATAAATAAGTATTGTGCCATGACTTAAAATTCTCATTAGCAATGGCTACAACGTTATATTGATAATCATTCTTCCCTAATAGACTGTAGCCTATCTTGATAATCTTTTTATTAAGCAAAAATCTATTTTTCTTAAGGACGTCAGGATAAGTTGGACCATTTTTAGTCTTTAAAGTGCGTTTACCATCATAAAAACGATAACTTTGCCCTATCGCCTTGCCCCATTGATTAACAGCTTTTTGCAGCTTTTGCGTCTTTTTAATGTCCCACTTACTTACTATTTTCTTTTTAGGAATTTTGACCTTTTTCTTAGTGGCTTTCTTTTTAACTACTTTCTTCTTTTTTGGCGCAGTTTTCTTACTCGAAGACTGTGCCTTTTTTATTTTGGCTTTAGTACTTTTCTCCTTCTTTACATTTCCAATTGTCACTGCATCTTTTCCAAAATGTATCTGACTACAGCCTGTTAACGTAGTCATTAAAAAGCATAGATATTCCTACTAAAATTTTCTTATTCGTAGTTTCCTCATCTTTATCATGTAATCATGAATATTATATGCTAAAAAGCGTATGAATATCTAATTTAATATAAAAATAAGGAGAGACTTATGTCCCTCCCTAATTACATTATTAATAGATAGTTACATGATATCTTTTAGAGCGATCTTCTTTTTCAGGTTCAACTGCGCTTTTACCGACAGCTACGATTACCGTTGTTTGAAATTCATGATCAATCCCCAACTCTTGTTGCAAATCGCTGAAATCATTAAGTCTTGCAGCACCGCCCATAATGTAAATTGAACCTAAACTTAAATCCGTTGCCTCGAGCATAATATTTTCCGCAGCAACTGATGCATCCCGTTCACCAAATTCGCTATCTTTTTTAGTATTTATTAAAAACAAAACTGGTGCATTATAACAAGAATTATCAGTTACCTTTTCAATTTTATTACGCAAGCCTTCATCTTTAACCACGACCAGATTCATCACATCTGCTTGATGCATGCCACAAGGTGCAGTTTGGAATGCAGCAATCATTTCTTGAATCTTGTCATCAGAAATTGCTTCCTTAGAATATTTACGGACTGCTCTTCTATTTTCAAAAATTGGATTTACCATACAAAAGCCTCCTATATGCTTCTTACATTTTCATTTTATCATTAGATTGATTATTGACAACGCTTTTAAGAATAATTATGATTGATTTAAAAGTATATATTTTTACTAAGGAGATTTTTGATTATGAATTTAGCCGCAATTGATATAGGTGGTACAACAATTAAAATAGCAACTTGGAAAGATGGCAAATTACAAAATAAGCATGCCATAGATACACCCCCAAGATTTAGAAACTTTTTATACTGTATTAACTGATGAAGTAAATAAGATAAAAGAAGATACCAAAATTGAAGGTGTTGCAATTTCTTCACCCGATGCTGTAAATCAAAAAACTGGGATCATCGGTGGTACTAGCGCCCTCCCATACATCCATAACTTTAA
Source organism: Lactobacillus helveticus DSM 20075 = CGMCC 1.1877 (assembly GCF_000160855.1). Classification (GTDB taxonomy): domain Bacteria; phylum Bacillota; class Bacilli; order Lactobacillales; family Lactobacillaceae; genus Lactobacillus; species Lactobacillus helveticus. The sequence continues at coordinate 254,920 of NZ_GG700753.1, forward strand.
AATCGTTGATGAATTAGAGAAGCGCTTTGGATTATCTGTTTCTATTGAAAATGATACCAACTCTGCTGCTTTAGGCGAATTAGCAGAAGGTGCAGGTAAAGGTAGCGACAGCATGGCCTTCTTCGTCATCGGTACGGGTATTGGTGGTGCCATCATTATTAATCAAAAAGTTTGGCACGGTGCTCATCTCTTCGGCGGTGAATTTGGCTACATGGATATGGACACAAAGTCACTTAGTGAACTTGCATCCCCAGTCGCAATGGCTAACCGCTACAATGAAAGAACTGGTAAAAAACTTGATGGTAAATCCGTCTTTGCTTTAGCAGATGAAGATGATCCAGTGGCTAGCGATGAACGCCAAACTTTAATCCATTCCTTAGCCTTGGCAATCTACAACGTTCAACAAAGTTTTGATCCTGAAAAAATTGTAATTGGCGGTGGAATTTCCAACAATCCGAAATTAATTCCATTGTTAAATCAAGAAATTGATCATATTCGCAATCAAGTTAATCCATCCAGCATTAAACCTGAAATCGTTCTTTGCAGCTTAAAGAGTGATGCTAACTTACGTGGTGCGGTTGCTGATTTTGAACAAACCCGCTAAAACTAAACAATAATCGTTATTTAACCCCTACTAAAAGCCCGATATAATGGGCTTTTTATTTTGCATTTTAAAAAGTATATCTTTTTATATAAAAAGATATTTATTTTTGCATACATTACGCTATACTTATCTGTTTAAAGAGTTGAAAGTACTTACAGAGGGAAGAGAGGATCTAGATGACTGAAAAGCGCAAATTGCCATCCACATTCCTTTGGGGCAACTCAGTTTCAAGTATGCAAACTGAAGGTGCATGGAATGAAGACGGCAAGGGTCTTTCAGTCTATGATGTCCGACCTGCTACTGACAATACTAGTGACTGGCATGTAGCAATTGATGAATATCATAGATATGATGAAGACCTCGACTTACTGAAGAACATGAACATGTACCGTATTCAAATTTCATGGTCTCGTGTCTGTACAGACGGTGACGGCGACTTCAATCAAAAAGGTATTGACTTCTATGATCGATTAGTTAATGCAATGCTTAAACGTGGCATTCAACCAATGATCTGTCTTTACCACTTTGATATGCCACTCAACTTAGCCCAAAAGTACAATGGCTTTATGTCACAGAATGTAGTTGACGCCTTTGTCCGTTTTGGTAAAAAAATGATCGATCATTTTAGTGATCGAGTGAAATATTGGATTGTTTTCAATGAACATAATCTATATTTCCAAGATGAAGTTTTTAATATTTCAGGTTGCGAATCTGGAGATAAGAGTTTGGACGATATGTACACTATCTTCCATCATACGATGATGTGTCATATCCGATTAGCAAATTACATCCATGAAAATTACTCAGATGTAAAAATCGGTGGAATGCTTGCTTACCAACAAATTTATCCAGCAACGAGTAAACCCGAAGATGTTTGGGCAGCAAATCAAGTACAAGAGTTTTTAAACTTTAATATTTACGATGCTGACACTGGACGTGGTTATTCACTAGAAGTAATGCAATATGCTAAAAATCATGGCATTGAAATGGACATTACATATGAAGATAAAGAAATAATGAAGAAAGCGAAAGCTGACTTCTTAGCATTTTCCTACTATTCATCCTGGGTTTTATCCAGCAATAAAATTCCTGAAGGTGAAGCTCCTAACCGTTACCTTAACAAAGGCGGAGTTGAATCCAAATATGTTAAGACAAACGATTGGGGCTGGGCAATTGATCCACTAGGATTTAGGAATGCAATTACTACAATGTACAACTACTACCGCATCCCTATTTTCCCTATTGAAAATGGTATTGGCCTCAAGGAAACTTGGGACGGCGAGCATATGATCGAAGATGATGAGCGTATTGCTTATCACCGAGATCATATCAAAGCTATGAAAGACGCTATTTTTGATGACGGTGCCGAAGTACTTGGTTATCTCGGCTGGGGTTTAATTGATATTCCAAGTTCCCATGCTGATATGGAAAAGCGCTACGGTGCTGTATATGTCAACAGATCAAATCATGATTTAAAAGATTTAAAACGTGTACCTAAGAAATCATTCTACTGGTTCCAAAAGGTACTTAAAGATAATGGAGATGAATTATAATGGCTGATAAAAAACAATCTGGCTTTGGCGTGTGGGTTAACCAACACATTATGCCGCCAATTATGAAATTCGTTAACACGAAGGCTATTACCGCTTTGCAAAATGGTATGGTTTGCTCATTACCATTCATTATTATCGGGTCTATCTTCCTGATTTTAGGTAACATCCCTATTCCAGCTGTTGCTAATGCAATTAACAATTCTGGTTGGGGTGCAGTTTTCGCTCAAGCAAATAACACCACTTTCCAGATGATGGGTTTGTGGGCAGCTATCGGTATTGCCTACGTTTATGTTAAGAATGAAAATTATGAACCTTTAGCACCTGGTCTTACCTCTGCTGCATTCTTAATGTTACAAAACTTATCAATTGACAACCCATTAAAGGCTGCTTTGACTGCTGGTATCAACAATGGTGCTATGAGTGGTAAAGTTGTCACTGAAAACATCGACAAGTTGCCACATGCCTTACAAGCATTCCTTGAATCACCTGTTACTGGTGTTATTAACACTAAGTGGATGGGCGGTGACGGTATGATCGCCGCAATTATCGTTGGTTTACTTGTCGGTTGGATTTACACGATGATCATGAAGGCTGGTTGGACTATTAAGATGCCAGCTCAAGTTCCACCAGCAGTATCTAACCAATTTACTGCTATGATTCCTTCAGGTGTTATCCTTACTGGTTCAATGTTAATCTACGGTGGTTTCAACGCATTTGCACACACTGACTTCCTTAACTGGATTTACAACACTTTACAAATTCCTCTTCAAGGTATTTCAGACTCATTCGGTGGTGCGATTGCCATTGGTTTCCTTATTCCATTCTTCTGGTTCTTCGGTATCCACGGTGGTTTAATCATGGGTTCACTTGTTGCTCCAATGCTTCAAGCTAACACTGCTGATAACGCTGATTATTTGCTGAAGGCAAACTTTCATTAGCACAAGGTGCTCACATCGTTACTAAT
>NZ_GG700753.1:258922-260899 GCF_000160855.1 Lactobacillus helveticus DSM 20075 = CGMCC 1.1877
TTCTACAACAACTTCATTAACTTGACTGGTTCAGATATCACTATTGGTTTAGTTATCTTCACTTTAATTGCTGCTAAATCAGTTCAATTGAAGCCAATCGGTAAGTTGGAATTAGTTCCTGGTATCTTTAACATTAACGAACCATTCCTCTTTGGTTTGCCAATCGTTATGAACCCTATGCTTGCTGTACCATTCTTCTTAACTACATTAGTAATTGCTGCATCAACTTACTTAGTAATTAAGACTGGTATTGTTCCACCACTTAACGGTGTTGCCGCTCCTTGGACAACTCCAGCCGTTATCTTCGGTTTCTTAATTGGTGGTTGGAAGATGGCTATCTGGCAATTCTGTACTCTGTTGATCTCAACTGCAATTTACTGGCCATTCGCTCGTAAATACGATAAGGTCTTACTTGCTAAGGAGCAAAAGGAAGCAGCTGCTAACAAATAAAGCTGTAATTAATTAATCAACAATTAAAAGAGATGTCATCAAGCTATAAATTAATAGTAAAATGACATCTCTTTTTTGATAAAGTATAGATGTTTGTTTTAAAATAGAGGTAAAAGTATAAAATCTAGTTAGAAATCGGATGATAAAACATGGCAAGAGCAAAATATTTAGAGGTCGCTGAGAAGTTAAAGAAACGCATTACAGATAATGTCTATAGTAAGGAAGAACCTCTTCCCGACCAAGAAGCATTTGCACAAGAATTTAATGTTAGTCGCTTAACAGTTAAAAAAGCTTTCGATGGTTTGGAAAGACAAGGATTAATCTATAAACAATCTGGTTTAGGTACATTTGTAGCCGGTGATATTCCTATTAAATCTCCCACTGATACACCAGCGAATGCATTTACAGGTTTACAGAATCAATTAGGCAAGGATAAAGTTAAGAGTGATATTCTGCATTTTTCAGTGGAATTTCCTGATCCACAAATGCAAAATAATCTCAGCTTAAAGTGCAATGAACCAATCTACAATATTGTTAGGTTAAGAAGCTATGACGAGAAACCATTAATTATTGAGCATGCCTTTATGCCCGTTAAATTAGTCCCTGACTTAGATGAAAAAATACTTCATTCTTCTATTTATAACTACATTCACCAAAAACTTCACTTAAAGTTTGGTCATGCTTATCGTAAGATTCGTGCAGCAAAACCTGACAAATATGATATCAAATATTTAGATGCTAAATCAGATGATCCAATGCTCGAATTAGAGCAAATCATTTGGTTAACCAACGGTCAGCCGATTAAATATTCAGTCAGCCGTAATCGTTACGATACTCGTGACTATGTCTTACTAGATAATAATCGTTTTTAGAGGTAATCTATGTCATTTAACAATAAATTTACTTGGGGCGGCGCTACAGTTGCCAACCAATACGAAGGCGGATACGATGAAGGCGGCAAAGGTTTAAATGCCGTTGACGTTTTAACTAATGGTTCAGCAACTGAACCTCGTAAAGTAACTTGGAAAAAGCCTAACTGCGAAACTGGTGCTACTCCTCTTGTATGGGGGCAAGACTTCAAATTGCCAGAAGGCGCTGTACCAACTATGCTTGACGGTTACTACCATCCAAGTCACCAAGGAACTGATTTTTACCATCACTATAAGGAAGATATTAAATTAATGGCCGAAATGGGCTTTTATGTCTTCAGATTATCAATGAACTGGTCCAGAATCTTGCCTAATGGTGACGACGAAAAACCTAATGAAGAAGGCTTGGCCTTTTACGACAAGGTATTTGATGAATGTGCCAAATATGATATTGAGCCATTAGTGACTTTGTCTCACTATGAACCCCCACTTTCATTGATTACTCGCTTCGGTGGCTGGAAGGATCGTCATTTGATCGATGCCTTTGTTCACTACTCTGATATCGTCATGAACCACTACAAGGGCAAGGTTCGTTACTGGTTAACCTTCAACGAAATCAACGCGATGGATATGGCTCCATACATGGGCGGTGGCCTAA
>NZ_GG700753.1:261976-262906 GCF_000160855.1 Lactobacillus helveticus DSM 20075 = CGMCC 1.1877
AAGCTTTTACCTCCCTGCTCTACACTAATTTAAATAATTTTGGTGGCCTGCCAGAGCGTTTAGCGGAAACAGTTCCGACTTCCTTGAATATCTTTTTGTGTGTTTTCTTAAAATTAGAATTATCAATTTTATCAACGCTGGTTTGTCTAAAAATAGCGTAAACTTCTCGTGCTTGTCTTAAGGTGAAAGTTGGACCTAATATTTGTAAAATCGTTGGTTGATAATCAAGCTTATTGTTAATTCTTTGAATAGCTGTATTAATGATCTCTGCATGATCAAAAGCTAATTTCGATTTAGCGTCAAGTTGCAATTTAATTTGATCATTCATTAAAAAGAATTTCTTTTCTTTAAAGTTAAAAGAAAACCAACGTGCTTCAATAGCTCCATAATCAGCTTTAAGCTTGGGCATGATTGGTAAAAAGGTCATATATGCCAAAGCTAATGCTCTTTCACCGGTTATTCTTTTAGGATTGGTGAAAGTAGCTAATTGTTCTGTTGCACTATCTGGAATTAAAACACCAATCTTATCTTTAATTAAGCGAATACAAGCAGCTTCGGCACTCTCGTTGCTTCGCAAAAGTGTTTCAGGCAATGCCCAACTTTTCTTGAATGGGTCACTAGCTCTTTTGACAAGTAAAATCTGTGGTAAATGAGTCTTGGAATTAAAACTCCATATAATATTTGTAATAGTAATTAAAGGTCGAGCAACAATTTTTTCAGGCATAATTTCACTTCCAATTTTAGTGTCTCTTAGTTAATTTTAGCTTAATGAAATCAAAAAAGGAATATAATTTAACATCTGCCAAGAAAAGAACTACGATGAATGTCGCTGAACAAAAAAGCCTTCCTCCTAGAAGCGTAATAAACAATTTATTATATTTTCTTCATATATTTATTTAGTCAAAAGCAGTGGTCAAATTTGATAACTGG
>NZ_GG700753.1:264141-267808 GCF_000160855.1 Lactobacillus helveticus DSM 20075 = CGMCC 1.1877
ATCACTGCTTTTTTCTGGTTAAATATTAACTTGCAGTTTAGGTAAAAAGTACTATAATAAGTTCACTTAAATAGATAGGAAGCTTATTATTATGTCACATGAAATGTTGACAGATCTTTATGAATTTTCAATGGCAAATGGCTATTATCAAACCTTGCCTCATGACAAGCAAGCACGTTTTGATGTCTTTTATCGCAATGCACCTGATGAAGATAGCTTTGTGATTAGTGCTGGCTTAATGCAAATTGTTGAAGAAGTTAAAAATTGGCATTTTACTAAGGAAGATATTGATTATCTCCGTGCACTTAATAAATTTTCTGACGAATTTCTTACTTTTTTGAAAGATGCTAAAAATAAATGTACCATCAATGCTATGACTGAAGGAACTCCTCTATTTCCTCGTGAACCAATTTTGACAATTTCAGGTCCACTTATTGAAGTTCAACTTTTAGAAACTCTGGTATTAAATATTTTTAATCATCAATCTCTAATTGCTACTAAAGCTTGGCAAATTACCCATGCTGCCCAAGGTAGAGCTGTAATGGAATTTGGAGCTCGCCGTGCACAAGGCCCCGATGCAGCTACTTATGGTGCTCGGGCTGCGGTAATTGGCGGTTGCACTAGTACTTCAAATGTTCTTGCTGGTCAAAAATTTAATATTCCAGTAGCTGGGACAATGGCACATTCATGGATTGAAAGTTTTCCAGATGAACTCACTGCTTTCAAAGCATGGGCAAAAATTTATCCTGATACTGCTTCCCTACTAGTTGATACATATGACGTTGTAAAATCAGGTGTTCCTAACGCTATTAAAGTATTTCAAGAACTTAAAGCGCAAGGACATCGACCATTAAGTATCCGTATTGATTCTGGTGATATTACTCGTTTAGCTAAAAAAGCTCGGCAAATGCTTGATGATGCTGGTTTATCTGAAGTTAAAATTACTGCTTCCAATGCGCTTGACGCTCATATTGTTAAGTCATTACTTAATGAAGAAGCTCCAATTGATAACTTTGGTATTGGTGAACGTTTAATCACTAGTTCATCAAGTCCTGTACTAAGTGGTGTTTATAAAATGTCCGCTCTAGAAAACAAAGGCCAATGGGTCCCTAAAATCAAGATTAGTAATAGCCGAGAAAAGATTACTTTGCCTGGTAATAAACAAGTTTATCGCTTATATTCAAGAAATGACCCTAAACATGCTTTCGCTGATATTATTGCGTTAGCTGATGAAAAATTAAGAGATAAAATTACAGCTATTGATTCAGATGTTCATGCTACCAATGATGTTGTAACACTTACCGACTTTACTGCTCGTCCATTACTCCATCAAGTATTAGCTGGTCAAAAAGCTGCTCCAATTGAAACAGATACTTTTGCAATTCAAAAATATGCTAAAGAACAAATTGCGGAGTTGCCTGAAGAAACTAAGCGCTTAGTTAACCCTGATCATTATCCTGTATATCTAACTAAGAAATTAGCTGATTTACAAAAGAAATTAATTGCGGAATACAAGGAGGTAAAATTATGAATAATGAAGCTTTATTAATCATTGATTATACTAACGATTTTGTAGCAGATAAAGGTGCTTTGACTTGTGGCTTGCCAGCTCAAAAGATAGAGAAGCAAATTGTATCATTGGCTGAACAATTTTTAAAAGAAAATAAATGGGTGATTCTTCCAACTGACCTGCACTTTAAGAATAATCCTTATCATCCTGAAACCAAGTTGTTCCCTCCTCATAATTTAGGTCATACTTGGGGACGAGAATTTTATGGTGAATTGCAAAAATGGTATGAAGACAATAAAGATAATGATCATGTCTTAATGCTTGATAAAACTAGGTATTCTGCCTTTTGCGGTACTAATTTAGACTTATTTTTGCGGGAAAGAAAGATTACCACTCTTCATTTAACTGGTGTTTGCACCGATATTTGTGTTTTACATACGGCCGTTGATGCTTACAATAAATGCTATAAATTGGTTGTTCATAAAAATGCGGTTGCTAGTTTTGATGAAACTGGCCATAAGTGGGCGTTGAATCATTTTAAGACTTGCCTAGATGCCAAAATAATTGATTAAAATATAAAAAAGAGTTGAGATCAATATTTTCAATATGTATTGTTGATCATCAACTCTTTTTGTTTAAAGCTCTATTTTAAAGGAAAAATCTTGTCAGGATTGATAATTCCGTTTGGATCAAAGACTTTCTTTATCTCACGAAGCAAATTAGTATAATCCTGGCCATAATAATCTTCAAAATAAGCTTGACGAGCATAACCAATACCATGCTCTCCTGACATGTTTCTGTCAACTTCTTTTGCTTTCTTATAAAGTTCAGAAATTACTTTTTTGCTCTTTTGAGCGAAAATATCTTTTGAATCTTTATCGGAACAAAGATAAATATGTAGGTTACCATCACCAGCATGGCCGAAACTTGGAATTCTCATTTTAACTTCTGTTTCTAATTCCTCAATTCTAGTTAATACTTCTGGAATTTTATTAATCGGAACAGAAATATCTACTTCATCCATCATAGGAGTAGAATTTTGAATAGCAAGCAAGAGTTCTTCTCGCGCTTTCCAAATTAGTTGTGCTTTCTCAGAACTTGCTTCTAAAATTACAGCTTGTTTACTACCAAATCTAGTAGTAGTTTTTAAGGCCTGCTCTAGCTCAGCTTTAATCTCCTCTTTTGTAAAAGCATCTAAACCTAAAATAATGAAGCCTTCACCTTTTTCAGGGAATTTTTGATGAGCATATTTTTCCCATAAGTCTAGTACTTGGCGGCCCATAAATTCTACAGTTGTTGGTACTACGCCAGAAGCTAAAATAGCTGGTACTGATTTTAAAGCATCTTCTAAACTAGAGAAGGGTATTAGTGCATTAATCGTTTCTTTTGGTCGAGGATAAAGACGCATGGTGACTTCGGTCACTAACCTAAAGTTCCCTCAGATCCAATGATTAAGTCTTTTAATGAATAACCAGAAGAAGATTTAACAGCTTTTGCTCCGAAAACGTAGCTCTTCCCATTAGCCAAAACGACTTTTAACTTACGAATATGTTCTCTAGTTACACCATACTTAATTGCCTTTAGACCACCGGCATTGGTGTTGACATTACCACCAATTGTAGCCCAATGCATTGCTGGAGCGGGCATATACGTAAACGGTTTATCAGCCCAGAATTCCTCAATATCTTTTAATCTGATACCTGCTTGAACCGTCATTGTTAAGCTGTTAGGCTCATAAGCCAAAATTTTATTCATTTTAACCATATCTAAAGAAATACCACCATGTATTGTTAGATTGGCTCCCATTAGACCGGTTGAGTTACCACGAGGGACTACTGGGATATGGTGATCGTTGGCATACTTAACTACTTTTTCAGCCTCTTCATTAGTAGTTGGCTGAATCACAAGTTCAGGCATTGCTCTGACTGTTTTAAACTGATCATGATCCCAGTGAACAGTTGGTTTTGTGATGAACCGTTCTTTATTAGCAATAAATTCTCGTAAGTTTTTAATATCAGTTTGTGTAAGTGTTTCATGCTCCATTGTTGTCACATCTCTTATTTATTTCTTGATAAAAAAGCAGTGATCTTTAACGACCACTGTTTTTGCTTAAATGAGGACTAAATTAATTATTTTTATTCCGGCTGCCTAGCCAGT
>NZ_GG700753.1:268275-270770 GCF_000160855.1 Lactobacillus helveticus DSM 20075 = CGMCC 1.1877
TATATACTTTTTGTAGCAACTATTATGCATCGCTTGTAAGCGATTTCAAACGCATATGCTCTGAATGTAAATCAATTTGGTTTACATGCGAGCGAAAATAAATAGAATTCCTTCTAATTTTAGGAACCGCTTTCATTTATTGCTAAAAGCTATTAAAATATTTATGTAATCTTTTTTCTTTACAATAGAGAGGAGGATCCCATGAGTCGCTATAGAGAAATTGCTAATGATATAGAAAAAGATATTATCGAAAAAAATATTCCAGGCGTTTGCCTGAACAATTTGAACTAGCACAAAAATATGGCACCAGTCGAGTGACGATTGTTCATGCTTTAAAAATTCTGCAGGATAAAAAATTAATTCGTACTGTTAAAGACCATGGAACTTATATTACCAGTAAATCAATGCCTGATATTTTCTTAAATTCCGGTGTTAACGAACATACTGGATTTACCAGTCACGTTAATAATGCCCTTCAGCTAAAGAGTAATGTGATTGCTTTTAATATTCGCAAACCTAGTCCTGAAGAATGCAAGGCTTTGTGTCTTTACAAAAACGACGAAGTTTATGACATTATCAGGCAGCGCGTATTAGATGGCAGACCTGCTAAGTTAGAATATACAGTTATGCCCGTTAATCGCATCCCCGGCATCACAATTGATGTTTTGCATAAATCCATTTATTCATATATTCAAAATGATCTAGGCTTAAAAATTGGCAAAGATAGTCGAGTGATTACCGCCGAAAAATCTGATGCCTACGACATCAAATATTTGTATTGCATGTCAGATGACCCGGTTTTGTGCGTGCAGCAAAAAGCTTTTCTAGAAGACGGACGACCATTTGAATTATCGGAATCACGCAATCGTTATGATCGCGGTGCGTTAACCGTGAGCGGTGATTAAATTTTGCTTGATTAAAAAAATCACTATGGCAAAATAGTTGTTGTAAACGTTTCCAGTTACATACGAGAAAGAGAGGAAAATTTAATGTATTCAGCAAAAATGCCAAAGAACTTTTTATGGGGTGGCGCTGTAGCTGCTCACCAACTTGAAGGTGCTTGGAAAGAAGGCGGCAAAGGAGTTTCTGTTGCCGATGTTATGACTGTTGGTTCTGCTACTAAGCCACGTGAAATCACTGATGGCGTGCTTCCAGGCAAGAACTATCCTAACCACTCTGCTATTGATTTCTACCACCACTACAAGGAAGATATTAAGTTAATGGCTGAAATGGGCTTTAAAGCTTTCAGAACTTCCATTGCTTGGACTAGAATTTTCCCTAATGGTGACGAAAAAGAACCTAATGAAGAAGTTTTGAAGTTTTGAAGTTTTGAAGTTTTATGACGATTTATTTGATACCTGTCATAAATATGGCATTGAGCCTGTAATTACCCTCTCCCACTTTGAAATGCCATTCAACCTTGCTAAGAACTACGGTAGTTTTACCAATCGTAAGGTAATCGACTTCTTTGTACGTTTTGCAGAAGTTTACTTCAAGCGTTACAAGAACAAGGTTAAGTACTGGATGACTTTCAACGAAATCGATAATCAATCAGCATTTAACAATGACTTCTTAATGGCTACTGACTCAGGCATTCTTTTCAAGGATGGTATGACTGACCATGATAAGGAAGCTGCAATGTATCAAGCTGGGCACTACGAATTAGTTGCTTCCGCATTAGCTGTTAAGATTGGCCACAAGATCAACCCTAACTTCCAAATTGGTTGTATGATCAACTACTCACCTGTTCGTCCACTTACTCCATCAAGTGACGATGTTCTTTTAGCTGATAAATGGGAACAACGTCGTGATTGGTCCTCAGACGTTCACGTTTTTGGTGAATATACAAATGCAGTTGAAGCTTATATTGAAAGAAATGGCTACCGTCCTTACATCACTGATGAAGACAGAATTGGCTTAAAGGAAGGTACCGTTGACTATGTTGGCTTCAACTACTACCAAACTACTACAGTTTCAAGCGAAAAAGTTAAGCCTGATGACTTAACTGATTTGGCAAAAGCTGTAGCTAAGAACCCTACTTTGAAGCGTAGTGACTGGGGTTGGGAAATTGACCCAGAAGGTTTGAGAATTGCCTTAAACCAATTGCAAGATCGTTACCACAAGCCACTATTCATCGTTGAAAATGGTCTTGGTGCTTACGACAAGGTTGAAGACGGCAAGGTTCATGATGACTACAGAATCGACTACTTAAGAAACCACATTTCAGAAATGGAAAAGGCTGTTGAACTCGATGGTGTCGACTTAATGGGTTACCTTCCATGGGGCGCATCGACTTAGTTTCTGCTGGTACTGGTCAAATGGACAAGCGTTACGGCTTTATCTATGTTGACAAGCGTTACGGCTTTATCTATGTTGATAAGAATGATGCCGGTGAAGGTACCTTAGCACGTTCACGTAAGGATTCATTCTTCTGGTACAAGAAGGTCATCGAATCAAACGGTAAAGACTTAGACTAATACAATTATTAAACTACC
>NZ_GG700753.1:272039-278686 GCF_000160855.1 Lactobacillus helveticus DSM 20075 = CGMCC 1.1877
ATGCTTTTTTAACTCATCATGGCAAATCATTGCCAGCTGCTAAATACAGATCATACCATTCCTGTTTGGTTAACTGAATGTCGCTACCAGCTGCGGAATCCGCAATATGCTTAGGATTCATGGAGCCAACTAAAATCTGTATTTGTCCAGGACAACGCAGAATCCAACTAGCAGCAATTGCATTTTTACCTACTTGATAATGCTCAGCTAACTTTTCTAATTCTTCATTCAGCTGAGGGAACTTCGGATTATTGATGAACGTCCCTTCAAACATCCCATATTGGAATGGTGACCAGCACTGCAAAGTTATTTTGTCCCTTAATAAATAATTCCACGTTTGTCCATCATGATCTACTGATTTTTCATCAGTCATATTACTATGAACAATGCTATCAAGCATCCCCGTATGCATTAAACCGAATTGCAATTGATCAAACATAATTGGCTGGGTCACTGCTGTTTTAAGCAATTCAATCTCACTAACGTTAAAGTTAGACACTCCAAAGAAGCGAACCTTTCCTTGGGCTTGCAATGTATCAAAAGCCTCTGCCACTTCTTCCAGATTCATCAAAATATCAGGTCGATGCAAAACTAAACTATCTAAGTAATCGATTTGCATTCTTTCTAAGATACCATCTACAGCAGTTAAAATATGCTTTTTAGAAAAATCATAACGTTTTCCTGGCACAATACCTGTTTTAGATTGGATAAACAACTTATCTCGGCTGATCTTAGTTTGCTTCAATGCCTGACCAAAAATGGTCTCTGATTTTCCTCCGCCATATATATCAGCTGAATCGATAAAATTAATTCCTTCCCCATAAGCTGCACTAATTGCATCCGCCGCTTCTGTTACGCTTTTTTGATCCATCCGCATAATGCCAAGCGCCATAGCTGGAATAGAGAGCGTGGATGGTCCCATTTTTATTTGTTTCATAATTTTTGCCTTTCTAAGTATTTCAATATTCTTATTATAAGATTAATGTAAGCGGTTTTGCTAATATTTCAAATTAAAATTCTTTTTGTTAATTAGACCATGCTAAAATGAAGGTAATTAGTTAGAAAGGTTCAAAAAATGAAACAAATATATTTTAACCATGATGGTAACATTGACGATTTAGTATCTTACCTGCTTCTTTTGCAGGCTCCTGATATCAAATTATTAGGTGTCGGTGCAATTGATGCAGACGGTTTTATCGATCCTTCTGTTGCAGCATGCCGCAAGATGACTGATCTCTTTAACTTGCGCGGAGATGAATTGGCTGTAGCACGTTCAAACTCAAGAGCTGTCAACCAATTCCCACACGATTGGCGTATGGCTACCTACTCTTTTAACTATTTACCTATTTTGAACGAAAAGGGTTCAGTCGATACCCCGCAAGCTGAATTGCCTGCTCACCTTGATATGGTTGAGAAACTTAAGCATGCAAAAGAACCCGTCACTTTAATCATGACTGGTCCTTTAACAGACTTGGCACGTGCTCTTGACGTTGATCCAGATATCGAACAACATATTAAGAAGCTTTACTGGATGGGCGGCTCTCTTGATGGTCATGGTAACGTAGCTATGGTTAACGCAGATGGCAGCCAAGAATGGAATTCATTCTGGGATCCATACGCTGTTAAGCGCGTCTTTGATTCTAATATTCCTATTCAAATGGTGGGACTTGAAAGTACTGAAGAAATTCCATTAAATGATGAATTACGTCACCACTGGGCAAGTTTACATAAATACCCAGCAATGGATTTAATTGGTCAAGGCTACAGCTTGATTATTTCGATTCCTTCCGCTGAACTTTACCTTTGGGATGTACTTACTACTGTCAGTGCTTTATACCCAGAAGTTGTTGAGACTGAAAAGGCTAAGGCAACGGTCATTACCGACGGCATGAGTGCTGGTAGCTTTAGACGTGATCCTAACGGCCGTGAAGTTGACATCGTTATTAAGGCAAATAAGGAGTTATTCTTCCAAAAGATGGATGAAATTCTTGAAAGAACTAAATAATCTCACTGTATATAAAGAAAGCATCCCAATTTAGGGGATGCTTTTTACTTAACTTATTTTTATTATATTGCTTTAATAAACTTTTTATACAGAACTACAGCAATCCATGCCGAAATAAATGATGGCAAAATAACCACAACTGTCAAATTAGGATCCAAGAAATTACCTACTCGAATGAAATGCGTAATCGAACTAATATGCTTAATATTGCTGAAGATTGCCTGGTAAACCGTCACATAGATAAGCGACCATTGAATGTAATATTCAACTAAAGTCAAAGTCGTAGTCGAGAATTTAAATACATGGGCGGCCAGACGCATGCCCCAATAGATAAACATCCCGGAAAGCACCACAAATGCAACTAGCAGTAAGAAAAGGTTGCCCAAGTTTACATGATCCTTATTCTGCATTAACAGATACGCAATTATGAAAAAGAGCAAAAAATTAATCGTACTGAAGAAAATTTGGACAATAAATAAAATTGCCGCCTTCAGGAATTCAAATTTATGCTCTGATCGAAAAAGCGCAATTATCAATACGATAATTGCACCTATAACAAAATACGTTGTAACGTGCATTAATCTTCCTCTACTTTGTCGCCTGTTTTAAAGCATCTGCGACGGCTTCTTTAACCCCATTCGAAGTAAAAGTTGCCCACTTACAGCATCAATATCTGCAGATTGATTAGTCAAAATCTCATTTTTTTAATTGCTTTTCTGCTTTTTGACCATATTGTGGAGTTTCCGTAGATAAATCTAAATCTACGGCAGCAATTTTTTGATCTTTAATAGTTAATTTTGCTTTAACAAATCCTGCCATGCCTCTTGCCTCACCATCATATGTTCCATCTTTTAACATAAAAATTCCCCTTTTAAAATAAAAAACACTCTTATATACATTGTACATATATATGAGAGTATTTTCTTGAAAAAATATGAAGATATTATCATAAGTATACCATTAATCATCGATAACTGATATACTTATGTGCGGGTTATAATTTCTATAAGTCCTTATTATAATCCATCCTTGGCAGGTAGTTGAATCCCCTTCTACCTGCTTTTTATTACAGCATATAATAACAACTGTTGTTAAATAACTAAAAAAGTTTTTTTACGCTATCTCTCAACAGTTACGTTAGAATTGTAAAGGGAGTTATAGTTTTTCAATTGAAGAGGTAAAACATGTATCCAGATAATAATATTCTTACATATTTAAAATGGCGTGGAGACATTGACTTTAGTACATCGCCTTTCAATGATATTGATGCACTTGTTTTATCTATTTTTTCTTATCTTGAATTGCACGATATTGTTAGTGGCGATGCTAAAACAATTACGGTGGACGAAGCTGCTAAATTATACTTTGCCGATGATCACCCACGCAATGATAACTTGCAATATCAAGAATTATTTAAATTAATGGCTCAGGCTGAACGCTTTAAAAATGCACGCCTATCCTACTTTGTTAGTACGTTAACTGAACACACTCAGTTTAGTGCTATCAAGATTGAATTGACCGATGGAACTAATTTTATCGCCTTTCGTGGTACTGACGATTCACTTGTTGGTTGGAAAGAAGACTTTGAAATTAGTTTCAGGATCACAGTTGCACAAAAGCAAGCAGTCAAACTACTTGAGCGCATTTTAAAGGCGGATGATCAAGATTATTATCTTGGTGGTCACTCTAAAGGTGGCAATTTAGCCGAATATGCAGCCATTAATACCGAGCCTAAGCTTCGTAAGCGAATCAAACGTATCTACACTTTCGACTCTCCTGGCATTGCCGAGGAAGTCGGCGCACAGCTTCCTTTAAAATATTTGCAAAATACATTAAGAAGATTCGTGCCAGAGTTCAGTGTTATCGGGCGCCTATTTGAACCTGAAGGCATTCATCCTACTATTGTTAACAGTACTCGCAATAACTTGAGTCAACATGATGCCTTTAGTTGGCAAATCATTGGTTCTAGTTTTGATACTAAACGGCATAGAAATCCACAATCCAAGGTTTACAACCAACTGATTAACCAATGGATTGGAAATGCCACACTTGAGGAACGAGAAGCTTTGACTAACGATCTCTTTTCTGCCTTAGGAGCAGGAGGTGCCACCAAGATTAACGAATTAGACAAAAATGGGTTTGGCGGTTTTGGCGCTATTCTTTTATCATTTACTAATTCTTCTCGTAGAACTCGATTTGTCTTTGGCTCTTTATTTTCATCAATTTGGCAAACAATTAAAAGTCGTCATTTGACTAAAGTATTATTCTCAACTGATACAATTGTCGGTTGGATCCTAGTTGTGCTAGGTATTATCAGTTTAACAATGCCACAATATGCATTACGTGCATTCGGAGCTTTAGTAGCATTCGCCGGAATCGGTTTTAGTGTTCACCACATCTTGGATACTGCTAATTCCAGCTTAAAAGCAAAACAAAAACAATTCTTCATTATTTCTTATCTAGTTGTTTTTGCCCTCTCTACGGCTTTGATTTCTAATAACCGTTTATTAATTTTCTTAGCACACTATTTCTTAGGACTATTTTTAATTATTTATTCCTATGTCAGATTACGACAATTAATTCTTCACAGAATTTCTGGAGTTTTTCATATTACGGTTGTAGCAACTGAAGCAGTCATCGCATTTGCTCTAGGAATTATCGTTATAGTCAATCCACGAGCATTCGATCGCAAATCCATCCTCATTATGGGAATTTTGTTAATCATCTATGGTTTCTTTAAACTAATTGGTGAATTATTTGAACAGCGACCGAAGATGCCAAAAAAGCACAGATAAAAAAGCAAGATGGTTTGTTTGATACATTCCATCTTGCTTTTTATTAGTCAAAAATAGTTTGCCAATTAGGATCTTTAGAAGCCTCATAGCACATTATTATTTGTTCAGGCGTATTACGATCAATCGACAGCTTAGGTAAATTATCTAATGAAAAGTAGCGACAATCTGTAGTTTCCGTGTTCTTCTCAAATTCACCGCCTAATACCTTGCAAAGATAAAAAGCCTTCATAATTCCAGTAGCCAAAATAGGTTTATTATGCTTGTTACGGTCTTGCAAAGCTATTAATTTAATCGGCTTAACATCCCTACCTGATTCTTCTTCGGCTTCCTTAATACAGTTTTCTTCTGTAGAAAGATTAGCTTCGCACCAGCCACCTGGAAGTGACCAATCATCTGTTAATTTTTCATGAACCAATAAGATTTTATCAGATTTAAAAATCGCCGCTCTAATTTTTATCTTAGGGGTTTGATAGCCTTCATCACCGCAAAACAGGGTTTTAACTTTTTCAATCGGCATCCCCGTCTTAGCAGTCATCATCGCTGCCGCAATTTGACGAATCTGTTCATACCGTTCACGATCAAACACATCATGACCATATTTCAAGCCATTTTGAGCAATGCTCTGTAGTTCAACTGCTCAATCAGTAAATTTATCCCCAGTTTTCATTTTTACCTCTATCTTCTAATAAAAGTACCAGACTTAATATGTTTCAAAATACTGTAGCCTACACTTTTGATTTGATTTTTACTACCATATGGCTGATTCAAAAACATCACAATTCCATTTTTATTGTCTGTAGTAAGCTGCATCCAATTGGTAAAATGAGTATCACCAAAATTGCCATAGGCTAACTTTAGTTTACCGCCATTTTTCAAATAATAGCCACCAGAGTATGTATTAACTTTTGATTTCAAATGGCTCAAGTAATTAAACTGTTTTTCAGTTAAAATCTTGCCATTATGCAATCCTTGTTGAATCTTATAATAATCACTAGCTGTAGAGAATAAGTTCCCTGCACCTGGCAATTGCAAAACTACGTACTTATTAGCATAAGATGCACTTTGATAGTTTTTACCATGACGGTATAAGTAAGAAATAGCATCTGTTTTTGAACGAGGAATATTTTGATAAATATATGTATGTTTCAAATGAAGTGGCTTAACAATTCTGCTTTTGACGTTAGCAGCATAAGACTTGCCTGTTACTTTACGAATGATGCCTGCTAGAAGAACATAATTAGCATTATTATAATTAAAGCTTGCACGCTTGGTTCTAGCTGTCGCATTTGCCTTAGCAATCGTCCAATTAATTGCACCCTTTTCAGAGAAATTAATACCGTGACTCGATTCGGTTCCAATTACATTAATTCCTGAAGTATGAGTCATTAATTGACCAACTGTAATATACTTAGAATGTTTTAATTTTGGATACCAACGCGAAATTTTGGTATTTTGCGAAAATTTCTTTTGATAAATTAACTGAGTAATAATTGCCGCTGTGATAGATTTTTGCAATGAACCAACAGGATATAGTAATTTCTTATTACCATTTTTAATTTTACGTCTGTAATAACCATAGCCAACATTAACTGTCTGACGATGTCCATCTTTTACAATTTCAATTGTGCCCAGTAAATGATGCTTATTCATTGTCTTAATAGCATACTTACGCAATTGACTATTAGAATAAGTCTTAGCATTAACTGTTGTGCTATTACCTAAAAAAATAAACGAAGATAAAAATGCAATGGCTAACATTATCTTTTTTGACTTCAATCTAAAAATCCCCCTCTGCCATTTAATCCTGAAATATTCTACCACAAAATTAAAAGCACAAATATTGCCTA
>NZ_GG700753.1:280155-285199 GCF_000160855.1 Lactobacillus helveticus DSM 20075 = CGMCC 1.1877
GACAATATTTGTGCTTTTTCTTTTTAGTTTTAGATCAAATTCATTTTTACTAAGTATTCAGCATTTTCAACAGTGTTCCAAGCTGCACCCTTTAAGAGGTTATCAGCTACGATCCACATATTGAAGGCACCTGGATTTTCATAGTCAGGACGAATGCGACCAACAAAAGTTTCGCGCTTGCCAGCTGCATTGATTGGTTGAGGATAAATTTGGTGCTTAATGTCGTCTTCAAGAACTACGCCTGGAAAGTTAGCAACTGCATCCATAATATCTTGAGTCGTTGCACTTTCATCTTCAACAGTGAAGTAAACACTTTCGCCGTGTGCAATTGGAACAGGAACTCTAACACAAGTTGCGGTTACTTTAATATCTTTAGCATTCATGTCGTTTAACATGATCTTCTTAGTTTCATGAATCATTTTCCATTCTTCATGAGAATAGCCAGAATCTTCTAAAACATCAATTTGTGGTAAGAGGTTAAATGCTAATGGATAATGCTTCTTATCCCCTTTAGTTGGCAAAATTTGTGCATCTGCTTGCATATCTTTACCATCTAAATAATCTTGGGCTTCTTTTTTTAACTCATCAATTGCAACTTGACCCGCACCTGAAGCGGCTTGATAAGTTGAAACGATAATTTGCTTTAAACCAAACTTTCTTCTAATTGGTTCTAAGGCCATTACCATTTGAATGGTTGAACAATTTGGATTGGCAATAATACCGTGATGGTCCTTCAAAGCATCTGAATTTACTTCTGGAACAACCAATGGAACGTCTGGCTCCATTCTGAAGGCACTAGTATTATCTACACAAACTGCGCCACGTTTAACAGCCTCTGGTAAAAATTTCTTTGATACGGCACCACCAGCTGATGAAAGAACTAGATCAACGCCATCAAAAGATTCCGGTGTAGTTTCTTCAACTACCAAGTCTTGATTTCTAAATTTTAATACCATGCCAGCTGAACGTGATGAGGCTAACAACTTCACGCTTTTTACTGGAATAGTTGACTTAGCCAATTGATCAATCATTCTTCTACCAACGGCACCTGTAGCACCTAAAATTGCAACATTATATTCTCTTACCATTCTTATTCAACCTATTGTAAAAAATCATTCATTCTCTTCATTGCTTCACGTAAATTATCATCGCTAGATGCATATGACAATCTTACATATCCTTCGCCGCCTGGACCAAAGGCGCTACCGGGAGTCACGCCAACTTTAGCCTTAAAGGCTAAGTCCAATGCAAACTGCATATCATCTTCACCATATTGAGCGGGGATTTTTGCAAAAATATAGAAAGCTCCCTCAGGCTTGACTGCCTGCATCCCCATTTCACTTAATTTCTCTAAAACAAAATCTCTTCGTTTTTGGTAAACTTTACGATATTCTGCTGCATCATTTAATCCATTTTCTAACGCTTCGATAGCCGCAGCTTGCGATGAATCAGTTGTCGTCGTCACCATTAAGCCATGCACCTTACCAATTTGTTCCATAATTTTAGCAGGACCTGCAATATAGCCCAGACGATAACCAGTCATTGCATGAGACTTTGATAAACCTGAAATATAAATTGCTCGATCAGGAATCAAACTAGCAATAGAATGATGTTCAACACCATAAATCAAAGTACTATAGATTTCATCAGTGATAACGTACAAATGATTTTCTGCAATTACTTTGGCTAAGGCCTTAATTTCATCCTCTGTATATTCCACGCCTGTTGGGTTAGTGGGATAATTCAAAATTACTGCTTTAATTGTAGGATTTTCTTTAATAGTTTCAGTCAATTTCTGCGGTGTTAATTTGAAATTATCTTCAGTAGTATTAATCAACACATAACTGGCATCGGCTAAGGTAGCAGCCGGCCAATATAATGAGAAAACTGGCGTTGGAATAGCTACTTTATCACCAGGATTAGTAATAGCAAAAAGTGCAGCATTAATCGCTTCAGTGGCACCAACGGTTACTACAACTTCTGTTTCTGGGTCATATTTAACACCGATAGTCTTATTGAGATAGTTGCTAATGGCTTTTCTTAACTCCAGCTTACCTTTTTGAGGAGCATAGTGAGAATCATTATTTTGAATACTTTTAATTGCAGCTTCTTTAACGTGCTCAGGCGTATTCATATCAGGTTCACCTAAAGTTAGTTTGATGATTCCTGGAATGGTTGAGACTTTATTATCAAAAATTCTAATTCCAGAAGCTCTGACATTTTGTACTTTTTGGCTAAAACCCAAATCATTAGCTAATTCTAGCATAGTTTTTCCTCCCTTTATCTTTAAAGGATATTTTCTAATCCAATTACCAATTCATCTAATTGGTCAACTTTTTCTAAGGCTACTTTTACTCCGTTCATAAATGAGCCACGATCAAATGAATCTTGGCGAATGGTCAAGGCCTCACCTGATCCTCCAAATAATACTTGTTCATGTGCAATATAGCAAGGTAGACGCACTGAATGAATCTTAATTCCTTGATAATCTCCACCGCGAACATTCTTCAAAGTTTCTACCTCATCTGGCGCTGTTTGATGTTCAGGGCGATTTTCTGCAATCATCTTAGCAGTAGCCAAGGCAGTGCCTGATGGAGCGTCTTTCTTATCTGCGTGGTGCATTTCAATAATTTCAACATCTGGGAAGTATTTAGCAGCTTCTTTAGCAAATTTCATCAATAAAACTGCAGACATCCCAAAATTAGGAGCAATTAAGCCACCTACTTTTTCTTTTTTGGAAAGCACAATTAATTCTGCTTCTTGTTCATCACTCATCCCGGTAGTTCCTACTACTGGCCTAATATGGTGTTGCAAGGCAAATTTTACGTTTTCGTATACTGCCTTAGGAGTGGTAAAGTCGATCCAAAAATCTGCTAAGTTATCAGGAATTTCTGTTAAATTCTTAAAAATTTTAGCACTTGCAGGCAAATGATATTGCTCAGGATTATCTTCTGCAATTGGAGAAAGTCCAGCAACTACTTCAAAACCTGGCATATTGTTAACTAAATTAACAGCCTTTTGTCCCATTGCACCCATAAAACCAGCAACTAATACTTTTTTAGTCATTTTCAAGATCCTTTCCTAAATCTAATGGCAATTTTTGCAATAAAGCATTATCTTCTAAGCCTAAATGTTGAGCCAGGGTTACTTTTTCTTCATCATTCAAGGCGACTAAGGGCAAGCGACAATCTCCGGTTTCAAAGCCTTGTGCATTTAAAACTGCCTTTACTGGTGATGGAGATGGATACATGAATAGGGCTTGCATTCTAGGTGTCAACCAACGTTGAATTTTAGCTGCCTCAGGATATTTTCCTTCATATAAAGCATCGTACGTTCTACGCATTTCTTTGGTATAGATATGAGAAGCTACGGAAACAACCCCATTTGCTCCAAGCAATCTTGCGGTTAAAGCTTGGGTATCTTCTCCGGTAAAGACCTGGAAACCTGCAGCCTTGTGATCAATGATATATTCCATCTCTTCAAGAGATGCACATTGTTTAATTCCTTTAATATTATCTAATTGAGATAGTTGAACAACAGTCTCCTTTTCCATCCTGACCCCAGTTCTGCCTGGAATATTGTAGATTAAAAATGGCATCTTAACGTTGTCGTTCACTGCAGTAAAGTGCGCAACCATGCTGCGTTGATTTGGCTTATTATATGGCGGTACAACGACTAAGGCGTAATCAATACCGTCAATTTCTGCCACTTCATTGGTAAACTTAATAGTTTCAGCAGTATTGTTGCTGCCAGTTCCAGCAATTACAACAGCGCGGCCATTAACGATTTGACCAAACTGCTTGTAGAGTTCAATTTTTTCATCATGAGTCAAAGTTGGTGTTTCACCAGTTGTGCCACCAATTACAAAACCGTTGCATCCCTGATCAATTAAATAATTCGTTAATTTCTTTAAACTATCAAAATCAATCTTTTTATTCTCATCAAATGGCGTCACAATTGCCGTCAATAAATCTGCATCAATTAATGTAGCCATATTAAATCCCCATTCTATTGATTAAAAATCCCTTAATCGCGTTAACTCCACGAATAATACTTTTTTCGTCTGGATTCAAATTTGCCGAATGCAATTGTGAATCTGGATCACCAACACCTAACCAGAACATAGTTCCTGGAAACTTAGCAAGTAAAAAGCCGAAATCTTCTCCCGTCATTTTTGGCTTAGTTTCAACAAAATCGACTTCAGGATTATTCTTAATATAACTAATGAAGTTTTTAGTTAACTCTGGATTATTTTCTACCGGCCAATAACCGCCTTGATTTAATTCCAGATTTACTTTCATGTTGTAGCTACGAGCTATGCCTTCACATAAATCTTGCAAACGCTGATCAATTTGCAAAATCATTTTTTGCGTCAAGCCTCGAATTGTTCCTTCAATCCGTGTTTGCCCAGCGATCACATTTCTAATAGTTCCAGCTCTGACCTTACCTAAAGTGATCACACCACTTTGAATTGGATCAATACTTCGTGAAATTACCGTTTGAATCTGCATGATTAAACTCGCAGCAGCCACCACAGTGTCATTAGCATTTTGCGGAAAAGCTGCATGTCCACCCTTACCAATCAAGTCAATGTTGACCTCAGTGGTTCCAGCAAATAGTGTACCTTCACGACAGCCAATGGCTCCGGCAGGCAATTCAGGATTGTCATGCAAGCCATAGAATTCATCAGGTTTAAACTTTCCTTCAAAGATTCCATCTTCATATGCTTTTTTACCGCCGCTTTCGCTTTCTTCAGCTGGCTGGAAAAAGAACAACAGATTATCCTTAGGCTGATTTTCACTAAAATAGCTAAGCAGCCCTAATGCAATACTCATATGAATATCATGGCCACAAGCATGCATCATTCCGGGATGCGTTGATGAAAAAGGCAAATTAGTTTTTTCTTCTACCGGCAACGCATCAATATCAGTCCGATAGCCAATTGTTCTTTGCGGATTGCTTCCTTTAATTAGTACTAAAATTGCGGTCGGCAATTCTTCAGGAACCTTTATAGTTAAAAACTCTAAATTAAATCCCTTAATTA
>NZ_GG700753.1:286263-288743 GCF_000160855.1 Lactobacillus helveticus DSM 20075 = CGMCC 1.1877
CTTAATTATTTTTAGTAAATAATCATGAGTCTCTTTTTCTTGCAAAGCTAATTCAGGAATCTCATGCAAATGTCTTCTAATCTGAATTAGTTCACTTTCAGTTAAAACCGCCATAACTAAATCTTTCTCAAATTATCTTCTAAACCTGTCTTGCTTTCAGTTTGATCGTCAACCTTTTTAATCACCTTAGCTGGAACACCCGCTACCATTGTATGTGGTTCTACATCATGAGTTACTACAGCACCAGCAGCAATCACAGCACCTTCACCAACATGGACGCCTTCGATCACCACTGCATTGGCACCCATTACTACGTTGTCATCAATCTTAACTGGAGTGGCAGAAGCTGGTTCAATTACACCGGCTAGCACGCTGCCTGCACCGATATGACAATGCTTGCCGACAATTGCACGTCCACCTAAAACCACGCCCATGTCAATCATGGTATCATCGCCAATTTCTGCACCGATATTAATAATTGCACCCATCATGATGACTGCATTTTTACCGATAGCCACTTGATCTCGAATAATGGCACCTGGTTCAATCCGCGCATCAAATTTCTTCATATCGATCATAGGCACAGCTGAATTTCTAGCATTATTTTCAATACGATAATCTTGAATCTTATCCTGATTTTCTTTTAAAAATGGTTCGACATCTTTCCAGTCGCCGAAAATCACCCCAGAATGTGTTTCATTGAAATTTTCAATTTCTTCTGGAAAATCAATTTGATCAAGTTGTCCTTTAATAAAGACCTTAACTGGCGTTTTCTTAGGAGCATTGCCAATGTAATTGATAATACTTTTTGCATCTAATTTCGTCATAATGTTTCCCCTTTAAAAATTAATCTTCATTATTATATGGTTGATCTAAATGAACTAAATCTTCTAGACTTTCTCGTTTAATGACTAGTTGGGCCTTGCCATTTTCCGCAAAAACAACAGCTGGACGAGCATTGCGATTATAATTTGAGGCCATTGAATAGCCATATGCTCCAGTATCAAGCATTGCCAAAAGTGAACCTGACTTCGTTGCAGGAAGTGCTTGATCATCAGCTAAGATGTCGCCACTTTCACAATATTTGCCGGCAATTCTCACATGTTCAGTCAAATCAGCTCGCGGATCAGTGGCTAAAACTGTTTCATATTTTGCATCATACAGAGCCGGACGAATGTTATCACCCATTCCGCCATCCACCGTTACATAAGGACAATGACCTGGTACAATTTTGCGACTACCAGTTATATATAAGTTATAACCAGCTGGTCCTACGATAGAACGTCCAGGTTCAATATCAATTTCTGGAAGTGGAAAGGCAGCATTCTTAGCTTCTTTCTTGATAGTTTTAACAATTGCTCTAACAAATTCTTCTGGCCTTAATGGATTATCTTCTGCAGTATATTTAATGCCGAATCCACCGCCAACATTAATTACTTGAGCAGTATAACCATATTGACTGCGCCAATTTTCAGCAACTTCCATTAATTTTTTTGCAGCCATTTCAAAGCCATTTAATTCAAAAATTTGTGATCCAATATGAGCATGAATTCCAATCATATTCATTCTTGAATTAGCTAGAACTTGTTCTAAAGCCAAATCTGCTTGGCCTGATTCCAAATCAAATCCGAACTTGTTATCTACTTGACCGGTTTGATCATATTCATGCGTATGAGCTGAAATGCCTGGTGTAATTCTTAACATGACATCAATTTTGGCATCGTGCTTTCGCAATACCTGATCCAATAGCTTAATTTCATGAAAATTATCAATGATGATCTTGCCAATATGGTTTTTAACGGCCATTTCAAGCTCTGACTTAGATTTGTTATTACCGTGAAAACTGATTTTCTTTACTGGAAAATTTGCTTTCAAAGCTGTATATAACTCTCCATCCGAAACCACATCAGTATAAGCACCTTCTGCTGCAGCTACTTGATACATCGCTATACAAGCAAAAGCTTTACTAGCGTAACTAACTGCATATTTTACGTTTTCTTCTTCAAATACTTTCTTAAAAGCTCTAATTTGATGACGAATTTGCTCTACATCGTATACAACAAGAGGTGTGCCATACTTCTTAGCTAATTCAACTGTATCAACACCACCAATAGTTAAATGTCCTGCTTGATTGATTTGATTTTCTGAAATTTGTGAATTCATATCTTGCCCCTAGCATTTATACATGCGAAGCACCCAATAAAAAAATCCATTGTCTGCGCTAAACAAACAATGGATTAGTTTTCACTTAATCTTACGGTCGATAGCGCTCCGCGAATTTTGTTCGCGACAATCCGTAATTTGTTCAATCACGACCCAGCTTAATACCTTTAGCTTGGTTTAAGCTTCGGCAACTTCCCCTTTCACAATTAGTCTTCGTTTCGCCTAACTCGTAATTGTTACTTTTGTCAGTTGCGCCTCTTCGATTTACATGTAGTCTACATTCTTATTAAATTTTAGTCAATACTTTTTATTAATTT
>NZ_GG700752.1:0-2134 GCF_000160855.1 Lactobacillus helveticus DSM 20075 = CGMCC 1.1877
AAAACTTGCAAGCTCTTCGTCATCTCTCAAGACGACTTTATTAATTTACCCTACTTTTCCTCTTTTGGCAAGCTATTTTTTCAATTTTTCTAAATTAAAATTCCATCGCAATGATCTACTTCATGTTGAATCGTTTCTGCAATGAATTCCGAAAAGTCTTGCGTCACTTCTTTAAAATCAAGATTCTGATAAGTTACCGTTATTTCCTTATAACGAACGGTTTGACGCTGACCGCTTAAAGATAAGCATCCCTCTTCAGTCATATACTTACCGCTCTTTCTAACAATCTTCGGATTAATCATCATAAAAGGCAAACTTCCTATATAGAAAGCAATAATTCTCTTGGATTGTCCAATCATATTTGCAGCTAACCCCGCTGCTTTACTTCTGTTTGCTAAAAGCGTATCACACAAATCTAGCGCTGTATTTAAATCTTCTTTATTTGCTAATGTTGATTTTTGACTTAAAAATACTTGATCATAAATGATCTTTTTTACTGCCATAGCTTTTTCCTTCCAAGTTTATTCAATATAGAATCTTAACAAATTATCGCGCAGTTAACCAAAACAAAATCAATATAATAGAATTAAAATACTTTCTTAATTATTTTGAACTTGTATAGGGCAAAGATCGCGCTAAAATGTTAACTAGACACTTTTAAGGGAGGCCTTCAAAATTTTTAAACAATTACTCACCGGAATAGCAGCAATTACTTTATTTTCTGCTACGACACCTTCAATTATTTCTTCAAGCACAAATACAGTACATGCGAGCACATATTCCAGAATTGCTATGCGCAGCTACATAAGAAACGTTTTGGCCCAAAACAACAGTCGAGGTAGCACAGTCATTATAAAAAACGGCAAGCCTCAGCAAATCAGTTATGGTTGGGCTTGGTATGGCAAAAGAATCGGCAATGGTAACGACAGCGTAGTTTATCCAACAGCTTCTTTACAAAAAGTTGTTACTGCTGCCATGGTTGTTCAATTAATGAATGAAAAATGGCATACCAGTGAACGTTTTAGCCAAAACACTAAAATCTCACGTTGGTACCCTGAACTGAAAAATGCCAATAATATTACATTAGGTCAATTAATAAACCACACTTCTGGAATTAACGCCGTAAATACAGAAGCCGATCGTAGAATCAATTATTCAGAAGATGATGCAGTCAAATGGGCAATTGATAATGCCAATGCTATTGATCCTAGCACTCCCGGTACTTATTTTTACAATAATACGAATTACATTCTCTTAGCAGGTATTATCAAAAAAATCAGTGGTCAATCTTATGAAACCAACTTCAACAACCGAATTGTTAATAAGTTAGGCTTAGCAAATACCTATCTTTACCAAAATATTCCTAGCTGGAAAACTGATCCCATCTCATATACATGGAATATCAAAAATTATCAAGATCCCGAATATATAACTAAAACTCAAGCTTCTCAGCTTGTAGGTGCAGCCAATATGTTCACCACGCCAATGGATTATTACAAAATTCAAGTCGGTCTATCTAATGGTGCGATTTTAAATAAATCTGACTTCCATTACCTCACTCACTTAAAGAGCAGAGCCAATAACTACTCCGGCGGTATTTATCTTGATAACAACGACACCATAAAATCCGCATACGGCAATCTTGGTGGCACTCATTTTGGTATTTGGTTCCAAATGACGACTGATAATCGCAACGGTTTAATTATGTTCTTAAATCAAACTGCTGGCGACGAAAATGCTCAAAAACAAGTCGGATATCAAATTTTAAATCATATTAAGCCATATACATTTATCGCAGGATAAAACAAAAAGACTTTTCCGAAATTGGAAAGGTCTTTTTTATTATTCAAATAAAAGCTCTGACATGCTCGTCTTCAATGGCTCCTTCAGCAATAAATTCATCCCCACAGCTGGCTTCTTTTTAGGTCCTAATAATTCTTCTTTCACCGAATTAGGCTGAATTTGTGCTTCACCTAAATAGAAAAATTGCTTGCCATCTGCATCGCTTCTTTTAACAAAAACATGGATATGCATATCAGACGTCTTCAATAAACGCTGCACTTCTTCTGAATCTAAATGTCGCGGCATTCTAGTATACCAACGTAAGCTGCGACCATTTTCTAAAGTATTGTGA
>NZ_GG700752.1:2952-15786 GCF_000160855.1 Lactobacillus helveticus DSM 20075 = CGMCC 1.1877
GTGATATAACGCATTGCGCTTTTCTTGATCATCTTTTCGATAAGTAATAAAAATCGGCGTATCATGGTCGCCTACTCGATAGCCATACATCGGTGCAGAAACATCCCTAGGCCAATTCAGCAATCTGCAAGCATCTTTTCGATCATATTGCTTATATAAAGTAAATTGCTTCTGCTGATCATAATCAGTACATAATAATAAACCTGTTTCAATTGCATCTTTAAATAAACCAGCAAACCATTTATTTTGAGTTAAAGCATCTTGTAAGTCTTTATTTAATTCATAGTCAAACAAGTTGCTATGAACTACTACAGGTTGATCACCGTATTGCGCCTTCTTGGTGGTCTTGCCTTGTTTAACATCAAAGAAATCAAGAGATAATATATCATCCACTGAATTTAAAGCTGCTTCATTTACATAGATTTTCTTTTTCCGCAATTCTAAGACAAAGTCTTCCTGATTGACCTGTTTTTGCTTTAGCAGCATTTGCAACAAAACTAGTTCATGGGCGCGCTTGCCGTTCAAAAGCTCCTTAGTTAAAAAACTCAAAACTGCATTTTCATAATTACTAATTTTTACCGCTTCACCCATTTTTATTAGAAATGAAGCGTAATTATCAAGGCCGCGATTATTAGCAAAAACCATTGGCGAAACTGAACCGTATTGAGCAAAATCATGCAATAAGGGAATACGCCCTAATTTATTCTTCAAGCTTTGATAACTGTGCCGCAATTCCCGCATATTATCTAGCTTTATTTGATCTAGCGAAGCTAAAATCTTTTCTGATGCAACTTTATTAAAGTTAATTGTTGATACATCAATAAAGTGAGGCAGGCGAGCTTCTCTTTTAGCTTGATCTTTATCGCGACTCGTATCGTGATTAAGAGCAATCGGAATCATGTAATTATTTTTATAATTGCCAATAAAATCCAAGACTGTCACAAATTCTTTGCCAGGATATTTTCTTAATCCTCGACCCAATTGCTGGATAAAAACGATACTCGATTCAGTATTACGCAACATAATAATCTGATTCAAAGCGGGAATATCGATTCCTTCGTTAAATAAATCTACTGCCACAATATATTCAATTTCACCAGCTACTAGTCTTTGGACAACTTTATTACGCACTTTTTCACTATCTTCATTTGTCAATGCAACAGCAGGATGGCCTTTTTCTGAGAAAAGCCGAGCCAATTCATGTGCTTCCTCTCTTCTGCTGCAAAAAACGAGGCCCTTCGCTTGATCACCGCAATAGCCATAATAATCGATTTCTTTTAGCACATAATTTACGCGCTCTTCCGAAACCAAATAGCGTAAATCTGTTGTCTCATCAATCGCTTGCCCATTAGTTTCATAATCTTGCACACCGACATAATGAAATGGCGTCAGCATCTTATCTTGTAGCGCATCCCGCAGCCGAATGTCATATGCCAAATTATAATCAAAAATCTGATAAACATTTTGTTCATCAGTTCTTTCAGGCGTAGCCGTCATCCCTAATAAAAATTGCGGCTTGAAATATTGAAGAATCTTTTGATAGCTTGGTGCAGCCGCTCTGTGTGCCTCATCGATCAAAATATAATCAAATTCATTTAGATCAAAGCTTTTTAGCATATCCGGCTGAGATAAAGTCTGAATCGTCGCAAATAAATATTTTTTATTTTTATCATGCTTATTGCCGCTGAGTAGACCATATTCCTGCTTTTTCCCGCCAATTACACGTTGAAAACTTGCAAGCGACTTTTTAGCAATTTGCTCGCGGTGCACAACATATAAAAATCTTTTAGGATTAAACTCTTTAACCGCAAATGCGCCTAAATACGTTTTTCCCGTACCTGTTGCTGAAACAACAAGGCCTCTTTTCTCACCATTATCTACTAGACTACGCAAGTTTCTGATAGCTGCTTGTTGCATTTTATTAGGCACGATTTTACTCTCATTTTTAGTAAAATGCGGCACCGGTGCAGGCCGCCAATTCTTTTTATAATCAGCTAGCCATTGATCACTAAGATCAAAACTATTATCTTTCAATACAGAAATTTTCTGCATTAATTGTTTAGTTAAATCGGCTTGCTCTCGTGAACTGACCTTTAGCGCCCATTCATAATTGCTAAGCATAGCTGAACGGGTAAAATTAGCACTACCAATTACAAGAGTTTGATAATCTTCATGTTCAAATAGATAGCCCTTAACATGGAATCCAGCTTCAGCTGCAATTTTCACTTTTAAATTAGGAATTTTAGCTAACTCTTCAAATACGCGCGGATTATTGAAGTTTAAATAATTGCTAGTAATTATTGTGCCACCAACGCCTTTAGCTGCCAAATCAGCTAAAGCAACTTTTAACGGCACCAGCATATCATGCGTAATAAAAGCTACCGCCCAGGTAAAACTTTGACAGCGATATAATTCATCTCGCAAAGTTAGCCATATTTTCTCATCTTGTTCATTAGCTAACAGCTTAGGACCTAAAAAATTATTTCCTAAAATCTTTTCATCGTAAAAACCATTTAAGATTGCATCCCGCATTACATTGGACATTTTTTCACCTCATTTGGTCTAATTCTACTAAAAAAGCATCCGTCTTTTAAAACGAACGCTTTTAATTTATTATTTTTGCCATTTTTCATGCCATTGATAAAGAATCAGCGGCAAAATCGATACGATTGCGCACATGCCGATCAAAGTCTCAACATAGATTCCACGCAATCCTGCTACAGTACCTTGAGCAGGCACAAAAGTAACGAAGAATGCTACAACCGTGATCACCAAAGCCAAAATTGCAATTGCAATACTTAAGTTAGGATTCTTAGTCATGTAATACATGCGGTGGTAGTCTTCATGCTTTTTCTTCAAAACCATGTATGCAATTAACATGATCATATATACCATTAGATATTGTGCTGTCGTTGCGGCCAATGAAACATTAAACGCAAAGTCAGCATCAGCGCCACTAGTAAAAGTGATTAACAAAGCTGAAACAGTAACAATTGATGACTGTAAAATCATGATTCTAATTGGAACGCCATGCTTAGTTGTTTTAGCGAAAAACTTAGGCATGTAGCCTTCTTTAGCAGCTTCATACATCCCTTGGTTAGGCCCGGCAATCCAGTTGCCAAGTTCGCCAATAATACCGCAGGATAGCATTACGCCAACAATTTTTTTGCAATAAGTCTCCTGGCAATCCAATAGAAGTTAACAGTTTGCCATATGTATAAACGAAACCTGTACTATTTTGAATTTCACCTTTAGGAACAGTCATTCCAATTGCCATACTTCCCAAAAAGTCAAAACAAATTGCAGTTGCTGCCAAAGCCAGCATTACTTTTGAATAAGATTTTGGATGATCTAGATTCTTAACGTGTGGTGCGGAAGCTTCTCCCCCACAAAAGGCCAGCATAAATGGCACAAAAGCAACTAACGTAGTGCCATTCAAATGGTGCTGTTAGACGATTGTACTTTAGGTCTTGCTCTAAAGCCCAATCTTCCTTTTCGTTATTCAAAAAATTTCAACCCCTATTTTAATTTAAAACTCATTATACTAGTGTTTTTGGTAATTTAAAGATTTATTTCTAGTAAAATTGGGCAATGATCTGCACGTTTGCCAGTATCGATCATTTCTGAGCGAACTACTTTATCGGCAATTCGGTTGCTTACTAACCAATAATCAATTCTCCAGCCTGAGTTATTGGCTTTAGCGGTTCTAACTCTTTGAGCCCACCAAGAATAAACGCCTTCAACGTTGCCATTGACTTTTCTAAAGGTGTCAGTAAAGCCAGCATCAAGTAAATTGGTAAAATCTGCTCTTTCTTCATCAGTAAAGCCGGCAGAATGATGATTATTTTCGGGATGCTTTAAGTCGATTTCAGTATGAGCACAGTTATAGTCCCCACTTGCTAAAACTGGCTTTTTTTCATTTAACTTTTTCAAATATTCAATATATTTTTGATCCCAAACTTGACGATCAGCTAAACGTTTCAAACCGTTGCCTGAATTTGGCGTATAAACTTGAGTGACAAAATATTTATCAAATTCTAAAGTGATAATCCGTCCCTCTTCATCCATTGGTTCAGGCGCACCAATTGCTGGTTTAGAAACTGCTGGCGTTAATTCCTTCTTATACAAGTACATTGTGCCTGCATAACCCTTTCTAGCAGGTTCTTCAGATGAACGCCACACATAGTCGTATTCAGGAAACTTTTCAGCTAATATGGTTTGATGCTTTTTAGTTGGTCCAGTTGCACGCAACTTAGTCTCTTGAATCGCAATAATGTCTGGATTTAGAGCATGAATTTTATCTAAAACTCCACGCGTTTCTTCTGCTCTAGCTGAAGTTCCAGTTAATGCCGCATTCAATGAATCGATATTCCATGAAATTAAAATCATTATTTTTCCCCTTTTAAAATATTTCAAGACTAATTATAGCCAAAAAAAGAAAAAGGATTAGCTTAGATGACTTTTCTAAACTAATCCTTTTAAGGTAGTTGTGTTGAATGAGAATAACGAGATTTTTTACATTACCCTACTCATCACTAATGTTGCGAAAATGATTTATCAAGATTAACAAAACGTTCAACGCTAGAGACATTGCAGGGGGAGCCGGATTCCTCACTTTTGCAAAAAGGAAATGGACTTTTATTAATCTTTTTTCAGCAACTGCATAGGGGACAGTTAACCAAAATACCCAATGTATGAATCAATATGTGTCCAATAGGATGTATTAATAAGGAATTAGAAGATTTGTTACCTTCTTGCAACTTATCTCTATTTTTGTTGCGTTGTATTTTTGTTGCGTTGTATTTTTGTTGCGTTGTATTTTTGTTATGAGTATATAATATCAGCTAGTTGACATTGTGTCACCATTTATTTTTTTCTCTTACTAAATTCTTTAGAAATTGCTCAAAATTTGATCTACGCTATTGCCATATTCTTCACCAAACAAATCTAAATGCATGCAAAGATAGTAGAAGCGGTACCAGTTAAGACGCCGTTCTAAACCCGGTTTTATGGGATATGCTCGATTGTAGGCTGCATAAAATTCATCATTGAAGCCGCCAAAAACCGTCGTCATTGCTAAATCAAATTCACGATCTGCATACACGGCGTCTGGATCAATTAGATAGGGCTTTTCTTTTGCAAACATCACGTTGCCCCACCACAAGTCACCGTGACACAAGCTAGGCTGAACTTCATTTTTTGCGTAATAATCTTTAAAAGCAGCCACCATTTTTTGAAAATGTTTTTCACGATAATCATTCCAGCGACCCACTTTTTTGGCATATTCAACTTCAGGCATCAAGCGTTGATTAACATAAAAATCTACCCAACTAGAATTCCAATGATTGTCTTTTTTTAAAATTCGAGTTCGATAAGTATAGCCAAAACCAAACTGTTCATGATGATACTGATGCATTTTTGCGACCATTTTTCCTAGATCAGCTTGGCTGCCGCTAGTCCTGTCTAGCCAGTTTAAAAGTAAATATGCATCCCCTTCAATCTGACCACTAGCTAAAACTTGCAAAGTATTTACCCCAGCTTTAGCCATTTCATTTAGTCCTCTTTTTTCATGATCAAAAAATAAACTTGGCTTACCTGGCTGCACTTTCATGAAATAAGTTTTAGCAGCAGTTTTAATTCTAAATGCTTCATTCATGTCGCCGCCGTGCACTGCTTCACACGAAATAATTTTTTCTATTGGCAATTGACTAAGCCACTTTTTATTTATATTCATAATTATTTACCTCTTCTTTCATTATAGATTTTTCTCAAAAAAATTAGATCTTTTGTGTTTTGTTGAGCAAAGTGAAGCGTATAATGAGGAATGGTCATACTAATAAATTTTACGGAGGTTGGATTTATGACAAAGGTTTTTGCTTACGCTATTCGAAAAGACGAAGAACCATTCTTGAATGAATGGAAGGAAGCTCACAAGGATATCGATGTTGATTACACTGATAAGCTTTTGACTCCTGAAACTGCTAAGCTAGCTAAGGGTGCTGACGGTGTTGTTGTTTACCAACAATTAGACTACACTGCAGATACTCTTCAAGCTTTAGCAGACGCTGGCGTAACTAAGATGTCATTACGTAACGTTGGTGTTGACAACATTGATATGGACAAGGCTAAGGAATTAGGTTTCCAAATTACCAATGTTCCTGTTTACTCACCAAACGCTATTGCTGAACATGCTGCTATTCAAGCTGCACGTGTATTACGTCAAGACAAGCGCATGGACGAAAAGATGGCTAAACGTGACTTACGTTGGGCACCAACTATCGGCCGTGAAGTTCGTGACCAAGTTGTCGGTGTTGTTGGTACCGGTCACATTGGTCAAGTATTTATGCGTATTATGGAAGGTTTCGGCGCAAAGGTTATTGCTTACGATATCTTCAAGAACCCAGAACTTGAAAAGAAGGGTTACTACGTTGACTCACTTGACGACTTGTACAAGCAAGCTGATGTAATTTCACTTCACGTACCAGATGTTCCAGCTAACGTTCACATGATCAACGACAAGTCAATCGCTGAAATGAAAGACGGCGTTGTAATTGTAAACTGCTCACGTGGTCGACTTGTTGACACTGACGCTGTAATCCGTGGTTTGGACTCAGGCAAGATCTTCGGCTTCGTTATGGATACTTACGAAGACGAAGTTGGTGTATTTAACAAGGATTGGGAAGGTAAAGAATTCCCAGACAAGCGTTTGGCAGACTTAATTGATCGTCCAAACGTATTGGTAACTCCACACACCGCCTTCTACACTACTCACGCTGTACGTAACATGGTTGTTAAGGCATTCAACAACAACTTGAAGTTAATCAACGGCGAAAAGCCAGATTCTCCAGTTGCTTTGAACAAGAACAAGTTTTAATTAGATAATTAAAGCAAATTAAAAGCTTGGGCGTTTTGCTCAAGCTTTTTTTGCGTCCAATTATTTTCCGCTAGCATTCCACATCCAAATACTTAGCCAAAACCTGTAGCACCCCATTATCATAATTCGACGGTGCTTCATACTTTGCTACAGCCTTGGTCTTCTCATTGGCATTTTTCATCGCATAGCTATAGCCACAAGCTTCAAGCATCCCGATATCATTTTCACCATCGCCAAAAGCAATCAGATCTTTTTGTGCGATACCGTAGTGCTTAAGCATATCTGCAACGCCTTTAGCCTTATTAATACCCTTGTGCACCAAATCAATCGTCATATTGTCGCTGCTAGTGCCACGAATATAATCACCATTTAGCATTGAATTGGTCTTGGATTACCTTCGCTAATTCATCATCGTCAGTTAGACAAATCTTCAAAATCGAATCATTCGGATCAATATCCGTAAATTGATCAATTTCTGTTACCTTACGATAATAGATGCGAATATTGTCTTTGTCTGCCTGATCCATGCTCTTCAAGATGTAGCAGTGGTGCTGCGCGCTAACCATAATGATGGCTTCAGAGAAATCCGTCTGAATAAAGTGCAGTAGTTTTTGCGCAATATCATAGTTCAGCGCTGTCTTTTTAAAAACCTTGCCGTTAGCTTCTAGAATTGCGCCATTTTCAGAAACGTAATCGATGCCCGTCGTAAATTCGTCAAAATATTCATGTGATATGATCAGCTGATTGCCAGTAGCAGAAATAAAAGGAATATGATTAGCCTGCAATTTTTTCAAAATCTTGCCAAAAAGTTCATGATCAAAAGTCTTTTTCTCAGTTAAAAAAGTACCGTCCATATCTACCGCGACGGCTTTAAAAGGTATTGTCGTCATAAAAATCAACCTTCCTATTCTGATTTCATCTTACTATGGAAGCGATTTTCTTTCAGCAATTGACAGGCAAAATGAAATTTCTTTCACAGCTTATCAGATATTTCACTTTGTACAATATTTTAGCTGAGCGGATAAGTGTACGGGTAATGCGCGGTCTCATGTACCTTGTCCCAGGTTACCGTGTGTCCTGCCCCATGAGAACAGAAGACGGAGTTTGGCGTATTGTCTAAATCAGAAACTGGATCGTAATTTTCCTCTGCAATAATTTCTTGAGCGTTGTGACACGGCAAATAGCCCTTAACGACGCATTCTAGATTACCTTCACCATGCGTATAGCTGCGGACTTCTGCCGCATAATCTTGCATCTCGCTAACGGGTGCAGAACCTGTAATGATCGTACGCTCGCCAATATTTTGCGGCGTCGCAAATTTACCACTCATGCGCTGAATATCATTTAAGGCGCGGCCCACTTGGTCTTGTCCTATTTCTAGACGGAAATCATACCAGGGCTCAAGCAGTTCTACCTGATCATGAATTTTTTCTTCCATTAAGCCTTGTCGTACCGCACGATAAGTAGCCTCGCGAAAGTCTCCACCAACGGAGTGGACAATACTGCCTTTACCGCCGAGCAAAGTGATTTTCATATCTGTAATTGGCGCACCGGTTAAAACGCTCAGATGCTCCTTCGAAGCTAGAGCTGTCATAATCTGGTGCTGCCAATTTTTAGTTAAAACTTCTAGACTGCATTTGTTGGCAAAAACAAGGCCACTGTTTCTTGCGCCTGGTTCAAGAAGTAAATGAACTTCCGCATAGTGCCGCAAAGGTTCGAAGTGGCCTACTGCCTCAATTAATTTAGTGATTGTCTCCTTATATAAAATATTGCCCTGCTCAAATGCGATATCTAAATTAAACCGCTCCTGCAACAATTGCTGCAGAAATTGCAATTGGATCTTGCCCATTACCTGTACGTGAATTTCCTGCAAATGTTCTGACCAGGTCACATGCAGCTGCGGATTTTCATCTTCCAAGACTTTCAGTGCATCCAAACAAGCGTGAATGTCATTTTCTTTAGAATCAACTTTGTAAGTCAAAACTGGCTTCAATACTGCATTCTTTGCATCCCCCACGCCAAATCCTTGACCCGGATACGTTTTAGTTAAACCAGTTAAAGCGACAACATCGCCGGCTTCCACTTCAGTAATCGTAGTAAATTTTTCACCATTATAAGAACGAATCTGGTTAATCTTTTCGTCGTTTAATTCGGTCTTTGCCTTCAGTTTTCCACCTAAAATCTTAATCCAAGTTAAGCGTTCACCATTTTTATCATGCGAAATCTTAAAGCATCTAGCAGAAAAATCTTTAGTAAATTTTTTCTCACTTGTCCATTGTTCAAAACCAGCTAGAAATTCTTTGATGCCAGTTAGTTTCAATGCGGAGCCGCAATAAACTGGGAAAGTTTTTCTAGCAGCAATTGCCTGTTGAACATCGCTAGGACTAATTTCGCCATTATCCAAATATTTATCTAACAGCTTATCATCGCAAACTGCCACGTTCTCGTAGAAATCATCATCAATTTGGGTAAAATCTACACAGTTTTCACTCAAGTTCTTTTGCAAATCGGCCAGCGCTTTTTCTCGATCTGCCCCAACTGAACTGCATCAGTTTTATTCACAAAAATAAATACTGGGACATTATTTCGCTCAAGCAAATGCCACAAAGTTCTCGCATAACTGGTCACGCCATCCGCAATCGAGATCACTAAGATAGCGTAATCTAAGACGCTGAGCGTCTCCTCGGTCTGCTGGCCAAAATCGACGTGCCCCGGAGTATCTAGCAAAGTCAGCTCCAGATTATCAGTTTTCAACTTGGCTTCGTGAGAAAAGATCGTGATGCCACGCTTTTTCTCCAGCTGATCTGTATCTAAAAATGCATCCCCATCATCCACTCTGCCTAAGTTGCGCAGATTACCCGCCGTATAAAGCAAAGCTTCAGATAAAGTTGTTTTACCCGCGTCAACGTGAGCCACAATACCCGTTGTAATTTTCTTCATTATTTCACCCTAATAAAAAAGCTCTGCATAAGCAGAGCCACCGCGCGTATGTAAGTTATCGTCTTACATCGCATGCATCCATGATCATTGGACACAACAATTTTCCTATAAGTATTATAACAAAAAGCATGTCATTCATGCACATTCCAGGGTAGCCTAATCAACTTACCCATAGGAGGTGAGAGACATTGAACGACATGACAATTTTCCTACTTTGCGTTCTATTGCATGAACTTCATTTAGTTCTTCATGAACTGAATAGCCTGCTTGATAAGTAATTATCATCAATAGACGCGACCAGAGTCATCGGCAGTTGTAGAGTCGATGATTTTTTTATTTTAAAAATCAACCTTATCCGGATCATTAGCCAACTTGCTTGCTCCACGCAAACCATCTAGCTTCTTCATGTCTTCCGGACTAATCTCAAAGTCAAAGACATCTGCATTAGCAGCAATGTACTTAGGATGAACTGACTTAGGCAATGGCAAAAAGCCGTGCTGCAGCGACCAGCGAATCAAAACTTGCGCTGGAGACTTGCCATAGTTTGCGGCCACTTCACCAACTGTTTCGTTACCGAGCAAACCACCAGTACCAAGAGGACTATAGGCCTCATTAAGCAAATCATATTCTTTGCTTGCGGCCGTCACTTCCGGTTGCAAATCACTCGGATTCAAGTAACTTTGATTAACTACCGGCTTAATCTCAGCCGTCTTCATCAATTCATCCAGGTGGTGCTTTCTAAAGTTGGACACACCGATAGCGCGAATTTTACCAGCTTTCACTGCCTCTTCCATTGCTTGCCAGCTTTCGGCATTTAATTCTGCCCAATTGTCTCGCATAGCTGCAGGGTTAGGCCAGTGAATTAAATAAAGATCAAGATAGTCCAAACCTAATTTTTCCAAGCTAGTATCAATTGCCTTTTTAGTCTTATCGTAGCCGTGGTCGGCATTCCACAATTTAGTCGTCACAAATAATTCATGACGATTAATGCCACTCTTCTTAATGGCCTTGCCCACGCTTTCTTCATTGCCATAAGCTGTAGCGGTATCAATGTGGCGATAGCCCGCGTTCAATGCAGCTTCGACAGATTCCTGCGCAACTTCGCCATTTGGAGTTTGCCAAGTTCCGAAGCCAATCACCGGGATTTTCACGCCATTATTTAAAGTATAAGTATCAGTAAGTGAATGTAATTCCATATTTTTCATCTTTCTATCATAGCTACTAAAAATATTTTTTCTTAATTGTAAGCTAGATTAGGTGATTTATGCGAGAAAAAAGGTTTGCCACCAAAGTTTATATCGAAAAAGAGAACCAAATCGAATTAAATTTGATTCCCCTCTAAATTAATTTCTTTATCCAATATTCACTTTTTTTGTGCAGCTACTTGAGCTTCTGCAGCAGTGTTTAATGGAGTTAATTGTACTCCATTAACAAATTTCACATCGGCAGCTTTGACATAAGCATCATGTCCTACATCGATTTTATCGAAAAAACTTGTTCCCGTATTAGTAGCATAGAATTTAGTTCCAACCAAATGATAGAATAAATTAGCTTTCTTTTCACTTGGAACCCAAATATACATCAATTTATCTACTTTAAATTGCCCCATTTGCTTTACAATCTTTTGACCATTATGATTTTGGATTGTTCCATCTGCATTGTAAACATTTGTATCTTTAGAAAAAGTAATATAAGCATATTTATTCAAATTTTCTTCCCTCTGTGGATCTCGCAAAGGCAATTTTTTATCTACTTTTACAAGAACAGCGACAAGCCAATGGGTCGTCCCCTTAATTCTATAGAAACCATCACTGGCCCATTCAGGAATGAACTGGTCAGCAAAAGAAGTTTTTTCAAGACGATCAACTACAAACTTAGTTCCCTTAGGTATATTCTTTTTTATTACCCTGCCTTGATTATCATAGATATTTACATTATAAGCATACTTTACAGTCACTGTAGTTTCTTCACCACTATCTGTTGAAGCAGCTGTATTAGTATTAATTACTGGAACTAAATTATATGATTCAATATATTGCTTATGTGGTCCACCTACTCTGAAGTAACGCTTGCCATTCTTAAACTTATAAGAACCACCATAAGTAGTTACAGTTTAGCCTCTGTATAATTTCCATTTACCATTGAATGAAGTACGGCGATTAGATGATCTGTAAATATAAGCATTATGAGCAATCCGTCTAGTCACACCATCAATATTAGTAGCTTTTAAATATTGGTTCTTACCAAAAACCTTATAGTATAGATTACCATCTATAGTTACTTTTTTCGGATCAACGGTAACTACATCATAAGCATAGTATTCCCGACCTGTACTATTGTCGTCTCTATCATAAGCAATTGCAGTATGCATTACTGTTTTTTTGGCTGAATTAACTGTAGCTCTAACTTCATTAGTTGATGTAACAATCATTGGTACTACGGTCATTAATGCAACTGTAGAAATTAGCATGATTTTACGTTTCATCTAATCATCCTTTTCAAAATTTCTATACTTTAATCTATCTTCTTGATACTAATTTTAAACAATAAAACTTAGGTTAATCCCATTCAATTTCATAAATCATATTTAAAGTGGTTTTAGGTTTCTCACCACTCCAACCATGATATGCTACCGTTAGATAACAGTGGTTTTCACCAATAATCTGAATACCCTCTACCTCTGA
The DNA here is from genome assembly GCF_000160855.1 of Lactobacillus helveticus DSM 20075 = CGMCC 1.1877. Lineage (GTDB taxonomy): Bacteria > Bacillota > Bacilli > Lactobacillales > Lactobacillaceae > Lactobacillus > Lactobacillus helveticus. The sequence goes on from NZ_GG700752.1 coordinate 15,451, forward strand.
GTGCAAATTATGAATATCAATAATTTGTGGATGACTAAGATTTACTCTTAGCCATTGACTAGAAGTATTAATATCACGAGAATAATATGGTATCTTTAAAATCTCCTTATGATAATACTTTTTTTCTCAAGGTCAGGTGATTTTTGACTAGAAATATAAATATTACCTTGATTATCTAAGTCATATCCCTGAACCGAATTCAAAATTCCATCTTTATTAAGGTTAATCCTGGGATTGTAAAACTATCTTCAAATGATACATTACGTAAATCAACATATCCCTTACCAGCTGCAACTTTATCAAGTTCGTTATTAATAACATCAGCATCATATAGAA
>NZ_GG700752.1:16925-32818 GCF_000160855.1 Lactobacillus helveticus DSM 20075 = CGMCC 1.1877
TGCCCAGTGCCATCATATTCGACTGTTGCAAGCAAAAATTGACTATAATCCGGAGATAAAGCTACTTCAGCTCTTTTTAAATCAGAAGGACTTGAACACTGATCTTTTAACTTACCTGCTCTATCTAAATATGCTAAACGTGGAAAGGAAGTATTAGAAATATATGGCTTTGTTCTAAAATCTTTAGAATCTACACGCGCAATTTGTTTTGCCCAATGATTTTTATTTGGATTGACACCGATAAACCACTGACCTGCTCAATTCCATCAGTGGCCTCTTTACCGCCATGATGGACAGCCATTTGAATCACTTGATGAAATACCTTGACTCAGTCGCCTTAGTCATCACTGTTCCGGCTTTAATCAGTGGCATCTGGGGGCATGAACGTCGGTGGTTTAACTGGTAAAGAAGATAAAAATGGTTTCTGAATCTTAATGATTGTCGCTAGTATCCTAACTATTGGCTGGGGTATTTTCTTGAAGAGAAAAAATACAATGATTAATACTTCTTCTGAAAATCATTTTGCATTAATTTAACCAATTCTGGATAAGTCTCTACCACAAACTTGGGATGTAAATGCAAGGTATTTTTACGGTGACGGTGATTATACCAGATACTGTCGAAACCATATTTTTCCGCACCTAAAATATCTGATTGCAGGCCATCGCCAAAAAAGACGGTCTCGGTTGGCCCAATTTCCGTGCGGCTAAAGAAATAATCAAAGGCATGCGGATTCGGCTTAGAATAATGTGCCTCTTCTGAGGTAACGATTAGATCGAAATATTTTTTCACACCAGCCAACTCTAATCGGTGATTTTGCATAAACTTTTCACCATTGCTCAAAATAGTCAGCTTATAGCCCTGCTTTTTAGCAAACTTCAAAGTATCTTCAACCCCAGGCAATAATTGATGGACTTCGCCAAAGTAAGAGCGATATTAATCAATCGCTTTCATGCCATCAATTTCTAAGCCAAGATTCTTTTTGATAAAGTCGTGGAAAGTCATTTCACTTAATTCTTCATAAGTGATTTCACCCTGCTCAAGCCTGCACCACAAGCCCTGATTATAGGAGTGATATTGGCGCTGCAATTCCGGTGATAAAGGCCAATGATGAGCATTAAATAGGCTGTGTAAAGCGAAATCTTCTGCAGCCGCAAAGTCTATAATCGTATCATCTACGTCAAAAATAATTTGTTGATAGCGCATAAGTAGGTCCTTTCTATTTTTCTGGGATTCTTAATTATAGCAGATTTCAAAATTTATATTGACATCTTTTAAACAAGCGAATAAGATTTAGATCAATCAATCATCAATTGAAAGAAAGGAAGAATTTATCATGTTTAAGAATGTAGTAATCAATCGTTGGCAAAACCAGCACTAGAGTTGTTTCTGCACGCTTATATTGGGCACAGATGCGACTCAAATTTTTCGCGTCTGTGCTGGTATGATAAATCTTCAAGAATTATTACCCGCACGGAATATAAGACGTGCGGGTTTTTGTTTTAGGCATTTCCCGTCAAACGGAAATGCTTTTTTGTTAGAGGAGTTTAAGTATGAAAAGATTAATCGGAACTATCATCGCTCTGTTTGCTTTTCTGGTTGCTGCTTTTGTTTTTGAAAATAATAAGCAAACGGCCGAGCAAAAGAGACCAACTGTGGGAATTCTACAAACGCTGAGTCATCCGGCCTTGGATCAGATCCATCAAAGAATCATTCAAGGGCTAAAAGACGAAGGCTATGTTGAAAATAAAAACGTGAAGATCGATTTTCAAAATGCGCAGGGCGACCAAAGCAATTTGAAATCGATGAGCGATCATTTTAAACAAGAAAATGCCGCCCTTACAATTGGGATTGCGACTCCAGCAGTGCAATCATTGGCCAATCAAGCTGGCAGCGTCCCGGTCATCATGGGTGCAGTTAGTGATCCGATTGGAGCACATTTAGTAAAAAGCATGACACGTCCCGGCGGCAAGGTTACCGGCGTGCAAGATAGGCAACCAATTCCAGCTCAACTAAAATTATTGCAAACGATTTTGCCTAAAGCTAAAAAAATCGGCGTCATCTATACCTCAAGCGATGACTCATCTACTGCTGAATACCATGAATTTAAAAAGCTAGCTGAAGCCCAAGGCATCACGGTTCGCCCTTACACCATCACCTCAACCAACGATATCGAGCAGGTTGCCCAAACGATGGCCGGCAAGGTGCAGGCGGTCTACGTGCCAACTGACAACACCGTAGCTTCCGGAATCGCTACTTTGCTTAAAGCTACGAACGCAGCCAAGATTCCAGTCTTCCCAGCTGCCGACACCATGGTCAAGTCAGGCGGTTTAGCAACGCGCTGTGTCAGTCAATTCGACATGGGCGTCTTAACTGGCAAAATGGCCGGACAAATTTTAAAAGGCAAAAATCCAGCAACTACGCCAGTTAAGCGTGTTACTAGCTACGAAACAGTCATCAATCAAAAAGCTGCCGATGAACTAAATATTCATATTCCAAATCAGGTATTGCAAGCAGCGCACAAGAAAGGACGGATCATCAAATGAGTCTTATTACTTCTACCATCGGACAAGGCCTCTTATGGGGCGTCTTAGCCTTAGGGCTTTTCCTCACCTTTAGAATTTTGAACTTCCCCGACATGACGGTCGAGGGCACTTTCCCCTTCGGCGCAGCAATCTGCGTCAGTGCATTGGTCCACGGCGTTGATCCCATGCTGGCCACGATTTTAGCATTCTTGGGCGGGATGCTTACCGGACTAGTGACTGGCTTGCTTTATACCAAGGGTAAAATTCCAGTACTACTGGCCGGAATCCTAACCATGACAGGCGTCTATTCTATCAACTTACTAATCCTGGGCAAGGCCAATGTGGGTCTGCTCAATAAAGCAACTTTGCTCAATGGCAAATTATTGCAAAAATTGCCGGCTAACTTTCCTACGATTGTGATCGTACTCTTAGCCGCAATCTTAATTATTTTATTGTTAGCCCTTTTCCTTAACACCGATCTTGGTCAAAACTTCATTGCGACCGGTGATAACGAAAACATGGCTCGATCTTTAGGCATCAACACAGATAATATGAAAATCCTGGGCTTGATGATTTCCAACGGTTTGATCGGGTTAGCCGGCGGATTGTTAGCCCAAAACGGTGGCTACGCCGACGTTAACATGGGAATCGGGACGATGGTTATTGGGTTAGCCGCCATTATCATCGGTGAAGTAGCCTATGGTGATTTAAGCCTAACCGCGCGATTGATCGCAGTGGTTATCGGCAGTATCATCTATCGCCTAATCCTGCTATTAGTTTTGCAATTAGGCTTCAGCACCAACGATTTCAAACTGATCTCGGCCATCATCTTAGCAATTTGTATGATGCTTCCCTTATTTGAAAAGAAATTTCATACGCGCAAATTATTAAAAAAGGAGTAACAAAGCCATGAATACAATTTTAGATTTACAAAACATTTCGACTACGGTTAATGCAGGTACGAATGAAGAAAAAAAGATTCTCAAAAACATCAATTTAAAACTGGAAGATGGCGATTTTGTTACTCTCCTTGGAACTAATGGCGCGGGCAAATCTACCCTGCTCAACATCATCAACGGCTCGCTGTTTCCTACCACTGGAAAAATATTTTTAAAAAAGCGCAACTTGACTAATGACTCTGAAGTAAAACGCGCAAAATACATCGCGCAAGTTTTTCAGGACCCTAAGATGGGCACGGCACCGAGAATGACTGTGGCTGAGAATTTATTGTTAGCTACTAAGCGAGGCCACCACCGCGGACTGCATTTGCGCGGACTTGATAAGCACCTAGACGATTTTAAAAAGGAAACATCACAGCTTCCTAATGGTTTAAACGAACGGCTTAATACATTCGTGGGTAACCTTTCTGGTGGTCAGCGTCAAACCTTAAGTTTCTTAATGGCCACGATTAAACGACCAGATCTGCTCTTACTTGATGAACACACGGCAGCACTTGATCCTAATACCAGCCGCGAGCTATTGGAGTTAACCGACAAGGTTGTCCGCGAAGAGCATTTGACCTGCATCATGATTACCCACCAATTAAAGGATGCGATCAAATATGGCAACCGCACGATTATTCTAAATAGTGGTGAAATCGTGCTTGATGTGAAAGGCAAAGACAAAAAGAAATTAACTGAAGAAGACATTTTGCAATATTTTGCTGACTAAGTGACTGTATTTTAAGATTGTGTCCTAATATATCCGGTAGCTGTAATATTAGCACTAGGCAAACAAATTACTGACAGTTACAATTAAGTTGTGGTCATAATAGGATTTTCCAAGAGACAGATATTCAAATTGAGTATCTGTCTTTTTTTATTTAAATTACAAAAGAATTTGTTTTTTATTTTTTGACTATTTTAAAGCAAAAATCGTCATGCTTGTTATCATAGCAAGGCTTTGAGCCATTTAAATTCTTTTTAAAAAAGTTTCAATTTTTCCTTGCAATTAATAACATATGTTATGTAATAAAGATGTAAGGAATGAGGGAACAAAAAGTTCCAATCAATTAAAGCGATATAGAAAAAACGAGGTATTCATTATGTTTGATTCAAAGAAATTAGTTAAAGTTGTTTCAGTTGCAGTTGCTTCAATGAGTTTGTTAGGTGTTAGCTCATTTGCTCAAGCTGCTAGCTTCAACGCTCCAAAGCTTGGTGTTTCAGAAGTTGCTCCTACTAACCCTTCAATCAAGAAAGGCGACAAGATCTTTGTTACTGTTAAGGATACTAAGAACCAAAAAGTTAGCGTTTTAAACGCTAACGGCAAGAAGATCGTTAAGATCAACAAGAGCCAATGGTTGAACGTTAAAGACGTTGTCAAGGACTAATCAAAACAAATAAATAATTCTAAACATAATGAATATCTAAAAAAGGACGTAGCAGTCGATGCTACACCCTTTTTGCTTCACCAAAATCTTTTATTTTTTCTAAAATCATCTCAGTTGATAATCCACCTTTTCTAATTTGGAGTAAAATAATTGGCATAAAATATGGAGGTATGAATTATGCTTTCACTTATATTAGCCATCTTGTTAATTTGGCTATTTTTCAAATTAGGAATCGGCTTAATTAAAATCTTTTTCTTTTTAATTACAGCCGGATTAATCTTTGTATTTTTTGCCTATCTCCTTGTTCCATTTTTAGTATTATTGCTAATTGGTGGGCTAGCTTGGGCTGTAATCAGATAATCAAAAAGAGACCTCACGGTCTCTTTTTTTACATCTTTTTCAATTCTGAACTAATTAAATTACCCAATATTTCATATCCCTTATCGCCAAAATGCAGGCCATCATTCTTTATTCCCCGAGAAATCATGCTTAAATCGTCTGCATCTATCATTGCCTGGCATAAATTGGCATAACGAAAATGATATTCATCTGCTACTTTTTTAACCACTCCCGCATATTTTTCAACCAGCTTATTATTGCGTACATGTTGCTTCTTCTCGTCTACTGCCGGCGGTGAAATGAGCAATACATGTGGCGGATAATACTGGCATATTACTGCCGAAGCAATTAATTGCATATTTCTTTTAAACTGCTCTAACGGAACCTGCTTATGCGTTGCCAAGTCATTTGTTCCTAACAAAATCACCAAATTATCGCATTTCTTCACGCTCAATACTAACTCATTTAGCCGAGCAAAAAATGCTCCGGAATTAATTCCCGAAACCGCAGTATTTTCAATCTGAATCTCAGGCAATATCTGCTTTAAATTCCAGTTAATATGTGGCTCGGGCTTCCCTTCATATCGAGCAATAATGCTATCACCTGTAAGTAGTACTCTCATTTTGCTTTAGCTTTCTTATCTTTTTTGGTAGATTTGATATTTAAAACATCTAATAAAAACGTAAAGATTGGAACTCCTACAATCAGTCCCCATGTACCCCAAAAGTGTTCTGCTACAAGAAGCACTAAAAAAGTATAGAAAATTGGCAATTCTGTCTTGCTGGCCATAAATTTAGGATTAAGAACATAAGCTTCGATTGCGTGAATAATCATGATCATGACAAAAATATAAATTGCATAGCGAATTCCGCCTACAGAATACCCGACTATGCTCAACGGAATTAACGAAATAATCACACCCGCAACTGGCACCAAGCTCAAGATAAATACCATTAATCCTAAAGCCACAATCTGCGGCATTTTCATAATAGCCAACCCAATCATCGTAAGGGCTGTGTTACAGATTGCGATGAAGAATTGCGCTTCCAAAACTACGCCGAATGTATTAGTAAACTTTTTGCCAAAATAGCGAATATCTTCAAACAACCATTTTAAGTAGCCACTTTTAACAAATAGGCTTGAGAATTCTCGCATCTTTTTTAATTCGATTGTATAAAAGAAGCTCAAAATCAGCGACATGAAAGTAGTAATCGTCAAAGTACCAATACTTGTTGCCGTATGAAATGCGAACGTCATGGCATGTTTTGCCTGCGTGATGATCTCGTTTTTGCTGATATAGTGCGTTGCGTATGACAACAATCTCGACGATTCATCGGATTCATAAAACGCCATTACGGATTTAACCATCTTAGAAATTTGCCCCACTAGCATCGGCATGTAGACCGTTATGAAAAAATACAGCAACGCTAAAATAATTAGATATGTCACAACAACGATCGCACCAGTTGGCATCTTAGGAACATAACGTTGCACTAAGTGAATCAAATGCACGATGACATAAGTAAAAATAAACGTTAACAAAATCGTATTCATCATCGCACGCATTTCATAAAGAAAAGCAACAATGATCAAAAATACTACAAACCTACGCAAAGGAATATTATTCTTGAATTTTTGCCAAGCAGTATCCATAACTCAACCTCGTTTTCTTTAACTCATATGTTTGATTGTATCATTCCTAATTTTTTTCTTGTCATTTCTACATCACTTTCCACTAAAAAATTTTTTAGCATTTTTAATCCCTATTCTAAAAGTATTTGTATTTTACAACTCAAACCTATTCACAATAAATCAGCTTCAGCCACAAGATATTGTGGTATACTTAGATACGCATTCATACATGATGTGCTTGTGAAACAAAATAATTTACTTAGGAGTGGAGAAATATGCCAGCTACTAGAATCACACTAGATTCAACTTTTATTGATCAAGTGAAACATGAAATCAAACCTCATTGGGGCGAATTGGGATGGGTTACCTATAAAAGAACCTACGCCCGTTGGCTACCTGAAAAAAATAGAACGGAAAACTGGGATGAAACAGTCAAACGGGTAATTGAGGGCAATATCAACCTCGACCCTCGTCTTCAAGATTTACCTTCTCAAGATGTCATTGATAAATTAACTAACGAAGCACAACAATTGTTCCGCTTGGTTTATAGCTTATCTGCAACACCATCTGGTCGTAATCTTTGGATTTCAGGAACCGACTATCAAAAACGCAATGGAGATTCACTGAACAATTGTTGGTTCATTGCCATTCGTCCTCAAGCATACGGCGACAGTCATATTGTTCCTACTTACATCGATAAGCGTAAAGAAGCTGTTTCCATGCCATTTTCATTTCTTTTTGATCAATTAATGAAGGGCGGCGGCGTTGGCTTTTCCGTGGTTGACGATAATATCAATCAAATCCCTCAAGTTGACCATCAAGTCGATTTATCCGTTGTCATTGATAAAAATAGCAAATCCTACGATGCATCCCTCAAAGTAGGCGCAATCGACAAGGCTGAATGGGAAAAGAATAATTCTGGCTTAGATAATGTAATTTACTACAGAATTCCCGATACCCGTGAAGGCTGGGTGCTCGCCAACGCTCGCTTGATTGATTTGCACTTTAACGACACCAATCCAGATCAAAAAACTAAATTAGTCTTGGATATCTCCGATATTCGACCTTACGGTGCTAAGATTCACGGCTTCGGCGGCACTGCTTCTGGTCCAATGCCATTAGTCGAAATGTTCTTTGACATTAACAATGTGATTAATGAACGTGTTGGACAAAAGCTAACGGCTGTTGATGCCACGGATATCTGTAACCTCATCGGTAAAACAGTAGTTGCCGGCAATGTCCGTCGTTCAGCTGAACTTGCTCTGGGTTCAAGCGATAACCAAGATTTCATCAAAATGAAGCAAGATAAGGAAAAACTTTATCACCACCGCTGGGCCTCAAATAATAGTGTCGCAATCAACTCTAAATTTAATAATTATGGTCCGATCGCTGACGGTATCATGCATAACGGCGAACCTGGCATAGTCAACCTCGACTTATCACGCAACTATGGGCGAATTGCCGATGGCTATCAAGCAGGCATTGATGACGACGTCGAAGGTACCAATCCATGTGGCGAAATTTCCTTAGCTAACGGCGAGCCATGCAACTTGTTTGAAGTATTTCCATACATTGCCGAACAACAAGGCTGGGATTTAAAGGAAGCCTTCAGCCTAGCTGTTCGTTACACTAAACGCGTAACTTTTAGTCATTACGATTGGGAAGTTTCTAGAAATATTATCCAAAAGAATCGCAGAATTGGTGTCTCCATGTCCGGTATTCAAGACTGGCTTTTAAATGATTTAGGTCATCGCGTAGTCACTGGCTTTAAAGATGCAACTGATAAGGAAACTGGCGCTTCAATTAAAAAGCCTATCTATGATCCTCAAGGAATTAAGATGGTCGATGGACTTTATCACGCTGTCATTGCCGCTGATAAGGCCTACAGCGAAGAATTAGGAGTTAATCCATCAATTAAGCACACCACGGTAAAGCCTTCTGGTACGGTAGCTAAATTGGCTGGTGTGTCCGAAGGGATGCACTTCCACTATGCTGGTTATTTGATTCAAAGAATTAGATTCCAAGCAAGTGATCCGCTTTTGCCAGCACTAAGAAAATGCGGTTATCATACCGAGCCTGACATTTATACTAAAAACACTATTTGTGTAGAAATTCCTTTACGTGCAGCTCACGCTGACAGCAAAAACTTCGCTTCTGCTGGAACTGTTTCAATTGCAGAGCAATTTGCGACTCAAGCCTTTTTGCAAACATATTGGTCAGATAATGCGGTCAGCTGTACCGTTACTTTCCAAGCTAACGAAAGCAATCAAATCGCTCCTCTTTTGCATCAATACAGACATACCATTAAATCAACTTCACTTTTGCCTTACTATGGTGGCTCACTCAAGCAAGCTCCTAAGGAACCTATTAATAAAAAGACCTACGAAGATAGAGTTGCCATGATTACCGGCGATGTTAAAGAAGTCTTTGAAAATCAAAATAAAGATCAAAAAGGATTAGAACTTGTAGATCAAAGCGATTGTGCCAGCGGTGCTTGCCCAATTAAATAATTATTTCGGAGGAAAAATAATGAAGAAACAAAATAGATTCAGCTTAATTTTTGCTATCATTGCATTTTTTACATTAGCTTTAACAGGTGTCTCAAACGTTAATGCAGCGCCTAAAAAGGTAAACTCAAATCAGATTTCAGTTAAAAAGCAGATTTCAGTTAATTACACTCTAAAAGTAGGCAAAAAGACTGTAGATTCTAAAACTGTTAAGGTTCCTAAGAAATCAAAAGTTATTACCGGCTTGAAAAAAGCTTGGAAAGTTCAAGAAACTAAGGGCTTTGTAACTGCAATCGACGGTAAAAAACAGAATCCTAAGAAGAAAATTTATTGGACCTATACCATCAATGGAAAATGGGCAACCAAAGGCGTCAATCAGCAAAAGGTCGCTAATAAGGACAAGGTAAAGTTCACGTTAGATAAGGTAAAGTAATATGGTTACTGGACGAGCACAAATTAGGCAGATTGCTCTAATGGCAATGCTCACAGCAATGTGCGTAGTATTGCGAATCTTTAAGGTTATTCCTATTCCCAACGTGCAGCCAGTAACAGATATTTTAATGATTGTCACTTTAACTTTAGGCATTGGTTCAGGAATCCTGCTAGCCGCTTTAACAATGTTCATTTCTAATATTTACTTAGGTTTTGGAATTTGGACGATTCCCCAAATCTTGGCATATGTTGGTTGTGTATTGACCATTGCATTGTTAGCTAAAGTTTTGCCTATTCAAAATCATTTTTGGATGCAGCTTGCTCTAGCTACGTTTCTCGGTTGGGAATACGGTTTTCTAGTTGATTTAGGCATGACGATTTTTGGCGGTTTTCCAGCCTTCATCGCCTATCTTGTCTCCAGTTTTGCTTTTGATACATACCATGCAATCGGCAACTTTGCCTTCTACTTCGTTTTGTACAAGCCAGTAACTTTAGCACTAAAAAAGTACCAGCGGAGGTGCATCTAATTGTTAAAAATCTACACTAAGGTTGGCGATCAAGGATTTACCAAGCAGGTCACCGGTAAAATGGTCCCAAAATGTGATTTGCAGCTAGAAGCTTTAGGCAACGTTGATGAACTGCAATCTTATCTTGGCGTGACAATCGCAAATTTATCTCCTAATTGCGAAGAATTAAAACCCGAACTGGAAAATATCCAGCGCCAACTTTATCAATTGCAAGCAGATATCGTAGTTAAGCGCCACAATGAAATTAATTCAGAAATGATTAATGCGTTAGAAAAAAGGATCAATGAACTAACGCCTAAAATACCTACTATCCCTGAATTTATTCTACCTGGTGGTAAGGCTACCGGTGCCAACTTGCAGTATGCGAGAACTTTAGCTAGACGTACCGAGCGATCTCTGGTTAATTTAAACCTGAACGAACAGAAACTCTCAGAAAATATATTAAAGTACATTAATCGCTTATCTGATTATCTCTTTATACTAGGACGCTACGCGAACGTTCTGGACAACTATACTGAGGTAAAAAGCAAAAAACATGATCCTAACCGAATTAATGGCTAAAAAAACAGGCAACTCGATTGAGTTGCCTGTTTTGCTATCTAATTTTCTTTTTTCAAAATATCTTTTTTAATTTCCATAAACTTTGGTGCATCAAGTACTTTTAACTTAGGGAAACTCTTAAGAAAACGTTTATGGTTCCAGCTTAATTTATATGGCTGTAATTCATTATAGTGCTGCATTACTGAATGGTGCCAATCGCCAACTTTTAACTTACCTTTTTCAGGCATTCTGCTTTCAACTTTAATTCTTACGCGTTCAATGAATTGATTGATATGGTCATCCCACATCTTGGTGGTAGTATGGAATCTTTCTACACTGATCATAGTCAAGACTGTATCAATTCCCATCACAACGGTAATACCTACGGCTAACCATCCATGGGTGTCCTTTTCCTCGATGTTTATAATGTCTTGAATAAATGGTTGAACAAATTTAACTAGCAGCACTACCCCAATTCCCCAGAAAAGTGAAATAACTGGAGCTACTCTTCCTTGAATATTTCCCCACAAATGAGAATAATCCCATAACTTCATATGAAATACTTTCTCAAGAAATAAACTGGCAAAATATTCAAAAACTGTCGCTACAATAAATCCGACCACGAATAAAAGAAACAAGTTATCTTGTACATCTTTAGTACAAATTAAAATAGTCATAATTGCAAATCCATAGACTGGACAATATGGTCCAAAAAGAAAGCCACGATAATCATAATGATGATCATTGATTGAACAGTAGCAAGTTTCCCATAGCCAGCCAATAAAAGAATACGTAAAAAATAAAACAATAATTTCTGAAATTGAGTATGGCATATTATATCTCTTTCATGATACAAAGTTATAACTCCATAATACGTGAAAGATCAGGTTTTATCTATCAAAAATCCGAATTTTATAATTAAATCTATTTTATTTTAAAAATTTCTTTTTAAACCCTATCATTCCTGCTAGCAAAATGAATACACCCACGAAACTTAAAATTCCATTTCTACTTTCACCAGCTTGTGGCAGTTTAGCAGCATGGCTTTTAGATGAATGTTCTTTAGTTGAAAAATCTTTAATATCATCATCTTCATCTAAATCAGCGTCATCCTCACTTAGTTTAGTATGCGCATTATTTGTACTACTTTGCTCTTTCTTGTCAAAGCCGCTTAATCCTTTAGGATTTACTTCCTTAACTGCTTCAAATGTAGATGCTGGTTCGGCTGTTTTAGATAATATTTTAACTGGTTCAATATCTTTATTATTTTTTGATTGGTCTTCTTTTTCACTATCTAATAATTTAAGTAATCTCGAGAACAGCAAGGACAATCCTCTATCTCTTTCAGCTTTTTCAAGAGTCTTGCGTCGTACCATTTCGTCATCGCTCTCATTACGGATCCCCACAAAAGTTGCATCAAAATCATTTAGAATTCTCCCTTCATATACACTGCTTTTTCTCTTATCATCATCTTTCAACTGATATTCCAATTGAATCTTATTAATCTTGGTAGTCGCATTTTGATCTAAAATTTTCGTCTTATATTTAAGAGTAAAAGTTCTGTGTGAACGACCCTTATTATTTAAATTAATCAACAACTTATTTTGATCAAATTTAACTTCTTCTTTGCCTAATTTGACAAAAACATCATCGGCTTCGATTCCTACTGTACTTTTATGAAAAGCTAGGCCTTCTGGCAGTTCATTCAAAATTTTTATAGGTCCTAAAAATTCCTTTTCGTCAGGATTTACTTTTATTTCCCATGAAATACTATCTTGACGTTGATTCAATTTGCCAGTTCCTTCAGCAAGAAGTGAACTTTTATCTGAAGGATCAACTGTTATTGCCTTCTTAATTTCTCCTGCGTGTACAGTTATTTCCTGCTTATCATCAGTTGAATTATGAACTAAAAGATCAAATGCAAGCCGTCCTACAAGATGATTATACTTTTCAATATTGTCGTTAAATTTTATTAATACACGATCTGCTTCAACAGTATAGGTACCAACTTTTTGTTCACTATCGTTTTCGTCTTTAACGATAATATCTTTAGTTTTATTAATTCCTTTCGCCTGTACCTTATCGGAGCCGCTCCAGGTAATAGTCAGTGGAACATCGCTTTTTAACTTGACTTTTTGAACAGAAGCAAGCTCCACATTAACGTGCACCAGCTGACCACTCTCGACTTTTTCTGATTTACCGTCGTTAAAAATAATCTTAGTAAAATTGTCACTAACCGCAGCTTGAACAGTTTTTACTCCTTTAACCCACGTCAGCATTAATAAAAGCAAAACACTGACCAGTAATTTTTTCATATCATATTTCCTCATTAACTCTTAGATTTGTTAGTTGAGATTATACAGAGGCAAAAAGCAAAATATAGCTGTTTTTTGAAAGAGTGAAACAATAATTATCCTCTGTCATTGCTTTTATGACAAAAGATAAGTTTTGTTCATCCAATAAAACAAAACTTATCAAAAAAAGCCCGCCATTTCGGCGAGCATTTCTTAATTTCAAGCTTAATAATTCAATTTAATTTGCAATGCACCAGTTTCGACACAATCACCGAAACACTTCATTGCGGCATCATAAGCAGCTTTTGCAGTTTGATCATTAGCCTTTTGCAATTTCATTTGTAATTCTTCAACTGAAGCGCTGTAGCGGAATGGATGCTCATCAACAATAGTAGCGATGGCTTGGGTCAGCCAATACATATTCTTGATATCAAAATGTTCCTTGGTATCACGGTAAACACTAGGCGTATCAAGCACATTAGTATAATATGGAGCAATGCCATTGAATGCATTAGGACCAAAGGCTATCCATTGAACGCCAGCTATTTCTTTAGGAACATCATTTCTGATTTGTAAAATTGATAATTCCTGATTACGTTAAAAACCAATTGGACGAAAGGCATGACGATCAGCTTCGGTACCTTGCGAGCCATAAAGATCATATTTAGTATGTTGATAACGTGATGACAAAGCATACTTGAAGTCCTCAATAGTGAGTAAATGCTCAGGCTTTTTAATGAATGGCAAGTTAGGATCATCTGGTTCATGAACATCACTTGGATTGAAGAGTTTTTGAATATACCATTGGCGCGGAATATTGTATTCATAATCTGAATCATCATGACTGCCAAAGATGTGGCGAAGATTATATGGATTGCCGCTGTGATCAACATCTAAGTGATACTTTTCAATCATTTCTTCTAAATCGGCAGAAGCCATTGTATCATTGCTGGTAAAGTCAAAATCAGTGATGCTAAACCAGTTTGGTGCAGCGATGTAACAATCATCTGGAATTCTTTGAGCTGCCCAGTGATGGCCACCAATAGTTTCCATGTACCAAACTTCGTCTTTATCTGAAAAAGCTATGCCGTTTGATTCATAAGTACCGTATTTTCTAGATATTGCCCAAGCAATTTTACCCCTTCACGAGCTGAGTGAATGTAAGGCAAAACGATTGTAACGAAGTCTTCTTCACCGATTCCCTTTTTGTTCATTGGGTCAACGCCCAAAACACGTGAATTGGTAGTGCTGGTCTCTGTGGCACTCATTGCGACATTAGCTGCATTAATACCAGCTTCACCCCACCATCCCATGGTCTGATTCAAGTTCAGGCACAGCGGTATAACGCATTGGATTACCAGGCAAATCTACCTTGCACTTAGAAGTTACTGATTGATAATCTTTAGGTTGCTTGTCAGGCGTTACGACGATGAAGCGTTTAGGATTGAAGGCGTGACCGTAGTCTTAGTTTCTGGCAATTAAAGTTGAGCCGTCAGCCGTAGCTTTTTTACCGGCTAAAATTGTTGTACATGGCATTTTTTATCCTCCTATAATTTTGTTCTTTTTAGTCTATTGTAGAACATTTGAGGAATAATTAATGGGATACAACATTTAGCTATTCTTCTTTCAGAATATCTTCTGGTGACTTAAAAGATTGATCGCGACTCAATGAATCTAAATATTCTCGAAGAGTTATATTTTTCTCATAGATATATTTTCTTACGGTCTGTGCAACCTGCTTACCACTAATTAACATGATTGGATAATCGTCTTCCAGTATTTCGCGTTGAGCTGGGTCGCTGAAAAAAGATGTAGTCACAAATGCTGCAATCCATCCACGCTTTAACCTAGCAACTACTCTATCAACGGCTTCTCCTGTTATACGCTGATCTCGTCGGTAACATTTAGCTTGACCTAATACCACCTGTCTAACTTGGCTAATGCCCTTAGTTCCAATATCTACTCGTAAAACAAAATCATAACCACCATCACCAGATGATTTAGTTACCCAACCATCATGGCATGCATCCCCAATAATTAATCGTGTAATTTCTTTAGCTAGACCTTCAAATTCAAAATCTCCACTATGAGCTTTTGAATTATCTTTCTTACGATAATATTCATAGATTTGATTCAAAATTTTATCATCTGCAGAACCAGGTGTAGGCAGTTGCTCCTCTTTTTTAGAAGTACTTCTTCCATAAACCTTCCGGCGAACTTTTTCTAAATCTCCAGTCCTTATCCAAAATTTCCATTCTTTAGGAGCTAGCGCATTGGCTAAAGAAAGAAAATTTTTATCTTTAGCTGCCTGTTTTCTCGCTTCAATCCAGGACCAATCAAAGCCTTCCTGTTCTTTTTTCATTGAAAATACACAGAAAGTGAATAAATAATTGGAAAAATATGCTTTATCTGCCCCACTACCTGTGTATTGAGTTACCAATTTAACATTTTTTATCACACCATATCCATGAAAAATTCTTTCTCCCTGTTTACGTGTTTCAAAAAATATAATAGGAACAGCGGTAGCTCTTACTTCGGAATTAGGATCATGACTAATTTTAAATTGATCCAACAAATATTTATTCCCTCGTGTAGTTGCAGGATCTGTGTCAGGTCTTTTATTATCACCATAATAATTTATATACCCGACATCTTCATTAAACTCATCTTCCCATGGATTATAGTTAATCCCTCTGGATTTCGTATTACTTGAAATAATAATGCATTCATTTTCAGCAGGTTTAAAAATTCCAGCTTGATTAAAATAA
>NZ_GG700752.1:33793-35736 GCF_000160855.1 Lactobacillus helveticus DSM 20075 = CGMCC 1.1877
TTTTTCTTTCCATCTTTTAAATGGGTTTCAATAAAATAATTTTTCGAAGAATCATCATCTTCAGAAATATAATATGTATCAGAAATTTCCTGTGCTTCTTTTTTAGCCTGAGGTCCCGTTTTATACGAAACACCTATATGTAATAACATTTACTCACCTACTATAAAAACTTATTACTTAAAATATACGCTTCTTTCTTCTAAACGCATCAAAAAAAGATGCATCAAGTCACCTCAATGCATCTTTATTATTCTACTTCCTACTCAACCGCTCATATCCAGCTTCCGCAAACTCATTCAACATCTGGACATCATGGGGCCATTTCTCATCTTTCACAAAATTATGCGCGCGGTTAACCTCAAACGAACCATGAATCACATATCTAAATAATGTTTCCGCATCTTCTCTTGGAAGGTGCGTTTTTTCAATCACAGCTGGCAAAACCGTGTCTCGCTCATTCACTACGATTCTGCCAATGATGTATTCGCTCAAATCGGGATCCATCAATAATTTTTAATATTTACCAGCATCCCCAATCCGCTGGCAGGCCGGTACTAACGATTCATTGCTTTTCAGATAATCCAGCGATTTCCCGTTTCCAGCAAAAAAGGGGACAGGATTTGTCTCTGTCAGCAACAACGCATCATTTAGCACATCGTTCAAGACATCAGTCACCGAGGAATAATGCACATGAAATGTTGATCGCGTTATCCCAGCCTCACGACAAATCCGCGCGATATTAACTTTAGAATATGATTCTTCATCAACTAATTTCAAAAGAGCATCTTTAATTAGTCCCAACGTATAAAGCGTACGTCGATCAGTTTTTCTTTTCTTCATAATTCTTCTCTAAACGCAAAAATGTTCAATAATATCTTTTTGCTCTGGGAGCATCTGCAACAATTTGTCTTTCTTTGGCACTAAAATTGCACCATCACCATTGTTTGGAATTTCAATGCTAATTTGTGAAAAGCCAACTCCCGCATCGTTGCTATCCTCAATAGCGGTAAAAGTACCTGGATCAACGTAAAAGCCGTGAACCTCATCTTTGCTCTTATCAAGACCGAGACGCACCTTATAATATTACCCATCTTGAGTAAAGCAGTGAACAATTGCGGCATCCCCGATTGAATACATCATTGATTAACCATATTGCACCGTATGCAAGTATGACGGATGCTTTTGATCAATGGTCAAATACATTGGAAAACTGCTAGGACGAATGCCGCTATCTACCATGTAGTCAGGATAAAATTGCTGCATAACTTTAGCTTGTTCAGCCTTTTGCTCTGGTGTTAATTCTGGTTTAGGTTGAGGCTTAGTTGGACCTTGGGTTGTAGCACCATGACTTTTACCAGTCATAATTTCCTTAAATGCATCACCAATTGAGGCAGAAAAACCAATACTGCGGTCTGCAATGATATCTGGAATATTCAACTCGCCTTTGTTGATCGTAATGTAGCGACTATTTCTGTCAGCTGCAACTAATTGCATACTTGGAACCTTAATCACTTGGTTGCGTGGGCCAATTCCAAGTTCAAGTACGACTAACTTCTTATCTTCATATTTTTGAATAAAATCTTGAAAGGCGTTGATCTGCTTCTGGTCAATTTGGAAATCTTGGTTAGTAGTTACATAATGAACAGGTTTATCTCCAATCAAGTTTTTCAAGTATTCATAAGTCGGCTTCTGTGGTGGGATTTCATTCATCATCTTGTAAAGTTCAAGCAAAAATGCCCAGTGCTCTTCTTCAGATTCAAAACGATTATAGAAACCTTGGAACAAGCCATTAAAGCCATACTTTTTAGCAAAATATTTCATATTGTCCATATATAGCGGACTATCTTCATACCAAAAAGCAAGACCAGTAGCTCTTAACATACCGCTTCCTGCACCAACAACAATTGCATCTGCATCTTTTACATGCTTAATTAATTCATCTA
>NZ_GG700752.1:36570-41420 GCF_000160855.1 Lactobacillus helveticus DSM 20075 = CGMCC 1.1877
TTTTATTCATATGTACCTCGTTAAAATTCACATACACGATGTATTTAACTTTTAACAAGATTAAAGCATGTATGAAAAAGTAATTAAGATCAGATTCTATAAAATGTAGCGAATTTTTAGATAAAAATAAAAGCCCTGGTGTTTAAACTCAGGCCTTCTCATCGCAGCTGCATCTGTTCATTAAAATAATTTTTATAGGCTAAATAACCACTGATTACCGCACCAAGGCTTGTCGCCGACAGTAACATGAATGTGATCATAATCTGATACTTGATCGCGTAAACTGGATTAATTCCTGCGAAGATCAAGCCCGACATCATCCCTGGTAAATTAACTAACCCCACGGTCTTGGCAGAGTCAATCGTTGGCTGCATCGCAGTTTTGATACTCCGACGCAGGATCGGCATCGATGCCAATTTAATATCGCTGCCCAGCGCTAACTTTTCTAGAACTTGCTGATGTAGGTCATTGAAGCTATCATGCAATGCCTTGTAGCATAAGCCAATCGCCACCATTTCATTACCGGCAATCATCCCCGTAATTGGAATCACCTGCATCGGAATTGGTTTAATTACCCCTGAAAAAATCAGCAACCCTAGCGTCACGTAGGTACCGATGGCCTCGGCAATTATCGAATTCCAAAGACTGCAGTGCGGATTAGGATCACGTTTATTAGCGTTCCAAGATGCGTTAAAAATGATGACCAACGTCGAAACGATGGTTAACCACAGCTGATCAGCGTGAAAAATAAACTTCAGCACAAAGCCGATGATGACTAACTGAATAATTGCTCTAAATACACTCGTTAAAATATCTTTAGTTAAGCCCAGCTTTTCTTTAGCCGAGATCGCGATTGATACCAGCACCAAGGCAAAAGCCAACACTAAAGATAAATTACTAACCATCATATTCTTCATTTGATGATCCTTCCCTGCTTAATCTGCATAATATGACCGGCCGTCTGAATCTCACTTTGATCGTGAGTTACTCGAATAATAGTAGTTCCTTGTTCGTGCACTCGCTTAATCAATTGATGCACTATTTCCTTGCTACCATCATCAAGGCCAGTTGTAACCTCATCTAAAAGCAACACTTTGGGGAGAAAAATTATATTTCGAATGAGAGCTACTCGCTGTTTTTCTCCGCCTGACAAGGAATTTATGTCCTTATTTAGAAAATCGGCTGACAGATCAACTAGTTTTAGTAACTCATCTATCCTTTTTTCTACAATAGCTTGCTTTCTAATCTCATAGGGAAAAATTAAATTTTCTCTTACCGTTTTGCCAAACAAACTCGGCTGCTGGAAACAATAAGAGACTTCCCTGCGGTATTGGATGGGATTGTATTCCACCATTTTTTTATCTTGATAAAAAATATCACCTGCTGTTGGGCTGATTAAGTTGGCAGCTAATTTTAAAATAGTACTTTTACCAGAGCCTGATGGTCCAACCAAGGTCAAAAAATCTCCTTGATTTACCTTAAAAGAAACATCATGCAAGATTTGTTTTTCTTTTACCTGGTAACTAATATGTTTGAATTCAATAATTGTCATAGTTTTTTCCCAGAAAATATTTTTGCATTAACATTTTTAGTTTAACCATATTGGCTTTCGATAGCAATCTTTTATGTCATATATAATTGATATTTGCCACAAACATGATAATATTATTTTAAATAAATGTCATATATATTTGACACAATGACTACAAAAGGAGATTAAATGAATCACGTAAGAGAATATCGTAAACAAAAAAAGATTTCACAAATGGAACTTGCTAAAAGAATAGGCGTAGCCAGGCAGACTATTAATCTAATTGAAAACGATAAATATAATCCTTCACTTGAATTATGTTTAAGCTTAGCACATGTATTAGGCACAGATTTGAATAGTTTATTTTGGGATGGGGATGAACAACAATGAGAAGACAAGAAAGCTTGTAGTTAAAATTTATTAGATATTGGTTCGGAATTGACAGCAGATTAGATGAGCGTCAACTATATGAAGTAGAACGAATTGGCAATAATGCTCATAGTATTTAGCCTAACGGAAATGATTATGGTACTTATTTCGTTATGCTTTGCCTTCACTACTCAACTTGCGTTAGCTTATTACTTCTTGGTATTAGCCACCGCAATATTAACCTTATTGTTATGGGGCTATACTAACTTTGCACTTAATAAATTACAGATCCTGCATATAGAAATTACTCCAGATGAACGACCAAAAGCAGTTCGTACAATTTATTTAAGGGCCATTATTGAAGGAATATTGTGCTTTATTCCGTGCATGATTGGCTCAGCATTTGGCAGTTCAGTTGCTAATAATGGTAGTATGGTCAATATTTTATCTTTTTGGCCACAAGGATTATGGGCAAGTATTTGTGTAGGCGGTGGTGTAGCAATCGGCAAATTGCACCGTCTAAAGGTTATTAAAGATTAGTATAAAAACACCACGTAGATTTCATTCTGCGTGGTGTTTTTGCAATATATTGAATTTATTTTCATTTTTATTCAGCTTCAGCCTTAGCTTCCTTGGACAATCCAACAAGGTCACCTAACAAGGTAAAATCAATTTGAGTTGCTAAAGATGGCTTTTTACGTAAGAAATCAATCTCAGATGGTTTAACGTTTTCAGTTGGATTATCTTTTGAAATCAACTCTTGTGAGATTTCACTATCGGTTAATTTTTTATCCTCTAATACACTTTCTGCTTCCTTGACTTCTTTTTCATAATGTTTTGTCATAAAAAACGCCTTCTTCAACCGTCATTGTAGTTAGTTTTACGGAAAGGTATAGCGAAACGTACTTTTACTTTGATATATTGCTTAGACTACAAAAAAGACATGGCTTTTAAACCATGTCTAACGTGCTTATTAATGCTGACTAGAAGCATAGAAGGCTTAATGATTTTACCTCCTATATTGCCACTTTTTGCCATTTGTGTAGAACTATGTGGCAGATATTGTGGCAAATATCAACTTACTGAATTTTATACCAAGTTTATAGCTACTGGATAAATTTTAGGAAAATCATATAATCCTATCCATCTTAAAATATACCTTACTGAACCTGAATCACTGACCAACGGAGATATTCTTTGGAATTCTTTTTGAAAATCTTTTGTCGTTAATTCCATTGGATCTTCTACAGAAAAAAATATTTCAACTGATTTTTTAATAAGTCTATCTTCAACATTTGGGTCATCCACTCCCATTTCTAGCAAAAATAAACTTAAAGATACAGGATGTTCAATAGAATCTGCCCGCGACAAAGCCATCTCATGCACTACTTCATATAACATCTTAGTTACATTAGAGTTATTTTCTTTAGTTATTTTTCCATTAAACATAGATTATTCCTTTTACATTAAGTCAATTGCAATTTTAGCACCAACTTTGGCCATATTTGCTAAATATCCATTATGTGTTGCCGCCATTACCCCACGATATACTGCCATCGCTACCGCATCCTCAAGCCCATCGGTGTATTTAAGTAACGGTTTCAATCTCGGAGCAATTTCTTTATTAAAGCTTCTTAATACTACTCTTTCTGCATCTTTACCCATAAACTTTCCAATATAGCCTGCAAATACACGTGGATGCTTTAAAACTTGCTTAATTGCATACTTTATTGCTCCACTGCCTACTTTACTTTCTACAACTGAATTAGGATTTTCAGGTATTGTATTGTTATGAGGAATTACAAATGTTTGGGTTTCATTTCCTTGATTATTAGGTTCAACTGTATCAGCACTAACAGTCTTACTAGAAAATGTTCCAACTACTGGTGTACTTAAAATTACAGCTGATAAACCGTAAGTAATGTTTTCTTTAATTTTTTATGCATATTTTTAACCTCCAACGTATTTTTAATAATTTTATCAAAATTAATTACTAAAATCAATAAATAATTAATTTTGTTCTAATAGTAATTTGTTCTAATTATTCTTAAAGTTTATTTTTTTCAATAAACAAATTTAACATTTCTTCATTTCGATCTTCATCAACATGCACATAAGTTCGCATAAACATCTTTAAAGAATGTCCCAATCTACTCGCTGCCCAAGGATATGACATACCTGGAGTATTACCTAATTTTGTTGCTACAGTATGCCTACAAGTATACATGCTGACATTTAAGTTTTGATTATTAACCCCTACTTTCTTACTCAATTGTTTCAACATATCGTTCATACTTTTTTGAGTAATTGGGTAACCTAATGAACACAAATTATAGTCTGTTATATTTAACATTAACCAATCATTTGAATTAGCTAATTTGTTTTCTTTTAGAAGTTCTAACTGATGGTGATGAAACTTCTCCAATAACTGCAAAAGTGGTTCAGAAAGGGGAAGGGTTAGTCTAGATTCTCCACGTGGTCTACTCTTCAAATGACCGTTAAGATGCTTCTCTTTTTCACTCCATGAATCATTTATTTGAAAAACTTTAAATTTTCCATCATTAGTAATTTGACTCCACTTTAAAGCCTGAATTTCTTGAGGTCTCATCCCAGTATCTAAAGCTATCAAGATAGCGATTCTAGTTGTCCAATAACTTATTCTTGTTACTCCCAGCTCTCTATAAATTCTATCTTTAAGAACATCAATTTCATTATTAGTGAAAACATATTTCTTAACAGGAGCACTCATTTCATCACGTCTAAAAAACTTAGTTAATGGCTTCATAGGAATAGGATTCTTTAAGACACCATATTCCTTCAAAGTAGCAAAATAACTCCTTAAATTTTGTAACTGTCTATCTAGCGTTGAATGAGGTGCCACAGTTGCTTTATGTGTACTTATGTAATTTCTAGCAAAACTACGCATATCTTTTTCTTTGATATCTTTAAC
>NZ_GG700752.1:42349-49437 GCF_000160855.1 Lactobacillus helveticus DSM 20075 = CGMCC 1.1877
CTTTTTTCTTTCCAAAATATTGAGAAACAAGCTTAACCGTATATTTCCAATTATCATACGTAGTAATCGATGACCAACGCCCTGAGCCTCTTTCCTCTTCTACGTAGTTATCTAAAGCTTTTGCAAATGGTTGATCTAATACATTTAGATTCATTTCTTTATGCACGCGATATTGTACCCACATTTGCTCTTCTAACCGTTTTGCCTCACGCTTACTGCTAGTTTTCGTTACTTTACTAGGAACTGGAATAGTTTTACCTGTTTCATTATCAGTAGGTTGAATTCTAACACGGTACTTCCCTTTATTTTTTCCCGTTTTAATTTGTGTAATTGACATAGCTTTCTCCTAAAAAAGCGTAGCAAGTTGCTACGCCTTCTAATTAATGTTGACTACTTACTAATAGCCATTCTTGTACTTCCTTCAAAACATAATATTTACGTCCTTGGTTTCCAAGTTGATGATATGGACAACCATTTTTAATCAACTTAAAAAAGTAAGTGTAGCTAATGCCTAATTCTGCTGCCACTTGTCTAGCGTTGAGTAACTCTGTGCCAAACATCTTAGTCCCTGCCTTTCTGTTTATCTCCTTCAATTAATTCTTTCTTTAAATCTTCTAAATATTCTCCGAAGTTCAAGCCCTGCGTAGCATCTTCAATGGTTTTAGTATCCGCATTTATCTTGTCTGAATGGTAATAATGTCCCCATGTATCAGGATCAGAAATAAAGTAGTCTAAAAACTGATAAAATTCTTTTAATGCTTCATCACCATAAATTTCTTTAATCATCGAAATAACTCCACTAGCTCCGCCATACAAAAACCAATTAATTTTTCTATTCAGAGAAGCGTCAATTTGAACTCGCTTTAGTTCCTGAAGTCCTCGCCCTTTCGATAACTCTTTTAAAATCTTCCATTCTTTGGAATGTTGGAATTTCTCATATACCATTACTCTTCCTTATCGACTAATGACCAGCGTTCTAGTACACAGCCAAGTAAATAAGGATAAATATTGTCTATTGTTAATGTCGCAATATATCTTCCTAAATCTTTGGCTAAACGATGTTTAAATTCTGCTTCTACTCTTACCCAATCGTTACAATTTCTAGCTAGATTCCTATAAAGTCCACTAGCTCGATCCTGTTCAATTTTTTTATTATAAATTCTCAAAAAGGCATCGCTTTTTCTACTTCCAACATATAGAGTCTGGGCTTCTTCATAATTTCCAATTATTTTAAAGCGATTAGAATTAATCTTATTTCCTTGAGTATTCAAGAAAAATGATTCTTCATTCTTTAACCTTTGAATAATCCTATTAACTGAAAATCCGTAATTAATAAGGTCAGTGGCTATATCAATTCTAGATATGTGCCCCATTTTCTCATATAGTTCTTCAATTATTCTCTTCCAGTTAATAGGAATTCCATGTAATTCCGCAAGGCTCTCATATAACGCTTTGCCTGTCGCAGTAAAGTCAACAAGTATTCCCATATCTTTTCTTGTTTCATTCCACATTACGGAAATATTTCCGCCTTGTTCTCCAGATCCAAAATTATATGAAGAAGTATAGCCGTTATGTCCATGACTCACTGTATTAGACTTGAACAACCATGCTAGATGTAACAGGTTATCAGCAACTATAACTTCTTTAGGTAAACCTTGACTATCTTCTACTTGATTGGTCTCATCATAGGGAATATTTAAACGAATTTGGTCGATTTTTATATTATTCATCGTTTTCATGATTAATAATCTTTCCGTTACACCCATATTATTAGGTGGGTGTTGCCAGCCCGCTCACGCTTGAACATTCCATTCGGGCGACTCCGTCACCCGTCAGCTGGCAACTAAATTAACTATAATTGCCAATAATCAGACTCATCATTATACTTGGATGAATCATAATTATTTTCCAACCTAGTAATTACCTTAGGTACATCAATATTAGACATATCAGGTGACACAAACGGAGTAGGATTGCTAATCTTTTGACCATCAGAATAGATAAGACCATACCCCGGTTTATTTGGAACTAATGGTAATGCCTTAATATCATTAACCATGGGATATGCCATGCGATAAGTTTCCGAGTCTGCTTGTCCCATAACGATCCGCGTGCCTAATTGCAATGTGATATCTCTATCTAATATAGTTGCGTCTATCCTTTGACCCGAAATAAGAGTAAAAATACCCGCTTGACGCCCACGGAGAATAATTTGACGTAGTTCACCCATGATCTCTTTTTTATTCTTGCCAGCTTCAGC
Source organism: Lactobacillus helveticus DSM 20075 = CGMCC 1.1877 (assembly GCF_000160855.1). Lineage (GTDB taxonomy): Bacteria > Bacillota > Bacilli > Lactobacillales > Lactobacillaceae > Lactobacillus > Lactobacillus helveticus. Next base: position 44,610 of record NZ_GG700752.1, read on the forward strand.
AAGCATTGCAGATACTTCATCAATAACTAATAGATATGGTCGATATCCATATTCTGAAAAGTCCTGTCCCCATTTACCATCTTTAAAGTGTTCATACCTCGCACTCATATTCTCGTTTAAAACGCGTAATAGTCGTGCTATTTGATTAGTATTACTTGCTACCACTTTCTTACCACTATTAAGATAATTATGTAGACCGTACATATCAGCTCTTTTTGCATCAACAATATAAAGTCCACAATCACACTGAGAAACGGCTTTAAGCATAATATACGTAGTCGTATTAGTTTTACCTGACCCACTACGTCCTACAATGAGAAGTCCTCCTGAACCCTTAAGGCTAAAGTTAGTATTCTTATCTAGCTGAATCTTAAAATTAGAATGCATTATCAGTTACTCCCATTTGTTGCTTATCAACATCTCTTAACAAGTATCTTGTATAAGATAGCTGATGATCTACCGATAAAACATTCATGTTGAATGTTTCTTCTAGCCTATTATTTAGAGTCTGAGTGGCATCACTATGCTTAATGCCATTAGGATACACAGTAATGTAAATACCCTCTGAAGTTTCTTCATAGATGATCTTGACGCCATATTCAACTTTTCTTTCATTGAAAGTGCTTGTTTCTTTTTTATCTCCATAATCTATTAATTGTTCCGAATGAACAATACTCATCAATTGCTTATGGATCTTATAATTAACGATATGGAGATTAATCCACTTCCAACATGGATACCCTAAGGGTATAATATTGATTAAAAATGGATATGCTAGTGCAGTGTAATTACTACTGGTTAACAAGTGCGGTGCAACTTTATACTCAATCCCCATTGATGCTACTAAAGTTACACCTACTGCCATTTTTAATCCGTTAGGGTCACCTAGCGGTTTTTTTGTGTCTAATACTAATTTCTTAGTTTTCATAAAATCATTTCCTAACATTACAAATTCATAGCTTCTTGAGGACTAACTTCCAAAATTCTAATATTTGATGCAGATAGTCCCTCATTACCGTTAAAATTCCAGTGACTAAGATCATCAAAAGCAACTACTTTGTTTTTTTCTAAACCAAACAAAAATTTTTTATTTTCATCATCAGTAATTACACTTCTGCTTCCCTTAACTTTCACGGTTAACACAGTACCAATTGCTAGTCTTGTATTAGAACTTACAACTCGTACTTTATATACTGCACGCGGAATAGTTTTACTTTCATCATTAGAATCTTGGACTTCTTCTGTTGTTCCGCTTAGTAACAAGAAGCATTTACCGATAGCTTCCTCTAATGGTCGAGTTAAAGCCGATTGAATCGGGGTTCTCTTACTGTTGCTCTCATTAAAGGTGGAAAGCAATTCACCTTGTTTTGTAGTATTATCTTGTGCCATGTGGAACCTCCTTATGTTCTACACTTTAGAGCATATGTATTTTTTATTTGCTCCTTTTGATACTGAACTATTTATATTTATGCTCCTTTCTACATAAATAGTTATATCATTTTGTTTGCTCCTTTTTAATAGCTAAATAAATGTTTTTAGCTCCTCAATTTATAGAGCATGTTATAATTATGAAGAATATTAAGGGAGGATTTTTATGGTATTACCTAGAATTAAAGAAATCAGAGAAAAAATGAATAAAACTCAAGCCCAACTCTCCGATTATTTATCAAATGAAAAAGGATTAAACATCTCCAGAGGTACAATTGCAAAATATGAAAGTGGTGTTAACTATCCATCTCCCCAAACAATGAGTAAACTTGCACACGCGCTTAATGTTTCTGAATACTATTTATCAGGAAAAGGCACCCAAAGATCAGACGTTGATCATAAACTAGTATCTCTTTTACATAATAAATACTTTAACGTTTCTGACTTTACTGATGAATTTCATCAATACTTAAAAAACTACCTACTATTTTTGGGTGACTATAATACTCCTCTGAATTTTTATCGTAATAAAGACGGCGATATTGATAAGACAGCAAAAAAAACACATTTTCCTCAATTCGATGAAATCAATGAGTTTTGGAAAAAAGATTTCTCTTTCCTATTTAAAAATCCTAATTTTATCAATTCCTTAGTTGGAACAACAAATAAGGAATTTGAAAATTTAGTTCTTAATAAACTAAAAGATCAATATTCCACAGATGTAGATAATAGAAATTTTAATATATTAATTGACGAAGTTGATAATATGGCTCATAACATTGAACTAACCGCTTCAAAAGTAATCAATAACCAAGCTACTAAAAAAGAACTTTTATCAGCCATTGATCAAGGTATACAGAATCTACAATTTGCTAAAGAAAATTTCTTCTTATCTGAGGATTCAAAAGACAAAAAAAATGACAAGCAATAAAGCTTGTCGTATCAACATTAATCTAACTTTCGCCACACAGACGCCACACTAAAAAACTGTGTGGCAATTTTTGTGGTCAAATTAATTATTCATAACTATTTTTAAAACTACACAAATAATTTTAAGTAACAAAAAAGTCTATCACATCAAGCTCTTTCGAACTTAACTGATAGACTTAAAAACTATTAAGTTGTTTAACTAATGCTGACTAGAGGATTCGAACCTCCGACCTCATCATTACTAGTGACGTGCTCTGCCAACTGAGCTAAGTCAGCAACTCTTCGTTGTCTCACCCGACAACAGTATTTATTAAACCATATGAAATAGACTTGTGCAAGCTTTTTTTGCAAAAAAGTTCAAAAAGTTTTCAAGACTATCAAATCAAGGATTATAATGTAGAATAAATATGTAATTTTAATGAAATAAGGAGTGATTTTATGCAAACTCTAGCACCAATTCCAACTGAATTAGATTGGCTGCTTAGAATAATTGTTGCTGCTTTTTGTGGTGGGATCATCGGTTACGAACGTGCTATTCAACGAAAAAGCGCGGGCGTCAGAACACACATCGTAGTCGCAATTGCCTCTGCACTCTTTATGATCGTATCCAAGTATGGATTTACAGATCTTCTAAATATGCATGATATTGCGCTCGATCCTTCCAGAATTGCCGCACAGATCGTTACTGGTATTTCCTTCATTGGTGCCGGTACAATTTTAGTCAGGAAAGAACAAATTTCTGGTTTAACCACCGCGGCTGGTGTTTGGGCAACTGCCGCCATCGGTATGGCTATCGGGGCTGGCATGTACTTCATTGGAATTCTTTCTACCACTCTTATTTTTGTCATTCAAATGCTCTTCCATGATGACGTGATCATCAGCAAAATCACACCACATGTCCGCTTTAATATTCAAATTGAAGCCATTAACCAGCATAATATTTTGTCTAAGATAAAAAATGAACTTGAGGAAAACAAAGTTGAAAACATCAACATTAAAATTCTAGATGTTAGCGGTGAAAGAATCGTCTTTTATGTCGATGGCGTGATTAATAATAAAATTGATGAAAACAATATTGTGATGGCACTGCGCAAGTATCCTGATATTACTCGAATTAGTTACACACGCGGTGGACTTAACTAAATCTCAAGCAATTCTGCTTGAGATTTTCTTTTGAAAAAAGAGCCTGTAAAATACATCAATATTAATACAGAAAGGACATATATATGTCAGGTACTCTTGATTATTTACGCTGGCGCGGTGACTTAACCTTCAAAGAAAAGCCTTTTAATAGCGTTGACGCCTCTTTATTTTCTTCTTTAATTTATTTACCAGTAGATAAATCGGCGAAGGGGCATACTTTAGCTGAAGTTGCGGAGAAATTACGCGTTCTCCCCTCCTTTCAAGTACAAACGCACGATGAGACAGGCGCACAAATTTGGCTTTTACCTAAAAGTCCACGCCTAGGCAACGTTGAAATCTTAAATTGGACTAATCGCTTAGAAAAAGACCCTTACCCGTTGCAATTTACTGCCGCCACTTTTCGTCTAAATGCCAATACTATTCTCATTGTTTATCGCGGTACCGATAGTTCTATTATTGGCTGGAATGAAGACATGACTATGAATTACATGCCTAAAATCTATGGCCAGGATGTTGCTGCTGATTATCTCAGAGAAATGGCCGAAGAATTTCCTAATGATAAAATTTACCTCACTGGTCATTCCAAGGGTGGTAACTACGCAGAATATGCTTTGAGCGTTGTTGAGCCTGAACTGCAAGACCGCATTATTAAAGCTATTAGTTTTGATGGACCTGGCTTCTTTGGTGAAGTATGGCGTTCCCCTGGTTTTGTTCGAGCACTTCCTAAAATGAAGACATACCTGCCTGAAGGATCTATTATTGGCACGATGTTAGATCATCCTGAGCGAGTTTTAATTACTAAGAGTAATGCTCCTATGGTCCAGCAACACGATCCTCGCCGCTGGAGCGTTGGCCGCGATAGTTTCGTTTTAGCAGATGGACTTACTTCTGGTGCCAGATCTTTGCGCCATTCTTTAATCGATTTCAATCACACTGTTCCTGACGTTCAACGCGGCGAATTATGGGACACCATGTTTCAATCATTTGAAGAATTGAATATTACTGACGTCTTCCAAATAACTGCTCATAAATTGCTAGGCACTGTTCGCTTTAGCCGCGTGATCATGTCGCTTACTCCTGATACGCGAAAATATATTTTGCATATGATCAACGAGATTATTAACGCAATTCGCGGAAATATTAGTCTGCCATTTTCAGAAACCGATTTTGCCCTTTATCCAAAGAGCAATGACTCAAATAAGAAGCCGATCTTCTACGAATTCTACGACACTTCAGTTCCTAGCATTTTGCCTGAAGAAATCAAAATTAGATTTAAAACTGAAAAAGACGCAGAAAACAAAAAATTAAAGTAAAAAAGTTTCACACG
>NZ_GG700752.1:50826-53432 GCF_000160855.1 Lactobacillus helveticus DSM 20075 = CGMCC 1.1877
AGTATTAAGTTTTTATTCAGTTTGTCGTTTGAAAATACTCATGATGAATGAAACCAAAGCAACCAATATTATCGCTCCCAATATGGACGGCACTATTGCCATGCCAGCCATTTGTGGTCCCCATTCACCAAAGATTGCTTGTCCAAGAGTCGAGCCAACCAGCCCCGCTATTGTATTAGCTATGAAGCCCATCGACCCGCCTTTACCAGTTATGAAACCGGCGGCTAGTCCTATTATAGCACCAACTATTAAGACCCAGATCCAATGTAACATAGGATCACCTCTTTTTCTTTCCGTTTAGGTTTAATAAAACAAACTGCTATTTTAATGATCTTCAAGATCATCCTTTAACTTCTTAGCCTTTTCCTTTATTTTACCCTTACCTTGTTGAGCTTTTCCTTGCACTTCGCGAGCCTTGTCGCCGGTAACCTTACCTTCGACCTCTTTCACTTTTCCGATAACCTTGTCTTTTAAACCTCTATCTGTCTTTTTCATAGGTAGGACTCCTTTCTGAAAAATAATGTGATAAGCTTTCTACGTTTTTAATATTACACTGATTTGTATCCGATTACGTCAAAAAAGGCTCGCCTTACGTATTTCTTAAGATGTTGAGCCTTTTTATTGCATATTTATTTTTTATTCTTTTTTACTTAAGTAAATTCTTAGCTAATTCAAAATCGCCTAAGATAGCTGAACCATTGTTAGCTACAGCTGGACGAACAATTAATTCATTCAAATCAGGTGTAGCTACATAGTTGTTGTTAAATTCGTCAAAGAACTTTCTTACCTTAACTAAATCGTCTTCGTTTAATACAGAACCACCCACGATCATCACATCTGGACGAGCAGTCATGTAAACATTGAAGAGCATTTGTGCAATGTAGTATGCAGAGTAAGTGAAGACTTCGTTATCACGAGAAAGCTTTTCACCTGGGATACCAGTTCTACCTTCAAGACTTGGACCGGCTGCCATTCCTTCTACACAAGCATCGTTATGGAACGGACAGTGGCCTTCATAGTCATCACCTGGGTAGCGACGCACAAGCATGTGACCCATTTCAGGGTGGTTGTTAAGGCCAAGCATCTTGCCACCTTGGACAATGCCGGCACCTACACCAGTACCTACAGTTGCATAGAAGTAACTCTTAGAATCGTCACGGCCGCGCGCAACATATTCACCGTAGCATGATGCATTAACGTCAGTTGTCATTACTACAGGAATACCTAATTCTTTTTCAAAGAATCCTTTTACATTAGTACCTGACCAACCTGGCTTTGGTGTATCCAAGATATAACCGTAGGTTCTTGACTTAGGATTAATATCAATTGGACCAAAAGTACCAATACCTAATGCATCAACTGGATGCTTCTTAAAGAACTCTGCAGTCTTTTCCAAAGTTTCCTTATTGGTGGTAGTTGGAATACGGTCTCTTGCAACTTCCTTACCTGTTTCAACATCTTGAACTGCTACGATAAATTTAGTACCACCGGCTTCAATACTGCCGACATATTTCTTATCTGACATATTCTCATCCTTTTCGTAAAAAATTTTCATCTCCAAATAGTTTTGTGCTGCACCTATTATGAAGAAAAAAGCCCTCAGGTGTAAAGGCTTTCATGTATACGCAATTAAATTTCTTTACTTACGCATTATCTACAACTTCTTTTGAGTCAATTCCTTTGATTGGCTGACCGTTTTCATCAAAATAATCATCCAATTCGCGGCACCAAATCATTGCCATAGTTCCTTGTCCTACGTGCACTCCGACTACCGGGCCAATGATGCTAGTATTAAATTCATACTTAGGGAACTTAGCTTGATAATCCTTAACCCACTCTTCTTTTTTGTCTGGATCAAGCGAATCAAAAATAGTGCATTGAATCTTATATGGCATATTCTTGGTCAGATTATCAAAATCAGTTTGGATATGCTTATAAGCCCGCTTGGTTTGGCGTTCTTTAGCAATTGCGGAAATGTGTCCTTCAGCTTGCACATCCATTGAAAGAATAGGCTTAATTTTTAACAAAGCACCGACAAAGCTAGCAGCGTTAGAAAGACGGCCCGTACGCTTCAAGTGGCTTAAATCGTCCACCATAAAGCGCACATCCATTGTTTTCTGCAGATCAGTTAAATCATGCATGATTAAATCAACGTCTGCTCCAGCTGCGACAAGGCGTCCTGCAAGAATAGCATAATCTGCTTCACCAGCACATGTAATTTTGCTATCAAAAGGATGTACCTTAATCCTAGTTTCGTCTTCAGCGATACTGTGCACAGTAGAGTAATAGCTTGAAATACCACTAGATAAGGTAATTATGATCACATCGGTGTAGCCCTCCTGGACATATTCATCAATCTTCTTTTGTAAATTACCGATTGATGGCTGTGAAGTAGTTGGCAAGTTCTTTTCTTCGTCTAGTTTTTGATAAAACTCTTCGTAACCAATATCAATCAGATCACGATACGTTTTATTATTCCAAATAATCGGAATAGGCAAAACATCGATATGATATTTTTCCTGTTGTTCTTTAGTTAAATAAGCTGAGCTATCAGTTAAAACGGCGATTTTCATATTTTTTCTCCTTTGTTACATATTCGGCTCCAT
>NZ_GG700752.1:54746-60311 GCF_000160855.1 Lactobacillus helveticus DSM 20075 = CGMCC 1.1877
CCAAACAGCCTTTTAATGACTGCCTGATTCTATTCATTTACTCTCTATCAACAGGATTTGACAAAGAGCCACATATTCTAACCGATATATCACGCACAAGAAAAGACCCACTTTTGACAAAGCGAGTCTTTTCAATGCAATGATTATTTGCCAGTTGCTTCGTTAACGATCTTTTGATAATTACGCAAGCCGTCAAAATCAGAATCTTTAGCATCTACATAGCCATAGTGGCTATAGATGCTTTCAATAATTTGTTTGCCTTTCTTAGATTTAGCAATGTTTTTGAAAGCCTTAGCTAATTTAACTCTGAACTTCTTAGGCATGTCCTTTCTAACAGAGATGGTATCGTTAGGAATCCATTGCGTGAAGTAAATCGGAACAACATCAGTCATTGCTCTCTTATCATCCTTCGCAGCGATATCACGGGCATCTGAGAATACAAATGCAGCATCCACATCCCCGTTTAAGACTGAAATAACCCTTTGGTCATCGCTAGTAATATTAACGAGCTTGCTATCCTTGGTGACGTTCAGACCTTTTTTATAAAGTTCCGCAATTGGATAAACATAACCAGATGAAGAACTAGGATCACCAATGGCAATTTTCTTTCCTTTCAGATCTTTCCAAGATTTAATCTTTGATCCCTTTTTCACCACAATCATGCCACGATACTTGTGCATCAATTTGTGATTCATCTTGCCTGATGGCTCATCATATCCATACCGTTCGGCCTGTAAGAGTACGTCCGCAATCCCGCGTTTATGCGCCAACATATAAGAATAAGGTGGCATGAAGCCAACGTCAACCTTCTTAGAAGACATTGCCTCAACCAAGCCGCTGTAGTCTGTAGAAACAGTTACGTGAACTGGAATATGTAACTGCTTTTGCAAAAGCGTGCCTAATGGCTTGGCTTCAGCTTCCGTCTTGTTTGCTTGCGTGCTAGGCACAAATTCAACATTTAATTCTTTTGGTTCATTTGTTGAAGATGAACTTTTTTTATTGCCCGAGCATGCAGATAGAGACAATGCAGCTAAAACAGCGAATGCACCTACTAAAACTTTTTTGATTTTCATAAAATTCTATTATCCTCCGATGCGTTCATGAATGACTTATTTCAGTAATAGGTATATCAAAAAATTAATGGTTTTAAAACTAAAAATATTAATTATTTTAAGCAATTATATTATACAATATATGCTTTTTACATGAAATCCCAGAATATAAAAATTATGAGCGTGATATTTATCACAGTTTAAGAACATTGATATGAAAATAAAAGACACTCGCCATAAAGCAAATGTCTTTTAACTTAATTACCATCTGGATCATCATGCGCATAATCCAAGTTTGAAAACCGGTTATACGGTTTAGAAAACATTAATTTTACGGTACCACGACTACCCGAACGGTTCTTTTCAATAATTACTTCAACTTCACCGTTATCGTCTTCGGATCCTACTTCATTGCTGCTACCGCTATTTTCACCATCTTCTGGCTCATCACGGTAATAATCATCACGATATAGGAAAGATACAATATCGGCATCCTGTTCAATTGATCCAGATTCACGAATATCAGACAATACAGGCCGTTTATCCTGTCTCTGCTCAACTGACCGTGACAACTGGGAAAGGGCAATGACGGGCACGTGAAGCTCCTTAGCTAGCTTCTTTAATTGCCGTGAAATTGCGGAAACTTCTTGTTGCCGTGATTCACTACGTGGACCTTCAATCAGCTGCAAGTAGTCGATCACAATTAGCCCCAGGTTGCCCTTTTCTTTGGCTAGTCTTCTGGCTTTTGCACGGATTTTACTCATTTTAATACCCGGAGTATCATCAATAAAAATATCCGTGTTGGCAAGCGAGCCTGACGCAATTACTAACTTGCGCCATTCCTCTTCATCAAGCTGGCCTGTTCTTAAGTGCTGAGAATCTATTAGTCCTAAGGATGCTAACATTCTTTGAACTAACTGTTCCCCACTCATTTCTAGAGAAAACATCGCAACAGTTTTATCAGTATGAAGCCCCACAAACTGTGCCACATTCAATGCAAATGAAGTTTTACCTACACCAGGCCGTGCAGCGATAATGATCAATTCATCATCATGAAAACCAGTCGTCATCTTATCCAGTTCAGCGAATCCTGTTGGCAAACCTGTAACCATATTGCCATCATCAGGGATATTATTAATATCCTTAATAGTGGAATTAACGATTTCCTTAATTGTTCTGAAACCACCACTATTATTTTCTGATGACACATTCATAATTTCGCTTTCTGCGTCATCAAGAATATCGGTTACATCATCTGACCCATCAATTGCGTTAGAAATAATCTTTTGACTAGCAGAAATCAGTCTGCGCAATAGTGCCTTGCGGTGCACAATTTGTGCATAGTAAGTAACGTGCGCAGCAGTAGGAGTGGCCAATGCCAACTCTGAGACATAACTAATCCCACCAATGTCATCTAGATGATTTCTCTTGTTTAGTTCATCTTGAAGGGTCAGCGGATCAATTGCATCCCCGCGGTCTGACAAATCCAGCATCGCTTGATAGATGATTTGATTTGCCCTTTCATAAAAATCTTCAGGTTGAACTACTGCACTAGCATCTGCAATTGCTTCTGGATCAATAAAAATCGCACCCAGAACGGCTTTTTCCGCATCTGAGTCGTGTGGAATTTGTTGAGAAACGATATTATCCATCAATCACAACCACTTTTTATAAAAATAGAATTAGTCTTGTTCAGTAACGTGTATACGAATAGTAGCTTCAACGCCCTTGAACAACTTAGCATGAACATTAGTGTAGCCCAATGTCTTGATTGGTTCTGGCAAGTTCAACTTACGCTTATCAACCTTGATGCCATATTGTTTTTCAAGGCCTTCCACGATCTTCTTGCTTGAAATTGAACCAAACAAACGTGAATCTGTCCCAGCCTTTGACTTGAAGTGGACGATTGTATCATCTTTTTCAAGTTCTGCCTTAATCTTTTCAGCTTCAGCTTTTTCAGCTTCGTAAGCAGCCTTTTCGTTAGCTTCTACACGTTTCAAGGTATTCATATTACCCTTAGTAGCTACCTTAGCCAAGCCACGCTTAATTAAATAGTTTTGTGCATAACCATCTGGAACTTCCTTAACTTGTCCACGCTTACCACGACCTCTAACGTCTTGTGTAAAAATAACTTTCATCTTGTTCTCCTTTATTCATTTTCCTTTTCGTATTCATCAATTGCCTGAAGCAATTTTGCTCTTGCTTCTTCAATAGTAACACCTTTGATCTGGGTAGCCGCATTGTAAAGGTGACCACCGCCGCCCAGCTTTTCCATAATAATTTGCACGTTAATCTTACCCATGGAACGTGCAGAAATACCAATGGTATCTGGAGTGCGCCGCGTAATGGCAAAACTAGCACCCACATTTTCCAAATCAAGTGCCGTATCAGCTGCTTGAGCCGTGATGATTGGATCAATAATTTTGTCATCAGGGCCACACAAAACAGCTATATGTGGTTTTACCATCTTCAAAGTTGCAACCAAGTGTGTTCTCTCAAGGAAGCTATCGATGTCTTCCTTAAGCAGCGAACTTACCACAGCTGAATCGGCACCAATTGACCGCAAGTAACTTGCCGCATCAAAGGTTCGAGTACCCGTTCTAAGCGAGAATTCTTTAGAATCGACGACGATACCAGCCAGCATTGCAGTTGCTTCTAAGTCTGTTAATACTCGCTTGCCTTGAGCTGGTTGTTGATACTCAATCATCTCAGTGACCAACTCACAAGCAGAAGAAGCATATGGTTCAACATAGGTAAGCATTGGGTTTTCTGGGAATTCCTCACCACGTCTATGGTGATCAATTACGATAATCCTATTCTTCAAGCGGTCATACAAGGGCTGAGAATAAGTAATTGAATACTTAGAGTGGTCAACCATGACCAACATTGATTTATCGGTTACTTCAGCCAGAGCTTCCTCAGGACTGATAAAAATATCCTTGTCCTGATTCTTCTGTTGCATCCTGATGACTAAGCGGCCTACGTCATAATTAGTCTTGTTAGTGTCCAAGACAAAATTAGCTTTTACGCCATGAAGTCGAGCCAATTTTACGACACCAATACCACTACCAACAGAATCCATATCCGGACGTTGGTGACCAACAACGAAAACGCGGTCTGCATCTTTGAAAAGTTCACTAATTGCTTGTGAGACCATTCGTGCTCTAACTCTGGTTCGCTTCTCCATTGGGTTAGATTTACCGCCATAAAAGCGTGCATCCTTACCCGGTTGACGGAGCACGACTTGGTCCCCGCCTCGTCCTAAAGCTAAATCAAGGTTAGATTGTGCCTGGTTGGCAATTTCAGATAGCGAATCGGAGCCAAAAGCAATCCCGACTGACAAAGTAAGCGGAGTATTGTTGCGGCTAGTTTCTTGCCGCACTTTATCCAAAACAGAAAACTTGTCCTTTTCCATCTCAGCTAAATCTTGCATATGTACTAGCAGTAAAAAGTGATCTTCATCGATCCGTTTTAAATATGCCTTAAACTTCTTAGCATAATTGCTTAGCGTGTTTTGTACATATGAACTCATGCTGGTCAATTCCTGATCATGCATTGTCTCACTTAATTCATCATAATTATCAATAAAGACCTGCCCAATGGCAAGACGTTCGGCTTCATATTTGTCTTCAATTTTTGCATAACGTGTAATATCCAACAGATAAATTACGCCCAAATCATCTTGAACTACCATTTCAAAACGGTGTCCATCCCAATTAACTATGTGATTTTCTGAGGTTTTAGCTTCAATCGCTTCATTCAACAATTTATTCAGATCTGGATCTACAGCTTCAATTGTGTGACCTACTAGGTCTGTATCCTTAAGATACAATTGCAGATAAGGGTTTACCCATTGAATCTGGTGATCAGAATCATAGAGCAAAATACCAAGCGGCATCTTGATCATTGCTTCTTGTTCACTACGTTTTATACGGTAGGACAAATTAACTGCAAAATTAGTTGCCTTACCTGCTAAAATGTAGGTTCCATAAATGGCAAAAGCAACAGACAAAATGAAAATCAATACCATTGCCAGGCCAAATAATGGACTCATAATCATCGCAATAATGCTTCCCACTAAAGAAAGCACTAAGATGATTACTACGGAAGCTGTTAATCGTGAATCTTTAATAAATTCAGGCAATTCAAGCTTACGTAAAAAATCTTTCATGAAGATCCTTCCTATTACAAGGTAAAATATATCAGTATCAATTATACATTATTACGCGTTATGAATGAAAAGAGTAGATGCTAAAAAGAGAATCTCTGACTAACAGAGATTCTCTTTTTAGATATTTTGTAATATATGCTATTTCTTCAAAGCAGCAGTTTGTGCTTCTTCTGGTGTATTAGATGGGGTTAGTTTAACACCGTGAAATTCAACATCACTTGCTTTTACATAGGCATCTTTAACCGTAAAGTAATTATGATCTGCATCTAATCTTTTCGTGACCAGATGATAAAACAACTCTGCTTTTTGTTCAGTAGGAACCCAAATATATAATAATTTATC
>NZ_GG700752.1:61603-67010 GCF_000160855.1 Lactobacillus helveticus DSM 20075 = CGMCC 1.1877
GATATAATTATTGACAGCTTTCCAGTCTCGGTCTGTTAGCCTGTTCGCAATTATCGCGTTAAAATCCTTCGCGATATAGCTGATATTGGCTACAAAGCAACGAAAAAAGTCTACTATTATGGCTTTAAGGTTCATGCCATTGTAGTGATGACGGCTACTTGCTTGATTATGCAGTTACTAAAGCATCAGTGCATGATGCCAAGGAAACTGCAGAGCTGATGACCAATGCCCATCCTGCTAACCATTATCTTTTAGGCGATGAAGGCTACCTCGGCAAAGATTTAGCTTTCCAGCTAAAACAAAATGGGCTATAAGCTTTGGACGTCATATCGCAAAAACATGCAAGGTGCTAAAGAGCATAACGATCATCAGCTAATGGCTATCAGAAGAACCATTGAGAGTGACTTTTCCCTGCTTAGCTACTACAACGCTGAAAACAATCGTGCTCGAAACATAACAGGGTTTTAGGAACGACTTGAAATTGTAGTTTTGGCCTACAATATGGCATATTGTCTAGAATGATTTAACTAGCATCACGCGTAGAGCGTATAACAATTTTACTAATGATAAAAATATATAATTCATACTTGCTGATGAAAATGTAATTAAAAGTACTGACAAAAAATTGAAAAATATATTGACAATCTAATTTTTCGGGCTTATTATGAGCATAATATTAACACTATTAAGTGCAGATTAAAAAATAATGGCTATTTTTGGAAAGGATGGCACAGATATGACTATTCATGATGTTTTAGAAACCATAAAAGAAAAGGAACATGAAATTAAAGACAATATTCTTGCTAACTCTGGACAAAGTTGGAGTTGCACCAGCAGCTGTAAGGCACCTACAGTCTTTGATTAAAATTTCTATTTTCCCTCTTAATTAGTAAATATATTAATTAAGAGGGCTTTTTTATAGAGGGTGATAATTATGAGAGAGTTTTTAACTAGATTTCCGCTTGAGTTCTCTACTAGTTCAACAGATAATACTTGTTTTGCCAAATACTTAGTAGATAATACAATTGCTTCAACATTTGGAGGTTATAAACGACCTTTTTATAACTGCCTTTTTAATAACGGCTACCAATTAGAAGGATGGAAGATTCATATTTCACCTTACCTAAAAGATTATGGAAAAGTTTTAACTATTGTCTCCCAAGTAATGTTAAAATACCAAACATCATTTAAATTTGCATATTATCTATCTGATTATCTGTTATTATCAGATAAAAACATTAATCCTTCCCAATTTGGAAAATATATAACTATTTATCCTAGAAATAATGCTGAATTTAAATTGCTATTAGGTATTTTACATAAAAAATTACAAAGGTTTTCAGGTGTTCGTGTGCCTAGTGATAAACGTTATAAAAATTCTGAAGTTATTTCTTACAGGTTTGGTGGCTTTTTTCCACAAATTTTTATGACGCGTAATGGTGATATGACCTACAAAATATTAGATGGAGAGGGAAATTTCATCTCTGATGATAGAAAAACATATTTCAAAATACCAAACGGTATTAATCCTCCTTTTCCTTCTAGTTTTAAGAAAGAAAAAATAATATCGCCATGTCTAATTGGACAAAAGACTACAAAAAAATTTGAAATAATCAATATTATTAGAAGATTAGGGACTGGCAATATATATGAAGGTATAGAATCCAATACTAAAAAACATGTTATTGTAAAAGAAGCCAGACTAGGTGCTCTTCCGGATAAAAACGAAAGTATATATAGAGCTTGGAACTTAAAAAAGAATGAGACAACCATTTTAAGAAATAATAAAATACGAACTCTTATCAACATGCCTAAGTACATTGATCAATTATATATAGATGAATCGTTTTATATCGTAGAAGAAAAAATTGACGGATTATCTTTAAGAGAATTACTTCAACAAAATTCAATGTTAAATAAAAATCAATCAAAAAATAAAAAACTTGACCTTGATAATGATTTAATCAATATATGGCGTCAAATTCTAACCTTTATCACCCGTCTTCATTCTTCTGGATATGTTTTAAATGATATTTCAGATGATAACTTTATTTATAACAGACAAACTAAAGAAATAGCGTTAGTTGATGTAGAAACTATACAACCGCAAAAAAAGAATTGCTATAGCGAAATTGCTACAAATAACTTTTGTATAAGAATGCCCTTGAATCTCGACGACTACAATAAAGATTGCTACAAACTTTCTCTGTTAATGTTTTACACTGTATTCAATAAAGTAAATGATTTTATATTTGATAAAAATTTCTTTATCAAACGCTTTAATTTATTAAAGGAAAAATTAACTACAAATCAAAAAATCATATTATCATCTGCGTTTACTCTCTATTCTCTTTCTAAGTCTAATAGATTAAATAACACAAGCAACTTATGTGATACTTTAGACTTAAAAAAATTATCGAAATATGATAATAATGAACTCAATGCTGTTTCTATAAAGGAATTAATTGATTTAAAAGATAACCTCTTAACCCAATATACAATTCATTCTTCTAATTTAGTTGATTACTTAAAATGTACTCCTTATGTGGGAGAAGCCACCACTTGTTCTTTAATTTATGGCAAGTTAGGTGCAATTTTAGCATTGAAAAACGAATTAAAAGATATAGATATGACAGCAACTATTCACAAAGCGAAAAGCGCTATTATTGAATTAGAATCAAAAAAGCAATTGAATTTAGGCTTATTTTTCGGATTAGCAGGTACTACTCTATTTGAATTTTATACAAATACCACATTCGAACAAAATTATTCATTAATTAAACTTTTAGAAAGAATTAAAAACGAGCCACAAAATAATACCTTATGTAATGGCTATGCCGGAATAACTCTTGCATTACAATTAATCAGTAACAAAAAGGTTATCCTGACTTCACAAAACATATAACATCAATGTTAAAAAAGTTAAAAAAAGATATTGGAAATACAACAGATGAAGGTTTAGAATATGGTGATTTAGGTACTGCACTTGTATTCCTAATGGAATATAAAAGAACTAAAAATATTAATTATTTATCTAGCGTAAAATTAATATTAAAAAACTATCTAGAAATATACAAAAATGAAGATCCATTTACAGGGATTTCGTATAATTCAAAGAAATGGCCCAATATTAGATCTCCTTATTTAATGAACGGATCTGCTGGTTTAGTTTTTATTTTGTTTAAGTATTATTGTTTAACCGATAATGGAAACTGGGATTTGTTAGATAGATATATTGATTCCTTAGACTTACCTTTTACGTATAACTATGGAATGAATAATGGAACTGCTGGTATACTGCTTGTTATTAAAACTATACTAAGATCGCGAAAAAAGATTCCTAAGCGTCTTTACACAAAACTAAAGCATTTAAATGATTACTACAATAATCATTTATTTTCTAGCTTTATAAATTCCAAAAAACATTCTGGATGGCCATCAGACGGGCAAGCCTTTATTTCAGATGATATAGGTGCTGGAACGCTTGGTATTCTATCTGCAATTACCTTAGAAATGAATAAAGGTGTTCACCATGACTATTACTTCATTCTTTAAAAAATTACTAATTAAAAACAAATTTTTATTTTTTACGTTGATAACAACTAGTGCATTTGCATCCTTAGATGGGATTATCTCCCCTTACATAATTGGAAAAATAACTAACACACTCTCTCAAAAAAATTTCAATGATATTCCTAGAATTCTCATATTATACCTTGTTTTAATGCTTTTTTTGAATATAAGTTTTTATCTTTGGCAATTTTGTTGGGGAAAAATTATCAAATCTAGTAATCAATTTTTACGTTCAAGAGCTTTTAATACTTTCACCTATTCTCCTAGTGAAAGTAAAATGGCAAATACATTGAACTTCATTAATGTCAATGTTAAACAAATTGAGAATCAATGTATTGATTCAGTCATTACCTTGATTTATTGTATTGATCAAACTATTGTCTCGCTTATATATATTCTAAATATAAATGGTATTGCAGCTTTAGTTTTCCTATTTTGTGGTTTATTACCTGCAGCAGTTCCTAGACTCACAAGAAATTGGATTCAAGATGGAACTAAAAGCTGGAATCAGAGCTATGAAATTTACAATTTAAAGATAAGTGATGCTGTACATGGTTTTAATACTATTAGACATGCTAATGCTTATACAAGATTAAAATTATTTATTAAAAATGCGTTGCTAATGGAGGAAAGAAAGTATTTTTTTATGAACTTTCGTCGTAATACTTCTAACTTTTTTGCTCAAGTTTCATATACTTTTTCTATGGTTATCTCTTTAGCAGTAGGATCATTTTTTGTAGTCAAGGGGCAAATACTTGTTGGAGGGTTAATTTCACTTTTTCTAGCATCTGATCGCTTAACTAGCCCAATTATTTCAATAGTAAATATTACTAATCAGTTGAATTCGGTTCGCCCTTTATTAGAAAATACAGTATTACAAAAGCCAGAGCCAAGACAATACGATAACCTATCGTTTGTAAATCTTTCTGACAAAAAAAAGATTATCTTTGATCATTGTACTCTTGGATATAATAATCATGCTATATTAAAGAATATTAATTTTGAAATTTTTGAAGGAGATAAAGTTTTAATAACTGGAAGATCTGGAATTGGCAAGTCAACTTTATTTAAAAGTTTGTTAAATGAATTACCTTTGATTAAAGGTAAAATTTTAATTGATAAGCAGTTAAATAAAAATAATTTCCTTTCTAATTTTGGAATTGTTGGGCAAGATACATATATTTTTTCAGAATCATTACGTTTCAATCTGACTTTAGGAAAAGATATTCCTTCTTCTCGTCTAATTAAAGTTTTGAAAAAAGTTAAGTTAGAATATTTAGCAAATAAAAATTATTTAGACACACAAATTGGTGATAAAGGATTATCTTTATCTGGTGGAGAGAAACGAAAAGTAGAAATTGCTCGTGCATTATTGAATAAAAAGGACTTTTTACTTGTTGATGAAGGTTTATCAGGTCTTGATGATAATAGTCGCAAACAAATTTTCGCTCTATTACAAAGTCTTCCTCAAACAATTATTGAGATTGAACATATAATGAGTATTGAAGATAAACAAAAATTTGATCAAGTTATTAATTTAGACACTAAGTGATATTCATCAAAAAGAGTCCGAAAAAATTAGAAATAAAATCCTAGTTAAGGTACAATCCTGAGTTTGACAGTTTAGAAATAAAAAAAGCCTCCTAAAGTTTATTATATTAAGTTTTTTGGGGCTTTTTTAAGTCTAATTTTTCTGCGTACTTTTTCTCTTTTTTGGTTTGCTTCAAAATTTTTTTGATCTTTTTCTGTGTAATCAGCTCATTGTCTAACTTTTCATGTAATTCATCAGTCAAGCTGGTATTTCATATAAATCATAATGAGTATTGGTTTTAGC
>NZ_GG700752.1:69273-69624 GCF_000160855.1 Lactobacillus helveticus DSM 20075 = CGMCC 1.1877
TTTTAGCTTGAGTATCCTGGCAGGTCTTTTTTAATTCGAGTTGGGTGAAAATTTCCTGCAAGAAAAGATAGCTGACATTGAAGACGCGCTGCTTATTTTTAGGGGGTCAACTTGGCAGCTGAGAATTTCTTGATCATCTTTTCTTGTCCAAAATAATAAAAGATTGACAAAGAAAAAGGCTTAGCGACAAGGCTAAGGCCAAATTTTAAGTTTTTAAACTGTCAAACTCCCGGGTATAAAATAAGTAAATATCATGGCTAGAATACTTTAAATTAAGTGAAACAGAAGCCCTAATTGATGGCTTCTGTTTTTAAGATTTTATTACAATTTATACAAGATTTATTGTTTTTT
>NZ_GG700752.1:71590-98216 GCF_000160855.1 Lactobacillus helveticus DSM 20075 = CGMCC 1.1877
GGGCAGGAAATAATCCTGTCCTTTTAGTTTGTATTCGATCTAATTTAAATTAGTCTTCAGCAACAAATGGTAATAAGCCCATGATACGAGCTCTCTTAATAGCATTTGCAACTTTACGTTGGTTCTTAGCACTAGTGCCAGTAACACGACGTGGTAAAATCTTACCTCTTTCTGAGATAAAACGTTTCAACAGATCGACATCCTTGTAGTCAACGTAATCGATGTGGTTAGCTGCAATGTAGTCAACCTTACGACGACCGCCTCTTCTTTGTTGAGCCATGTTCTAGAATCCTTTCTCTAAATATTTTTTAGAATGGAAGATCATCATCAGAAATATCAATTGGATCGCCAGAGCCTGCAAATGGATCTTGAGCGTTGTTTGATTGATTATTATTCTGAGCATTATTTTGTGATCCACCATTATTTTGGAAGTTGTTAGTGCTTGGTGCACCAGCATTTCCAGTGTTTGGTGTATAACCACCATTTTGACCGCGGGCTTCACGATCCTTGCGTGATTCGAGCAATGCGAAGTTATCAACGACAACTTCAGTTACATATACTCTTTGCCCATCTTTATTGTCATAACTTCTGGTTTGAATACGGCCATCAATACCAACCAATGAACCCTTTGAAGTAAAATTGCAGAAGTTTTCTGCAGATTTCCTCCAAATTACACAGCTGATAAAGTCTGCGTCCCTCTCACCTTGGCTATTTGTAAATTGACGGTCAACAGCAAGAGTAAACGTAGCAACCGAGATTCCACTCCCAGTAGTACGCAATTCAGGATCACGTGTTAAACGGCCAACAAGTACAACTCTATTAATCATACTTATGCCCTTCCTTCCTAAATCACGAAAACAATAAATTAAAATTACTTGTCTAACTTAACGGTCATTGAACGTAAGATCATGTTGTCAATCTTTGACAAACGACCAAATTCATTAACTGCGTCAGCGTTGTCAGCAGTGAAAGTCATAATGTGGTAAGTACCTTCACGATACTTATCAATTTTATATGCGAAACGACGCTTGCCCCAGTCTTTGGATTCTACCATAGTACCACCGTTATCAGCGATAACCTTGTCGTAGTTTTCTACGAGGGCCTTCTTTGATTCTTCATCAACATCAGGCTTGATAATGTAAGTTACTTCGTACTTTGTAGTTGCCATGACTAATGCACCTCCTTTTGGACTATATGGTTCTTGCTAAAATCAAGAACAAGGAGTAATTGAAATATTACTCTCAATTTCTAATTCTAGCATATAAATAAAAAATTACCAAACAGTTTTTCACGTGATCCTAAATATTTTTTTACTGTTCACTATTTATTACGCAAAAAAGTTTGATAATTTTTTTAAAACTTCAAATTTTTTATTTTTTAATCAATTACTCATTATCATCATTGTCATCTTCATCATCAACTTGATCTTGATCAGCTTCAGATGGAACAATGGTTAAACTTGCAACTTGACTATCATCGCTAACCTTGATTAAGCGAACACCCATGGTGCTACGTCCAGTTTGAGAAACATCCTTAGTCTTAAAGCGAATCATAATACCATCGGTAGTGATAACCATGATGTCCTTGCCCTTGCTAATGACAATTACGCCAGCAAGTGGACCATTCTTTTCAGTGATATTAGCAGTCTTGATACCTTTACCACCACGGCCCTTAACTGGATATTCTGCAGCCGGAGTACGCTTACCATAACCATTTTCAGAAATGACTAATACCTGGTCGTCTGCATCTAATACGCCTGAACCAACTACATAGTCATGATCACGCAAGTTAATTCCGCGAACACCTGCAGCAGTTCTACCCATAGCACGAACATCTTTTTCATTAAAGGTTACTGCATAGCCTAAATGAGTACCAATTAAAATGTTTTGCTTACCGTCAGTAGTAAGGACATTGCTTAATTCATCCCCATCACGCAAAGTAAGAGCAATCAAACCACTATTTCTAATGTTTGAAAATTCACTGACATGAGTGCGTTTTACGGTACCCATCTTAGTGATGAAGAATAAGTAATTATCATCTGCTCCTTCTGGAACGTTGATTACAGTTTGTACCTTTTCGCCCTTTTCAAGTTGAAGCAAGTTAACTACAGGCAAGCCTTTGGCCATACGACCATATTCTGGAATCTCATATGCTTTCTTTGAGTAAACTTTACCAGCATTAGTAAAGAACAAAAGCATGTCGTGAGTACTTGAGTAAATTAGGTGTTCAATGAAGTCTCCATCTTGAACGCCCATACCCTTGATACCTTTACCACCACGGTTTTGGGTCTTAAATTCTTGAATTGGCATTCTCTTGATATAGCCATTATGAGTTACAGTCAAAAGAATATTTTGCTTTTCAATTAAATCTTCGTCTTCAATTGAAACAACTTCACTAGCACCGATTTCAGTTCTACGCTTATCACCAAAACGTTTTTGAATATCTAATAATTCATCGTAAATGATCTTATCGATTCGTTCAGGCTTAGCCAAAATATCCTTGTAGTCAGCAATCTTAGCTTGCAATTCTTTATATTCGGCTTCAACCTTGTCTCGTTCCAAACCGGTTAAACGTACAAGACGCATATCCAAAATTGCTTGAGATTGCTTATCATCAAGACCAAAACGACTAATTAAAGTTGCTTTAGCAATATCACTTGAATGACTGCTACGGATAATATGAACAATTTCATCGATATTATCTAGAGCGATTCTTAAACCTTCAAGAATATGAGCTCTAGCTTCAGCCTTGGCTAATTCGAACTTAGTTCTACGCGTTACAACATCTTTTTGGTGATCCAAATAGTATTGCAACATTTGCTTCAAAGTTAAGTAGTGAGGTGCACCGTCAACAATGGCAACCATGTTCATGCCGAAGTTGGCCTGCATTTGAGTTTGCTTGAATAAATTATTCAAAACAACACTCGCACTAGCATACCGACGAATATCTATGGTAATTCTCATACCAGTCTGGTCAGATTCATCGCGAACACCGGTAATACCATCAATGATCTTTTCACGAGCTAAATCTGCAATCTTTTTAACTAATTCAGCCTTGTTGACCATGTAAGGAATTTCGCTAACGATAATTCTTTCACGGCCACTCTTTTCAGTTTCAATGTTGGTTTCAGCACGAACAACGATATTGCCCTTGCCACTTTCATAAGCACGGTAAATTCCACCGCGACCCATGATAATACCACCAGTTGGAAAATCAGGACCTGGAATAACTTTCATCAAATCCTTAGTAGTCGCATCAGGATTTTTCATCAACATATGCAAACCGCTAATTACTTCACTTAAGTTATGAGGTGGAATGTTGGTTGTCATACCAACAGCGATACCATTAGCACCGTTAATCAACAAGTTAGGAATTCTAGCTGGCAAAACTACTGGTTCATTTTCAGTATCATCATAGTTTCTTTGCCAGTCGATTGTATTTTTGTTGATATCACGAAGCATTTCCACAGCGATTTTACTCATTCTTGCTTCGGTATAACGCATTGCGGCTGGTTCATCCCCGTCGACGGAACCAAAGTTACCGTGACCGTCAACTAGCATGTAACGATATGAAAAGTCTTGTGCCATGTGAGCCATAGCTAAATAAATTGATGAGTCACCGTGTGGGTGAAACTTACCCATAACTTCCCCAACAATTCTGGCACTCTTCTTATATGGCTTATCAGGTGTAACACCTAATTCGCTCATTCCGTAAAGAATACGGCGCTGTACAGGCTTCAAACCATCACGAACATCAGGCAAAGCACGAGCTACAATAACTGACATTGCATAGTCCAAGAAAGAACTACGCATCATGCTAGTTAAATCGACGTTTCTAATTCTACGATCTTGAGTTTGATTATCGTCCATCTAACCTCTCCTATGCATCCAAATTTTCAACATATTTAGCATTCTTTTGAATAAAGTCACGTCTTGGAGCAACTTCATTACCCATTAAGAGTTCAAAGACTGCATCTGCATCCTTGGCATATTCAGGACTTACTCGATCCAAACGTCTATTTTCTGGATTCATAGTAGTTTCCCATAACTGCTCTGGGTCCATTTCACCTAACCCCTTGTAACGCTGTACAACAGGCTTAGGACTTGGCTGCAAACTACCTAAGTAATCATGCAATTCCTCATCAGTATCAAGATACTTAATTACCTTGCCCTGACGGACTTGGTACAGAGGTGGACGAGCGATGTATACATATCCTTTTTCAATCATTGGACGCATGTAATTGTAAAACAGCGTCAAAAGCAAAGTTCTAATGTGAGCACCATCGACATCGGCATCAGTCATAATAATCAACTTATGATAACGTGCTTTAGACACATCAAAGTCCGCACCAAATCCTGTACCTAAAGCTGTAAACAAAGATCTGATTTCTTGGTTGGCCAAAATTCGATCCATTGAAGCTTTTTCAACGTTTAAAATCTTACCTCTGATTGGCAAAATGGCTTGGGTTAAACGAGATCTACCTTGCTTAGCTGAACCACCGGCTGAGTTACCCTCAACGATGAATAATTCAGAAATACTTGGATCATTGCTTGTATTATCGGCTAATTTACCTGGCAAGTTTGCAATTTCCAAACCAGACTTTTTACGAGTAACTTCACGTGCATGCTTAGCAGCGGTTCTAGCACGTTCGGCAAGTTGACCCTTTTCCACAATTTTGCGTCCAACTGATGGGTTTTCCATCAAGAAGCGACTAAAGGTTTCAGAGAATGACTTATCTACTGCTGTTCTAGCATCTGAGTTACCCAATTTTGTCTTAGTCTGCCCTTCAAATTGAGGGCTGGGGTGCTTAACTGAAACAACAGCCGTCATCCCTTCACGGATGTCTTCACCAGAAAGGTTATCATCCTTGTCTTTTAAGATTTTTGCCTTATGAGCATAATCATTTACAACACGAGTCAAAGCAGTCTTGAAGCCGGCTTCGTGCATCCCGCCTTCATAGGTATGGATATTGTTGGCAAAGGTCATTAAAGTAGTTTTGTAGCCATTTGTATATTGCAAAGCAACTTCCACGTCAATGCCGTTATATGTGCTTTCGACATAGATAGGTTCATCAAATAATACTTCCTGCCCCTTGTTCAAAAAGGCAACGTATTCTTTAATACCACCTTCGTACTTGTATACATCGGTTTCGGCACTATCTTTACGCTTATCTGTAAAAGTAAGTTTCAATCCCTTGTTTAAAAATGCAAGTTCACGAATTCTATTCTTTAAGATCTTGTCATCGAAAGTAGTAGTTTCAGTAAAAATGTCAGGATCTGGATAGAAATGAACAATAGTCCCATGTTGCTCAAGTGGCACAGTACCAATCTGCTTCATTTCATCCTTAACGCGGCCGTGATCAAAATCGATGAAATACTTTTTACCGTCACGCATGACAGTTACATCAAGCTTCGTGGACAAAGCATTTACAACAGATGCACCAACACCGTGAAGACCACCTGATACCTTATATCCGCCACCGCCGAATTTACCACCGGCGTGAAGTACAGTAAATACAGTCTCTAAAGCTGGACGACCTGTCTTTTTTTGAATATCTACTGGGATACCACGACCATCATCTTGAACAGTAACACTACCATCCTCATTAACAGTAATTTCAATCTTGGTAGCAAAACCAGCAAGGCGTTCATCAATACTGTTATCAATAATTTCCCACACTAAGTGGTGCAATCCCTGAGAACTAGTTGAACCGATATACATACCTGGTCGCTTACGAACAGCCTCCAGGCCGCCTAAGACTTGAATTTGACTAGCATTATACTTGTCGGCCTCCTTTTCATATTTTTTGACCTTATCAAGATTTTTCTTTGAATTATCAGCCATTTAATTCTCCTTCTCAAAACTAATTTTGCCTGATTGCATGTGGTACACACGCGGCTTCTTAATTATTTCCAAGGAAATTCCCTCTAAATCTGTCGTAGTAATAAAGGTTTGAGTTTTCCCATGAATATAATTAAGCAGTGCACTTTGACGAGTGTGATCTAGTTCACTCATCACATCATCTAATAACAACAACGGATATTCATCAGTTAATTGATGAACCAGTTGAATTTCCGCAAGCTTCACACTTAACGCAATAGAACGTTGCTGTCCTTGCGAAGCATATAAATGTGCGTTTTTGCCATCGAGTTTAAACTCAATATCATCTCGATGCGGTCCTGACGTTGTAGTACCCTTCCGCATTTCAACAGCTTTATTACGTTCAAAGTTTGCTAGTATTTTTTGATAAATCTCTTCAACAGTATCATCAGCCTCAATAGTAGAAACAGATGGGTGGTAAGCTATTGCTAGCTTTTCACCACCCAAACTGATATGTGCATATGCATTGCTGGCATAGTGACTTAAATAGCGCAAAAATTTAAAGCGCCGAAAAATCACTTCCGCTGCAATGCCTGCAAGTTGATCCGATAATACATCTAAAAAGACTTGATCTTTTGTTTTTCCTTTAGCAAGTTGCTTTAGATAATTATTTTTCTGAAGCAAAACTTGGCGATACTTACTAGCAAAGTATAAATATTCCGCATTTATCTGTCCGAATTCTTGGTCCATAAACCTTCTCCGCAAAGCCGGAGCACCCTTTATCAACTCCAAATCTTCTGGAGAAAATAAAATAGCATTAAGCTGACCAACATATTTCGATAACTTAGCTTGCTCAACACGGTTTATCCACACTTTTTTACCCTTTTGGGTAATCAGAACGCGCAAGGTTAAATCAACCTGACTTTTTCGCACATGACCTAGCAAATTTGTGTATTCTCCACCAAAACCAATCAGCTCCTTATCCGAATTGGTTCGATGAGATCTAGTCAAGGCTAAAAAATAAATTGCTTCCAAGAGATTGGTTTTCCCCTGTGCATTTTTGCCAATAAAAATATTGACGTTAGGATCAAAATCGATATCAAGCTTCTTCAAATTGCGAAAATTTTGAACTACGAAATGATCAAGATACATTAATCTTCCCGCCGAAATTCATATTCCTGTCCATCAACTAGCAGATGATCTCCAACGCGAATTTTTTTACCTCTACGATTCTCAAGTGCTCCATTTAAAGTTACTGGATTATCCTGGAGATAAAATTTAGCTTGTCCACCTGATGAAATAATGCTTTCTTCTTTAAGGAATTGCCCTAAAGTTATACAGTCGCCAACAATTGTAAAATATTTGATGATGCTCACCTTCAATACTCTTTTTACCTATATAATTATATTAGTTTTCAGGCCAAATAACAAACTTAAAACGCTATTTAAGGCGTTTTCTGCGGTTTTTAAGTAAATAAACTGATCACACTTATTCAGAATAAAAAATACGAGAACGTCGATTTTTAGCTTTTAACAGAAAAGCAAATAAAAAAACTGCCCATTTTTAGGGCAGTTTTTTATCACCTAAATATTGTGTACTCAATTAGTATGTTCTAACTGGAGTGATTAATTGAACAAATTCAATATTATCTTTACCTGGATTGATGATGAATGGACGAAGTGGTTTAGTAAAGCTCATTACCACTGAATCAGTAACAGATGCTCTAAGGGCATCACGCATGTAATCAGGGTTAAATGAAATTTGTAAATCGTTTCCTTCCAAATTTCTAAAGCTTACGTCTTCTTCCACATTCCCAATTTCTGCAGACTTACCAGATAATTTTGCAGTTTGATTTGCAGTATCCAAAGTTAAGGTTACTACGTTATTGCGGCCTGCGTGAGTTAACAAACTTGCACGTTCAAGCGCACTGGACAATTCTGAAATATCAAATTCAACACTAGTAGTCTTTTCAGTTGGAATTAAGCGATCCGTATCTGGGTAATTGCCGTCAAGTAAGCGTGAATAGAATGAAAGATTGCCAATTACAAATAATGCTTGATTGTCTCCAGGACAAATCTTTACTTCTGGATCTGTTTCACCAATAATTCTGGCTAATTCTTGCAAACTCTTACCTGGAATAATCAAATCAGTTTCTGCTTGAGGTCCGTTTTCTAAAGCAATGGTTCTTTGTGACAACCGGTGCGAGTCAGTTGCTACTGCTTTAATGTTAGTTGGATTAAAGAAGAACCGAACACCAGTCAAAATAGCTCTAGTTTGATCATTTGAGGTAGCAAATTGAGTTTCATTGATAATTTCACGGAAAGTTTTACCAGAAATAGTAAATGCAGCATTGTCAGGAATTTCTGGCAAACGTGGATAATTATTCGCATCTAACCCATTAATTGTAAATTCACTATTTTCAGATACGATTTGAGTTTGGAAACTTTCTTTTACTTCAAATGAGAAATCTTTACCCGGCAATTTTTTAACGATTTCACTGAAAAATCTAGCAGGTAAAACAATTGAACCTGTAGATTCTACATTTAAATCTTCATTTACAGGTATTTTAATTTCAATGGAAATGTCTGTATCGCTACCAGTTAATGTTAAATCAGTATCTGTTAAATCCAATTTAATACCACTAAGAATTGGAATAGTTGCTCTTGAGGAAATGGCTCGCATTACATTATTCAAGTTTTCGATAAACAGATTACGATTAATTGTAAATTTCATTGTTATCCTCCTAAGTTACTTTATATTAATTATATATTTAATTAGTAGTAGTAGGGCCTGTGAATTTTGTTGAAAACTCATTAGAAGCCTTAAAATAACGGAATTAGAGCGGTTAAAAACTATGTGTAAAACTCTGAAAGTTATCCACAGTGAATAACTTAAAGCTAGTGTTCAATCATTTGTTTTAAATCAAATACTGCACTTTTAATTTCTGTATCTGTTTTTATCTGCTTGTCGATTTTATCATAGGCATGCATCACTGTGGTATGATCTTTGCCGCCAAATTCTTGTCCAATTTTTGGCAAACTAGCATCAGTTAATTCTCGAGATAAATACATCGCTATTTGCCGTGGTACTACAATCTGCCGTACACGCTTTTTACCCTTTAATTCAGCAGTTGAAATTTGGAAATAATTTGCGACGACTTCTTGGATCTTAGATATTTGCAAGCCCCGATTTTTTTGTACTAATTTGAGATCAACTAGAGCTTCTCGTGCTAGGTTGACGTTTATATCTGCCCTTTCAATAGTTGCGTATGCCTGAACCTTAACAAGAGCACCTTCGAGTTCTCTAATGTTAGTGTCTACTTGAGAAGCAATATAATCCAAAGTATTGTCATCAATGACTAGGCCTTCTGCTTCTGCCTTTCTTCGCAAAATTGCAATCCTGGTTTCAAGATCTGGAGGTGTGATTTCAACCTGTAAGCCCCATGTAAATCGCGAAACTAAACGCTCTGATAGATCAGGAATTTCAGTTGGCAGACGATCACTCGTCATTACAATTTGCTTTTGATCATTATATAAAGTCTCAAAAGTATGGAAAAATTCTTCCTGAATACCCTCTTTTTTGGCAAAAAATTGAATATCATCAACTAGCAGCAAGTCACAAGTCCTGTATTTTTCGCGGAATTGGTCTTGTGTTTTATTTTTTATGGAATTAATAAAATCGTTAACGAAAGTTTCACTCTGTATATAGACTACTTTTGCATTTGGTCGTTCAGCGAGCATTTGGTGACCAATCGCTTGCATTAAGTGAGTTTTTCCAAGACCGACTCCACCAAAAATAAATAATGGATTATAAAAACTACCAGGGCTGTCCGCTACGGCTAATGCAGCACCGGCAGCCAATTTATTTCCTTCACCTTGAACGAAATTGTCAAATGTATATTTTTCATTTAACTTCAAATTTTTAGTAAATTGCTTGGGTGCTCTTTTTTCTTGTCGTAATTGAATAGCATACCTAGGTTCTGGAGTAACGATTCGCTCAGGGCTGTCGTTATTTTCATTTATTTGGAATACAGGTAGGATTTCGATTCCAGCATATCCATAGGCGGATTGAATTAACTGTGAAGAAAGATTTTTTTCCCAATATCCTTTTGCTACAGGATTTTGAACTAAAATTTTCAATTCGTGTGTATTTTTATTGTAAAAAATAGGTTTAGTATTTTTAAACCATGCATTATAAGCAACTTCATTAAAACGAGCTCGCATTTCATCGTTAAAATGTTGCCAAAATTTTTCAATGTCGAACAATGTGTATTCCCCCCCCAATAGTAAAAAGCACATTAAGTGTATCATTTTATATAAAAGTTTTCCACAAGAGCAAAAATAATTAACATGATCAACAATCTGTGGATTATTTTTATATAGATATGCACATTTTGACATGGCTAAATGCAAAATGTTACTTTATGCACATTTGTGCTGTGGATTACTTTTGTTATTGTATCAGTAGTTAAATGCTATTACCATATGCGTTATCCACATGGTGTGAATTATTTTTTAAACACCCTGTGGGATGTGGAAAAAACTGGGAATTAATCTGTGAATTTCTTTTTTGTGAAAAATAATAATTTTTTTATCCACATAAAAAATCCTTATTTTTGATTTTGTTTTTAAGCATGCAGATGTGCTTTTTTAAATAAATACTTGGTTTTTGCGGCTATTCGTGCTATTCTTAATAAGAAATTGTGTATTTAGCACAAAGATTTTATGGAGGTGCAGTTTACAATGACAACTAAGAGAACTTACCAACCTAAGAAGCGTCACCGTTCACGTGTTCATGGTTTCATGAAGCGTATGAGCACATCAAATGGCCGTAAGGTTTTAGCAAGACGCCGCGCAAAGGGTAGAAAAGTCTTATCTGCTTAAAACCACTGAATCCCAGTGGTTTTTTTAGTCTACATAGAGTGGAATGAAACGTTTTGAGAAAGTCTTATCGAGTAAAATCTGAAAAAGATTTCCAGCAAGTTTTCGAGTCTGGTAATTCAGTAGCCAATCGTGCTTTTGTCATTTATAAGGTAGAAAAACCAGAAAATAAACATTTTCGGGTAGGTATTTCTGTCGGCAAAAAGGTTGGTCATACTGCAGTTGCGCGTAATCGACTCAAGCGTTATATTCGGGCCGTAATTGATGAAGAGAAGTTGGAGATTGATCCCCAAGTTGATTTTTTAATCATTACACGGCCTTATGCTCGTAATTTTGATATGGTCAAAGTACGAAAAAACTTGCTTCATGCATTAGCTTTGGCTCATATTATTGAAGAAATGCCAGATGAAGTTGAGGAAAATTAGATTGAAGGACATTCTGACCAAGAGAAATGTCAAACGTCTTCTTGCCGTTTTAGCTTTGATTACACTTGCTGTCGTTTTGACAGGATGTGCGGCTCAAAGTGCAAACGGTCATGTTGCACCAGTTTTACATAACAGTGGAAATTGGTGGGACAGATGGATTGTTTATTACATGTCAGCTTTCATTTTGTGGTTAGCTAAGTTAATGGGCAATAGCTATGGATGGGCAATTATTGTCTTTACCATTATTATTCGTGTGATCTTGTTGCCTTTGAATGCTATTTCTATTCGAAGCACAACAAAGATGCAAGGGATTCAACCACAAATTAATGAGTTGCGTAAGAAGTATCCAGGACGTGACACTGAATCAAGGACACTATTACAACAAGAAACTAACAAACTATATAAAGAAGCAGGAGTAAATCCATATACTGGATGTTTGCCTGTTTTGATTCAATTGCCTGTTATGTATGCTTTGTATGGTGCGATTTTACGTACACCACAGTTGCAAACTGGTCGCTTTTTATGGATGGATTTGAGTAAACCGGATCCTTATTACATAATGCCGATCTTGGCAATGGTTTTCACTTTCTTGTCTACCTACATTAGTCAGTTAGCTACGCCTAAGTCAGCTCAAAATGGGATGACCAAGGTAATGACTTATGGAATGGCGATCATAGTAGGTGTAATGGCATTGAACTTCCAATCAGCTATTACTCTTTACTGGGTTATTTCCAACTTGTTCCAGGCAGTTCAAACCTTTATCTTGCAAAATCCTATTAAATTTAAGAAAGAGCAAGAGGCTAAGGCAGAAGCTGAACGTGAGCGTAAGCGTAAGATAAGAAAAACTTACAAGCGTTTAGGACGCAAAAAGAGATAAAAGAGTATCAATCTAAAATGATTTTTAGATAAAGTAGTCAAAGTGCTTTATCCATCATGTTTATTCGTGGTGGTATAATGCACTTTTTTTATTGAGAAAAGGTGAAATTATGGCTCAAACTTTAACAGAGTTCGATACAATTGCTGCAATTTCAACCCCTATTGGCGAAGGCGGAATTTCCATTGTGCGGATGTCGGGTGAAGATGCAGTAAAAATTGCTAATGAAGTTTTTAAAGGTGCAGATTTAACTAAAGTACCAACGCATACCATTCATTACGGTCATATTGTTGACCCTGATACTGATAAGACTATTGACGAATCAATGGTTACAGTATTGCGTGCGCCTAAAACTTTTACACGTGAGGATATTGTGGAAATCAATTGTCACGGTGGGATCGTAGTTACGAATCATATTTTGCAGCTTTTATTAAGTCATGGCGCACGTATGGCCGATCCAGGTGAATTTACAAAACGTGCTTTTGTTAATGGCAGAATCGACTTAACTCAGGCTGAAAGTGTGATGGATATTGTTCGTGCTAAAACGGACAAGGCACGTCAAGTTGCAGTCGGCCAACTTGCTGGGGGTCTTTTACATAAAATCCAAGCAATGCGCCAAGAAATCTTAGATACTCTAGCTAATGTGGAAGTAAATATCGATTACCCAGAGTATGATGCGGATACCGTTACTGCTAAGCAAATGACTGACACAGCTAAATCAGTGATTAAGAAAATCGATCGACTATTAAAAACGGCACAAGAGGGTAAAATCTTGCGTAACGGTCTTGCAACTGCAATTGTGGGGCGGCCTAATGTGGGTAAGTCATCACTGCTTAACTACCTGACTCAGAGTGATAAGGCGATTGTAACCGATGTGGCCGGAACCACACGAGATACACTCGAAGAATATGTATCTGTAAAAGGTGTACCTCTAGAATTAATTGATACTGCTGGAATTCACCATACGGATGATAAGGTTGAAAAAATTGGAGTAGAAAGATCGAAGAAAGCTCTCGATCGTGCGGATTTAGTACTTTTACTGATTGATGCTAGTCAAGAATTGACTGCTGAAGATAAGGCCTTGATTGAAGAGACTAAGGATAAGAAGAGAATTATTGTCTTGAATAAATCTGATTTAGGACAAAAGATAACAGTCGATGAGATGAAAAAACAAACTGGCAGTGATGTTATTTTAACTTCGATTTTGAAGGAGAAAAATCTTGATAAATTAGAAGAATTAATCAACAAATTATTCTTTGCAGGCATTGAAAATTCTAATGATCAAGTAATGGTTACTAACCAGCGTCAAACATCACTTTTAACTAAGGCTAAAAAAGAATTGCAAGATGTTGTACAGGCAGTTGAAGATGGCATCCCAATTGATATTGCTCAAATCGACTTTACCGGGGCTTGGGACACCTTAGGTGAAATTACTGGTGAAAGCGCACCTGATGAATTGGTAACGCAATTGTTTAGTCAATTCTGTTTAGGAAAGTAGGGAAGAGAATGATTAAAACATATGATTCAAATGAATATGATGTAATTGTTGTTGGAGCAGGTCACGCAGGCTGTGAAGCAGCATTGGCAAGTGCACATATGGGGCAAAAGACCTTGCTTGTGACTATTGGTTTGGATATGGTTGCATTTATGCCATGTAACCCATCAGTTGGAGGCCCTGCTAAGGGTACCGTTGTCCGTGAAATTGATGCTTTAGGCGGACAAATGGGTAAAAATATTGATGCTACATACATTCAAATGAGAATGTTAAATACCGGTAAAGGTCCTGCTGTGCGTGCACTTCGTGCGCAGGCTGATAAGTGGCAATATCATGAACATATGAAGGATACAATTGAAAATACGCCTAATTTAACCTTGCGTCAGGCAATTGTAGATCAATTGGTAGTTGAAGATGGCGTCTGCAAAGGTGTAATTACCAATACTGGCGCTAAATATCACGCTAAAAGCGTTGTGCTTACTACTGGTACCGCAGCACGTGGCAAGATCATTATTGGTGAACTTACTTATTCTTCAGGTCCTAACAACACAACTCCTTCAATTAAGTTGTCAGAAAATCTAGAAAAGCTTGGTTTTAAGCTTCGTCGTTTTAAGACTGGTACGCCTCCACGTGTTAACGGCAATACGATTGATTACTCTAAGACTGAGGAAGAGCCTGGCGATAAGACACCACGTCATTTCTCATATGAAAGTAAAGACGTTGATTATTTAAAGAATCAAATTTCTTGTTGGATGACTTACACCAACAACGGTACTCACGAAATTATTAGAGAAAATCTTAATCGTGCACCTATGTTTAGTGGAATTATCAAGGGCGTTGGTCCACGTTATTGTCCTTCTATTGAAGATAAGGTAGTTCGTTTCGCTGATAAGGATCGTCACCAAATTTTCCTTGAACCAGAAGGCAGAACTACTAAGGAAGTTTATGTAGGAGACTTTTCAACTTCAATGCCAGAAGAAATCCAATTAAAGATGGTTCACTCAGTTGCCGGACTTGAACACGCTGAAATGATGCGCCCAGGTTACGCAATTGAATATGATGTAGTTGAGCCATGGCAATTGAAACATACCCTTGAAACAAAGAACATCAAGCACTTGTTTACTGCAGGTCAAATGAACGGTACCTCAGGTTACGAAGAAGCTGCTGGACAAGGCCTTATAGCCGGCATTAACGCAGCTCTCAGTGCACAAGATAAGCCTGGCTTTACTTTGGGCAGAAACGACGCCTACATCGGTGTTTTGATCGACGACTTAGTAACTAAGGGTACCAATGAGCCATATCGTTTGCTTACTAGTCGTGCAGAATACCGTTTGATCTTGCGTCATGACAATGCTGATTTGCGTTTGACTGAATATGGCCATGAACTTGGCTTGATTTCTGATGAACGTTACGAAAAGTTCGAAGAAAAGAAGCAAGCCATTAGGGATGCAAAAGAAAAATTACATGAAATCACAGTTCATTTAAGTGATGATGTGCAAGAATTTTTGAAGAGCATTGGTCAAGAACCAATGAAGGCTGGAGTTAAGGCAGATGTCTTTTTACGTCGTCCTAACGTGAAAATTGCAGATATTGAACGTCTCACTGGTGAAAAGATTCCTGGTGATCGTTACGTCAAGGAACAAGTTGAAATTGGCATTAAGTATGCTGGCTACATCAAGAAAGAAGAAACCAGAATTGCTCGTCTGAAGAGACAAGAAGCTAAGAAGATTCCTGCAGATATTGATTATGAGATGATCGAAGGCTTAGCAACTGAAGCAAGACAGAAGTTTGAAAAGATTCGTCCTGAAACATTAGCTCAGGCTGAAAGAATCTCAGGAGTAAACCCAGCTGACTTGGCAATTTTAAGTGTATATATTCAAAATGGACGCTATTCTAAGGTTAAAAAATACGAAGCAGAAGATTTGAAGCCATTTAGTTACTTTGCAGAAAAGTATGGCTTGGAAGCTGATGCTGAAACAGGTGCATCACAATACTAATTTTGAAAGATGTTTTAATTCAATTGACCAAAAAGCGAGATATTTCCTAGGAAATATAATCTTTTAGTTTCGCTTTTCTTCGTCTAAAACGTATAATAAAGTTTGATAAATTGTAATTAAATGGAGGATATTTAAAGATATGCAACAATTCGGCGTTATCGGTTTGTCCGTTATGGGTAAAAACCTCGCTTTAAACGTTAGAAATCACGGCTTCTCAGTTTCTGGTTTTTCAATTGATAAACCAGAAGTTGATGCTTTTGCAAAATATGAAGACGATAAGTTGAAGCCATGTTACACATGGGAAGAATTTGTAAATTCACTTGAAAAGCCACGCAAGATTTTGATTCAAATTATGGCTGGTGATCCAGTTGATCAAACTTTGCAAAAATTGCTTCCATTATTGGACAAGGGCGATATTTTAATCGATGGTGGTAACTCAAATTACCACGATACTAACCGTCGTTACCACGAAATGGAAAAGCATGGCATTCACTTTATTGGTATGGGTGTTTCCGGTGGTGAAGAAGGTGCCCTCAATGGTCCTGCTCTTATGCCTGGTGGTGATGAAGCAGCTTATGAAAAGGTTGCTCCAATTCTTGAAGCTATTGCAGCTAATAACAAGGAAGGCAAACCATGTGTAAGTTACATGGGTCCAGAAGGTGCTGGTCACTATGTAAAGATGGTTCACAATGGTATCGAATATGGTATCATGCAAGAATTCTCAGAAGTTTACAACTTGCTTCGTGACGTTGCTCATAAGAGTGACGATGAAATGTCCGCAATTTTTGACAAATGGAACCACGGTAAGGTTGAAGCATACCTTAGTGAAATTACTTCTAAAGTATTAGCTCAAAAAGATGATTTAACTCCAGATCACGTTATCGATCATATCTTGAACGTTGCTTCATACAAGGGTACCGGTAACTGGATGCTTGAAGATGGTGTTGCGCTTGGTACTCCAGCAACTGTTGTAGCTGAAGCCGTTATGGCTCGTTTCATGAGTAAGCAAGCTTATTTGGCAGTTAAGAGTGGTATTAAGCCTACTAAGTTTGAATACAAGGGTGAAATTCCTGATAATTTAGTTGATGAATTTGAAAAGACTTTGCAATTGGCTCAAGCTGTCGCATACGCACAAGGCTTCCAACAATTAACTATGGCTGCAGAAGCTTACAATTGGGATTTGCGTTACAAGTCCATCGCCCAAGACTGGGAAGCAGGCTGCATCATTCGTTCCGCAATGCTTAAGGATATCGAAAATGCATATTCAAAGGGCAACAAGCTGATGAACTTGTTCCAAGATGACTACTTCAGAAAGCTTATGGAAGAAAACCTTCCAGCATTAAGAAAGTCAGTTGAATTTGCTACTAAGGCTGGCGTTCCAACTCCAACTTTGAGCGCAGCTCTTAACTACTTGGAATCAATCATTAACCCAGATTTACCAGCAAACCTTATTCAAGGTAAACGTGACTACTTTGGTGCACATACTTACCAAAGAAATGACCGTGAAGGCACATTCCACACTGAATGGTATGAAGAAAAATAATTAATCTGTTTCACATGAAACCAAAAACCAGCTAAATCTTAGCTGGTTTTTTATTGTACAATAGAGTTTGTCGAAATTGTTCAATTAAAGAGAGGATTATATGAAAGACGAGGGAAATAAAACCAATATAAAACTACTTTTACAAGCATTAGTAGTTGGTATTTTTACTGGTATAGTAGTTGGACTATTTAGGTTTGGAATTGAAAAAACGTCAGGCTTTTGGCTGCATTTGTTTCAACTAGCTCATAGTAATCCACTATGGTTCATTGTGATTATTATAGGCTTTATCGCAGTAGCCGTAATTGCAGGCTATTTTGTAAAACAGTATCCGCATGTGGGAGGATCTGGTATTCCTGAAGTAAAATTGCAGCTTCAAGGGAAGTTATCTCTGCAGTGGTTCCCAATCTTATGGCGTAAGTTAATAGGGGGTATTCTGGTAATTGGTACAGGTCTGTTCTTGGGACCAGAAGGCCCTTCATTACAACTGGGTTCAACTATTGGCCAAGGTGTTGGACAAGGTTTCAAGCAGAATAAGTTTAATTCACGAATTTTATTAGCAACCGGTGCTGCTAGTGGTTTGTCTGCAGCATTTGGGGCACCTCTTAGTGGAGCCCTATTTGTACTAGAAGAAGTTTTCCATAATTTTTCTCCACTTGTTTGGATGAATGCTTTAGCTGGAGCAATCGCATCAAACTTGGTAGTGTCTAATATATTCGGTATTCGGCCAGCACTTGGAATCTTATATAATTATTCATTCCCAATTGTGCTCTATTGGCATTTGATTATTTTAGGGATCTTATTAGGTGTTCTAGGTCATTTATACAAAGTCGGATTATTTAGTTTGAAAAAAGTTTATGCAAAAATCACGTTTTTACCACGCTGGCTGCATGGTTTAATACCTTTAGCAATCTTAATTCCAATAGCTTACTTTTGGCCATTGATTACAGGTCCAGGTAATCGCTTGATTTTGGCAATGCCACATATAATTACAAAAAGTGGATGGGGCTTAGTTGGAATGTTAGCCTTTTTCTACGTTATGAGAATTGTCTTTTCAATCGTAGCTTATGACTCTGGTTTACCAAGTGGTATCTTTTTGCCAATTTTGACTATGGGTACCTTAATTGGTGCAACTTATGGCTTGTTCATGGTTCAGCTTGGGTTATTGCCTCAACGTTTAGTAGTTAATTTAGTAATCTTCTCGATGGCAGGGTATTTTGCCGCAATTATCCGCGCACCATTTACTGCAATTATTTTGATCACTGAAATGGTTGGCTCATTGTTGCACTTAATGCCTCTTGCTGTTGTTGCATTTATTGCCTTATTAGTTGATGAACTTCTTGGCGGCAAGCCT
The DNA here is from genome assembly GCF_000160855.1 of Lactobacillus helveticus DSM 20075 = CGMCC 1.1877. GTDB lineage: Bacteria > Bacillota > Bacilli > Lactobacillales > Lactobacillaceae > Lactobacillus > Lactobacillus helveticus. The sequence continues at coordinate 89,976 of NZ_GG700752.1, forward strand.
ATCTACGGCCTTTTAGCAGCCGCTATGGACAAGCACAGCGATCGTAAGGTTAACTATACTGGTCAAGCTGATCAAATGGTTCTGCCAGTCTATGAGAGCTCTAGATTAGTTGATAAAAAAGTATCGGAAATCAAATGGCCTGAAGATACGCGTGTAAGTACTATCCGCCGGGATGGGGATGAAATTATTCCTAATGGTCAGACCTTTATCCGCGGTGGTGATATGTTGATTCTGGAATTTGATTCAAGTCAACGTGGTGCAGTTTATAGTAAGATGAAACAACTGCAGGGCGTTGAGCTTGATGGTTAATGAAATTAAGTGACATCAATAGATGCCGCTTTTTTCTTGCAGAAAAATGGTTCTTAGTGGATACTTGAACTTATACAGAAAAGAGGGATAGATGTGAATAAATTAGTGCAGGTTACATTGAATGCCGATCAAGAAAAATATAATTTAGGCGGGGACGAGAGCATTACTTTTATTGATGCTAATTCTTACTATATTGGTCAAATTGTAGCCCGTGAACACGGCTGGATTGTTTTAGAATCAGTTGATCAAACTAGCAATCAGGGCGGAATTGTTTTTATAAAAGAAGATCAAATAGCTAAAATAGAAGACGATACACCCGTACTGCATTATTATGCAACCACTGAAATTAAAGATCCTTTTGATATGAAACACTTAAATAGTCCAGTAAAGAATTGGGATTTTACTGATATTTATGACTTGCTGATCAATGTTGCCGATGCGCAGCGTTTTGCGACCTTTGAGGTTGATACGGGCGTAACTTACACTGGTTTGATTACTCAACTTGATAAAAAAGAGGTTCGTATTTTAGAGAAAAATGGAACTTCTATAGAGCATTTTGCTACAGTTATTCCTCTTAAAGATATTGTTTGTGTCGATGTGAATAGCATCGATAATAACTTGTTTTTGCACTACTTAAAGCAAAAACAAAATTATGATTTTAATGAGCTGAAGCTTGTAGAAATTTATTTTGATTATACTTTTGATGATCAATTTGGCAATTTTGTGATTGGTAAGGTGCTTAAGTATGATGAAGATAATATCTTGCTTGAAAGTTTAAACGAGCTAGGCCAAGTTGAATCTATTGCTGTGATTGCGCGTCGACATGTTGCTCATGTCACGGAAGAATCTGAAAGGCTAAATTACTTTAATTATTTAGTTAACTGGCAACAAAAAAATCATAGTTTTGATCCTGATAACTTAGAACGTTCACTCAATCTTAATGGTCCAATTAAATCGATTACTGAAGTAATTGAAACTTGGCCAGATGATCATGTGATAAAAATTAGTGATTCTATTTACCATTACCCAGACCGCTTGGGCTTAATTGCTGACCGCGGTGATGAGGGATTTGATTTGAAGATTTTGACTGAATATGATTTAGGTGAGATCAGTGATCATAATTATGATGATCTAATTAGTGTTGATTTAGCTGGCTCAGAGATGATAGAAATGCAACGTTTCATCGATCATAAATAGTTAAATAAGTTGCTAGTAACTCCGTAATTTTTATATAATGGGGAAAACGAAAGGAAGATGAGTTATGGGATTAACTTTTGACAACCCTAATAATTTACAAAAGATGCTTGATCGTTTTGCGACTGTTCCAGATCCAAAGAAAACGCCAAAACACAAGGATCCAGAAGAATTACTTAACAAAGATTCTAAAGATAAAAAGAAGAAAGATAAGAAATAACTAAAAACGAGATTGCATTCGCAATCTCGTTTTTTGATTTATAATTATTCAGTTTTTTGTTCTTTTTTCATGAACTTAGGTAATGTTTCTGGTGCCCAGATAAGGCAAACGATAAATGCAAAGAGCAATACGATTGCACAAACCAACATAGCAAGTTTTGCACCACCGACATTAGTTAGAACAGATAATAAGAAAGTACAAGCGGCTGCACCAAAACGGCTAATCGTGATACACGTGCCGACTCCTGTGCCTCGGACTTTAATATCGAATAACTCAGTAGGATATGGGTAATCTAGCACGAGTCCTGATGAAAGGATGATTGCAAAAATGGTGAAGATAGTTAACTTAACCATTGAATTTAAACCAGGAACTAGGGCAAAGATACCGAATAAAACGGCTGAAGTTAAGAAGTTTCCAACTAAAAAGGCGCGGCGGCTAATTCTATTAAAAATAAAGATACCGAATAAAACGTCGACAAACATACCACCGTTATAGATAATTCCTGAAATATTGCTGTCAGTAATATTCATGCTGCTAAGCAAGATCGGTAAGAAAATACTAATACCAAAGAATGAGAATGCTTGGCACGCATAGAAGATACCACCTACTAAAGTACGGCGTAAATATTTCTTTGAGAATAGTATTGCCCAGGAAATATTTTTAGGTGTCTTCTTTTTCTTCTTCATGAAGCGTTTAGGCAAACGCCATTTGCGGCCCATGTGCTTACTGATGATTTTATTAGCTTTTTTAACTTTGCCTTTACTTGCAAGCCAAGTAGGAGAAGCAGGTAATGGGAAGAAGCTTCTGAATAATGCAGTAATAATTGCTGGAACAGCACCAGTAGCTAAAATTACTTGCCAAGTATATGCACTAAAGCCAGTAATGAGAGTACCAGCTATGTATGACAAAATAAAACCAATTGTCCAGTAGATTAATAAATGACTTTGTCGTTTACTGTCTTCGTCTTTAGGAAGCCATTCTGTTAGTAGAGAATTCCCTACGGTATAGTCAACAGCGATCATTAAACCGATTCCGATTCTAATGATAAAGGTTAAGAGCAAATTGGCCGTTAACAAGTGAAGCAGGGTTAAACCTGCAAGAATATACATATTGCTCATTAATAGCTTGCGTCGACCAATTTTATCAGAGAGTCGCCCGATTAAAAGACTACCGGCTAACCCAATCAATGAACCAGCACCGATTAACCCGGTCCATAAATTGCTGATATTGATATATTTAGCTACGTTTGAAAGTGCAGTACCACTTATACCTAATGCATAACCACAGGCTATTTGACCTAGCACAACGGCGATCATCACCCTTAGGTGAACCGGCATTAGCGGAGCGCGTTTATAATTCTTTTTAGTTTTGATAATTTTTTCACGTGTAGTTTGGGTATATTATTTTCCATAAGAGCAAGCACAGCTTGCTTATCAATCAACTCCGTAATTAATACAATAATATAATGTTAACAAAAGATTAAAATATCTGCTTCTTAAGCACCTGCAATTTTTGTTTTATTCAGCAACAATGAACTAGTTACAACTGAGACAGAACTAAAGGCCATTGCTAGACCTGCTAATTCTGGACTAAGAGTTAAACCCAAGCCCATGAATAAGCCAGCAGCAATAGGAATGCCGATAGTGTTGTAAATAAGGGCCCAGAAGAGGTTTAATTTAATTCTATTAAAAGTCTTCTTAGAAATCTCTAAAGCTCGTACAACACCCATTAAATCGTTTTGTACGAGGACAATACCACCTGATTCAATGGCAATATCTGTACCTGAGCCCATTGCAATACCAACATCGGCAGTGGAAAGGGCGGGAGCGTCGTTAATACCATCACCGACGAAGGCCACCTTATTGCCTGCATCTTGCAATTTTTTGATTTCATTGGCTTTTTCAGTTGGCAAAACGCCGGCGATTACTTGATCGATCCCAACTTCTTGGGCAATTGCTTCGGCAACATTTTGATTATCACCTGTAAGCATAACTGTCTTCAAGCCACGCTTCTTCAGTTCGGTGATCGCTTTCTTTGAACTTGGTTTTGGCACATCTTGAATGGCAATCAGACCAATAATGATTTGTCCTAAACCAACATAAACTACGGTTTTAGCTTCCTTTTGCAGTTGAATAGCTTTTTCTTTCATTTCCTGGGAAATAGCAATATCTTCAAGCAATTTATCACTACCAACAAAGGCCTCTTGATTGTCGTAATTTGCTTTAATGCCTTTACCTTCAATTTCCGCAAAGTTCTTTACACTTGCTAAGGCGATTTTATCTGCTTTGGCTTTGTTAACGACAGCCGTTGCAAGTGGGTGTTCGGAATTTTCTTCAAGACTAGCTGCAATAGTTAAAACCTGTTTTTCATCACCAACAATATCGGTAACTTGAGGTTTACCAACAGTGATCGTACCAGTCTTATCGAAAACAACGGTGTCAATGTCGCTAACTTCTTCAAGGACTTCACCGTTCTTGATTAAAACGCCCATCTTAGCGCTACGTGCGGTACCAACCATTAAAGCAGTTGGAGTAGCAAGACCCAATGCACATGGACAAGCAATCACTACTACAGAAACGGCAAATAGCATGGCATTCGCAACAGTTGCACCGAGGAAGACGTACCAGATCACGAAAGTAATAATTGCGATGATTAAAACAGCTGGTACAAAGATATTTGAAATCTTATCAGTTAAATTCTGGATAGGTGCATGGCTAGTTTGAGCCTTTTTAACCAAATCCACAATTTGAGCAAGCATCGTGTCGCTGCCAACTTTAGTTGCTTTAAAAGTGAAAGTACCATTAGTGTTGATGGTTGAGCCAACAACTTCGTCACCTTTTTTCTTAGTGACGGGCATGCTTTCACCAGTAACCATTGATTCGTCAATAGTAGTTGAGCCATCGACGATAACACCGTCTACCGGAACTTTTTCACCTGGCTTAACGCGAATGATGTCGCCTGGCTTAACTTGATCAAGTGGAACCTTAACGAACTCACCGTTACGCTCGACTTCGGCATCTTTTGCTTGTAGATCGATTAATTTAGCTAAAGCGTTGGATGCATTGTTATGCATCTTTTCTTCCATTGCATCTCCAAGCAAAACAAAGACCGTTACAAATGCAGCACTTTCGAAGTAAACTTCACGGCCAGTAAACATGGCAAAGATGCTATAGAAATAGGCAACAGAAGTACCGACTGCAACCAGAGTGTTCATGTTTGCCTGATGATGCTTAAAAGCAGCCCAAGCACTAGACCAGTATGGCGAAGCTGAAATTGCCATAATAATGGTAGTCGTGATGAAAGCAATCCAATTATATCCTGGCATCATCCAATGAAACGGCATGGCAAACATTTGAATAAGCATTGGAATGGAGAGGGTAAAGGATATCCAGAAGCGCTTAATATTAGAAAGTTTCATTATTTGACTACCACTTTTCCATGAAACATGTCCATGCCACATGCGTAGTTATAAGTACCTGGTTTGTCAGTTGGAATATCGATGGTTACTTCTTTTTGACCATCGAGTTTAGTGTCGAAGTTTAAGTCTTTTGAAAGGACTTCATTCATACAGCCCATGTTGTCTGATGGAATAAATTTTAATTGAGCTGGCTTGCCTTGCTTGAAGGTAACAACTTCTGGCTTGTAACCATGATTCTTAGCATTAACAACAACTTTTTTAGTTTGATTCTTTGAAAAAATACTCATTATTTAACAACAACCTTTCCATGAAACATATCCATCCCGCAGGCAAAATTGTAAGTGCCTTTTTTATCAGTCGGAATATCAATAGTAGTAATTTTTTGTTTAGTTAAATCCTTATTTACTCCAAGTTGCTCAAAGACTACATGAGATAAACATGCAGTTGAGTCCCTCATATCGAAGTTAACTTTGGCAGGTACACCTTGCTTTAAGACAACGGTAGAAGGAGAATACCCACCTTTAACAACGATATTTGCTTCTTGAACGCCTTGATCAACACTGGCAGTACCAACGGCTTCTTGGTGTTTGCCGAAGAACCACCAGAGGATAAAGCCGATTAAAATCACCGCTACAATTAGCGTGATAATTTGAGCTATAGTCATTTTTAACACCTCCTAACCCATCTTTTCATTGCCTGGCAGGCAATTGCATGGCACCATGTCCGGTGCGTCTTTTTCTTTGGTATCAATAAATCCTTTTATTTTAGATAAATCGCTTTTTGAAATAGGTGAGTTAGCAATCAACTGCAATAAAACTTCACCTTTGTGCATATCGCACATGCGATTTAACAATTCTTCTGCTGCCTCGGTCATTACTTGAGTTTGATTGACGTTAGCTGAATAGATAAAATGTCTGCCTTCTTTAGTTGTATGAAGCAGATCTTTTTTAACCAGGCGGCGCAGCAGAGTTTTTATTGTAGACTCGGACCAGTCCTTTTTTGCCTGCAATTCTTGAATTATTTTGGTAGAACTAACAGGTTCAAGTGTCCAAATAATTCGCATGACTTCCCATTCGCTGTCGGAAATCGTGCTTTTATTTTCTTGAAGCTTAACCATTTTCTCCTCCTTTAGTTTACATTTGTAAATATAAACTAAAATTTTACATTTGTAAACTTAAATGCAATAAAAAAAGAAAGATTGTCAAAATCTTTCTAAATTAATGAATAAATAAGCTGATTATTAATAATACAAACGCGATCCAAACGGCATCGATTAAATATACTAAAATCTTAATCCAGATCTTCTTATACAATTGTCCGGTTTCAAAAAGAAAATACAATGCCACTCCAGCTAGAATTACTGCGAAGGTGGTTGCAGAACTATTATGAATATTCAAATAAAAGAAGATTCCTGCGATTGCCGAGGTGATTAAAGTACCGATAATCCAAAGTGCATTTTTGCTTAATTTCATGTTAGTCACTCCCATAAGTCTGTTCCATGTGAAACTTAATAAGGCTATCATACCAAAAAAAGGCGGTTAACCAATAATAGTTAACCGCACTTTTCTTTTTCTATAAATTAGTTACTAAGAAGAATATGATAAATACCACAAATAGGATATACATCATTGGTGTAACTTTCTTGTAACGCTTAGAAGCAATCATAGTGATAGGGTAAGCAATCAAACCTAATGCTAAACCATCTGAAATGCTGTAAGTAAGTGGCATCCCTACAACTGTCAAAAATGCAGGAACGGCAATTTCAAATTTATCCCAGTCAATCTTCTTTAAATTACTTGCCATTAACACACCAACAATAATTAAGGCAGGAGCTGTAACTGTAGTTGGAATAACTTGAAGAAGTGGACTGAAAATCATACTGATCAAGAAGAAGATACCAACGAAAATAGCAGTCAAACCAGTACGCCCACCCATTGCGATACCGGCACTTGATTCTACAGAAGTACCAAGTGGTGCAGTACCAAAGACAGCGCCTTCAACCATGGCAGTTGAATCAGCTAAGAACGCACGACCAATGCGGGGAATCTTACCGTTTTTATCAACCATGCCAGCTTGTTCGGTCATTCCGATTAAAGTACCAGCAGTATCAAAGAAAGTTACCAATAAGAAGGTCAAAACGACCATCCAAAGTTGAGCCGTATTGATGTCTTTAATGTGAAAAACGGCTTGACCAAAAGTTGGTGCCATACTTGGAGCACCTGAAATAATGCCGTGAGGCAATGAGATTTGACCAATAATCATACCAAAAATGGCGGTTACGATCATTCCGATAAAGATTGAACCAGGAAAATTCATTGCCATCAAAACTACAGTTAAGATTAATCCGAATAAAGTGATCCAAACAGCAGGGTTACTGAATTTACCTAAGGCAACTAAAGTTGAATCGCTGTTAACGATAATTTGACCATTTTTCAAACCGATAAAGGCGATGAACAAGCCGATACCAGCAGAAATTGCGTATTTCATGTCTTGGGGAATGGCATCAACTACGATTTCACGTAATTTAAAAATCGTAATCAAAATAAATAAAACAGAAGCCACAAGAACGGCAGCCAAGGCAGTTTCCCAAGAAATCTTCATTCCTACACAAACGTTGTAGGCGAAGAAGGCACCACTACCCAAAGTTGGTGCTAAGGCAATAGGATAGTTGGCAATTAACCCCATCAAGAAACAACCTACTGCGGTTGCAACTGCAGTAACAGTAAAGGCTGCACCTTTAGGAATACCTGCTGCATTTAAGATATTAGGGTTAACAAACAAGATGTAGGAGAGGCTGACAAAAGTGGTTAACGCTGCGATTAACTCACGTTTGACGGTAGTATGAGCATCTTGTAAATGAAAGACTTTATTTAACAATGTCGTTGACTCCTCCGTAAAAAACAATAGACAACAAAAAAACAACTTCTACCATCAGTATAGTATGGTAAAAGCTGCCTTACAAATTATGACCTCAATTGCCTATAGTCCTGAATTTCTGGTTCAGGGTAGAAACTGTCGACCTTATTTCGACGATATATAGATATCACGTTAGTCGTATTCTAGCAGAGTTTTATTTTTTATGCAATGTGGTAACAAATTA
>NZ_GG700752.1:98858-100736 GCF_000160855.1 Lactobacillus helveticus DSM 20075 = CGMCC 1.1877
CTGCCCAAAACTAAACAAGAATTAATCGATTTAATTGAAGCTGGTATTTACTACTTCAATTACGTCGATCGAACTATACAAAGAAACGGCTCCACCGCGGTTGAATACCGCGGTGAAGCCGCTTAAGAAGTATCTAAAAATTATATTATTTTATCCGTCAACTTGACAGGGACTAGTATAGAGAAATCTGAGATGATTTCTCGCGACACGTTTTTATATTTTTGCATCCTTGATGTTGCTGAAATGGGGTATGGTTAAATCAGGCTTGTTTTAAAGATCCAGGGCATAAGCTCACTGGAAAAAACTCGGATTAGCGCCGTTATGACGCCAAACTCGTCGTTTAATTCCCTAGTTAGGCTAATGCTCAGTCTTCTCCCATCTGATTCATGCCCGCTTGTGATACTGAGCATGATAGAAATGCCATGCGAATGCTTTCTCGAACGTACTGAAACCTGTGCATATTACGCTCATGATTCCGATTATCGGAATCGTTGTTGCTTATCTAGCAGTTGCGCTAACTGACCACGAAATTCATCGCTATGATGTTGGATGTTCGTCAAGTCGTGACTCATTTGAACGGTGTAGTCAGCGACTTCGCCGTGTTCGCCTTGATCGAGTCCGAGTTCTTCCTCTTGTTCGTCAACGCGCATTCTGATGACTCGTTTCAATAGTACGATAATGACGATGCAAACGATGGTAGTAAAGCCAATGGTAAAGATCGTTGCTAATAGCTGTAATCCGAATAATTTAAAGCCGCCACCATAGAAAAGACCGTTTAGAGAAATTGAGTTATTAACGGCTTTGCTAGCGAATAGCCCAGTCATGATACTGCCGACCATGCCGGAAACACCGTGGCATCCAAAGGCATCGAGTGCATCATCGATACCTAAGCGTGGTTTGATGAACGTAATGAAGCCATAACTAGTTAATGTGGCGATAAGGCCAATCCAAAAGGCACCAGAAATGGTGACGTAGCCACAAGCAGGTGTAATTGCAACGAGACCACAAAGGGTACCGGTGCAGACACCGACTAGGGTTGGTTTGCCCTTGGTTAGCATATCAACGACCATCCACGTCATCATGGAAGTGGCGGTGGCAACGGTCGTGGTTAAGAAGGTTTGGATGGCGATGTCGTTCATGGCAAGCGCCGAACCGGCATTGAAACCGTACCAGCCGATCCATAAAATAGCGGTCCCCAGCAATACCCATAAGATGTTATAGTGCTGGGTCATATCCTTGCCATACTTGTGGCGGGCACCTAAGAATGCTGATAAGACTAAAGCGGTGATACCGGCATTGATGTGGACGACGGTACCACCAGCGAAATCGATGACGCCAAGTTTAGATAATAAACCGTTATCCCAAACCATATGAACCATTGGATAGTAGATGAGGAGTGACCAGAAGATGATGAAGGTTAATAAGAATTTAAAACGGATACGGCCGACCACTGAGCCAACAAATAGTGCTGGTGTGATAATGGCAAACATCATTTGAAAGATGAGATATAAACTGTTGGGAATCTTTGTCGCGGTAAGCGCGGTCAAGTCCACACCATGCAACCAAGTGGCTTTGAGATTACCGACAAAGCCACCTAAATCACCGGAAAAAGATAGTGAATAACCGAATGCGAGCCATAACAAGATTGCTAAGCCACAAATCATGAAGACGGATAACATGGTGTTAACGACATTCCGTTCGGAAACTAAGCCACCGTAGAAAAATGCTAATCCGGGCGTCATGAATAATACCAATATACTAGATAACACTAAAAACGTTGAATTTGCAGCGTTCATACTCTCAACCCCTATCCATACCATTTGATATTAGAAATTATAACATTGATTATTGAGTGACGCACTCTTTTTTGTGTTTAGT
>NZ_GG700752.1:102053-104533 GCF_000160855.1 Lactobacillus helveticus DSM 20075 = CGMCC 1.1877
ACAAATTAAGACAGGGCTATTTCCCCGGAAATGAAAAAGAATCAACTTAGGTTTTGCGTCTAAATTGATCCTTAATGAAGAGATTTTTATATGAAGTGGAAGTCTCATTTGAAGTTTAAAACGAAGAAGTAAATGACGAAGACTACAAACAGAATCCACATCATCGGTGTAATCTTCTTGAACTTCTTAGCAGCGATCATTGAAATAGGGTAAACAACGATTCCCCAGCCAAGACCGTCTGAAATTGAATAAGTTAACGGCATCCCCAATGCAATCAAGAAACATGGAATGGCAATTTCAAGATCGGTCCAGTGAACATGTGCTAAGTTTTCAGCCATTAAGACTCCGACGATAATCAAAGCTGGAGCTGTGACTTGGGTAGTAAAGACACTTAAGATAGGTGAGAAAATGGTAGAAATCAGGAAGAAAATACCAACCCAGACAGCGGTTAAACCGGTCTTACCGCCAACCGCAATACCAGCACTTGATTCAACGAATGCCCCAACTGGTGAGGTACCAAGGACAGATCCGACCAACATACCGGAAGAATCGGCAGCTAATGCTTCACCAGCTTTTGGAATTTTATTATTTTTCATTAAACCAGCTTGTTGTACTAAACCGATCAGCGTACCGGTGGTGTCGAAGAAAGTTACCAAGAGGAAGGTGAAGACCACTACCCACATTTGAACGGTATTGATTTCACCAATATGAAAGATGGCTTGAGCAAAAGTTGGTGCGATGCTTGGAATAGATGAAACGATTCCCTTAGGCATTGGAATTTGTCCAATTGCGACACCGAAGATTGCGGCTAAGATCATGCCGATAAAAATTGCGCCAGGTACGCGAGCGATCATTAAGAAAATGGTAATGATCAATCCGAAGATAGTGATCCAAACTGTAGGGTTATTTAAGGAACCAATAGTTACCAAAGTAGAATCACTATTTTGAATTAAGTGTCCACCTTGCAAACCAATGAACGCGATGAAGAGACCGATACCAGCAGAGATGGCATATTTGATATCGGCAGGAATTGCATCGATAATCATTTCACGTACTTTAAAAACAGTTAGAATAATGAAAAGGATAGATGCCACTAAAACGGCAGCTAATGCAGTTTGCCATTTCACCTTCATACCTAGGCAGACGGTGTAGGTGAAGAAAGCATTTAATCCTAAAGTCGGAGCTGATGCAATTGGATAGTTGGCTACTAGTCCCATGACCACACAGGTGAATGCTGCGGAGAGAGCCGTTACCGTGAACAAGGCACCTTTGTCCATTCCGCTGGCTCCCAGAACATTCGGGTTAACGAAAAGGATGTATGACATACTAACAAAAGTAGTCAAACCAGCTAATAGTTCGGTCTTAAAAGAAGTATTGTTCTCTTTTAGATGAAAAAATTGGTTAATAGCGTTCATTTAAGCCTCCAAAATTTATATAATTATGAACATTTACTTAAGATTATACCTAAATAGTTAATAATTACAATATGAAATATGGATTTTGTTCGATTTTGTCAATGAATGCGCTTTATTTTAGAAAAACTTGACCTTAACCTAGGGTAAAACCGTATATTCAAATTAGGAGGTGACAGAAATGTCGCGAAAATATTCTATTGGTGACGTAGCAAGAAAGCTAAACATGACGACGCGCACAATTCGTTTTTATGATCAAAAAAACTTGGTAAAGCCAGAATCTATTGGTGAAAATGGCTATCGTTATTATGGTGAAGAGCAGATTCAAAGACTAGAGCTGATCAATTACCTACGAGGATTAAACTTTTCTATTAAACAGATCAAGCAATTGCTTAATGATCAAAAAGGATCAGATTCACTGCTATTGCTCTTTCAAAAACAAATTGAAGAAAATGATGCGCAGATCGCAGACTTAAAGCAAAAACAGACACAATTACGTCATTTAGCAAAAACAATTGCTACACGAAAAATAGATGCAGATGGTTTAACAGACATTGCGAAAATCATGAAAAAAGAAACTAGATTGACTAACTTAAGAAGAAAAATGTGGTTGTTCAGTTTTTCCATTTTGTTAATCGAAGTACTTGGAATCTTTAGTGCATATCAATTTAAGCAAAGCAATGCTTTACCGGTAATGTGGTTGAGTATAGCGACTATGTTAGTACTTATTTTTGGCTTAACTGCTTTTTTGACAAAGTATTACTATGACCAAGTTGAATATATTTGCCCTAATTGTGGAACCAAATTTATTCCGGCAATGACCACATTCATTTTTTCAGCTCATACACCAAAATTTAGAAGATTAGCTTGTCCACACTGCCACCAAAAATCATATTGTTTAGAAATTGCACGATAGTATTTCCTAGGAAATGGAGTATTGTATCGATTATAATCGATATAAATGAGGTGAGTAGATGATCAAAAGAACAGTTTATTTGAACCGAATCAATCCATTCATTGATAAAGATATCATTAAGGTAATTACTGGAATTCGCCGTAGTGGAAAAT
>NZ_GG700752.1:105588-111136 GCF_000160855.1 Lactobacillus helveticus DSM 20075 = CGMCC 1.1877
TTACAACAAATTCAAGATGAATTAATACAGCGCGGTAAAAATAAATCTAATTTTATTTATATTAACTTTGAAGATTTGCAATATGAATCACTATTAGATTATGAGACACTTAACAAAGAATTAGTTAAACGTATCCAGCAGATTGATGGTAAAGCTTATATTTTTCTCGATGAAATTCAAAAAGTTATTTCCTGGGAAAAGACAATCAATTCTCTACGTGCTAGTTTTGACTGCGATATCTATATTACGGGATCAAATTCGCAATTATTATCTGGTGAGTTGGCAACAGAAATTGCTGGACGTTATATTGAAATTAAGGTATATCCATTTTCTTTTAGTGAATTCTTGAAAGCTATTAATTCAGATCGTCAAAATTTAGACCGTGATTTCTTAACATACGTAGAGATAGGTGGTATGCCATTTCTATCTCTTATTTACAATGATCGTCAGGCCTGTGATACATATTTGCAGGATATATATAGTTCAGTGGTTCTAAAAGATATTGTTGACCGTTATAAGATTAGAAATGTAGATTTGCTGCGAAGAATAATTAGTTATCTAAGCAGCGAGATTGGTCATCCTATTTCAGCAACAGGAATAGCAAAATTCTTTAAGAATGAGCATAGAGGAAGCTCAATAGATACAATTCTTGATTATATTTCTTATACCTGTGATGCTTATTTGTTCACTCGTGTACCCCGATCTTATTTGCAAGGAAAACAAAATCTGAGAGTCAATGATCAATACTACATTACTGATCATGGTTTGCGACAAACGATGTTAGGTAATAATCAGCAAAATATAGATCAAATTTTAGAAAATATTGTTTTTGTTGAATTATTGCGCAGAGGTTATAAAGTTTCTGTTGGCTTAAACGATAAGAAAGAAATTGATTTTGTTGCACAGAAAGGTAATGAAAAACGGTATTATCAAGTAACTTATATGCTAGGCAGTCAAGCAACTATTGAACGTGAATTTGGTGCATATGATGGGATTGCTGATAATTATCCGAAGTACGTGCTATCAATGGATAAATTTAATATGAGTCGTAACGGCATCATTCATCAAAATATTATTGATTTTCTATTAGAGCATTAACTAAAAAAGACTAGTAAATCAACGTTTTTTAACGAAGATTACTAGTCTTTCTTTTTATTCATTCGTTTAGAAATTCAAAACCCATAAGAAGATCAGGAAGATTACGAAGAGTAGCCACATCATCGGTGTGACTTCCTTGCCACGCTTAGCTGCGATCATGCAGATTGGGTAAGTGATCATTCCCCATGATAAACCATCTGAAATGGAGTAGGTTAATGGCATCCCTAAAATAATCAAGAATGCAGGAACCGCAATTTCCAACTTGTTCCAATGGATATGTGCAGTGTTTTGGGCCATCAAGACACCAACGATGATCAATGCTGGTGCAGTAACTTGAACAGTGAACACACCTAAAAGTGGACTGAAAATCATTGAGATCAAGAAGAAGATTGCTACGAAGACAGCGGTCAATCCGGTACGACCACCAACGGCAATACCAGCACTTGATTCAACAAACGCACCAACTGGTGAAGTCCCAAGAATAGAACCAACAGCCATGGCACTAGAGTCAGCAGCTAAAGCCTTACCAACACGTGGCATCTTGTTGTTCTTCATGAAACCAGCTTGTTGAGCCAAACCGATCAATGTGCCTGCAGTGTCAAAGAATGTAACTATTAGGAAAGTAAGAACTACGATCCACATTTGAACAGTATTGATATCTTTAACGTGGAGGACAGCTTGACCAAAAGTTGGAGCTAAGCTTGGTGCAGTAGAAATAATCTTGTGTGGTAATGCAATTTGACCAGTGCAGATGCCAAAAACTGCAGCTAGCACCATGCCGATAAAGATCGCACCAGGCACGTTCAAAATCATTAAGATAACCGTTACTAATAAACCGAAAATAGTGATCCAAACAAGGGGATCGTGCAGTGATCCTAAACCAACCAAGGTTGATTTGTTAGCAACGATCAACTTACCATTTTGCAAGCCTAAGAAGGCGATGAACAAACCAATACCAGAAGAAATAGCGAATTTTAAGTCAGCTGGAATTGAATCAATGATCTTTTCTCTTAATTTAAACAAAGTAATCAAGATAAAAAGAATTGAGGCAACGAAGACGCTGGCTAAGGCTGTTTGCCACTTAACATGCATCCCGATACAAACGGTGTAAGCAAAGAAGGCGTTAATACCTAAAGCGGGTGCTTCACCAATAGGATAGTTAGCGACAATACCCATGATGGCAGTACCAAGAGCCGCTGCTAAGGCTGTTGCGGTAAAGACGGCACCTGTATTCATGCCACTAGCTCCCAAAACGCTAGGGTTAACAAATAAAATATAAGACATACTGATAAACGTAGTTAAACCAGCAATAAATTCCACCTTGATGCTGGTCTTATATTTATCTAATTGAAAGTATTTTTTATAAAATTCATTATTCTCTCTCCAAAATCAATGTTCGTGTTTTTGCTCCTTTAACACAACTTATATACTTTAACATTGCTTTTTAAAAATGCAAACACGAATTATTAATAAAAATAATAGATTTTTTACTATCTTTTGCTACTAAAAATTAATAATATTGATCAATGTATTGGCTTTCATTCTTATTTTCTAAGCATTATTCTTAACTATAAGAAATAGTAAAAATAAACAGAATAAAGGTGAGTAAATGTCCGCAAAACTTATTTTTTCAGATATTGATGGCACATTGATTAATGACGAATTGAAGGTAACGCCTAAAACGCGTGATGCAATCCGCCAGCAGATTATTAAGGGGAACGTTTTTATTCCGGCTTCGGCACGACTTCCTAAGGGAATTACTGCTGCAGTAGGCCAAATTCTAACAGTTTTCCCAATGATTGCCTATAACGGTGCCTTGGCTTTAGATGAAACCGGTAGAGCTTTAATTACGCGCTTTTTCGATGCGAAAAAGGCTGCGGCAATTTGTCGTTACGTGGATGAACAAAATAATGGATCAGCGTGGAATATCTACAGTGGGTATGTTTGGTATTGTGCTAAAGAAAAAAGTCCGCTGGTCAAACACGAAGAAGAAATTGTCGATGTTAAAGCTACTCCGACGACTGTTGATCAGATTGAAAAATTGCAGGGCGTGCATAAGGCCTTAATCATGGGTAAGTCAGAAGAACTTGATCGCATGCAAAAAGAATTGACTGAAAAGTTCCCAGATCTTAGCTTTGTAAGATCATCTAGGACTTTACTAGAAGTAGTATTAAAAGGCGTAAGCAAGGCAAGTGCAGTAAAAATCTTAGCTGAAGAATACAAGGTGCCATTAAAAGACTGCATTGCTTTTGGTGATAACTATAATGATGAAGAAATGCTTGAAGAAGTAGGGCATCCTGTTCTGATGGGCAATGCACCTGCAGAATTAAAGGAGAAGATCGGCTTAGATCACGTGACGCTGGACAATAATCATGATGGCATTGCTGAAGCATTAGCAAAATTTGAATAAAGATAAACCGCATAGAATTTCTATGCGGTTTATTATTTTCCGAGAAATTAAGCTTCGCTTTGGATATCTGTTGGCTTTTCCCAATCTTCAGGGAGCTTTCCCATTTCTTTTAATTTATCTGTGATTTGATCCAAGACTATTTGCTTATCGGCTGGATTAGCCATGAAATCGAGTTTATCACCGTCAATTTCCATCTTTGGCGAATAATCATAGTTCTCATACCAAGGCTTGTAATAACGAAGCAGACGCTTGTAATAGTCCTCTAAAGTTGAATCATAACTTAATTGTTCATATGGACGTCCACGCTTTTTAATTCGCTTAATCATGGTGTCATATGAAACATTGATATGAACAAGCAAGTCTGGGTTCTTCTTAGGCATTCTTTCAAGCTCGTTCATCATGTTATGCAACAATTCATAGTAAGTATCTACTTCTTC
The DNA here is from genome assembly GCF_000160855.1 of Lactobacillus helveticus DSM 20075 = CGMCC 1.1877. Taxonomy (GTDB): domain Bacteria; phylum Bacillota; class Bacilli; order Lactobacillales; family Lactobacillaceae; genus Lactobacillus; species Lactobacillus helveticus. Next base: position 109,534 of record NZ_GG700752.1, read on the forward strand.
TGAAGTTGCACGACCGATGTCAGCGTTCATTTGGAAAAAGAGCGCATCTTCATAAATAGAACGATCTAAGACGTTGTTATCTTCAGTAAGAGCATCCTTAATGCTGTGAAAACGCGTATTTAAGAAGTATACCTGCAATAAGAAAGCATATTTCTTAGGATCAGCATAAAAGAGTGGCAGAACTGGATTGTCGTCAACACTTTCATAAAATGGCTTAGTGCCTAAATATTTAGATAAAATACTTGTTAAACTGGATTTTCCGGCTCCAATTGGCCCGCTTAAAACAATAACTGTCATCACGTTCCTTCTTTTTATTCAGTCTTATAAGTTGCCGATTTCGTGCAACTTCTCATCAATTTCCTTTAATACTTCTCTTTGGGCGTCCATGCTAGAAACAAAATCAAGTTTGTCACCATTAATAGCCATCTTAGGAGAAGCGTCGTATTGTTCATACCATGGCTCATAGTATCTGAGCAATCTAGCGTAGTAATCTTTCAAACTTGGATCTGTGCTGATTTGTTCAAATGAACGACCACGCTTTTTAATACGATCAAGCATGGTATCAAGTGAAACATGGATGTAGATAAGCAAGTCAGGCTTCTTGCTAGGGTTGCCTGGGGTATCTTCCATCATGTTTTCAAGCAAGTCGTCATAGATCTTAAACTCTGTAGGATCTGCAACCTTGCTATCAGCGTTCATCTTGAAGAAAAGTGCATCTTCATAGATAGAACGGTCGGATACACTATTTTTATCTTGAATAGCTTGATTGATTTGAGCTAAACGGTGGTTAAGCAAATAAGTGTTAAGTAAAAAAGTGTAACGCTTCATATCTTTATAGTAGAGCGGCAAAACAGGATTGCTGTCGACTCCTTCATAAAATGCTTGCGTACCTAAATGTTCTGCTAAAATACTGGTTAAACTGGATTTCCCGGCTCCAATTGGCCCGCTTAAAACAATAACTTGAATCACATTCTTTCTTAAATACCAGATATTGGACAATTAATAAGTTTAATACGAGATATTGTGGCACACAAGCTCTTTTTTAATTCTGTTTCACGCAAAAAAGTCAAGGGTAGAAATGAAAAATCGAATAGGAATGAAATATGATTCAATTGGAGCAGAAAAAATTAAAAAAATGAATTATACTTCATTTTTTATTAAGGCTAAAGTTATCTAAAAATAAAGCAGATGACGCTATTACTAAAACTAGTGGTGCTTCTGTAATTCGATTTTGTAAAAATCTAGGTTTTAAGGGCTTTAAAGATTTTCAAATAGCTTGTGCTCAAGAACAACCATTGCAAGTTGATAACAAAATTGAAACAATTATAACTGAAAATGATAATCCTACGAGTGTATTGTTCAAATTACAAACTAATTTAAGTAAAAATATTGTTGACTTAGGTAGGTCCATTGATCATAAGGAATTAAAACAAGCTGTTGAATTGATTGATAAAGCCAGAGTGGTATTTATTGCTGGTGAAGGAGCTTCAGGATTGGCAGCGGAAGATTTTTTTGATAAGCTAATTCGCAGTGGCAAAGAAGTCATTTTTATTGATTAATTGCCGGAGAAAACACGGGATTTCAATCCCGTGATGAATCCAGC
>NZ_GG700752.1:112065-127915 GCF_000160855.1 Lactobacillus helveticus DSM 20075 = CGMCC 1.1877
GTTCACATATTGCCTTAGAAGGAATTACAAATATCACAAAAAATGATGTTTTAGTTATTTTTTCTTATAGTGGAATGACTCAAGAACCACTATTGATGGCTAAGCAGGCTAGAAAAAATCACGCAAAAATATAGTTTTGATTACACGAGAAAAGACATCTCCATTAAGACAAATCTCAGATATAATAATCTCTTTACCAACAAATGAAAAACTTTTACGATTTGGAGCAGTAAATTCATTGTTTTCTGAAATGTTTGCTTCAAGTTTAATTTCGCCTAAATTAAATGAATTAAAAGAAAAAATGGAGATTACTCAAGAATTAACAGATTATTTAAAGATAAAGGATTAATTAATACAAAACAGCATTTGAGTTAAGAAAAACAAAAATAACCAACTAATTATTTAACAGAATAATTGGTTGGTTATTTAGTTTGAAAAAGTTATTTACTGGGAAATATTTATAAATAGCTTTTTTAATCAGGGATAAATTGTTATTTAGTTCTTGTATTTGTCGTCTAGTTCTTGAGCTGCAGCCTTATCAACAATAACAGTTACATCAGGGTGCTTTTGCAAAATTGATGCTGGCACTTGTTCAGTAACAGGTCCTTCAATCATTTCTTTGATTGCTTGTGCCTTCTTTTCACCAAAGGCCATCAAAACGACCTTCTTAGCATCCATGATGTTAGCAGTACCCATACAAATTGCACTCTTAGGTACTTCATCTTCATTATCGAAGAAGCGTGAGTTAGCCTTGATCGTATTCTCAGTTAACTTAACTTCGTGAGTACCAATGTCAAATGGAGTACCTGGTTCATTGAAGGCGATGTGACCGTTACGGCCGATACCTAACAATTGAACATCAATTGGATTGTCTTTGATAATTTGATCGTATTCTTTGCAAGTAGCAGCGACATCCTTGGTCATGCCATCTGGAATGTAGGATTTCTTAAAAGGCTTTTTATCGAATAAGTGCTTACGCATGAAATAGTGGTAACTTTGAGGATTATCAGGTGTTAAGCCAACATATTCATCAAGGTTAATGCTGATTAAGTTTGAACAGTTGAGATCACTGTTGATAAAGTTTTGATAAAGAGTTTCAGGGGTAGAACCGGTAGCTAAACCTAAAACTTTAGCACCATTTTTGATTTCATTTTTAAAAATCTCAAATGCTTTTGCTCCACCTTGAATTTTGTTTTCAGTAACAATAACTTTCATTTTAAAATCCTCCTTTACTGGTCTAGTCCATTATAAAATGGAATAGACCATTTTGTCAATTGGTAAAATGAAAAAGGCAGAACTATGTTAAAATTTGAGTAAAGGAAGTGAATGCGGATGGATTTCGAAAAATTATCAGGTTTAGGTATAGGTACTTGGGGGATTGGTGAAGATCCTAAAAAGAAAAAAGACGAAATTGCAGCCATTCGCTATGGTTTAGATAATGGGCTGAATATTATCGATACAGCAGAGATGTATGGCGATGGTAAAAGTGAAAAGCTGATAGGCGAGGCAATTAGAGATTATGACCGCGATCAATTGTTTTTAATTTCAAAATTCTATCCCTATCATGCAACTCCTGAGCTAGAGAGAAAGAGTCTTGAAGCTAGCTTAGAAAGATTAGGTACTGATTATTTAGATTTATATTTATTGCATTGGCGTGGTAATCACCGCTTGTCAGATACGATTCGCGGCTTGCAGGCTTTACAAAAAGAAGGATTAATTCGCCATTGGGGTGTTTCTAATTTTGACACGTCCGACATGAAAGAATTATTTGGTGTGCCCGGTGGAACAGAATGTTTTGCTAACGAAGATCTCTATAATATTAAAGAGCGCGGCACGGAGTTCGATTTACAAGATTGGCAAAAAGATCATGGTGTCAGCTTCATTGGTTATTCTCCATTTAATTCTGGAGCAGGAGACACGATTAGAATTACGCAGAATTTGAAGATCGTAGCTCGCGATCATGGTGTAACGCCGCATCAAATTATGCTTGCTTGGACACTGCGCAATGGCAATGTGTTGGCTATTCCAAAAAGTAGCAGCATTAAACACATGAAGGAAAATATTGCTGCTCAAGAAATAAAGTTAACTGATGACGAGTTAAGGTTAATTAATAGTGATTTCCCAATTCCAACGGAGAAGACGCCTTTAGCGGTAATTTAGATAAAAAATAAAAGACTTTTTTCATGTGAAACAGGCCCTTTTTGATGAGAAAAATTTTAGACTATGGTTTAATTAGTAATATCTTTTTTATGAATTGGGGATAAAAATGAGACGAGAAGAAACGAGACGTATGACCATTACTGCAGTTTTTGCAGCTATTTTGATCATGCAAACTTTTTTGCCGAATATTGGCTATGTGAGAATCATTCCTGTTTTACCAGTAGCAATTACCACGATTCCAATGACAATTGCAATTTATGGTACTTTGATGGGAACAAAGGCTGGTCTAGGATTCGGATTATTCTGGGGAATTACCAGATTAATTGTTGCCTACACACAACCTGGTGATATGGTCAGCTTGATGTTGTTCCAAAATCCAGTAATTTCTGTTGTGCCTAGTGTTTTAGCAGGATTTTTCCCGAGCTTAATTACCAAGGCAATGGGTAAAACCAATTATGCTAAGTTAGGCTACATTTTTAGTGGTGCAGTAACATCATTAACTAATACGATCATGGTAATTTTACTGACTAGTATTTTCTTTATGCATGATCCAGCTAGTCTAGTCCATTACCTAGGTAACTATAGTTCTAGCACACCGCTGATTCTGATTTTGATTACGGCGCTAGGTGCAAATGGTGTGATTGAAGCAATCTTCACTGCATTAGTAGTGCCGGTGATTGTTACACCGCTTAATTTAGTGTTAAAAAGAGCGTAGAAAAACAGCGTTAGTAATTCTAACGCTGTTTTTCTTATTCGCTTCTAAGCGCGATAGCTGCGTCCTTTTTAGCTGCCATTCTGGCAGGGATGTGACCACCAATTAAAGTTAATACAGTTGAAATAATGATCAAAATCAACGCAGCCTTTGGATCAAGCTGAGCCACATTAGCTAGGTCAGTGATCTTGTAAATCACGCTGTTGATAGGGAATGTTAATAGGTAAGCGATGAAGACACCGAGCACACCAGAGAAGACACCTAAGATAAAGGTTTCTGCGTCAAAGACGCGAGTGATGTCTTTCTTACGTGCACCTAAAGCCTTCAAGACTCCAATTTCCTTGGTTCTTTCCAAAACTGAAGTGTAAGTTAAGATACCGATCATAATCATGGAAGTGATTAATGAAATTGCGGCAAAGGCAACCAAGATAGTGGTAATACCGCCAAGCAATCCACCGGTCATGGTCGTTACGGCACTCGACATATCGGTGTAGACGATCTTGTCAGCCTTCTTTTTGCCCTTGTTCCACTTATCAAGATAATCAAGAACCTTGTCCTTATCATCAAAGTTGTTTGGATAGATCATAATGCCAGTAGGGATGCTTGAGCCACCTAAGGTTTGCATGATCATCTTCTTTTCGCTAGCCTTCATGCTTTGTCCAGTTAAAACATTGCGGTTAGTCTTCTTTTGAGCCTTCACGATGGCAGAATTCTTGTTGTCATTGATGACATCTTGAGAAAGCTTGTCACTATAAGCGATCCCTGTTGATAAAAGAGCCATCGAATCTTCATTCTTAGGTCTAATTACTCCAGTTAGCTTCAGCTTACTACCGCCGTTGTACATTGCTGAATTAGCCTTCTTAGGAATAAACATTCCCGTAGGCAATTCTTGGTAGTAATCATTATTATCAACGATACTGAATTCTTTGCCAATTAACTTACTAAATTTAATACGTTCTTTGTTGTCGACATCAAAACCAAGGTTCTTCAAAGAATTAATGTTAACGGTATTTTTATTATCGGTTACTAAAACAAGGTCAGTAGTTTTGCTTGGCCAATGACCATAAAGCAACTGATAATTTTGCTTCAAAAATGAGCCCTTCTTTTTATTTAAAGCGGTAGGAAAAACAGAGGAACCGATTCCCATGGAACTCATTGCTTGTGAGCGCATTGCAGACATTGAGGCGTTTTGATCAGGATCTGCACTTAAAAATTGTACGCGTTCAACTTTGCCGTAAACCTTAGAAAGCAGGTTTAAATTAACCGCTCTTTGATAAGAAACATTGTTGGCATAGTTAGGATTGATCTTATTGATGTAATCAACGTACTTCTCAGTGATCTTGTTAGTATGCTGAGCCTCTTCACTGGGATCCTTTTTCGCCGTGACATAACCGTGATTTTTAACGTTTTTGTCCGAGTCATCACGTTCGCTCATCGAAGTCATGTCAGTAGCCGTCTGCGAGATCGTAATCGGATATTTGGCTAAAGCCTTACTCATGGTTGTATTGATTTGCTTTTGAAAACCATTAGAGATCGAAAGCACAACGGCAATAGAAATAATCCCAATACTGGAGGCAAAAGCAGTTAAAATAGTTCGCCCTTTTTTAGTCATAATATTGGTGAAACTAAGCTTAATTGCGTTCCAGTAAGACATTTTGGTCCGCTTCAAGTTGAAAGTATCTTTTTCGTCCTCTGGCTTAAAAGGTTTGGAATCATGCTGAATTTTACCGTCTTGGAAATTGACGATTCTGGTAGCATATTTTTCAGCTAATTCTGGATTGTGTGTAACCATGATGATCAAACGATCTTTTGAAAGCTTCTTGATCAATTCCATGATTTGCACGGAAGTTTCGGTATCAAGCGCACCAGTCGGCTTGTCACACAGCAAGATATCGGGGTCATTAGCGATCGCACGGGCAATGGCAACACGTTGCATTTGACCACCGGATAATTAGTTAGGGCGCTTATTAATGTGTTCCTCTAATCCACCCTTAGTCAATGCGGCAATAGCTTTTTCATGACGTTCCTTTTTACCGACACCAGATAGATTCATCCCTAATTCAACGTTAGCGATGATTGATAGGAGGTTATAATTTTGAAAAATAAAGCCAACACTGTTATTGCGGTAGGCATCCCAATCTGTTTCCTTAAAATTCTTGGTTGACTTACCGTTAATGATCAAATCGCCTTTGTCATAATGGTCAAGTCCACCAATTACGTTCAACATTGTTGTCTTCCCAGAACCACTTGGTCACAAGATAGCAACAAATTCTTGATCTCTAAATGAGATCGTTACATCATCTAGGGCATGGGTGATATTGTCTCCAACCTTGTATGATTTAAAAATATGTTTTAGTTGTAGCATTCGGTCCTTCTCTTCTAAATAGTTTTAGATCACACTAAACTTTACATTGCCTGTTGCAACTAAGATAGCTTGTAAGATAAAGAATAAAACTATTACTCCCATGATAACGAAATGACGGTGTTTATGCATGATAAACACACCGGCAAATTCGCGAATAATGGCATTAGGCAGATAGTACAAACGGGTGAAAGCCCCGACACCATTAGCTTTTAGACCTACTTCCTTAGCTAAAAGCGCTGCTCTAAAAATATGGTAGTTGTTGCTAAAGAAAGTCGATCTAAAGTTGCTACTGCCGAAGTCCTTAGTAGCTAATCTCTTAGAAAAAAGCATATTTTGGTAGGTGTTTTTAGACTTGTCTTCAATTAGCAAGTGGTTAGTCTTGATGCCACGTTTTCGGGCAAATTTAGCCATTGCAACAGCTTCAGGTATCTTTTCATCAGGTCCTTGACTACCTGACATGATGATAATAGGGCGCTTCCTGCCTTTTTGATACTGGCGGTTAGAGTATTGAATAGCACGGTTGATGCGTGCAGCAAGGAGCTTAGAAACGCGATCACCATTAATTAAACCAGCACCTAGCACAATCAGATAATCTTGCTTATAACGGCGTGGGTAAATTTGGTACAAAAGTAGGTTAATTAGAAAGTTGTATAAAACTAAACCTAAGTAAATAGCAATAGCTGGAATTGAAGCTAGCAGCACGCTGAGCCAGCGTGGCAGGTATTGTCCTGAACCAAATAAAAACATTAGACTCAGAATTAAAGCGACAAAGCCGAAGATCAATGTTAAAAGGTTAGGCAGTGTATGACTCTCGTATTTCCAGACAAAATAGGCGTTCCAAAATAGGAAAAGCCAAGCGAAGATTAATAGCGCGGTGATCAAAAAGAAGGCTGCTAAGACTAGCAAATCATAGGCTCGCTGCAGGCCGTGACTCGTGCTTTTATGCACCATAACGGTGACCCAGATTACTACTGAAGCAAGAAAGATAGTAAAAAATACGCCATTGATCAGGCGGCGTGGTTCAACTAGCCATGAAATGAGAAAGACAAAAAACATGACTAGCATGAAAACTGAGATGTAGAAAAATTCGCCTCGTCTCCCAAAAAAAGCGATGATTTCATTCAACATGATGACCCCTCCTTAGTCATTTTGAGTTATTTCTATTATAATGGAAACAATAGTTAAAAGATGAAAGAATCAAGGTGTTAATGAGAAAATGGCGAAATTTTGGCATTACCTGGGAAATATTGCGGGGGCAATTTTGTCGCTCGCTTTATATGTCGAGCTGCAAGTATTTTATTTTTACCCCCAAAAAATCAGATTGGATCATATGCGTGCATTAGTGACTGCGTTGGTGACGGTAGTCGTACTTTTCGTGATTTTCAATCTGTATAAACGGCAATTAAAAGAACATAATGATTGGGGCTTTAATCAGACGCCGCACTGGGATATGCGGAGAATCGGAATTGCGATAGTTGGCTTTGTTTTAATTATCATTGTTTCAATATTAATGTTGAATTCAGTTGGCCGAGGAGTTTCGAATAACCAACAGGCATTAGATAAGATCGAGCTGCATAGCAAGGGCTTGTTTGAAATTATGGTGGTCTTTATTGCGCCGTTTTGTGAGGAAGTCATCTTTAGAGGGATGTTTTTCAATATTTTCTTCACGAAGAAAAAGATTACGAATAAGTTGCTAGGGATCATTGTTAGTGGCTTCTTATTCGCTTATATGCATGATCCAATGCTTAGCAAGTTTATCTTTGTATATTGGGGCTTAGGCATGGTGCTAGCTTGGGTTTACATGCAGACGAAGGACTTACGTTACTCGATGCTAGTGCACATGTGTTATAACGCTATGGGCTTTATTGGATAAAAAATTTTTAGTTGGCCATTTTATACGAAAATGGAAAGAAGTTATTTTTAAAAATAATATTATAGATGTTATAATACATTTGCAACGAAGAAAATATATCCATAACAGTCTCACCTACTCTCAAGATTAGGAGGATGTAGTAGTTGGAAATAACTAACATTCATAGATATATAAAAATCCCGTTACGTTTGATGTAACGGGATTTTTTGATTGCAATTATAAGTTGCTCCAAAATTTTACTCCCCAAAATGAAAAGTAAAATGGTTATGTGTCATGAAAAAATTGGATGGACTGGAGCGGTATACCTGGTTGCTGGGCGATTGCTATAAGTATTATACTAGGCGCGGTTGGCAGACTTGCCATTAACTTAGCCAAAGCTTATGCAATAATGAAAAAAGCTAACTACAAGGGTTAGCCGCGATAGTCATTCGAGTTACGCTTGGAGTTAGCAAGTGCAAGTTGCTAGCTCCTTTTCTTTTATTATTATATGAAATCAAGCTAAAAACTGCAATTAAATTGAGTTAAATATGAGCCTATTGGTCTTTATATTCTTCAACGAATTCTTTGGCTTGGTCATACTATCCCTCAATATAAAGTGTTTTTTAGAAGTACATCAGGTGATTAGATAAAAGGAAAGTATGTGTTGCTCTATAAGATATTAAAATATAAATAATTGTTGAAGCTGTTTAAACTTGTTATAATAGTGATGAAAAAGAGGCTGACAAATGTGTCAACCTCGTAGTGTAGAAATAGCATCAGCGGTGCGATCAAATATAATTTTAAAATATACTAAATAACTGCCAGCTTTGCCGAGCTAAAGCAGTTATTTTTTATTTTGCTGATTAAAAAAATTTAATCAACTCCACAACTAATAAAATTAATACAACGACAAATGAGCCGAAATCTAACATTAGCTGTAACGCATCTGAGACAGACACGAAGGCTGCTCTATTAGGATGTGAATACGAGTTAAAAATCACTCATAAGCACCATCTCCTTCGAGGATAGCCACCGTTTCAGCTTTTCTACGGATAAAATTATACTAAATCCAAATATACGTTCACAAGCGAACACAAAAAATCGTTCACACATTAGTTGGAACGATTTTCTTTTCCATAGAATGAATGCAAAATTAGCCAAACAATAGTGGCAAGGACTGCAATATCAAAGCACCAAATACCGGGATGAAAGCCACTAACTAATGGAATAAAGTCGATAATAGCAACAAATTGATCATGGATAGCAGGTAGGTGCGGATCTTGTATCCAACCATAAATCTTTACTGCCATGAAAATAATAGTTATTACCCAGGCAATAATTGCAATGAGTGCGGAAATCTTTTTAGCTAAGCGTATTTTCTCTGTAGGATTCATTCATTGTCCTCCCAAATTTGTTTAACATCCTTGAAGGCTTCTAACAATTTCTGTGCATGTCGTGAGCAGTTCAATTGTATCAAATTATTAAATATTGCTAGAACTGGTTGTTCATTTCCAGTCTGACAGTAGTCGATGCCCCGTTGCAAAAAGGTTAAGGTGAGATCAAAAAACATGAAATGAGGCGGAAGTTCGATCTTACGCAATTCATCTAATAACTGTTGTGCGTAGTCTAGTTTCTTTTTAAAAATAAAAGCAATAACAGTATCTGAGAGACCACCCATAAAGATTGTGAGATTATCAGTCAAATCGCTAACTTGGTCAAAGTTATGGACGATCCGCATGGCGATTTTAAAGCCAATTTCGGAATTCAACAAGAAGGGTGAATTGGCAAACAAGGTAATGTTGTATTTAGACCAGACTGTATTATGTAGCAGATAAGAGCCAATGCGTTGAATATCAGCAGTAGTCAGGTAATTCTTCCCCTCAATTAAAAGCAGTTTGTTACAGACTAGCATAATATTTTTTAATTCAAGAATGTTTTTGCTAGCGTGATATTTAGCTAAATGATCCTGCGCATACTTACGTAGTACAGGAACATCTTCATCCTTAATTGCCGTAACTATCTCATCAGGCAGTTCAAATTCTGCTTCGATGTTTGCCCGTTCGGTGAATTCATCTAGCGTAATGTTAATGCGTTTGAGTAACGCAATTGCCGTACTGAATTCTACTTCTACCTGATTGTTTTCCCAACGAGAGAGTTTAGAAATAGAACAAATTCCCTGGCACGCCTCAGTTTGCGTGATTTCTTGTTCTTTGCGTAAATCTTTATAAAATGAACCATATTTAAACATGTCATACCTCAGTTTGCAGATCTGCAAATTCTTTACATTTTCATTCATTATCCTGCGATACTAATAACAATTCAAGTAGCGAGGGATAGAAATGAAAAGAGGAATGGAAATGTTAATTTTGGCTATTGTAATTATTTTAGTTATCTTAGGAATTTTAAAGGTGCAGGATATGAATAAAGTTAGTTCAGAACAAGTAGTACAAAAAGTTTTAACTAATTGCGAATTTAATCAAGTAAAAGTTGATACCAGTAATGCCAATATTAAAGTCAAACAAGGCAATCATTACCGTGTCCTTTTTGAAGGGAGACAGAAGTTGCTTCCAAAAGTTGAAGTTAAGAATAAGCGATTAATTGTTGAAGATAAAGATGGCATTAAGGTGGTTAATGGAAATCTCTTTGACTTATTCAAAAAACATTCTGTAGTACCACAAATTACGATTGAATTACCAAATGAAAAGTTAAAAAATATTGAAATCGATAATTCTAACGGTAGCGTTACGGTTCAAGGCGTTGCTGTTAGTCAAGGTGAAATTGATCTTTCAAACGGCAATATTATGGTCGATCATAGTACAGCTGACGGTTATGATCTGGATACGTCGAATGGACACGTTGAGATAAATGGTTCAAATAAAGGTGACTCTTACAGTAAGGATGACAAGGCGCGAAGAGTATTAAGTATTGATAATTCAAATGGTGACATAACGGTAAGTTACGGAGGATAGAAATATGATTTACAAATACTCTTCACATTCTAAATTTATCAGCATGATTATCTTCGGTTTAATTGCCGGTATGAAACAGATTATCGTGGCTTATATGGTGCAGACGTTGACTAATATTGCTACACAAAGAAGCTTTAGTGACTTACCGCAAATTTTGTTAATTGCTGTTAGTGGTCTGTTGATTACCTTTTTAGCTTCACTTATTTTCAATCGTTTAAAAACAGGTGCGATTCAAGAAGCAAATATTACTTTACGGCTTGGTATCTTAAAAGGGATGCTTAAACAATCTAGTGATGAAAATACTAATAGTTTAGGTTATCTAACTACAGATTTTAAATTATTAGAAACTAATCGTTTTGATGCAGAAATTGAAATAATGATGCAAGCGTACATGATCATTTTTGCATTAGGCTATGCATTGTTGGTTAACTGGTTAGTAACCTTGCTTTTCCTAATAGGTTCATGCTTACCGATGATAGTGTCTAGCTTCTTTCAAAGGAAAATTCAGACTGCTTCCGAAAATTGGACTAACGCCAATGATAAGTATGTTAGTCATATCAAGAATTTTTTAGCTGGTAGTTCAACGTTGAAGTTATATGATAAGCAAGATAATGCTGTTAAGAAGAATAATGTGTTCGTTAACCAATTAGAAGCAGCACTGCGCAAGATGAATTTACTGAACTTGGACACAATTTCATGGGTCAGCTTGATTGCTAACTTATTTACCTTTACAGTGCCATTCTTAGTAGGGATTTACATGGTAGTTAATGGACAAACTACATTGGGTGCATTATTTGCAATCGTGCAGTTGTCGAATTCTTTTGTTAATCCAATTTTGGCAATTTTAGAAGATCGCAATAAGTTATCAACTACTAAAAAGATTGTTGCTAAAGCTGAAAAGTATATTGCCGAAGGCAAGAAAACTGAAGACGTTTCTGAAAATGATTTTAGTGAATTGGAAGTGGATGATTTAACTTTAATTAGAAAAGATCAGGAGCTGGCTAGACATCTTAATTTAAAGATTAAGGCTGAACAAAAAGTAGCGGTTATTGGGCCATCGGGTACTGGTAAATCAACGCTTTTGCAATATTTAATGACAGGAGAATTCGGTCAGGCTAAAGATATTATTTTGAATAATAGCCAAGCTAAGGCTGGTGGATTCGCCAATATCTTTTCATACGCTAGTCAAAGTCCTGTAATTTTTGCGGACAATTTATGGTTTAACTTAACTCTTGGCGTAGATATTTCCCGGGAAATGGTAATGGAAGTCTGCACCAAGTTGGGACTAGACACCATCGTGAAAGAGAAAGGATGGGATTATTCTTTAGGGGATAATGCGGATCAATTATCTGGTGGTCAGCTTGCAAGAATTGAATTGGCACGGGCCATTTTAATGAAGCGACCAGTACTGCTGCTTGATGAAATTAACGCATCCCTTGATAAAAAGACCTCAGATCAGATTCACGATTACTTGCTAGAGTCTGATTTGACTTTTGTAGAAGTGATTCATCATTATGAACCAGAAGAGTTGCAGAGATATGATCAAGTAATCGATTTAGAACAGTTTGTTTCAAGATATAAAAAATCCCCGACATATTGTCGAGGACTTTCTATTTAGAATAGTGATATTTTAGTTGCCATATTTGAAGTTCTGTTGCCGTAACTGAATAAGCCATACGATCTTTGTGATTGATTTTTCGAGACCATGTACCGCTTAAATTTGCCTTTAAAGGCTCAGGTTTTCCTTTTCCAGTGAATGGATGGCGTTGACAATCTCTAATGAGACCATCGATTTTCTTTGAAGTTTTTTTATCTTCTTTCTTCCACTCTAGATATTCATCCCAGGCATTATAGTTAAAATTTACGTTAAGCTTCGTCATCTTTAGTTAGAGCCTCGAATTCTTCTGGGGTTAAGATTTTGTTTCGGGTATCTTTATTTTCAAACGATTCTTTAGCTTCTGCTAATGCATCACGATTTGCCTTAGTCCCTAGAAGATATGAGGTCTCTTGCCATGAATCATATTCTTTTTGTGAAATAATTACGACGTTTTTGTCTTTAGGACGAGCAACAATAACTGTAGTATCATAGTCATTAATGTCATCAGCAATTTTTTTAAAGTTATTACGTAGGTCACGAGCAGTAACTGCTTTAATATTATTTGGTGTTTGTAGCATGGTCCATCATCTCCTAACAGTATTATATTATGTAGGCTAAATTGTGTCTACATTTTAAGACTGAAAAATCTAGTATTCGTTCGCAAGCGAACATGAAAAATCCCCGACGCCTTGTCGAAGACTTTCTTTTACATAAATTCTGTACTATCTTTTTGCTTTTTAATAAAGTAATTCAAGATAAATGGTGAAAGCACCGTTGTAACGATGATTACTAAAATCACACTGGAGTAAATATCTTCAGGGAAGAGGTGATGAGTGATCCCGATCTGTGCCACGATCAAGGCAACTTCTCCACGAGAAACCATCCCGGCACCCACAATGTTGCCTTCATTTTTAGTAAAACCGAAGACTTCGCTTGAGTATTTACCAGCCCAGAATTTGGATAAGAGAGCTAAGATTGTCATCATAATGATGAACCAAATATCCTTGAAGAAGCTCTCAAAGGTCATTGAAAGACCGATGTCAGCGAAGAACACCGGAATAAAAATCGCGTAACCAATTGCGGAAACTGAAGAGTGAACTTCTTTATATTGTGGCGTTTGTCTAATAGCCAAACCACCAAAGAATGCACCTACAACGGCGGATAATCCAACTAAGTCGGCAGCCCAAGCCATTGTTAAAGCTAAGACAAGTGAACCGATAACTACGGAGTAATCAACATCGATTTTTTCGGAAGCCTTCATAAAGTATGGCGCAGCGAACTTAAAGATGATCCACACAACAACGAAGTAGACAATTTCGATCAAGATATTAATAAAGAAGTTGTTAGTTAACCCACTCTTGCCGCCTTCGTGACTGAAAGTAGTGAACCCACTTAATACAACAACCGCTAAAATATCGTCAACTACGGCTGCTCCTAAAATTGCTGTACCGGCACGGGTATGGAGTTGTTGTGCTTCTTGCAATACTACAACGGAGATTGACACACTGGTTGCCGCAAAGACAATTCCGATAAAGAGAGCTTCAAGTGGTTTCATGCCGAAGAAATAGCTGGCAATACCCATGAAGACAACGGGTAAGATAACTCCGATACTAGCTACGGTGAAACTTAACTTGAAGTATTTCTTTAATAAGTCCAGGTCACTTTCCAGACCTGCTAAGAACATTAACAGGATTACCCCAAACTCTGAGAATAGACTGACGATGTCGTTTGGTGTTACCCAATTTAAGATAGCAGGGCCCAATATGATTCCTGATAATAATTGTCCGATAACTGCAGGCATATTAAAGCGAGCAAAGACCTGTCCTAATAAAACTGTAGTTAAAAGGATTAAGATTAATTCCCCTAAAAAATGCATGTATTCCCTTTCTATAAAAAAGCAAAAGCTTTCAAGGTGCTTCTTGACCCAAAGAAGCAAATCTTGAAAGCTTTTATTCTGATAAAAACCCAACCACTAAATGAAATATTCAGTTGAGTCTAATTTTAATATTTTTCTAAACTGGATGCAAATTACTCTTCCAAACCAAATTGCTTGTTGCTTGGTTTAGTCTTAGCAAGAAGTCCCAAACTGATAGTAATCATGTCGACAACTTCTTGCAAGATAGCACCCCAAAAGGCAGGGATGACACCAGTGAAGGCAATCAATTCGATGATGATAACAACACCAATAGCAGTTAAAACGTCGATGTTAGCAACCTTCATAGTGTGTTTAGAAATGGCAACCGCATCGTTAACCTTGGATAAATCGTTAACCATGATAACGGCGTCGGCACTTTCACTAGCAGCTGTTGCGCCTTTGGCACCCATAGCGATACCAACGTCAGCAGCAGTCAAACTTGGAGCATCGTTAACACCGTCACCAGTCATAACGACAGGACGTAAGTCTTTAGGCACTTCCTTAATAGCCTTAATCTTTTCAGCTGGTAAAAGATTGGCACGAATATCGGTAATACCAGCCTTTTTACCAACTTTTTCGGCAACTTGCATGTGGTCACCGGTAAGCATCATGATGTCTTCTGCACCTTGACGCTTCAACTTAGCAATGGTTTCAGCTGTTTCAGGACGAATTTCATCCATCATAGTGATATAACCAGCAAACTTGCCATCGACTGAGACAAAGACAGCAGTTGAAGTTACAGCAATTTTTTCATGATCAGGAGCAACGAAGCTTAATTTACCAACCTTAACATGCTTACCATCTACGTCGCCTTCTACACCTTGAGCGGTGGTTTCCTTTAAGTTGGTAACTGGCTTGATTAAACTGCTGTCAGTAGCCTTAACCAAAGAGCTGGCAATAACGTGGCTAGATTGTTGCTCAACACTAGCAGCTAAGCTTTGCAATTCTTCTTTTGAAAGACCATCACCTTCAGGGATGATTTGATCAATAACTAATTGATTTTCAGTTAAAGTACCAGTCTTATCAAAGGCGAAAGTCTTAGCACGAGCTAACTTTTCAAGAGTTGGACCTGACTTAACAATGATGTGGTGTGCTGACATTGAACTCATACCACTGACCAAAGCAACAGGAGCTGCAATCAAAAGTGGACATGGAGAAGCAACAACCATAACTTCCGCAAATCTTGTGGCATCCCCAGATACAGCCCATGCGACACCACCAATTATCAATGAAATGATGGTGAATGGAATGGCGTAACGGTCAGCCATCTTAACGAACTTAGCTGGCTGAGCTTGTGCTGACTTAACCAAGGCAACAATTGACTGATATTCTGAATCCTTGGCAGCTTTCGTAACCTTCATTTGAACGGCTGCATCACCATTAACGGAACCAGACATCAGCTCATCGCCCGGCTTTTTAGCAACAGGAACAGATTCACCAGTTAATGATGATTGGTCAAAACTTGAGTCGCCTTTAACAATTTCACCGTCAACTGGGACTTGTTGACCAGGCTTGATCAAAACGATGTCACCAATCTTCAAGTCTTCAACGTTAACTTCACTAATCTTGCCATTAACTAACTTGTTAGCAATACGAGGAGTATTGTTCAAAAGGGAACGCAATTCCTTGCTGGCTTGACCTGTAGCGTAGTCTGCTAGGGTTTCACCACCAGTAGACATTACCAAGATCATCCATTCAGCCCAGTAATTGTTGATTAAAATGGTAGAGACGATCGCAATTACGGCCAAAATATCGACACCGTAACGGCCAGATTTCCAATCATTAAATATTTCCATTAATAGGAGGACGGAAATCCAAATACCCAAAATGTCGATAATAATTGCTTGCGGATTCATTTGTAATTTAAGAATTGGCGTTACAAATAGAGTAGAAGCATGCAAACCAAATTCAAAAATTAAACTTATTACCCCGGCAATTAAAACGACAATAAATTTCCATTGACGTTTCATAATATAGCCTCTAAAAAAGTAAATACATCACTCTACTCAAATCATTATAACATTCTTTTGCCATAAGGATATGTAAATAGAAAACTAGTTTCAATCATTAAAAAAGACAGCTTTTTGCAAGCTGCCTAACAGTTATTTTATTTTGATAGATTTATAGTGCTTATCATACGTATGAGTTACATAATTAAATGCTTTGATCCACTCACGTCTAGTAAGCAATCCTTGGAAAACGCCACGGTCATCGACGATTGGCAAGAAGGCATTATTAATTAATAAATGCAGTTGTGCTTCTAGTGTAGTTTGCACAAAA
>NZ_GG700752.1:129200-131536 GCF_000160855.1 Lactobacillus helveticus DSM 20075 = CGMCC 1.1877
CTGGAATCTTAGAATATTTAACTTTAGTAAGGATTAAAAAGGCATGATAGAGGGGATTGTCATCTTGAACGAAAGCAATTCGACTAGCTGGAATTAAAAACGAACCTGATTTTTCTTGAATTAAATGTTTGATTGATGGTGAAAACATATTTGCGCCTCTTTTCTACCTTAAATATACAGGAAAAAAGGAAAAGGCCCGCAAAATTTTGCGGACCTTATTAGTTTCATCTACTTTGGAGGAGTAAGAATGAATGAAATAGAAAAGTGGGAGTATATAACAAGTTTCTACCGCCTTGCTACGATTTATATACTACATGCTAAATGTGAATTAAAAATGTTCAAATTCTTATGAAAAGGTAAAGATTTGCTTGCGAAGTATTTAAGAAATTGATTTTGCGTATAAGAAAAGCTCACGCAACTCACGTGAGCCGAAAGGGATAGATATGAAATTGACTAATTGGAGTAAGTCAATTTTTTTATTTTCATTATTTACTTGGAGGAGTATGAATGAAAAACAAAAAAGTTGAGTTGTAGTAGTAAGTAGAATTCTTACTTGCTACATTACATAGTATAACCTTAAATTGTGAAAAAAGTGTGACGAAATACACTTTATTTTCGAAAAATCTATATTTTTAAAGAAAATTGTTAGCAGATTAATAAAAGTATCTTGAATAGTGATTATAATGTAAGACATGTCAAAAAGGTAGAGAAAGGAACAGTTCAGTGAAAAAATTTGGTAAGTTTGTTTTGCAATTGATAATAGCTGTTCTCATCTTAGTAGGTGTCGGAACAGGTGGCTATTTTGGCTATCAATGGCTGCAAAAACAAGAAATGCTGCGAGAGCGTCCTAAAGTAGTAAAAGCTAAAGATGGGACAAATACTAATGCAGCTTGGCATAATTTCAAAAACTATCAAAAAGCTTTACGTGAAAATTATCCTTTCATCAATAAGGTATCTACTTATGTTCCACCGAGGACATGGGATGGAAAAGATTTTATTATTCCAGGCCTGATTTCGACTAAGGCTTATAATCTTAAGACTAAAAAATATGATGTAGCGACTGCGATGACGCCGCAGGGAATTGCTGTAGCAAGCAAGTACATTTTGATTACTGCCTATGACGGAGACCATGTTCATGCTTCGGTTATTTATGTTTTAGATAAAAAGACGGGCAAATATATTAAGACAATTCAGGTTCCCGGCAGACCGCATTTGGGCGGTATTGCCTATGATCCTGTAGCTAAAAATATTTGGGTTACAGGATCATTGGGCAAATCTTCAGCGTTAGCTGCATTTTCGTTAAAAGAGATGAAAGAATATAAGCCAGGAAGCAGGATTCCAATTAAGTATGATCACCAGATTGCGATTACTGCAGTTGAAAAGGCTTCAGCAGTTACTTACTATGATAGTCAATTGTTCGTTGGATTTTTCAACATGTATGGACGCGGAAAAGTTGCAGCATACCGGATTGCGCGCAACGGTAAAAATAAAGGCTCAATTACTAATAATGAAGTAAAATCTGTTACGGGTACTCTGCAGTGGTCGGATCCAACTGGTGAAACAAGTATGGACAAGCGGATTCAGGGGATCGCAATTTATCAAAATAAGATCTTCTTGAGTCAGTCATACGGAAGCGGCAACTCGAAGCTGTACGTTTTTCCAACTTCGGCTTTGAATGCACTGGATGAAAAGAATGCTGAGCTAGAACTAGAAATGCCGCCATATTTGGAGCAGATTACAGCTTATAAGGGACAACTGCTCTGTCTATTTGAATCGGCATCGCAGCAATATGCTAGACCTAATATTGTGGTAATGGATCGAGTTTTATCAATTAATATTAATGCGCTATTTGGCAATTAATAATGAAAGGAAGCGAGTAATGAATCTCAATTATCATCAAAAAGAAATCTTTTGGCTGCGTTTTGCGGGCTGGTTTTGTTTATTGCCGGCAACAACGTACCTGTATTTGTATCAAAATTTGCACTCATGGTTTTGTTTAGGCGAATTAATCATTATTGTGCTTTTTGCAGTGTATGTTTTGACCACTGCAAAAAGCAATCGCTGGACTGATCCTAAAAATATGATGCGCTTATTGATCTTTGCTATAATCTTCGTTGCGGTAATTATCGCCATTCCACTGTATTTGGCATACCGTAATTGCAAAAAAATACAATAATAAAACAGTTTCCGTATATTTTTCTGCAGCTTTAATTTAAGAAAAGTTTAAATTTGTTAAAATGTATAACGATGATACGCTTATTATTGCTATTTGTGGTAATATAAGGCAAGTAATAAATTATTTATAAGGCAAAGTAATAAATTATTACAAAAATATT
>NZ_GG700752.1:132703-158477 GCF_000160855.1 Lactobacillus helveticus DSM 20075 = CGMCC 1.1877
TTACTTGAGGGAGAAATAATGGATAAGAAAACAAAAATTGATTCTCGGGGCAAACGCGTCGGTATGTTTGTCTTGAAAACAATTATTTATTTTGGAATCCTGATGGCCCTTATTTATTTGTATGAATATAGTGGACTTACTTCAGTTCATTACATTTACAACGAATTTTAAGGTAGGTGCTGTCACATGATTCAAGATGTTATTAAGAGAATAGACGAGATAGCTGAACAAGAACCAGATCGTGTTGTTTACGACTATCTTGGTAAAACCAATACATATGGCGAACTTAAGCAGCGTTCTAATGCGTGGGCACACAAGATTGCTGCTATGGATATTCCGGATCATGCCCCAATCATGATCTGGGGCGGTCAAACTTTTGAAGTGATCGCTAGTTTCCTTGGCTGTGTTAAGTCAGGTCACGCATATATTCCAATTGCTAGCTACTCAAACGCTGAACGTTTGACTATGATCCAAGACGTTTCAAAATCACCAATGGTTTTGGAAATTGATCCATTACCAGATGTTGATTTATCTGACGTTCAAGTACTTAAGGCTAGTGAAGTTGAAGACGGTGACTTTACTGTTAATGAAGATGACTTTGTCGAAGGTGACGATAATTACTACATTATCTTTACCTCTGGTACAACTGGTAAGCCTAAGGGTGTACAAATTAGTCATGACAATTTGCTTAGTTTCGTAAACTGGGAATTATCAGACTTTAATTTGCCAGAAAATCCAAGTTTCTTGGCACAAGCACCATATTCTTTCGACTTATCAGTTATGAGTCTTTACCCAGCACTTGTTTCTGCTGGTAAGTTAGTGGTACTTCCACATGATGTTACCCAAAACTTTGGCCAATTGTTCCAAACTTTGCCAAAGATGCAATTTAACGTATGGGTATCTACACCATCATTTGCACAAATGTGCTTCTTGGATAAGACCTTTGATAGTGAACATCACCCAGATTTGACTCACTTCTTATTCTGTGGGGAAGAATTGCCACATAGTGAAGCAGACATGCTTAAGAAGAAATTCCCTGCTAGTCATATTTTCAATACTTATGGTCCAACTGAAACTACAGTTGCCGTTACTCAAGTTGAAATTACTGATGAAGTACTTGAAAAGTATGATCGTTTGCCAATTGGTAAAGTAAAAGAAGATACTGAAATTACAATTGATACTTCAAAGGGTGATAAGCCTGGCGAAGGTGAAATCATTATTAGCGGTCCAAGCGTTTCAAAGGGCTACATGAATAACCCAGAAAAAACAGAAGCTGCTTTCTTCCATGAAGATGGTAAAAAGTATGCTAGCTACCGCAGTGGGGATGCCGGATTCTTTAACGGCGATATGCTCTTTTATCGTGGTAGAATTGACTTCCAAATCAAGTTCAATGGTTACAGAATCGAACTTGAAGAAATCAACTTCTACTTAACTAAGAACAAATACGTTCGTTATGGCGTTGCGGTTCCTAAATATAGTAAAGATCACACTGTTAAGCAGATCGTTGCAGAAATCGAATTGAAGCAAGGCGTAGCGCATCAACATTCAGAAGCTGCCTTAACTAAGGAGATTCGTGAAGATTTGGCTAAGAATGTTATGCCTTACATGATTCCACAACGTTTTGTTTACCAAGATAAATTGCCAATTTCACAAAACGGCAAGGTAGACATCAAGGCGGTTATTAAGGAGGTTAATAAGTAGTGAATTTCAATTTCATTAACTTACAACCTTACTCAAATCCGCAATATTTCGTTTACTTGATGATTGCATTAATTCCAATCATTTTGGGATTATACTTCGGTCATCGTTTCAAGACATATGAAGCAATTTTCTCAATTGTTTTCTTATTCTTGATTTTTGATGGTAGTCACTGGCAGCAAGGGGTTAACTTATTAATCTGGCTGGTTTATGAGTTTATCTTGACCTTTGCATATCAGTATTATCGTCATCACGGTAAAAATAAGACTTGGGTATTTAGCTTAGCAGTAATTTTGGCAATTATTCCATTAGCTGCAGTTAAGTATTTGACAGCTTTCCCTGATAATTCCATTGGCTTTGTAATTGGGTTCTTAGGTATTTCATATGTAACCTTTAAGAATGTCCAAGTTATCATGGAAATGCGTGATGGTGCGATTAAGAAGGTAGATCCTGTAACTTATGCAAGATTCTTGCTCTTCTTCCCAACCATTTCATCAGGTCCTATTGATCGTTACCGTAGATTTAAGAAGGATTATGAAAAGGTTCCTACAAGGGATGCATATATTACTGACTTACAATATGCAGTAAGATATTTATTCCAAGGCTTTTTATACAAATTTGTTATTGGTTGGTTCTTTGGAACTTACTGGTTGCCAAAGATCACTGCCGCTGCATTAGCAGTTGGTAATGCAAATGGTGGTTTGAAGCTTTCATGGTGGGTACTTGCTTACATGTATTGTTACAGCATGTACTTGTTCTTTGACTTTGCAGGTTATTCACTATTTGCCGTATCAATTTCATACTTCATGGGCATTCATACCCCAATGAACTTCAATAAGCCATTTATTTCTAAGAACATTAAAGATTTCTGGAACCGTTGGCATATGACTTTGTCATTCTGGTTCCGTGACTACATCTACATGCGATTCACTTTCCTTGCAATAAAGAAAAAATTGTTTAAGAATCGAAATAGATTGTCACAAGTTTCTTATTTCTTGCTCTTCTTAATCATGGGCTTTTGGCACGGACTTACTTGGTACTACATTGTTTACGGTATTTTCCATGCCGCAGCAATCTGTATCAACGATGCTTGGCTCAGATTTAAGATAAAGCATAAGAAACAAATTCCACATAATAAGTTTACTGAATGGTTCGCCATTTTCCTGACTTTCAACGTAGTTTGCTTCAGTTTCTTGATTTTCTCAGGATTTCTTAGTCAACTATGGTTTGGTTGGAAATAAGCTTATATAATATGGAATGATATTAATTAAGTATTTGTGTTGAATAGAGGTATTAATTATGGACACTAAACAAGGCGTATTAGATATTTTAAACGATTTAACTGGTGAAGATTTATCAGATCAAATGGATGAAAACATCTTTGACAATGGTTTGATGGACTCAATGGCAAGTGTACAAATGCTTTTGAGCTTACAAGAAAAATTTGATATTGATGTTCCTGTTTCAGAATTCAACCGTGCTGAATGGGATACTCCAAATAAGATTGTTGCAAAGGTGGAAAGCTTAGAAAATGAGTAATAAACGCCGGCTGTGGCAAATTTTTGGCCCAGTTATTTGCGCTTTTATCCTTTTATTAGTTGTATTCCTTATTCCCTGGGAAAGAACTTTTTCTAAGCAAACAATCTATGAAGCCGCTGTTTCACAAAATACTACTGTCTTTAAAGGCAGTACAATGAAGCAAGAAGCTTTTAATGACGGTTATGTGCCTTTCTATGGTTCAAGTGAATTGTCAAGATTTGACCCATTGCACCCTAGTGTAATTACGGAAAAGTATCATAGAAATTACCGTCCGTTCTTGCTTGGTGGTCCAGGTAGTCAATCTTTGGCTCAATTTTTGGGGATGCAAGGCACAGCTAAGCAACTTAAGAATAAAAAGGCTGTTGTGATTATTTCACCACAATGGTTTACCAAAAAGGGTCAAGATCCTAATGCCTTTGCTTTGTATTATTCACCACTTCAAGCATGCAATTTCTTGTTAAGTGCTAAGAATAATAAGACTGACCGTTACGCTGCTAAGCGTTTGCTTGAAATGCCAGACGTTAAGGGCGAAATCAAGAATAGTCTTCAACAAATTGCGGAAGGCAAGAAACTAACTACTTTCCAAAAGTTTTACTTAAATAATCGTCGCAGAATGTTGAGTAATGAAGATAACTTCTTCAGTGCATTCCAATTGCGCGATCGTGTAAATAAGATTCAAAAGAAAGCAAAAGTTTTACCAAGTGCATATTCTGTTAAGGCTTTGAATAAGGTTGCTGCAGAACAAGCTGCAATGCATACTAATTCAAATAACTTAGGAATTGACAATACTTTCTATAGAACTCGTTTGCCTAAGAAGGTATTGAAGCGTTTGAAAGGTAGTCAACGTCATTTCGACTATGTCCATTCAGTTGAATATGGTGACTTCCAATTGATGCTTGAACAATTTGCTAAGCAACACACTAATGTATTATTCATTATTCCTCCAATTAACGGAAAATGGATGAAGTACACTGGTTTATCAGAAAAAATGTACCAGGAATCTGTTGCTAAAATTGAACACCAACTGGTTAACCAAGGCTTTGAAAATGTAGTTGATCTTTCAAAACGTGGCAATGAAAAGTACTTCATGGAAGATACTATTCACTTAGGTTGGAAAGGATGGGTTGCAGTTGATCAAGCTGTTAAGCCATTCATGGAATTACCAAATAGACGCTACAACTACTACATGTCTAACTACTACTACTCCAAGAAGTGGCAGAATAAAGACGATGTTAAGAGCGTTGATTTGACTAATAAGAACAGTTTAAAAGCAAAGTAGTGCGCCAGGCTATTGATCGTTTAGGCATTAAAGGCTCTGTCTTGGTAACAAGCAACAGAAAACCTTTACTTGAGTACGCTACAAATAATAGTACTGACACTAGTTATTTGATTAATTCAGTGCAAAAATCAATGACTGCTGCGATGGTTATGCGTGAGGTGCAAAAGGGAAAGCTGAAACTAGATGATCCGCTTTCCAAGTTTTACCCTAACGTAGATGGTGCAGATAATGTCAAGATTAGCAACTTGTTAACCATGACTTCTGGATTAGATCTAGAAACCGATCAGCAATTGGGGACACCGAAATTTATTTCTGATGAAGCTAATATTGCTCACGATGCAAAATACACCGTGTTTGACGGAAGAAAGTTAGGTAAGTGGCATTATACTGCGGTGAACTATATTTACCTCTGCGGTATCTTGTCTAAGCTAGAACATAAGTCTTATGAAGAGCTATTCCGTGAGACTTACATCAAGCCGCTTAAGTTAAAGCAAACCGAATTTTTATGGTCAAGCATGGCTAAGCTGAAATCTGCTGGCTGGGTTCCAGGTTACGAAAGAAGTTCTGGTCAATTCATGAGAGTTGATCATGATCAGGCTGTGAAGGATGCACATAATGAATTAGGTGCAGGTTCTATTGTGATGTCTAATGCTGATTTAGCAAAAACGATTGAGTATATCCTACATGGTAAATTACTGACTAAAGAAAGCAGAAAAGTGCTCTTCAAGGGTAAGGCACCGTCATATTACAACGGCGGCTTTTACAACTTGAAGAAGTACAAGGCAGCGAATGGTGCTGGCGAAGGTTATTACACCTTTTTGCGTACTACCAAAGGTGCTAAGGATATGATTATTATTCAGGATAATCACACTACTCATGGTGAATTTGGTAAGATTAAAAAGAAAGTAAACCGCATTATGTCGATAATGCTGCACTTTAATTAAAGAGAAAAGACGAGGCGTTGAGCCTCGTCTTTTTGTATGTAAACAGGTTGATATATTAAAGTGTGCAAAAGAGTATCTTGCTTTATAATTTAATTGTAGTCAATATGTTCAAAAAGGATGGATGGGTAACAACTTCTAATCCTCCACCAATAATAATATTTAAAATAAATTTTTTAAATGTCATTTTCATAATAGGAGTTTCCTTTCATAGATGGTTTATCAAAGTTATAATTTTGGCAGTAAATTTAAAGAACTGAGAAGAAGTAAGGGAATAAGTATAGAAAAAGTTGCCAAGGATATTACTTCAAAATCCCATTTAAGCAATTGGAAAAATGGAAAAGCAACATTAGATATAATTGTCTTCGTAAAATTGTTGAGCAGAATTAATATACAGCCTGCTGAATTTTTTAAGATTATGAGGTTTATGAATTACACGCATATACTGATGACATTGTTGAAATGTATGCTAATTTAGGAGCACTTGCATTTTTAATAGCCGCTTGCTACATGACTTACTGCTGGGATCATAGACTAAATCCAAATTTAAAATTTAAGACTAGCTCAAATTGGTCATATTTAGTTTTAACAGTTTTAATAATTTTCGTGATTTGGGATATTTTATGGAATATTTGTTCAGGGGCAATGTCAAGATTTATTAGCCAAGCATTCCTGCAATCATCGTTTTGTGTTGCTTGGAAACCGTTCTTTGATGCTATTTCTACAGGAGTTTCAGAAGAAACTTTCAGATATTTGTCTATCGTTACACTGTTAGAATGTCTTAAGGAAACTAAACATCAAGTAACATTTGTAGTTATTATCAGCGCAATGATTTTTGGAGCCTTTCATTTGCTTAATGTGATGGATGAACCATTTATTGCTGCTATTTCCCAGGTAATTATGGCTTTTGTAAGAGGTCTTGTTTGGGCAATTATTTATCTTTATACAGGAAAACTCTGGGCTATGATGATAATTCATGGTATGTATGATTACTTCATGTTTTTACAACCAATAGGTATTTCGACGAGCAATAGCATTTTTATAATTTATTGTGTGATAGAAGTCATCATTCCAATTTTGTTAACTATTTGGATGTTAACCGGTAAGCGTTATAAAGTTTTACAAGCAAATGCTAGAAGAATAATGCTTAGACAGAATTTTAGTTTTTAGAAAGTGCCAATATTATGATTGATTGGGTAATGATTGGTTTTTATACCGTTATGTTGTTACTAGGTGTTTGGCAATTATATCGCGTGTATGGCTTCTATAAATGGGATAAAAAAGCAAAGATATTACCGACAGCACCTGCTGTAATCTTTTATGGGGGATATTTTGGCGTGGTTTTGATATTGACATCAATAACTTTTATGACGGGAATTACTAATATTAAATTTGGTCACACTTTTTATGTAATTGTAGGAATATTATTAATGCTCGCAGCTTTGGCAATTTTTAGACGTGGTAGAAAAATGTCAAAGAAATTGAAAAAAGATGACAGTAATCTTGAAGTGGTTCAAACTTACTTAATCGCTTTTGTGTTACTGTTTACAGGATTTCTGAACTTTTTTAAGTGAAAGTGTGGAGAAAATGGTAATTATCATTATTTCTCTAGTTTTAATTCTTTTAGGAATTTTGCAGCTTTACTTGACGTACCGATATTCACAAAATATTAAAAAATTGAAGATTCGTCCGACTACAGCTCCGTTTGCAATTTGGAGTGGCGTTGTTTTTGGTATTTTCTTTATTGTTTCCCCAATTTTAGTAATGATTGGAAATGTAAAAGCTATAAGTAATGCAGGGCATGTAATGTCGATTATTGGTGGTATTTTGTTCTGGATTGCTGCTATTTTTGCTCTTGTTAGAGCTAACAAAATGAGAAAACAACTAAAGACACAAAATAAGCCATTAATTAGTTCATGGTAAGTAATTGCGACTTATGCAATTGTGATTGCTGCTGCAATTATGGGGTTATGTGCAATATTGTGATCTAATTTTTAGGGGATAGATAGCAAATAGATTTTAGAAATTGCGAATATTATGGCAACTTTAGTTACATATGGTGTATTTGTTTTCATTGTAATAATGGGTATTGTTCAAATTCAGGTAAGTAATTCCGTCATGAAGCAAGCTGCTGGTAATAAAGGATATAATGCTGCCAACGTTGGATGCAATAGTAGAAGAATCGGATTATCATAGGCGTCGATCTGATTATCTTATGGTCTGCTAGCAATGCAAATAACGGTGCTATCTATAAGTGGACTGCAATTGTTGCAGGAATTTTTGTAGCAATTATTGGAATTTATAACGCTTGGCAAGTTCACAAAGTTATTAATGCTGAGCATCCCCTCAAAGAAGGCAAAAACGCGGGTCATCTTGCAATAGCAGTGTTACAAATTATCTTTGGCATTATTGCAATTATTTGTGGATTGTAATTATCAAAATAACAATCTGTATCAATCCGTGTCATTTTGCTTGTTTTTTATATTTTTGAATGCTAGAATTTTCATGTACCGCCACTAGGAGTAGTCATTTTCTCCGGTAGCGAAAATGTTATCTTCTATATGTGGTCAGAGATGGCGGTCAACACTGTGTGAGCCTAGTTCCGTGTTGGTGGAATTAGGCTTTTTTGATGCCGTTTTTCATTGACTATAATCTACGTTTAGGCGACACTAATTATGTAACTGACATAGAAAGAGTGGGAAAATGGCTGTTACAAGAAAAGGATTGAAAGACAATGCCAAGCAAGCCTTACGTGGAAATTGGGGCTGGGCAGTAATCGTCTTTTTAATTAATGCAATCATCGTTGGTGTTTTCACGGGTTGTGGACATAGATTCGATGAGATTTATATGAACTATGATGGAAATAGTTTTTTGATGCAATGGCTTAGTCCATTAGGATCTCTTCTAGGTTGGATTGGCGATTTCTTTGCTTTAAGTTTAGCAATTTCATTTTTGAAATTAAGAGATAATCAAAAAGAAGAAAAGACATATATGGCTGCATTTTCCGTATTTACGGAAAATCGTTTTGTTCCAGAATGTCTTAACTTTATATTAACGAGTATTTTTACATTTTTATGGACTATTCTTTTAATTATCCCAGGTATTATAAAATCTTATTCATATTCAATGACAGCATACATTGTTAAGGATATGGTAGCCAGCGGTAAGCAAGTTGGCGTAACCGATGGTATTAACGCCAGCAAGGAGCTCATGAAGGGTCACAAGATGGATTTGTTTATCTTTGACTTAAGTTTCATTGGATGGTTCTTGCTTGGCGGTTTAACCGCAGGGATAGGCCTATTATGGATTGTTCCATATTACCAAACTGCTAAAGCAAACTTTTACCGTCACATTGCAGGCGATAAGTTCTTAAAGTAAAAAGAGCAAAATAAAATGCATCAGGTAAGTTTTTACCTGGTGCATTTTTTGATAACTAATTATTTTTAGTAGACATTAGCAGCCTTGATGTACTTGTTTTTACCAATCTTGTAGTACTTTTTACCGTTGATGGTCTTCTTCTTACCATGACCAGTAACAGAATGGTTCTTCTTTAAAGATGGTTCTTCTTTAAAGCCTTGTGCTTCAATACACGAGCCTTACCAGTGTTCTTCCTAGGAGCTTGAGAAACTGCACTACCTGATGATGAAAGTGGTAAAACGTTAATATTACCGTCTACGTTAAGACCACGCCAGTTATCAGTAAATTGCCAAATTGAAACGCCTTTCATTGATGGGAAGTAATTGAAGTTTGGATTATCAATACGACCTGAGATTGCGTATGAAGCAACCCATAAACTGTTAGGGAATTCATTAACTACTTTGTTAGTGTTAATGTTGTTTTTCAATACAGATGAACTAGCGTAAAGAAGTGGCTTGTAACCAGCAGCTTTAACTTTCTTCATGAAAGCAATAATTGCATTAGCAGTTGGGTTCTTACCCATGTTGATATTGTTGCCGTCACCTGATTCGTAGTCACAAGCAAGGTATGAGCCTGGGTTAAGGCCTACAGCCTTAGCTGATGAAATAGCGTAGTTTGCTTCACGCTTAGCAACTGAAGTGCTTGCACTGAAAGTAGCGAAGTGGTAGCCCATTGGTATCATGTTTTGACTGCGTGCACTAGCAATTTGACCACTAGCCTTAGGGTTTCTGTAGCTGGTACCTTCACTAACTTTAACTACAGCAAACTTGGCACCAGATCTAGCATGAGCAGACAAATCAGCACTTTGGTAACTAGCAACGTCAATACCAAGTGAACGTGCAGCAACTGAAGTAGTTGAAGCTTGAACAGTTTGTGGAGCTTGAGCTTTTACTGCAGCGATACCTGTAGTTAAAAAAATAGCAACGCATGCTAATTTAGTAATAAATTTCTTCTTAAATAACAACGTAAATCCCCCATGAATTTTTTATTAATAGAATTATAAATAATCAGTAACTTTCATATAGAAACATTTCAATCATAATGATTATTCCGAAGCGGGTCAAGCTTCCTAACGATAAATTAAACTATAGGTAATAATATGGTAACTAATGTAACCAATCTGTATTATTTGTCGACTAAATTTCTCTAAAAAGGAGCCCCTTTATTCCCAAAAATAAAAAAATCCACGTATAATTAATGAGGCACAATGAGATAACGTAGATTTGAGGTTTTACTGTTGAACAAAAAGATCCTATCGGGTTCGTTCTGGCTATCATTTGGTAGTATCGTATCGAGAATTCTAGGAGTAGTATATTTAATTCCTTGGTTGATTATGCTGGGGAGCTATCACAACCAATTGAATGCACAAGCTCTGTTTAATTCTTCGTATACACCATACGCATTATTTTTATCTGTTGGAACCGCAGGGCTTCCTTCAGTTATTGCCCGGGAAGTATCACAATTAAATTCACAAAATAGATATAAAGACAGTTTGTATATTACTAAGCTGGGTCTCATTATCATGTTGGTAATGGGGCTAGCTTGTGGAATTTTGCTATATGCAACTGCACCAATTATTGCCAAAAACAGTCCAGTAGATTCTGTAGCTAGTGCTACAATTTCAATTCGGGTTTTGGTACCGGCTGTAATTATTTTGCCATCAATGAGTATGGTAAGAGGATGGTTCCAGGGAAATAACGATATGAAGCCATATGGTATTTCCCAATTATGGGAACAATTTGCGCGAATTCTCTTTATTTTGCTGGCAACTTTCTTAGTGATTGAAGTTTTTCATCACAATTACGTAATTGCAGTTTATTTTAGTGTATTCGGTGCCTGTGTTGGCGCTATTGCCAGCCATTTATACCTCTTTGCGTATTTACGCAAGCAGTGGGGACATTATAAGCAGCTCCTTGAAAGCAGCGAGGAGCGAGCTTTAAACAACGTAACGCGAAGCTTACTTAATTTATGGTATGCTTCCATACCTTTTGTTTTATTGGGTTCCTTTATTACAGTTACTCAATTAGTGGATCAATTGTTGTTCAAGCAGGTCTTGATAAACTTTAATCACCTCACTAGCAGCTACGTTAGTTACATTTATACGATTTTTTCAGCCAATCCAAGCAAGATTACTACAGTGATTATTTCTTTGGCTACCGCTGTATCTGAAACGAGCTTGCCATTATTGGCCGGTCTTAAGTTTAAAAATAAAAATCGACAAGAAAGCATTAAAAAGTTGTTGCTAGAAAACTATCGCTTGCTCTTATTTGTATTGTTACCGGTAGTAGCCTCAGGTGTATTTGCGGCATCACCAATTTATACGGTGTTGTTTTCTCATGATAGTCTTGGCGCATATTATTTGGTTGAAAATATTGTTCAAAGTTTGTTAGCCGGACTAGTAATGAATTCTTTAACTTTGCTCTTAGCTTTGAATATGAATAAACTAGCCGTGATTTACATGGTTTGGGGGATTGTGTTTAAAGTGATCTTGCAGGTTCCGATGACCATGTTTATGAATGCGGACGGTGCAATTTTATCTACGGATATCTCATTTTTAATCGTTATTTGGCTTAGTTACCATAAGCTTAACAAGACCTATAGCATTCGCCTAACTAGTTTATTGCCAATTGTTGTTACTAACGAAATTTATGTAGTCATTTTATTTATTTATCAATTGTTGATAGGAAATCACTTTGATCATTTAGGTCGAGTAGGCAGTTTAATTTACTTAGCAATTTTTGGTTTAGTCTTTTTAGGATTATACATATTAATTGCCAACTTAATGGGAATTTCCCAGGATATTTTTGGCAAAAAAATCGGTTATCGATATTATCGTTATAAGCATTATGAATAGAAAAAGCAGCAGGACAACCTGCTGCTTTTTTAGTAGTTTTAATAGTTGCGATTGATGTCGCCCATGCTGGAGCGCATTGCTTCATCAACATATCTTGACGTTTCTACATCCGTTTCTTTTAATGCGTCTTGAACGTCTTTGTAACTCATTTGATTAACGAGATAGAATCTCAATGCTTTATTGACTAATTCGTTAAAATCAGTGTCATTAATTTCATTATATTTATCGATTAATTTAGCAATATCGCTATTTAATTCAAAGTGTTTTCTTGGCATATTTGTTCCCACCCTTTTCTATAAAGGCATTATAGCATAAGGCCTGCTAAACAATTGATGACAAAGCATCTAGCATATTGATCTTTTTGGTTTTGTGGTGAACCACAATTGCTAAAGCTGCGGTAATGATTGCTGGAATTAATGCGGAAAAGACAAAATTAAGTGGATACATATTTGGATCAAACATTGCGGCATCAGGTGGCAAGCTGGTGATGATGAAGTGGTGCAGCCACCAACCAAAACCGAAGCCTACGATGATTCCTAGTGCGGAAAGAATAATAGTTTCTCGGTAGATATACATGGTAGCTTCGTTATCATAAAAGCATAGCACCTTGATAGCAGAAAGTTCCCGGATTCTTTTGGCAACGTTGATGTCAGTCAAATTGTAGATAACGACAACAGCGAGCATCCCTGAAATCAAAATCAAGATGAAGATAACCTCATTCAAACTGCCGGTGTAGCTACCCAAAATTTTTCTGTTAGAAGAATTAGAAACCACAGTTTCGATTGCGGCCGTTTTGACTAATTTTTGACTGATCCGGTTAACTTCTTGCGGCTGATGGTTTCGCATAGTGATGAGATATGCATTAGCCGTATATTTTTGCCCGGTAGCTCGGGTGTACTCTGTTTGATTCATGAAGATGTAATGGCCTAAATACATCTCACAGATGCCCTTAACTTTAAAGTGATAAGTTTTTCCGGCACTATTTTTTAGAGAAATAGTTGAACCCTTTTTGACATTTAATAAAGTAGCCAATTTTTCAGAAATAATTACACCATCGTTAGGCAAGGCAAGTTTCTTTTTGCTTTGTCTTTCTCTCAAGTTAATTGATTTCCTAAAATTGGTGGCTGATTTTGGTGCAATCATCATGATATTTTCGGTTGAGCCACTTTGATTAAGGTGCTTGGTTAATTGTTGATATTGCACGGGATTTGTTTGCGTAATATCTTTTTCTTTAAAAATCTTATCTAATTCATTCTGTTCTTTCTTAGTAACGTGTTTACTCTTTAAAGCGATGACATCATTTTTTTGGACAGCAGAATATTGAATATTTCCAATGCCTTGTAAAGAATCTCGAATCCCAAAGCCCATGACCAATAATCCAGTACAGCCCGCTACCCAAAAAATAGTCATTAACATTCTGCTCTTATAACGGAAGATGTTTCGTGCAGTAACTTTGGCAGAAAAACTCATATGCTTCCATAGCCAAGAAATATGTTCTAGCAAAATGCGAGAACCATTCTTCGGTGGCTTTGGCAAAAGCAATGCGGCGGGCTTTTCTCTTAGCGTTTGATAAAGCGTGAGCATGGAAATAGCAGTAGTGGCAAGTAGTGCGATGATCAATGAAATGAGTAGTGGTCCCCAAGCAAAGTTTAACTGGTAATCACTACCTAAGGTGGAACTTGCTAGGTATGCTTTGATAATCAGATTAGGCAAGAAAGTATACCCTAAGCTGACACCTAAAATTGTAGCAGATGTACTGTAAAGCAAGAATTTTATGGCGATACTGCCATTGCCATATCCCAGAGCCTTAAAAGTACCGATATTGGTGCGTTCTTCTTCCACAAAACGCCTCATGGTAGTTAGGCTGACTAATGCGGCAACTGCAAATAAGAAAACAGGGAAGACGTTGGCTAAAACCTCAACTCGCTCGGAATCAGCTCGGTAAGATGAATATCCTTGGCTTTCTTCTCGACTGCTAATAGTGTAGCTAGGATAATCAATTTTAATTTTATTTTTAGGTACCTCAATTTGACCGGGTGTAATAGGGATGCCTCTTTTGATATTGCTGTTTATATAATTGAACGTATTTATCATATTTGTCTTGTCTATTCTTATTTAATGCCTTTTGGGGTTTGTTTTGATCATGGTATACGCGATTGCGATAAGTGACGCTAAATGGGCTCAAATTAGCAGTGTTTTTAAAAGTTACACGTGAAACTTGATAAACAGGTGAGGCGAACGCATTGTGCGTTGTAACGGCAAATCCACTTAGTCGACCGTTGCCGATATTAGTTTGACCAAATTGCGTTTTATCTAAAAATTCACTGGATTTAACAAAGCCAACAATTTTATATGTTTTATTCTTTAGAATTCCTGGCTTAGTAAAACTAATCTTTTCACCGATGTGATACTTCTTTTTAAGCAAGTATGAAAGAGTGATTTCTTTATTATTTTCTGGGAAATGCCCCTTAATTAGTTCATAGCTTGAAAGAGTATTTGATTGAGAGAATACCCGTAAAACATCTTGGTTAGATTTAACCTTTGCATCTTGCAAATAACCAAAGGTAGCCTGCTTAACTGCGGGCGAATTTTTAATAGTTGCTCGGTCGGTTGAATTGATCCCATAGTTAGAAGTAACGGTCACATTAGCTAAGTTGTGTTTAGCAAAAAAGTCAGCACCTGTTGCACGCATGTCGGGACCGGCCATCTTTAGTCCTACAAAGGCAAAGGTACCTAAACCTATTAGCAAAATAATTGCAATATAACGACCAAGCGAGTGCGTTATAACTTGAAAAGCATCCTTCCATAAAATCGATTTACGCATCGTTAATACCTACCATTCAATGCTACTGATATCGGCAGGATGATCATTAGTCTCAATCTTCTGAATACCGCCATCATGAATACGAATCACCTTATCCGCAATTGGGGCAATAGCAGTGTTATGAGTAACGATCAGTACAGTAGAGCCATTTTTTCGGCTCATGTCTTGCAGAATCTTTAAAATCCGTTTACCAGTTTTGTAATCCAGTGCTCCGGTCGGTTCATCACACAATAATAATTCTGGCTTTTTAGCGATAGCACGTGCGATCGCTACACGTTGCTGTTCACCACCAGATAATTGAGCAGGAAAGTTTTGCTCGCGATCAGTTAAATCGACTTCTCTTAATGCTTCATCTGGATTCATAGCATCCGGAACGATTTGCGCTGCCAATTCTACATTCTCTTTTGCGGTTAGGTTAGGAATTAAATTATAGAATTGAAAGACAAAACCTACATTATTTCTGCGGTAAGTTGTTAATTGTTTGGCATTATAAGATCCAATATTTTTACCTGCTACAATCACGTCACCGCTTGTATTAGGTTCCATCCCGCCTAAAATGTTCAGCAACGTTGACTTGCCAGCTCCTGAAGAGCCCAAAATGACTACTAATTCTCCCTTATCAATAGAAAAAGTAATATCTTTGTTGGTATAAATAGTTGTATACCCAGATTGATAAATTTTAGTATTATTTTTCAATTCTATATAAGCTATAATTATCAACTTCCTAGCATAATTGTATAATGGGATTAATATAAGTTCATTCAATCATATTTATTGAAGATAGGTAAAGGGAAAAGCTATGGGAGAGAGAATAACCAGTCTTATTCTTATAATAAGAAGACTGCCGATATTTAGAATTTTTCAGCGAACTTTGGGAATGCTGATGCCAATTGCAATTATCGGTTCATATTTTAAGTTGATACGTGATGCTGTTTTTTCACCAGACAGTTTTATTTATAATATCTTGAATTTTGATGAAACTATGCCTGACAAGATATGGTATGCTGGTTCATTTATTTGTAACGGCTTTGTACGGGTAACTTTTGGATTATTTGGCCTTTATGCGGCATATTTTGCCGCTCGATATACAGCGCGTTTATACCATAAAGATTCTACTTTAGCTGGTATGACTGCAGTTATGGTAATTATGTTTTGCGCATATGCAAATAATGTAGGCAATAAGCTTGGTAATAAATCAATGTTTTCATCAAGCGTATTGCAAATCAACGCTTTGTTACTAGCTTTATTAATTGGATATGCTGTAGGTGAAATTTTCCACTGGCTAGGTAAAAATCGCCAGCCAGTAGAATTTGAGCATGTTCACCGTGTTAGAGCTCGTGCCTGGAATGCGCTATTGCCAGCGTCTGTTTCTATTATCGCAGGGATGATTTTAGGAATTATTATTTATGAATTGCAAATCAAAATATTAAGTTCAAGTACCTTTAAGGAACTAGTTATCCAAATTCAAAGTTCAAATAATTTATTGGAAATTATTCCGTTAGCATTTGTCGTTATGCTGTTAAGCTGGATTGGTATTGGTTATCCGCTGACTTCATTATCTACAGCCACAGCACTTACAAGTGGTGTTGCTACCGATAACCTCAGTTATGCATTAAAGCATGGTGGTTCATGGAATGTTTCATATAAATTTTTGGGTAGTTCACTCGTTTACCCTTATGGCGCAATGGGTGGTGCTAGCGTAGTTTTAGCATTAATAGTAATTATTTTATTGTCGCATCAAAATAAAGAGACAGAAAATATTGCAAAAGCCAATTTATTGCCAGTTGCGTTTAATTCAACGTGGGGCTTTATGATAGGGATGCCCATCATTTTAAACCCAGTACTCTTTTTACCTATAGTATTGATCCCCGTAATCAATATTATTATTGCCTCAATAGCAATTTTTCTTCATATTATTACCCCATGTGTTTATCCAGTATTAAAAGGGACGCCTGGAATTCTTATTTCATTTTTCGGTTCTAACGGAAACTGGAGTAATTTAGTCTTTTCTATGTGTTTATTCATTTTAGATATTTTGATGTTAATACCAATTTCATTATTAGGACAAAGGATAGAAAGGAAACTTAAAGCTTATGAATATGAAAAAGGCCAAGAATCTGCTTAAAAATCCCAATTTAAAATGGATTGCCCTAGTTTTATTAATAGTCATGGTTTTCGCTATTCCTGGTTATAAGTGGATGAAAAAGGATAACCAAGCTCGAGCACAAAGAATGAAATCCGCTTTGTCTCCAGTAATCATGGTGCCCGGTTCTAGTGCAACTACTGAACGCTTTAATCAATTGGTTAAATTATTGAATCAAAATACTCCGACCAAACACAGTGTATTAAAAATCAATGTTTCAACTGATGGCAATTTATCTTATTCCGGTTCGATTAACAAGAATGATAATGAGCCTTTTATTATTATTGGTTTTAAAAACAATAAAGATGGCTATAGCAATATCAAAAAACAAGCTGGTTGGTTGAATGAAGCTTTTGCAGCAATTTCACAAGACTATAAATTTAATAATTTTAAGGCTTTCGGACATTCAAATGGAGGTCTGATTTGGACATATTGGCTAGAACATTATTATTCAGACTATTCAGATGAAATCACTATGAAACGCTTGATGACCGTGGGTACTCCGTATAATTTTAGTGAAAAAAATATCAACCATAAAACACAAATGTTGGAAGATTTTATTAAGTGCAAAAATAGACTCCCTAAGAGCTTAGTGGTGTATACTGTATCTGGAGGCAAAAATTATGAATCAGATGGGATTGTACCAGAAGCTAGTGCTGCGGCAGGAAAATATATTTTTCAAAATCAAGTAAAGAGTTACACTGCGATGACAATCACTGGCGATAAGGCTGATCACTCTGACTTGCCTCAAAATCAGCAAGTAGTCCAGGTTATTCAACAATATTTATTAGAACCAATTAAGAATAATCAAGAGATAACGCGCCAAGGAAAAAAGCAAGATAATGATAAAAATGGACAAAATAATCAGAATTAATATTCATCCTGTGGATAACTCATTCACCTTGTAGTCCTTCAAGCGCATATTTTCATCCTTCTTAATAAAATTTTTAGATATTGTGAAGCAATATAAACGCTTATATATCAACGATGTTGGTACTTTTTATAGATTAACATCACAATTTAAAAGAAAAATGTGGAAAACTTTTAAAGTTATGCTTGCAATCTGTGGATAACCGGCTATACTGATAAGTGTAATTAATTAGCACTCGAAGGCTTTGAGTGCTAATGATCAAGTTTATGATGGAGGTATTTGCAGATATGGCATACTTTGACAATGATTTTGACACCTTATTTAACGAATTGAACAGCTCATTCTTTAATGATGACTTCGGTAGAAGAAGCGGCAATGGTAATTCCGGCTCAATTCCTATTAATTACTCAAGCAATATGAGTTCAGCTCCTCAAACCATCCAACAAAATCCACAACAACCAAATGAAAAGCCAATTGGTGTGGATTTAGTTGAAGAAGCAAAGAAGAATAACTTCGACCCAGTTATTGGTCGTGATGAACAAATTGATAACGTTATTGAAATTTTATCAAGACGTAAGAAGAACAATCCTGTATTAATCGGACCTGCTGGTGTTGGTAAGACTGCTATTGTAGAAGGTTTGGCTGAAAGAATTGCTTCAGGCAATGTACCAGCTAAGATGGCTAACATGCACATTATTTCAGTAAACATCAATGACATGGTTGCTGGTTCAAGTCTTCGTGGTAGCTTCGAAGAAAGATTAAAGAAGGTTATCGACAAGGCTAAGAGCGATCCTAACATAGTTTTATTCATCGATGAATTGCACAACATTGTTGGTGCTGGTTCAACTGACTCAGAAAACAACAACGGTGACGCTGCTAACATCTTGAAGCCAGCTCTTGCTAACGGTGACTTGAAGTTAATCGGTGCTACTACTACAAGTGAATTCCAAAGAATTGAAAAGGATCCAGCTTTATCACGTAGATTCCAAGCTGTACAAGTTCCTGAACCAACTACAGATGTAGCTATCAAGATTTTGAAAGGCTTAAAGAAGAAGTATGAAGATTACCACCACGTAAAATACAGTGACGATAGTCTTAAGTTAGCTGTTGAATTATCAGAAAGATACATTCAAGGTCGTTACTTACCAGATAAGGCCATTGACTTAATGGACGAAGCTGGTGCTAAGAAGGCACTTTTGGTACAACCAACTGATGAAAAGAATTTGAAGAACCAAATCAGTGCTCTTGAAGCTAAGAAGTCAGAAGCTGTTAAGGCTGAAGATTACGACAAGGCTAGCGAAATTAAGACTAAGATTGCTGAACTTGAAAAGCAATTGAAGAACGTAGATACCAAGAATACTCCAGAAGTAACTGAAAAAGACATCTACGCAATTATTGAACAAAAGACTAAGATTCCTATGAGCGAACTTCACGCAGATGAAGCTCAAAAGAACTTAGACTTGGCTAAGAAGTTAAAGAAGAACGTTATTGACCAAGACAGAGCTATTGACATAATTACTGACGCTATTGCTCGTAAGCAAATCTTCAAAGACAGCGATCGTCCTACTGGTTCATTCTTACTTACTGGTCCTACTGGTGTTGGTAAGACTGAACTTGCTAAGCAATTAGCTATCCAATTATTTGGTAACAAAGATCACTTAATCCGTTTGGACATGAGTGAATACCAAGACGAAATGGCTGTTAACAAGTTGATCGGTTCTGCACCAGGCTATGTAGGCTATGGTGAAGGTGGTCAATTAACTGAAAAAGTTCGTCACCAACCATACTCATTGATTTTGTTTGACGAAATTGAAAAGGCTAACCCACAAGTCTTCAACGCACTTCTTCAAATTATGGATGACGGTCGTTTGACTGACGCTCAAGGTAGAACTGTTTCATTCAAGGACACTATCTTGATTATGACTTCAAACGCAGGCTTCTCAGACAAGTTGCTTGAAGATGGCAAGGTTGATCAAGACAAGTTAATCTCAGCTCTTGAAAACTACTTCAGACCTGAATTCTTGAACCGTTTGGACGCAATCGTACCATTCAACTCACTTACTGAACAAGACATGGGCAAGATCATCAACATTTACTTGAAGAAGATGTCCCACGTACTTGCTAAGAAGGGCGTAACTGTAGAAGTTTCTGATGAAGCTAAGAACTTCTTAGCTGAAAAAGGCTACGACAAGAAGTTTGGTGCTCGTCCACTTAGAAGAGTTGTTGAACAAAACCTTGAAACTCCAGCTGCTAAGTTAATCTTAAGAGAACCTGACACTAAGAAGATTGAATTCACTGCTGATGACAAGCACTTGTACTTGAACGGCAAAGCAATCTTTGACATTTCTCCAAAGGTAGAAGAAAAGGTCAAGGAAGACGAAGCTAAGGCTGAAGACAAAAAAGAAGACTAAGTTTACTTCGTTAAATTAAAAGGATATTCCTTCGGGAATATCCTTTTTTGTGCATGATGTATAATATAGAAAGTTTGAAAAACATAATAATGAATGAGGTTTATTAATGACAGATAAAACAAATAAAAAAGAGAATAACGAATCATGGGGGAAATTCTTCCGTGATATTGTAATTATTTGGGCAGTCTTAATGGGGATCTTTTTCTTACTCTTTCACTTCGTATTGAGTAATGATACAGTTTCAGGTCCATCGATGCAGCCTACTTTTCAAAATGGGGATCGTTTAATCTCCATTCGTCATGCACAAATTAAGCGTGGTGAAGTAGTCATTGTGAAGGCACCAGATGAACCAAGCGCTTTGTATATCAAGCGTGTTATTGGCTTGCCTGGTGAAAAGATTGTCAGCAAAGATAACCAGATCTATATTAATGGCAAAAAGATTGCTCAACCTTGGCTAACTAAGGGTAAGGATATGATTGACAACGGTACTGATACATTTTACTCAGCTACGCAGAACTTTACTATGAAGTCTCTGGCTAGATCACGTCAATATCAACAATTCTATACTAAATCACAATTAAAATATATTAATAAAACGAATCGAATCCCTAAAGGAACATACTTTGTAATGGGTGACCACCGCAGCGTGTCAAAGGACAGTCGTTACATTGGTACGATTAAACGCAAAAATATTGTGGGTGTAGTGAAATTAAGATACTGGCCATTAAATCAAATTAAAGTTTATTAACTAAAAGGATATTTCCGAGGAAATATCCTTTTTTGTTTAGTTCATATCTTTTGTATAATTGAAATAATATAATTCGAGTAAAGGGATAAAAATATGAGTAGAAAAACATTCAATTTAATTATTAAAATCGTCTTAACGCTTTTAGCACTAGCTTCGGGAATTCTCGCGTTTGCTTTGCAAATGCCAGGTCGTTCTTTAGTATTGGCTTCGATTTACGGAATTTTATATTTCATTGCGGCTATCAGTTTTTGGTTTGAAGATAAAAAATCATGGATTCAAATTGTGATGATTGCCTCTTTGGTGATTACACTGTTATTAACTATTGCTCAATCTATTGCAGGAATA
This sequence comes from Lactobacillus helveticus DSM 20075 = CGMCC 1.1877, assembly GCF_000160855.1. Lineage (GTDB taxonomy): Bacteria > Bacillota > Bacilli > Lactobacillales > Lactobacillaceae > Lactobacillus > Lactobacillus helveticus. The sequence continues at coordinate 153,774 of NZ_GG700752.1, forward strand.
CCATTGGGAGTCTTTCAAGGCAGTGACATTCTCTTTTCATGGATGATGGTTTTATTTGTATCACCCGGCGTGTTAGGACTGATTTACTTTAACTTGAATACGTACCATGACAACTGGGATTTGTTAAATGTTTTCATGAAAATCATTCTTAGCTTTGAAGTTGGAATTGTGGCTTTTATGCTTATCTTCATGCTGGAAGTCTCTGGTGGGATGATTTGGTCATTGCCGCGGTGGGGCCAATATCTTTTTGTTTATGGCATCATGCTGCTAGCTATTTTGGATATTATCTACGCTATTATTAACTGGTTAAACTTTTACCACGGTAAAATTGCTTGGATTACCACAGCATTATTTGTAATTGAAGTAGTTGCATGCTTGCCTTTCTTTGGTATGCCAACAGTACCTGTAATAGTTTTCGTGATTATTATGTTAGCGATTGTAATCTTTACTGCATATCTTAATAATCGCATTAAAGCTAAAAATAATTGCACAAAAAGTAAGAAGGTTTTATAATTAAAAACAAAGATAATTTTAATGGAGCGTCTGTTTCATTGCAGAAATAGACGCTCTATTTCTTTATTCATAAGGAAGGGAGGGATAACTGTGAATGAAAAACAGAAATTAAAGCGGGGATTGAAAAGTCGTAACGTAACAATGATTGCAATAGGTGGTGCAATCGGTACAGGTCTTTTCTTGGGTTCCGGTTCAGCCATTCGTAGCGCCGGCCCTTCAATTATTTTGTCCTATTTAATTGTAGGTATTATTACGTTTTTTATGATGAGAGCTTTGGGAGAACTAATTTTAGCTGATCCTGAGAGTCATTCATTTTTAGAATCGATTAAAAAATATTTAGGTAAACGTGCTGAATTTATAGCCGGTTGGATTTATTGGGCTTGTTGGCTTAGTTTGGCCATGGCAGATTTAACCGCTACAGGGATTTATTTACGTTATTGGTTCCCATGGCTGCCACAATGGGTCGGTCCATTGGTAATCGTGGTCTTATTGATGCTAATTAATATGGTAAATGTAGGGTTATTTGGAGAACTTGAAAGCTGGTTCTCTATGATTAAAGTTATTGCTATTATCGCTTTAATTATTACTGGGGCAATCATGATATTGCTTCAGACGCATGTTAAAGGCAGTATAGTATCATTGACTAACCTAGTTAGTCATGGTGGCTTTTTTCCAACTGGACCGTGGGGTTTCTTGCTTTCATTTCAAATGGTAGTTTTTGCCTTTGTTGGGGTAGAAATTGTTGGTCAAACTGCGAGTGAAACAGCTAATCCACAAGAAGATATTCCTAAAGCAATTAACACTTTGCCAGTAAGAATAGGTCTTTTCTACGTGGGATCAACGATAGCGATTATGTCGGTTTATCCATGGAATGAAATTACTACTACGTCTAGTCCATTTGTTCAGGTCTTTACTGGAATTGGTGTAACTGCCGCAGCTGGTGTACTTAACTTTGTAGTTTTAACGGCTGCAATGTCTGCAACCAATAGTGCAATCTTCTCAACGAGTCGTTCAATGTATTCATTAGCTCGCAATGGTCATGCACCAGAGAAATTGGGTAAGCTTACTAAAAAAGCTATTCCAATGAATGCTTTGACTACATCATCAATTATTTTGTTTGTTGTGGTAATCTTGAATTATGTGATGCCAGCGAAGATTTTTGATGTAGTTTCTACAGTTTCAACTATCTGTTTTGTAATTGTCTGGATCATGATTATGTTTGCGCACATTGTTTATCGGAAAAAGAATAAGAACAACCTCGGTAAATTTAGAATGCCTGGCTATCCTTTAACCAGTTGGTTAACAATTGTATTTTATTTTGCTGTCTTAATTTTGTTGTTCTTTATTCCAAGTACGCAATTAGCTTTAATCATTTCAATTTTGTTTGTAGTGGTTTTAGCAATTAGTTATAATTTTGTGCCAAAAATGAGAAAAATAATTAATATTTCCTAGGTAATATTTGCAGATGCTAAAAAGGGGAGTTGAATATGGCAAAAAAAGCACCTGAATTAAAACGGTCGATGACGGCCGGTCAAATGGAAATGATTTCGCTTGGGGGAGCGATTGGAGTTGGACTCTTTATGGGTTCTGCTTCAACAATTAAATGGACAGGGCCCTCAGTTTTATTAGCCTATATGTTTGTGGGGCTGATTTTATATATCATAATGCGAGCATTAGGCGAAATGCTTTACGTGGACCCAGGAACCGGTTCATTCGCGGATTATGCTGCAGAACATGTTCATCCAATTGCGGGATATTTGGCTGAATGGGCCAATGTCTTTCAATATGTGGTTGTAGGTATTTCAGAAGTAGTTGCCACTACTGAATACTTGCGTTTCTGGTGGAGAGGAACCTCTGACTGGATTGCTGGGTTGGTTATCATTGCCTTTTTGTTACTAGCTAATCTAGCTAGTGCTAAGGCATATGCCACCCTAGAATTTTGGTTTGCAATGATCAAGGTAGTAACCATTATTTTGATGATCATTTTAGGTTTCATGGTCATCTTATTCGGCTTTGGCAATGGCGGTCATCCGGTAGGATTTTCTAACTTATGGAGTCACGGTGGCTTCTTTACTGGCGGGATAAAAGGATTCCTGTTCTCGATGGCCATCATCGTTGGCTCTTATCAAGGGATCGAATTGATTGGTATTTCAGCTGGTGAGGTGGCTAATCCTCAAGAAGCAATTGTTAAGAGCGTTAAGTCAGTTTTATGGCGAATCTTAATCTTCTACGTTGGTGCGATCTTCGTAATTGTTACGATTTATCCATGGGATGAATTAGGCAATATTGGTTCCCCATTTGTAACAACTTTTGCTAAAGTGGGGATTACTGCTACAGCTTCAGTCATTAACTTTGTAGTTTTAACAGCTGCTTTATCTGGGGCCAACTCAGGTATTTATTCTTCAAGTAGAATGCTATATAAGATGGCACATGAAGACTATGCACCTAAGACATTTGGTTATGTCTCAAAGCGTATTGTTCCTAGTCATGCTATTATTGGTATTACTTCAGGGATTTTCATAGGCTTTATGATGAATGTATTGTTGCAATTCTTTAGTAAGTCATTAGAAAATGTCTTCGTAGTTGTATATAGTTCATCCGTTTTACCAGGAATGGTAGCGTGGTTTGTAATTTTGCTGGCAGAATTGCGTTTTAGACGTAAAAACAAGGAGCTCATGAAGAAGCATCCCTTTAAGCTGCCACTTTATCCATATTCGAATTACTTTGCCTTATTCATGCTAGTATTAATCGTTATTTTCATGTTTATTAATCCTGAAACTCGTATTTCAGTAGTGGTTGGTGCGGTAGTATTAATCGTGGCGGTATTGGCATACGTGATAAAGTATGGTAAGAAAAAATAGAATTTAAGCATTGAAGCACATTGTTTCACTGCTTTTTTTATATTTTAAGATACATAGAGATACACAATATCCAAGCAATTTTGTGGCTAATTATCGCAGACGATTGCTCGATGATTAGATCATTAAATCAACAAATTATGGTGAAGTCGCATTTACTTTGCTTTATTTTAAAGAATATGTTTTACAACAATATTGCTTTGAACAGGGATTAGAATAAAAAATTGAAAAATAATAAAATTCACTACTTGTATATGTAGTGGATTTTTATATAATATTACATACTAAAAGTAAGTGAGTAGGAGCGCAGATGACAAAACCAATTATTGGTATTTCAGGTTCGGTAATTATTGATGATGGTGGGATTTTTCCCGGTTATCACCGCAGTTATGTAAATGAGGATTACGTAGATTCTGTAGTTCAAAACGAAGGATCCAGAAAAGAATTTGCCACGTGCGATTCCACTCGCAATCTTGATTATTGTGGTAGTTTATATCGGCGTTGTGGCAGTTGCGATGGTGATGAATCCTAAGGCCTTGATGACTACTAAGCAGGTAGTAGCGGTAGCTGCAATCTTTAATAATGAGATTTTGCGGGATGTCATCTTGGTTGGTGCAGTTGTCTCAATGTTTGGGATTAACGTTGCATCTAGTTTTAATGCGCCACGTATTTTGGAAGCCATGGCTCGTAAAGGTCAAATGTCTAAGTCGTTGACTAAGAGAACTAAGAATAACTTTCCAATTAGAACGTTCTTTATTTCAGTTGCTTTAGCCGTTTTAATTCCGATGACGTTTGAATATAACATGGTCAACTTAATCACATTGAGTGCGATGGTTAGATTCTTAGGCTTTATCGTTGTGCCAATTGCCGTTATTCAGTTCTATCGCGGCAAGGCTAAGGAAGATGTTCTTAATGCTGATAAGAATGTTTTGACTGATGTTGTGGTACCGATTTTGTCAATTGTGATTGTGGTCTTCTTATTGATTGAATATAACTGGAAGGCACAATTTGGTGTTGCTAATGGCGCTGGTCAAATCGTTGGTGTTAACTGGTATGCTATTGCGATGATGGTCTTTGGCTTTGTATTGTTGCCACTCATTATGGCTTGGATTTCTAAAAGAGAACGGAAATAGAATGATTAAGTAAGAATATCTTACATTTTTGATATGATGATATGAACCAAAAATTGAGGATATATTGTTTTTATTAACATATTTCGATATTCTATCGGAGTATGTTTTTTTAGTACTGTTTTATGATTATGGTAGTGAATACGTTCTTTAATTGTTTGATCTAATTCATTCATAGTCTTAAATGTATTTTCAAAAATATC
>NZ_GG700752.1:159772-161883 GCF_000160855.1 Lactobacillus helveticus DSM 20075 = CGMCC 1.1877
ATCAAGCGTAAAGCTAAGCCTAAAGCAGAGTTTCCAACTGAACAGTCGCTTGATACTTTCATTGGCATCCAAGTAATGAGTTACAATGACCGCTACTTCAACCGAATTCACAAAGGCTTTGGTCAGGTTCAGGACACCTTAGAATCTTACTTTGATTAAATAAATAATAAAAAATCAATCTATGAGAAAGATCTATTTACACAAAAGATTTGACAGTTTCGACATATGGAAGGAGACAAAATCATGGATGATTCTATCAATTTAAATAGTTACAAAGATTCTTTTAACGTTCCTAAGAGAGAATATTCTCAATTAGGTGGTGCTAGAAGTAACAAAACCCGTTTTTCTTACAGAACAGCGGATGATGGTGAAAACTTATTTGGAATTGAGATGGTGCACCATCATGGTGGTCATGGTGGTTCTCATGGTGGCGGCGGTGGTTTTCATGTAGTCGTTGCTTGCTGTGTCTCAGTATCTACTGGTGCAGCTGGGTTAAGAAAAAGAGAACGTAAATAGAGGAGGAAAATAGTTGTCAGCCTTGTAAGGCTGACAACTATTTTAATAAATACTATGGGTTTTATATTAAAAACCAAAGCTTTTGTAAGATTTTATGCTGAGTTAGCTGTTGATAATAAGATCAGCTTGCTTTTTACACTTTTATTTCCAGCAATTTATCAATTGCTCAATTCTGGAACGGGTACAATTACTAACAACAACGATTTTATACAAGTATGTTTGCCAATGATTGCATATATTATTGTAGCAACAGCCTTAAATGGTGTAACTATGTCTATTATTTCAACTAGAAATAGTGGGTATATAAAAGCATATTACTATGCTAGTGGTAGTAGGTGGGCTATCTATTTAGCAAATTTATTTGTTCAATTAGCTATAGTTTTATTAGAGAACATAATTTTTATAATATCATTAATGATATTATATAGGTTCTTTTCTCTTTCACTGTTAGCCACTTTTGTTTTGATGACTTTAATTTCATTCCCTTTTATTGCATTAGAATTCAATATTCTATTTTTGCTTAGAATAAGGGCATCAGATATGTCTATTTTAGCAACTGCATTATTATTAGGGCTTTTATTTTTATTTAATGTTCCTATCCCCAACTTTCTAAAAATTATAGCTGAAATTAATCCTTATATGTTCGTAAGTTCCGTTTTACATGAGTTATTACGACCTAATATTGTAGTTCTTTTTAATGTAATATTCGATTGTATAATATTTGGTTTAGTTGGATTTATTGGGTTTCAGTTTTTTGATCTACAAAATAGGGGGATTAAGAATTGACGATTGAATTAAAAAATATAACGACCGGTTATTCTAAAAATAATGTTTTTGAGAATTTTTCAGGAAAAATTTCTTGTAATAATTTAGTTGTTTTAATGGGAAAAAATGGTGTTGGAAAAAGCACATTATTAGATGTTATTAGTGGATTAAAAAAAATAGATTCAGGCTCTTTATATGGAATTCCCTCTACTAAAGAAATCATGTATATGTTCCAATCTACTCCCTTCTATTCGGATGTTACGGTTAAACAAATGATAGATATGTACAAAAGTTTTGGAAAAACTACTAGCTTCGAAAAATATAAAATTATAAAAATAAAAAATTTTTTCGATGAAAATATTAATCCATTGTTAAACCAATCTCTGGGGGATTTATCTGGAGGTGAAGCAAAACTAGTGTTTACATATGCATCTGCAATGGTGCCTAAATCACTATATTTATTTGACGAGCCACTTTCTGGAGTTGATCCAGAAAATCGAATTAAAATTATTAAGTTATTGGAAGAACTTGGACGAAAAGTACCAGTTCTTATTACTTCACATGAAATTTTACCATTTAAAAATATTAATTGTACTTTAAAGTATTTATCGACCCACAGATTTATTTTTTCTGGTAGCTATGCCCAGTTGACTAAAAAATATGGTGCAACGCCTGAAGAAGCATTTCTTAATTTAACTCAAGAAATGAGAAAGGAAAATAAAGGATATGAATAAGAATATTACATACAGAGTTGCTCAGTTCGCTATATATGAATTGGATAATCAATCATGGGTGCTACAAACAACAGAGCGTATTAATATTATTAAAAA
>NZ_GG700752.1:163841-177779 GCF_000160855.1 Lactobacillus helveticus DSM 20075 = CGMCC 1.1877
CAAATAATAATTTTCCAAATAAATATAAATATTTACCGTTTCCTTAAGGTGATTATACTAAATGAAATCTAGTGTTAGATAGTAATTTAATTGAATGATTGTCTAGCACTTTTATTTTTGTTTTAAAATGAATGCACATAATCATCGGATGTTTTGATTGACCTAATACTTTGGAATAAACAGGAGTAGAGATATTTTTATTGTTTTCGATTATACTCCCCAGCCTTTCCGCTTGATGCTGTTACTTTGACATAGATAAATTTCAATAAAATTAATGACCGAAGTATTTTGGTTCTTGATGAATTTTCATCAGGAATTGATAAAACTACTTTGAGGAAGATTGAAAATAAACTGTTGGATTTACAGACAACGATTTTATATATTACCCATGTGTTAGATGATAATCTCAGTAGTAGGTTTGATGAAGTAATAAAGTTAAAATAATGCTATAAGCAAAATAAAAAATCAATTTGCATCAAAAAGCAAATTGATTTTTTTAGTTCATTTTTCTTAAAGTAATTCAATATTGTCTGCTTCGCATTTTTCAACCATATCTTCTGGCCAAATAGAAGCTTGTACTTCACCAATGTGAGCCTTACCTAACAGCAACATACATAGACGAGATTGACCGATCCCACCGCCGATTGAATAAGGTAATTCACCCTTCAAAATCATCTGGTGGAATGGCAATTTAGTGCGTTCTTCGCAGTGAGCCTTCTTAAGTTGTTCCTTTAAGCTCTCTTCACTGACTCGGATACCCATTGAAGAAATTTCAATCTTGCTTTGAAGAGGTTCATACCAGAAAACTAAATCACCGTTTAATTGCCAGTCATCGTAGTCAGGTGCACGACCGTCGTGAGGTTTACCGCTACGCTTTAACTTATCACCGATCTTCATGATGAAGACAACTTTTTCTTCTTTAGCAATTTGATTTTCGCGTTCGTCTGGTGAAAGATCAGGCCAGCGGTCTTCAAGCTCTTGTGTAGTAATAAATGAAACGTGGTCACCAAGACGGTAGGTAGAACCAGTGTGGCGTGCAGATACTAATTTTTCAGTTTCTTTAATTGCTCTAAAAATCTTGTTAACGGTGATTTCCAAAGTATCGGTATTGCGTTCTTCCTTGCGAATGATTTTTTCCCAATCCCATTGGTCAACGTAAATGGAGTGGAAGTTGTCTAAATCTTCGTCGCGGCGAATGGCGTTCATGTTAGTATAAAGACCTTCGTGCATGCCAAAGCCGTACTTCTTAAGGGCGAGTCGCTTCCACTTAGCAAGGGAGTGGACAATTTCAATCGTATCTTCTTTAGGCATAGCCTTCACGTCGAAAGCAACAGGACGTTCGACACCGTTTAAGTTGTCGTTCAAACCAGTTTTTTGTTCAACGAACATTGGAGCAGACATTCTTTGGATGCCAAGAATAGATGCTAATTTGTCTTGGAAGGTTTCACGGATGAAAACAATCGCTGCTTCAGTATCACGGACAGTTAATGTAGGGCGGTAGTCTTTAGGTAAAATAAGTGTCATAATAATAAATCCTCTTTCTCGAAAATATTTGAGAGTAAAGAAAAAGCCCTTCGCTCCCTATAATCCAGGGACGAAAGGCTTTTTTCCGCGGTACCACCCATATTGTCTAATTATATAGACCTCTTTATGGAGCACAATCATGCCCCACCGGTGTGGTAACGTGCCGGAGACGTCTCAACCTACTTTAAGAATTGTTATTTCGGTGAGCTGCTAAAAGTGTTTTTCAATAATCCAGGGTCTATTAGTTTCGCACTAACACTAATTCACTGGAGAGAAATAGATTATTTACTCGTCTTTTTCATAGCCTTTTAATTTATTTGATATTTATTTGATATATATTTAACAGTATTTCTCTAAAAAAAGCAAGACAAAAATGTGATATGATAATTTAGAAACCGTTTTACTTATAGACATAAAAGAAAATATTATTACTTTAGAGGATTAAAATGTTAGGTTTTTCTGTTTATCTCGGACATGATTTGACGGCCGAGAATTATAATTATTTATTGATGATGCGCAACAGTGGTTTTATGTGCGTATTTACTCAACTTGGAGTTCCTGATACAGAGAATGACATTGTATTAAAGCGATTAGCTAATTTGGTTAATTGGTGTCAAAAATTAGATTTAAAAATTGTGGCAGATGTATCAGAAGAAGTTCTACATAAGTTAAATATTAACGGCGTGGATCAGATTAAAAGCTTAAATTTAACCGGTTTACGGGTAGATGATGGATTTGCTATGGAAACTATTACCAAATTATCTAAGGAAATGCCAATTGTACTGAATGCCAGCACGATTACGCAAGATGATATTGATAATTTGAAATACAGCAATGCTAATTTTGATAATTTAACGGCGGGTCATAATTTTTATCCACGTCCAGAAACTGGGCTTGATGCCCACTGGATGCAAGAAAAGAATAAATGGCTCCATAGCTATAATTTGAAAACAGCTGCCTTTATTTCAGGAAATGGCAAGTTGCGCGGACCAATTTTTGCAGGGTTACCTACACTTGAAAAACAAAGAAATGAAAATCCACTTGCAGCAATCTTAGAATTACAAAAACTGGATTGTGATGATATTTTTGTGGGTGATCCGCAATTAACTAAGGATACAATTGAATCGATTACCAATTATCAAAAAGAAAAAGCTATTACATTGCACCTAGATACTGAAATTCCAGAATTATTTGAAAATGATTGGCATAATCGGCCTGATGTGGCAAGGGATGTAGTACGATTAAAGGAAAGCAGGGAAAAGCAATTGTTTTCAACAGAACCACAAGACAACATTTATGCTCGGCCTAAGGGCAGCGTGACGGTCGATAATGATTTGTATCAGCGGTATAAGGGGGAAATCGAAATAACTAAGTGTGATTTGCCACGGAATGAAAAAGTTAACGTGCTAGCTCAGGTAAAAGATTATGATTTGCCATTACTTGATTATATTGGCTCTAATACGCGGGTAATTTTTAGAAAAGCAAATGCAAATAGTATTTAGCGAAGAAGTATTTCTCAGGAAATACTTCTTTTTTGTACAAAAAAAGAGATGAATCAAAGATTCATCTCACAGTAAATATTATCGGGAAAACAGGATTCGAACCTGCGACCCCCTGGTCCCAAACCAGGTGCTCTACCAAACTGAGCCATTTCCCGTTTTTAAGTGCGCCCTGAAGGATTTGAACCTTCAACCTTCTGATTCGTAGTCAGACACTCTATCCAGTTGCGCTAAGGGCGCGTCTATCAACTCAATTAGTATAACATAAATATAAGCGATGTCCAATAATTTTTTGCAAGAAAAAAGCCTAGTTACTGTCTACCCTCCAGTAACTAGACCTATACTATTCTATCGAAAAAATGCCAATAAAACTATCTTATTACAAAATAATTAACAAAAAATAATCAAAATGCAACTATTTTGTATTAAAAATGTTTAATTATCTATCACTATCAAAAATATTGTCTTTAACGATGACGTAATCAACAAGCTTGATGGAGTTTAAATCCCGACCACCTGCATATGAAATTGATGATTGTAAATCTTCTTTCATTTCGCGCAAAGTATCTTTGATTGATCCGCGATAGGGCACGAGCATTTGTTTACCTTCTACATTCTTGTAGGCACCTTTTTGCACTGCAGAAGCTGAACCCCAATATTGCTTATAAGTTTTGCCGTTAATTTTGATAACATTGCCAGGAGATTCTTCATGACCTGCAAAAAGTGAACCGATCATCACCATAGTTGCACCAAAGCGAACGGATTTAGCGATATCACCGTTATGACGAATGCCACCGTCAGCGATCATCGGCTTGGATGCTGCTTTACTGCACATGCGTAAAGCGGCTAGTTGCCAGCCACCAGTCCCAAAACCAGTCTTTAATTTAGTAATACATGCCCGGCCCGGACCAACACCAACTTTGGTTGCATCAGCGCCGGCATTTTCTAATTCTCGCACAGCCTCTGGTGTAGCAATATTACCAGCAGTAAGGAATGATTCTGGTAATTTTTGCTTAATGTATTTGATCATTTTAATCACATAAATTGAATGACCATGTGCAACATCAATAGTGATATATTCAGGCTTTAAATTTTGTTCAACTAATTCATCGATGAATTTGTATTCACTATCTTTGATGCCGACGGAGATTGATGCAAATAAGCCTTTTTTATGCATCATTTTAATAAATAGAATCCGTTTTTCTGGCTGAAAACGATGCATTACATAATAATAACCATTTTCAGCAAGCCAAATTGCTAGGTCATCATTAATGACGCTCTCCATGTTAGCTGGCACAACTGGTATTTTAAATGTTCGGTTTCCGAACTTGACGCTAGTATCGGCGTCACGGCGACTATTAATGATGCCTTTGTTTGGAACAAGTTGGATATTATCGTAATCAAAGGCTTCCATACTGAAATAATTGCTCACTTTTTAAGTTCTACTTGTTAAGTTGTCGTATAAACCGTCAATTACTATATTGAAAATAAATTATTTTGTCAATATAAAAATCGAACTATGAAATAAATTAAAAATAAAAGAATTCGGAATTTGCATTGACTAACGATTAACAAATTGCTAGACTAGCATACGTAATATTTAAGAGGTTTTTATGAGGTGAATTTTAGAGGTGAATTTTAAATGGCAGCAGTTGCAGTCGTAGGGGGCCAATGGGGCGATGAAGGAAAAGGTAAGATTACTGATTTTTTGAGCAAGGATGCTACTATGGCAGTCCGCTCAAATGGTGGTAACAACGCAGGTCACACTATCGATATCGATGGTAAAGAATTTAAGATGCGTTTGATTCCATCAGGTATTTTTGCTGCTTCCAAGGCTGCCGTAATTGGTAATGGGGTAGTAATTAACCCAGAAGTGATGTTCGGCGAACTTGATAACCTTGAAAAGAACGGCATTGATACTAGCAAATTAAGAATTTCTAACCGTGCTCATATCATCATGCCTTATGACGTTAAGCAAGATGAATATCAAGAAGAAGCTAAGGGTGATAGAAAGATCGGTACTACCAAGAACGGTATTGGACCAACTTACATGGACAAGGCTTCAAGAATTGGTATTCGTGTTTGTGATTTACTTGAAAAAGATACCTTTGAAGAAAAATTACGTCTTAACTTAAAAGTTAAAAACGAATTATTTACTAAGGTTTATGGTAAGCCTGCTCTTAAGCTTGAAGATATTTTTGACAAGTACTATGAATATGGTCAAAAGATGAAGAAATATGTTACTGATACTTCTGTATTAGTTAACGATGCACTTGATAACGGTGAAAAGGTGCTCTTCGAAGGTGCTCAAGGTACTATGCTTGATATTGATGAAGGTACTTACCCATACGTAACTTCATCTAACACTATTTCCGGGGGAATTTGTTCAGGTATCGGTATAGGTGCCAACCGCTTGAATACAGTGATTGGTGTCTGCAAGGCTTACACTACTCGTGTTGGTGAAGGCCCATTCCCAACTGAATTGCTTGATGAAGTTGGTGACCGCATTCGTGATACCGCACATGAATATGGTACTGTTACTGGTCGTCCACGTCGTGTTGGTTGGTTTGATTCAGTAGCACTTCGTCATGCTAAGCGTGTATCAGGTATTAACGGCTTAAGCCTTAACTTGCTTGATGTCTTCTCAGGCTTTGACAAGGTCAAGATTTGTACTGCTTATGAACTTGATGGCAAAAAGATTGACTACTACCCAGCAAGTTTGAAAGAATTATATAGATGTAAACCTGTTTATGAAGAGCTTCCAGCATGGGAAGAGGACATTACTGCTGCTAAGAAGTGGGATGACCTTCCAGAAAATGCACAAAAATTCTTGAACCGTGTTTCTGAATTGGTAGGCATTCCATTGGTAACAGTTTCAGTTGGTCCTGATCGTGAACAGACTATTGTTTTGAAGAATCCATGGGAAAGGTAAAATATGATTGAACGTTATACTCGCCCAGAGATGGGAAAAATTTGGACGGATGAAAATAAATATGCAGCTTGGCTTGAAGTAGAGATCGCTGCCACTAGGGCATGGGCTGAACAAGGCGAAGTACCTGCAGCTGATGCAGAAAAGATTGCAAAGAATGCCTCCTTTACTGCAGAACGTGTAGCAGAGATTGAAGCTGTAACGCATCATGATGTGGTAGCCTTTACCCGAACTGTTTCTGAAAGCTTAGGTCCTGAGAAGAAGTGGGTCCACTTTGGTTTGACTTCAACTGATGTAGTTGATACTGCACAGGGACTTTTGCTTAAGCAAGCCGATGAGATTATTCGTAAAGATCTGCATGAATTAAAAGAAACGATTGCAGAAAAGGCTAAGAAGTACAAGTACACTGTCGAAATGGGACGTACCCACGGTGTACAAGCTGAGCCAACTACTTTTGGTTTGAAACTTGCTCGTTGGTATGCTGAAATTAACCGTGATATTGACCGTTTTGAACGTGCAGCAAAAGGCGTAGAGTCTGGTAAAATCTCTGGTGCCGTAGGTACTTTTGCTAACGTGTCACCTGAGATTGAAACTAGCGTAATGAAGCAGCTTGGCTTAACTCAGCAGTCAATCACTAGTCAGGTTTTACCACGTGACTTACATGCAGAATATATTGCAATGCTTGCTTTGATTGCTACTAGTATTGAAAACTGGGCTACTGAAATTCGCGGTTTGCAACGCAGCGAAATCCATGAAGTTGAAGAACACTTCCGTGCGGGTCAAAAGGGCTCTTCTGCAATGCCCCACAAGCGCAATCCAATTGGCTCAGAGAATCTTTGCGGTATGGCCCGGGTAATGCGTGGTCATATTGTAACGGCATATGAAGACGTTGCATTGTGGCATGAGCGTGATATTTCGCACTCTAGTGCAGAACGTGTAATTTTACCTGATACGACTATTGGGATTGACTACATGCTGCACCGTTTCAACCGAATTTTAACTAATTTGGATGTTTTCCCTGAAACGATGCTTAAGAACATGGACCGTACTTACGGTTTGATTTACTCACAACGAGTTTTACTTAAGTTAATTGATGAAGCAGGACTATCTCGTGAAAAAGCCTACGATATGGTACAAAAATTAACTGCTAAGTCATGGAATGAACAAAAGCAATTTAGGCCTCTAGTAGAAAATAGTGAAATTATGAATTATCTTTCTAAGGAAGATATTGATGATGCATTTGATTATCATTACCATTTGCGTTATGTTGATGATATCTTTAAAAAACTTGGTTTAGATGATTAATTAAAAGCGTTTGGCATCAGCCAAGCGCTTTTTTGGTACAATGAGAACAATAATGAGAGGAAGAGACTATGAAAAAATTTGTTTCATTCACAATTAGATTAATTGTTTTGCTCGCAGGAATTGCATTAGCGGGATTTATGGTTTGGCAGTTCTTTACTGATGCTTCAATGCTAGACGTCGATATTCAAACGCAGGGCCCCGTAATTATCGTAATCTTTAGCTTAGTTGCGCTAATTGCTTTGGGAGCCAGCGTAAGCTTTTTTACTGATAAAAATATGGGCTCGACCATCTTTTTAGGAGCATTATTAACAGTAATTGCTTTGATTTTATGGTTGAAAAACCAGGATCTGGCAGATATTTACCGTTGGTACTTCATTTACGGCTTGCTTGTAGCTGTACTTTGCCCATTTTTTAGAAAAGATACTAAATAATAAAAAATCTTCATTTTAGAAAAAATTTTGCCACTTTTTTGCGTACTTATATATAGAAGGGTAAAAACTCAAAATTTAACGAAATGAGGATTTTTTTATGTTAGAAAATGGTGTGCCACCAGCAATGATAGATCACTTAACTGCAGGTATTTTGAAGAAATATAATGATAGGTTGCTTGATGAAGTACAAAGAATACTGCCTGAACTTGATATTCAAGAAGCTACTTCACTTGATGATCCTAATAGAAATGTTTTAGAGGAAAAAGCAATTGTACATGTGATTGCACGAGATAAAAAGCACAACAAATATGGATTGATCATTCAAGTAGGATCACAAGAACCAGGGGAAAATATTTTAGAGGTAGCCAATAGCTATCAAGAAGAGATAGTTTTTGGTGGGTTAGGCTGTCCAGAGGAGGAATTCAAAGTGGCATATGTAGTCTTTCTTTGTCGCACGGATCCTTTTGGTAAAGGGAAGCCTCGCTATGAATATTATGGTGGTAAGTATAATAAAGAAACTCATCAAACTTTCTCGGCGCCGAATGTGATTTTTCTTAATCTGAGTAGTAAAAAATAAAAAAGGGAATCGGATTATCCGATTCCTCTTTTGCTTAGAGACTAATCTATTGTTAGTAGCTTCTGTTCCTTAATCAGATAGTTTGATTGACAAAATTCAGTTAAGAACTTCCGATTATGAGAAGCAATAATACATGTAAAGTGCGAGTCTTTTAGCATTTTAGCCAGAGCTATTACGCTTTCTGGATCTAAATAATTAGTAGGTTCGTCAATTAGCAGAATAGTTTCGTGGTCAAGGTACAATTGTTTAAGTAGAGCTAGCTTAGCAAATTCTCCACCGCTTAAATTTTTTATTTTAGTAAATAAATCAACAAGCATATCCATTTTGACTAATAAACGCTTAATATCGGTTTTACCTAAAATTGTTTCTGTAAAAAAGTCATCTACTGTTTCATAGCTTTGTTGTTTGTTTAAATTTAAACCAATATAAGTTGCTTGAGGTAGTAGATGCTGATGATTAAAGTAATTCTTTAAGTATTTGAGTAAGGTAGTTTTGCCTGAACCATTCGGTCCAATTAACCCTAGCGATTGTCCTGTACATAAAGTTAATGCAGTAATATTTAAAATTGTTTCATGTCTAGGGCTAAGTAATTCATATATCTTAATAGAAAAAGTAGTCGATTTTTTGTACCAGTTTTTGAATTCAGGTAATTGAATATGGTGCTGATATACATGTCTTTTTCCAGGGAGATTACGCAATTCTCTTTCTGCACGCTTGACGCGACTGTTTAATCCTTTTTGAACATGATCATGACTGCGCGAGGTAAAACGGTCTAGTACTATCTTTCTGAGACTTAAAGTGATTATAATTGTTGCTCTTTTGTTGTAGAGCAACGATTTTATCATTGATCTTATGCTGTAAAAGCTCTCTTTTTTCATTGAAATTGATCACAGACTGGTTATTAATCTGATGTTGTTCTAAGTATTGACTATAATTTCCAGGGAAATGAATCACTTTATTGGGCTGAAGGATAATAGTCTTTTGACATAAACGATTAATAAAATCTAAATCATGACTAGCAACTAATAATGCACCATTATAGTTTTTTAATAAATAAAGTAAGTTTTCAATGTTGTTTTCATCCAAGTATACAGTTGGCTCATCTAATAGTAATAATGATCCAGGTAGCCAAATTGTATTTTCGATTAAAGTGAGTCGCTTCTCTCCAGCACTTTTAAAATTATTAATTGTATCAGTATAATCAATTTGAGGTATATAGTTAATCTCACCATGATGAATTATACGACCATGATCCGGTTGAATTTTATTACGAATTAAATTTAACAGTGTTGATTTACCAATGCCGTTTGGTCCTATTAAAACAATACGTTCCATCTACAGCAATGGAAAAGCTTAAATCAGTGAATAAATTTCTATTTGGATAAGAAAAAGCAACATGATTAATACTTAATATTGTTTTATTTAGTTGTGGTTGTGACATAATAACCTGCTTTTTTATGAAAAGTCAGGACTTGTCATTCTGACTAACGACAGTTTGACAAGTTATTTTTAATAATCCTAACCATAATCCCACCCAATCTAAATTAAGTTACCTTAATTATAAAAGATTAAAAAATAAAGCAAATAAAAAATGGCAGTTTAACTTGAACTGCCATTTTAAATTAGAAGTTAAATGCTGCAGCAATGATTGTCATTACTGCGAAAAATCCGGTAACTGTAATTTGAATTCTCTTGGTAATAACTAAATATGCGATGAATTCTCGCACAAAGGCATTCAAGGTGAAGTACCATTTGGTTTTAGCTCCGTAGCCAATACATTGCAATCCTTGTCGTTTTGCCAAAACTAGAGCACGGTAAACGTGGTAAGAATTAGTGACGATGCAGAACTTGCTATTTGGTTTCATTAAGGCATATGAAAAGCGCAGATTTTCATTAGTAGTTCTAGATTTGTTCTCAATGATGATATCTTCTTTGGGGATGCCCAAGTTGATTGCGTATTCGGCCATAGCCTCTGCTTCTAGGATATCTTCGCCTGGACCTTGGCCACCAGACATGATTAATTTTGAACCAGGATTCTTTTGGTAGATTTCTATTCCCCGGGTAATTCTTGCGGCTAAAAGTGGCGTTACCGTTTTTCCCATAATTCCTGCACCAAGTACAACGACGTAATCAAGATGAGGAACATACCAGTTGATTAAATTGATCCAGGCGGTTAACGTGTACATCATCATAATAGTTACTAAGTAGATGATAACGAGCCACAAAAATCCATAAGGATAAACAAGCCATGAATCGTGACTGAATTTGCCTAATTGTGGGTAGAAGAACAAAAAGAAAATAATGACAATTCCCATGGCCAGTGACAAATAATTTGTCCAACGATTGCCTTCTTTACGAATAATTTTTATGCCATCATATAAAAACATAATAATCAGAGTAAAAGCAAAAACGGTGACTCCTAAAGCGACCGCTGCTAAGCCAAATACAAGAAGCGGCAAAATCCAATCTTTATAATGGGGATCAAGGTCTGCAATGTTAACTAGTACAGTTGCCGCAAAAAGTGCAAGACTGAAAAGTGTTAAGACAGACATAAAACCGGATTTAAGCGACCGTCGCTCATGCGTCAATATCAAAATAAAATATCCTAAAAATACTATAAATATTAAAAATGTAATTAAAATCGGATAGGACATATTTTTAATCAATTATACAGGTGAAATGAAGTAAGGTGAATAAAAATCATGGGTGCTTATTTTGCAATTTTTAATTTTTTGAAAACTTCTGGTATTTTTTAAAAAATTAGAATATAATCATGGATAATTAGATTAAAATTAAAAGTAGGCGAGATCGTGAACGACCACATGGATGAGATGATTTAAAGCCATGGTTAAAGCGGCGTAAAGTTGACAAAGTACTGGCTTATCTTGAGCTATTTTATGTAATTCTTTTATTGCTAAGTTTGCTCTATGATTTTTCAATGTTCATGCACTTGCTTTTAGTTCAAAGCATCGTAATTTCATTATATTTAGTAGTTGGTTGGATCTTTGATCGAGGAGATCCAATTATTCGTATGAGAAAGCGTGATACGCTGTGGGAGACCATTACAAGTATTAGGCTCACTAAGTTGTTTTTCTTGCGCTTATTTGAAGGCCTAATTTTATTCATCGCGCTGGGCAGTGCCATTAGATTTTCTCGTCAACTCTGGAATATTCTTTTTGAAATGCCATTTAAATTTAAACTTAGTGACACAGCCATGAACATTATGTTATATGGGGATTTTGCATATGTTCTGATCATGGTTGGCTTAGCTATCGGTATTTTAGCAGCTAATAAGAGATTCATTAGGGTAGCCAGTGTTATCACTATATTTTTAGCAATTGTTTTATTATTGGCAAAATCTCCATTGTTGATTACTAATATATTAGGGATGTTAGTTAGCTTAATCGGAATATGGTTTTCCTACCGAGCTAAGCTCTAAAGAAGGGGAAAATAGTAATGATGGATCCAAATTCTGAAACTTTTACACGCTTATTTAAAGATAAAAAACGTATCAGATATGTACTTTACGCTGAACTGATTTATGCTCTTTTACTTTTGACTACAGTAGTTTTCGCTATTCAAATTTTCTGGCGTTTAATGATTATTCAGTTCGTGTTAATTTTGGCTTTCTTTGTAATTAGCTGGGCATATAATTGGCATGACAAGAAGACTGGTAAGGTCGTAGCCGTTAAAAAAGATCGTTCTTTCTTCCTGAAAACATTTATGGAAGAGACGCCCGTTCAAAAGCAAAAAGCTATTTTTCGCACAATTAGCTTAATCACTGTCATTCTTTCTTTTGCAATTGCGGCTTTTTCTTGTTACGAAATTTTTGTAGATATTGCAGGTAAACCTCAAGCAGGACAATTGGCAATCATTGAAAATATATTGATGAGTGCTGATACATTCTACGTTTTTACCACAGCTGGAATTATGTTTGGTCTGCTTTTTGGTAAAAAACGTCTAACAAGAAATTCAAGCGTAGCTACAATGTTTGTTTCATTGATCCTTTTAGCCTTCCATCCAGTTCTTTGGTGGATGTATATAATCGGCTTGGTAATTGGTGCGGTTGGTTATACTTTGTATCATTTAAATCAACTTTAGAAGTGGTCGCCTTTGGGCGGATATTTTTGTGCAAAAACCAATTTCCCTGCTAGTTTCTTTTTGCTATGTATAGAAGGTGCTAGTTTAGAATTGGGAAAAGAAGAATGGTTACTTCAGGAATTATTTTGTTAATTGTAGCTGGAATTTTGAAACAGAAACCAATTGCTACAATAAAAAATAAGCACGATGCTTGGGTGATTATTGCTTATGGTGTATTTGGATTATTACCCGTGCAATTATTCTATTTTATGTGTATAAAAGTTGCTAATGCATCAATTGCAACAATTTTACAATTTATCGGTCCTGTTTTGGGCTACCTGACTATCACGCACAAACAAGTTATGCGTAGATTGGATATCATTGCCGCAATTTGTGCTTTCTTGGGTGTTTTTCTTTTGTCGACGCATGGTCAGTTTGATCATTTGGCAATTACACCAGCGTCTCTTTTTTGGGGCTTGCTTTCAGCCGTAGGTGAAGCAGCTTATACTTTAATTCCTGTTAATATTGTTAAAAAAGAATCCAGTATGGTAGTGACTGGTTGGGGGATGCTATTTGCCGGACTTAGCCTAGTAATTATTCAGCCACAATTTCAAGCAATTCCTAATAAGTCTGAGGTTTGGCTATATACAGCAGCGGTTGTAATAATTGGTACCATCATTCCATTCCAAATTATGGCTAATGCCTTGCGCTATGTTGTCCCTTCAACTGCTAGTCTGCTTGATGCATTCGAACCATTTTCTGCAACGATTGGCTCTGTACTTGTCTTTGGGTTAATTATGATGCCAATGGATTGGGTAGGAGCAGTCCTTGTCGTAGTAGCTGCCATGGCTCTTAATATCATCCCTAAAAAGCGTAGTAATAAGATTGGACAAAATAAGTTAAGTAAATAATTATTACTCAATTACAAAATTTTACTAGCTTTGTCAAATTGCTTAATTCGATAGTAGTCTTTTTAACATCTCTTTGTAATATTTCTTGGGTAATATATAAACCGTTGAGTGATTAAACGAATCATTTGACCTAAGAAATAATATTAAGGAGAAATACATTGGAATTTAAGCGTAGTTTAGTTAAGTTAGTTGCAGTTTTATCATTATTCTTTACAGGTGTATCTTTAATCAATGTGCCTAATTTGAATCAATCACAAACTGTACAAGCAGCAAGCAAAAAGGGAAAGCGTAACGCAGTTGCTAAACTTGCTAAGAAGCAAGTAGGTAAGCCATATGTTTACGGTGCAACTGGTCCTTCCGCATTTGACTGCTCAGGCTTAGCTCAATACGTTTATAAAAAAGCTGCCAATAAGACCTTGCCTATAGAACTACATATAGTCAGGTAAACAAAGGTAAGCGCGTATCCTTAAACCATCTTAAAAAAGGTGACTTATTATTCTGGGGTTCAACTTCATCTCCTTACCACGTAGGTATTTATGTTGGTGATGGCAAGTATGTTCATGCCGCAACGCCAGGTCAAGGTATTAAAAAGCAAGCTATTAGCATGTACTTTTACCCATCAGCTGCTAAGCGTGTTTTATAATTATTAAGAATAGAAATTAAAAAGCTCAATCTGCAAAAT
>NZ_GG700752.1:179248-184689 GCF_000160855.1 Lactobacillus helveticus DSM 20075 = CGMCC 1.1877
TACAGGTTGAGCTTTATTTTTTGTCTATTTTATTATTCAGCTACTTTTTCAGAAGCATTTACGCGGTCGTTATGACGCTTAATAATTAACTTAACAATTGCATTAGCTACGTTAGTATTCTTTAAAAGTGGACCATGTGAATATGAACCGATGAAGTTACGGTAATGCAAGCCTTCTACATGATCTTGTGGGTTATTCCCGTACCCTTCAATCATGTCACCGAGTGAATGCAATTTATCTTTGTCATCAAAGTAGGTTTGACCAGAGTGATTTTCAAAGGCTTTAACTTCGCCCCATTCAGTCATGTAACGCGTATCACCGATCATACGCTTGTCTGATTTAAAGACAGTGTGCAATGGCAAAATACCTAAACCAGGAATTGTTATACCAGAATTTGTTTTGTAATAATTACCCATTAATTGGTAACCACCACAGATGCAAAGCATTGGATTGTCACCGTTGATATATTCCTTCAAGGTATCTTTGTGACGTGGTAAGTCTTTAGCAACTACTGTTTGTTCAAAGTCTTGACCACCGCCGAAGAATACAAAGTCATAATCAAAAGCATTGAAATCATCACCAAGTGAAATATTATCAACTTGAGTGTCGTAACCTTCACGCTTTAATAAAAAACTGAGGATCTTGACGTCACCGGAATCACCGTAGGTATTCATCAAATCTTCGTAAAGATATGCAATTTTAATTAATTTATCGCTCATTTTATCGTCCCTTATTTGCTTAGAAATTCATTTCCTTAGTATAACCTAAATCGATTTGGATGTGCGTTAAAAGCTTTTAAAATATAGGTTAATTCATGAATTAAGCTTTTTCACGAAAATGTAAATTAATGTAGTTGCTGCAATACTAGAGACAGCTATAATCCATTCGGTAGTGGTGATTGAGTTGTGTGCCAGTAGCTTGTAACCGATGAAGCCGATCTGATAAATCAGATTACAGAAGTAGACTACATAAAAAATAGTTTTAAGTGTAATTTTCATTGTTATTCTACCTTATCTTCTGCAGCCCAGTGATTAATTGGTCCCCACTTAGAACCAACATTGATAGGGTGAGAGATAGCTTCATAGGTAAAGTCCTTACCAATTTTAACTGCATTAATAATTGATTTACCTTTAGCAAGCTCTGCCGCAATGACTGCAGATAAAGTATCACCGGTACCGTTTACGCGGTCAGTCTTAAAGTGTGGTTTGGTAAATTCATGGAAATTGCCATCTTCAGTAAGTAAGATATCGGTAACTTCAGCTTGATCAGCGTCGTGTCTGCCCTTCATCAAGACGTTCTTAGCACCCATCTCTTGCAATGTTTTAGCACCGGCGTGAATTTCTTCCTTATTCTCCAATTTCATCCCGGTTAGCTTTTGTTGTTCATAAAAGTTAGGAGTGATCACGTCAGCTAATGGTAAGAGTCGATCTAAGAAGGTTTGGTAAGCATCGTCATCAAGCAAAGTTGCGCCATGCTTGGTGATAATTACCGGATCAAGCACAATTTTACCCATGTCATATTTTTCAAGATTATCGGCTACACAGTCGATAATTTCTTTATTTGCAAGCATTCCCGTCTTGGCAGCACTAATTTTGAAGTCATCATTTAATACGTCGAACTGCTTTTGAATGAAGTCAACCGGCATAATCTGTTGCGCAAAAATTCCGGTTGTATTGCCGGCTACAGCAGCGGTCATTAAGCCCATTCCGTAAACGCCACGGTCATAAAATGCGTGCAAATCGGCGGGCATACCGGCACTACCATCGCTATCATTTCCTGCAATGGTTACTGCGATTTTTGGATCTTTTATCATTTCATACACCTCTTAGTCTTAATGTTAAGAAAATTATAACGTAGTTACGAAAAGAACTGCTAGAATCTGCATACAAAAAAACAGTAAACTTATAAGAAAGCGCTTTTGTAGAAAAGAGATTTAAAATGGCTGAGCAATATATTTTATCAATTGATGAGGGAACCACTTCAACTAGAGCTATTCTGTTTGATCATAATGGAAATGAAGTAGCTTCTGCTCAACAAAAAGAAATACCCCAATATTTTCCAGAACCAGGTTGGGTAGAACATGATGCTCATCAAATTAGGATAGCGGTACAAACGACGATTGCTAACGCGTTTATCAATTCAGGTATTTGGCCTAGTCAAATTGCGGCAATTGGTATTACTAATCAACGTGAAACGACGGTTGTTTGGGATAAAGACACAGGTAACCCTATTTATCATGCAATTGTTTGGCAGTCACGTCAGACGACTAAATTAGCCGAAAAGCTTAAAAAAGAAGGCTATAGCGAAAAAATCAGGCAAAAAACAGGCTTAATTATTGACCCATATTTTAGTGCAACTAAGATTCGCTGGATTTTGGACCATGTTCCTGGTGCTCAAGAAAAGGCAGAACAGGGCAAGCTTTTATTCGGCACCATTGATAGCTAGTTAGTATGGAAATTAACTAATGGGCAAAAACATGTGACAGATTATACTAATGCCGCAAGGACTATGCTTTTTAATATTCACACGCTTGAGTGGGATGATGATATTTTAAAGTTATTAAACATCCCTAAGCAGATGCTGCCAGAAGTACGTTCTAATTCAGAAATTTATGGTAAAACTGCAGACTGCATGTTCTTTGGCGGTACTGTGCCAATTGCAGGAATGGCTGGTGACCAACAAGCCGCTTTATTTGGGCAACTGGCTTTAAAGCCAGGCATGGTAAAGAGTACTTATGGTACCGGTGCCTTTATTGTGATGAATACTGGTGAAAAGCCGACGGATTCCAACAATAATTTGCTTACTACCATTGGTTATGGCATTAATGGCAAAATCACCTATGCCTTAGAAGGATCAATTTTCGTAGCAGGTAGCGCAATTCAATGGCTGCGTGATTCAATGAAGCTGATTAAACACGCACCAGATTCTGAGCAAGCAGCTTATGAATCAACTTCAGAAAATGAGGTCTATGTTGTACCAGCATTTACAGGGCTGGGTGCACCCTATTAGGATGCGGAAGCACGCGGATCAATTTTTGACGTTACACGTGGAACAACAGATAAAGATATTATTAAAGCTACTTTGCAATTTTTGGCTTATCAAACTCGGAATGTAGTTGATACTATGCAAAAAGATTCTGGTATTAAGATCCCAGATCTGCGAGTTGATGGTGGTGCAAGCAACAATAACTATTTGATGCAGTTCCAGGCAGACATTTTAAATATCACGATCGAACGGACTAAGATTTTAGAGACTACTAGTCTGGGTGCCGCATTTTTAGCCGGCCTTGCCGTTGGTTATTGGAAAAATACGGATGAATTAAAGCATATTTTCAAAATCGGACAAGCTTTTGAGCCTAAAATGTCTGATGCAGAAAGAGATAAACTATATTCCGGCTGGCAGCGTGCAATCAAGGCAACGCAAGTTTTTGCACATGATTAGTGATGTATAATAAAATGTAATATATTAACACTTTAACAAGGAAAGGTAAAGAAAAATGAAGCACGACAGAATACTTGCTTTAGATGGACCGCGTAATTTTAGAGATATCGGTGGTTATAAGAATGATAAAGGACAACACGTAAAGTGGAATAAAATATATCGTTCTGATTCGCTTAGCTCTTTATCTGATGAAGATGAGCAAAAGATAGCCGATCGTAGAATCACAGTTGATATCGATTTGCGTTCAAAGTATGAGCAAAATGCGGCACCTGATAGACGATGGCCTAACGTGCGGTATGTTGATGCCCACATTTATTCAGAAAATTGCAAGGAAAACAAGGGTGATAACAAGCTCTATCGTTTCATTCATCATATTCCTGACATGGGTGATAACTACTTAGGTGAGATTTACCAACAAGTTTTGCTTAATACTCACAGCCAGCATATGTTCGCCAAGATTTTTGCGGAACTTATTGAACTTCCAGAAGAGGATGCCTTGGTTTATCACTGCAGTGCGGGGAAAGACAGAACCGGTATGACATCAGCTTTGATTTTGACTGCTCTTGGCGTCGATGATGATACGATTGCGCAAGATTATTTATTGACGAATGAACTGTATAATTTTGCATTAGCCAAGCAATACCCTGATGATAATCAGATTGCCAAGATGGTTTCTAAAATGAACCTGACCAAAGGAGAAGGCCCAGCAATTCGCGGAATTACCGAAACAATCCGTGCAGGTTGGGGCGATTTTGATGGTTTCTTCAAAAAAGAACTTCATTTTAGCCAAAGTGATCTAGATAGATTTAGAAAGATGTATTTAGAATAGGAAATATATGACAACATTATCTGATGTAGCTAAAGAAGCAAATGTTTCAAAAATGACAGTATCTCGGGTGATTAATCATCCTGAGCAAGTGACGCCAGAGTTGCGAGTAATAGTTGAAAAGGTGATGAAAGATTTAAATTACCATCCTAATTCAATTGCCCAAGCTTTAGTTAATAAGCGTACTAATGTAGTCAAATTTATTACTTTAGAAGATATTGATACAACCGAGCCTTATTACATGAACTTGCTTTTCGGCTTTGCTCGAGGCTTGAATACTAAGCAATATGCCATGCAGTTAGTAACTGATCCCACCCAAATTAAAAAAGGTCATGCTGATGGTTATTTGATTACGGGTGCGCGGAATAAAGACTATGATATGTTCGATAAGCTGGATAAGCCGTTCGTATTATTCGGTGAAAATCACCGCGGATATGATTTTGTTGATACAGATAATCAAACTGCTGAGAAAATTGCTACACAATACGCATTAGATCGCTTATACAAACGCATTATTTTTATTGGAATTGATATTAAAGAGCCGTTTGAATATTCACGTGAAGCTGGTTACATCAATACTTTGCAGCAGCATCAACTAATTCCGCAGATATATCGTGTTCCTAATCATAGTCATAAGGCACAAGAAATAATTCATGAGCATTTTAAGGGATTTAAGAAAGACACGTGCTTTATTTGTGCGAGTGACCGAATTGCGGTGGGCGTAGTCAGACAATTGCAAGATGAGGGAGCTAGAATTCCAGAAGATTTTGGCGTCATTGGCTTTGATGGGGTATTCTTGGACCAAGTTTCTAATCCTAAGTTAACAACAATTAAGCAGCCTATTTTTAAGATGGGTGAAATGTTAGCAAGCATGCTGTTACAAAAAATTGCTCAATCTGGTTCTCCTCAAGGAGAAATTATGCTTAAGCCAGAGCTAATTAGACGTGAAACTACTAGATAATAGATGCGCATTGATTTTCAAATCAATGCGTTTTTTCATTTTAAAATCTTTTTACTATTTAAATGAAAGCGCTATACTTGAAATGAGACGTAAGTTATAGATACATGAATTACAAATAGAGGTCATAAATTTATGAAAAAAGTTTTAGCGATTAATTCAGGTAGTTCTTCTTTTAAATATAAGCTCTTTTCTTTTCCTAACGAGCAAGTGATT
>NZ_GG700752.1:185349-202723 GCF_000160855.1 Lactobacillus helveticus DSM 20075 = CGMCC 1.1877
ATCAGATATGCGTGATTTGATTGAAAGCGATGAGCCAAGAGCCAAATTAGCTCGCCGCATTTATATTAATTGTGTAGTTCGCTATGTTGGTGCTTATGCTGCAGAAATGGATGGGGTAGACGGTATTGTCTTTACGGCCGGTATCGGTGAACATGATCCCGGCATTCGTGCAGGAGTAATGTCTTCTTTGAAATATCTAGGCTTAAAGGCTGACTTTGAAGCTAACAGAACTGATGGTGAAAAATTTATTTCAAAGCCAAATTCTAAGGTTAAAGCATTGATCGTGCCAACTAATGAAGAAGTAATGATTGCCCGTGAAGTTATTAAACTTACGAGATAATAGAAAAATAATTATTAAAAGAAAGGGCGTATCGTAAGATGCACTTTTTTTGATACCGGTAACATCCTTCTACATATTGAAACCGGTTTCTTGCATCGACTAAACTATGCATGGAGGAAAAAATTATGGCACATTGGTATGATCACGCAATTATTTATCAAATTTATCCTAAGTCTTTTCAAGATAGCAATGATGACGGTATTGGCGACCTAAATGGTATTCGCGAAAGAATTCCATACTTGCAAAATTTAGGGGTTAATGCCGTTTGGCTTAATCCTATTTTTGTTTCACCTCAGGTAGACATCGGTTATGATGTCTCAAACTATTTTGCCATTGATCCACATATGGGAACAATGGAAGACATGGAGAATTTAATCAAAGAACTTCATGAAGCTGGGATTCATATTATTATGGATTTCGTCTTAAATCACACTTCAGATCAGCATCCATGGTTCCAAGATGCAATTAAGAATCCTGATAGTCTGTATCGTGATTATTATATTTTTGCAGGTCATGATGGCAAACGCCCTAACAATTGGGGCAGCTTCTTTGGTGGCAGCGTTTGGGAGCCAGATCCAGCAGGAACCGGCCAATCTTATTTTCATTTATTTGATAAGCGCATGCCTGATCTTAATTGGAAAAATCCTGAAGTACGCCATGCCATGCTTGAAGCAGCCGAATTTTGGCTAAAAAAGGGAATTGATGGTCTGCGGCTTGATGCATTTATTCACATTAGCAAAGCTGATTTGAGACAAAATTATCCTAATAAAAATGGCAATGATAAACCTGTTATCGCGGAACCATTTTTTGCTAATTTGCCACAAGTTCAGGAATGGATGCGACCATTTTGCGAAAAGATAAAACAGGATTATCCAGATGCATTGTTATTAGGTGAAGCTGCAAGTGCTAGCGTAAATTTGGCTGTTGATTACACTAATAAGCGTAATCATTTGATGGATAGCGTTATTACTTTTCGGTACTTTACTGATGATGAATCAAAAGTAGACAAACGTTATCCTGAACAATATCAACCAAAGGAACTTGATTTTACAGCCTTTAAGCAAAACCAAGTTGTTTGGCAGCAGACTTTAGCAGGCGTTTCGCAGCCAACGCTTTATTGGAATAATCATGACATGGCTAGACTTGCTACCAGAGTAGCTAAGACTCTAACGCAGGCTAAGAGCTTGGCAATGTTAATGTACTTACAGCGCGGGATTCCGATCATTTATTACGGTGAAGAATTAGGCTTAAAGAACTTGCACTTTACTAGTGTCGATCAATTTGAAGATCAAACGGTTGCACCATGGATTAAGAAAGCAGAACAAGCAGGTATCAGTAGAGAAGACGCGATGACAATGGTTAGTGAAACGCATAAATTGCCAGCCCGTGGTCTAATGCCATGGAATGACACTAAAAATTATGGCTTCACTGAAGGAACTCCATGGATTAACGGAAAGATCGAAAATCACGTTTCAGTTGCTAGTGAAATGACTTCAGATAGCAGCATGTTTACTTTTTATAAAAAGATGATTGCCCTTAAAAAAGAAAATTTGTTCCAAAAAGGCGACTATTACATGCTCCCAACTGATAAAAATAGCTATGTTTACCAGCGTGATTTAAACGATGAAAGTGCAATTGTGGCTGTTTCCTTAAGCAATGAGAAGATTACAATAGAAATTCCACAAGGATATACAGAAGAAAAATTAAAAGCAGGAGAATATCAATTAACTAACAGGAAGTTAACCTTGATGCCTTATGCAGGTGTTGTGTTGAAAAAGGAGAATTAAAACATGCAATTAGCAGCATTAAAACACAGAACTGAAAGTGAAGACAGCTTTGTAATTGATGCGACTCATGTTCGTGTTCGTTTTCATAGCGCAAAGAATGATGTTGAAAAGGTTATTGTGCACTATTGCGATAACTATTTGCCATTAAACCAGGCTAAAACAATTGAAATGACTAAAATTGGTGAAGGCCAAGTCGAGGATCACTGGGGAGCCACCCTTGAGGCACCATTCCATCGTTTAAAGTACACATTTGAAGTAATTGGTAATGATGGAACCAGCGTTGTTGTAGGTGATAGGGCAATTAGCAGCGATGTTGAAAGTGCTCTGATGGAAGACGGATATTATTTTAAGGTGCCGTATTGTCATGATATTGATATGGTTAAGACACCAGAATGGGTAAGACATACTGTTTGGTACCAAATTTTCCCAGAGCGTTTTGCTAATGGTGATAAATCTAATGATCCTAAAAATGTAAAGCCTTGGAATCCTGAAGACCATCCTGGTCGAGAAGACTACTACGGTGGTGATTTGCAAGGTGTGTTAGACCATTTGGATTATCTAAAGAAGCTAGGAGTAAATGGCTTATACTTCTGTCCTGTTTTTAAAGCAGGGTCCAACCACAAATATGACACGATTGATTACTTGCAAATTGATCCGGAATTCGGTGATAAAGATCTATTTGCCAAGGTAGTTAATGAAGCTCATGCACGTGGCATGAAAGTTATGCTAGATGCGGTGTTTAACCACTTAGGTGATAAGTCAATGCAATGGCAAGATGTGGTCAAAAATGGCCCAAGTTCTCGTTTTGCTGGCTGGTTCCACATTAATGAATATCCGGTTGAACCATATCATGATCCATTGCAAGGTGAAGGAAATCCTCAATTTGATACTTTTGCCTTTGAAAAACACATGCCAAAATTAAATACTGCTAACCCTGAAGTACAAGACTTCTTGCTAGAAATAGCAACTTACTGGGTGAAATACTTTGACATTGATGCTTGGCGTTTGGATGTTGCCAATGAAGTGGATCATCATTTCTGGAAGAAGTTTCATAAGGCTGTGACCGATATCAAGCCAGACTTTTACATTGTCGGTGAAGTTTGGCACTCAGCTCGTCCATGGCTTAATGGTGATGAATTTACAGGTGTAATGAATTATCCATATACTTTGCAAATTGAAGATCATTTCTTTAAGCACAAGCTAACAGCTGATCAAATGACCAAGCGTTTAACTGATCAGCTCATGAAGTACCGTGATTCAACTAATGCGGCAATGATGAACATGCTTGATTCACATGATACTGCTAGAATTTTGACAGTGGCTAACGGCGATCAAGATTTGGCTTTGCAGGCATTAACCTTTGAATTTGTGCAAAAAGGCAGTCCATGTATTTATTACGGTACTGAAATGGGAATGGCTGGCGGCAATGACCCAGACTGTCGTAAGCCGATGGATTGGTCAAAAGAAGATGGACCTGTTTGGCAAAGAGTTCATGAACTGATTAAGTTCCGTTTAGACCATGATGAGACCTTCGGAAAGGGTACAATTAAGTTACACGTAACAAAAAATGGCTTGATTGAGGTTGATAGAGACGGAATTGAATCTGTTAAGGCATACTTTAATACCACCGATCATGATGTAAAAATCGATTGTAAAGATTCATTTAGTCAAGATTATCAAAATGGAGTATTGGCTCCAAAAGGCTTTGTAATCACGGTTCGCTAAAAGTTACTTTTAATAAGCATGAGAAAAGAAGGCAGATTAGGGTCTGCCTTCTTTTTTTATTACTAAATTCTGATACCGGTAACAAAGGTTTTGATATTGTAAACCGCTTTCAATTCGAAGATAATGTAAGCGTAAACAAAAGAGCACCTGATGTTGCGGGAGATTTAAAGTATATGAAACGAATTTTTGAAATTGATCCTTGGAAGATAATTACTCATAATTTCGATCCAGAAAATAAACGATTACAGGAAAGCATGACTGCAATCGGTAATGACTACATGGGTATGAGAGGAAACTTTGAAGAAGGCTATTCTGGTGATAGCTTACAAGGCACATATCTTGCAGGTGTTTGGTTCCCAGATAAGACTCGTGTTGGTTGGTGGAAGAACGGTTATCCTAAGTATTTCGGTAAGACACCTAACGCACCAAGCTTTATTGGAATTGGAATTACCATTAATGGTGAAAAGTTAGATTTAGCTAAAGTTAAATTTGATGATTTCGAATTATCACTTGATATGCATCAAGGCCTCCTTACAAGAAGCTTCATTTATGAAGGCAAGGACGTCAAAGTTAAATTTGAATTTGAACGTTTCCTTCATATTGTTCAAAAAGAAGCTGCTTTAATCAAAGTAAAGGCTACAGTGCTTGAAGGTCACGCTAAGATCGACTTCGATTCTACACTAGATGGCACGGTGGTAAACGAAGACAGTAATTATGATGAACGCTTCTGGTTGCCACTTGGTGAAGATAAAGATGCTAGAACAATCCAAGTAAAAACTAAAGAAAATCCTTATGAAGTACCTCAATTTACTGTTTTACTTAAGCAAAGCTTGCTCCATGATGGCGAATTTGTCGAAGGAACAGTATCAACTGAAAGTGCAAAATTAAGCGAAAAGCTATCAATTGAATTAGCTGAAAATGAAAGCTATGAGCTTGAAAAAGATGTCATCATTGTAACTAGTCGTGACGTCAAAGATAAGGATCAAGCTAATGTTGCAGCAGATTTAATGAAGAAGCTTCAATCTAAGTCATTTGCAGAAAACTTAGCAGATCATGAAGCCGTATGGAAGAAGCGTTGGGACAAGTCAGACGTTGTCATTGCTGGTGATGATGCCGCTCAACAAGGTATCCGCTTTAACATTTGTCAATTATTTATGACTTACTACGGTGAAGATGAACGATTAAACGTAGGCCCTAAAGGCTTTACTGGTGAAAAGTACGGTGGTGCTACTTACTGGGATACTGAAGCTTACATCGTTCCAATGTACTTATGTGTAACTGATCCAAGCGTTACAAGAGCACTTCTTCAATATCGTCACGATCAATTGCCAGGTGCTTACCATAACGCTAAAGAGCAAGGTTTACCAGGTGCGTTGTTCCCAATGGTTACATTTAACGGAATTGAATGTCACAACGAATGGGAAATCACTTTTGAAGAAATCCATAGAAATGCAGATATCCCTCATGCAATTGCTATGTACACTGATTACACCGGTGATGATAGCTATGTTAAGAATGAAGGAATGGATGTTTTAGTTGGTACAGCAAGATTCTGGGCAGCCAGAGTTCATTGGTCAAAGTGGCGTAACAAGTACGTTATGCACGGTGTAACCGGTCCTAACGAATATGAAAACAACGTTAACAACAACTGGTTTACCAACACAATGGCAAGATGGCTTCTTCAATACACATTGAAGCGTTTGCCACTTGCTACCAAGGAAGCTCAAGAAAGAGCTCATGTCACTGAAGAAGAAAAAGAAAAGTGGCAAGACATCGTTGATAAGATGTACCTTCCAGAAGATAAGGAACGCGGCATCTTCTTACAACAAGATGACTTCCTAGACAAAGACATTCGTCCAGTTAGCGAAATTGAAGATCAACGTCCAATTAACCAACACTGGTCATGGGACAAGATCTTAAGATCACCATTTATCAAGCAAGCTGATGTTTTGCAAGGTATCTACTTCTTAAATGATCAATACACCAAGGAACAAAAGGAAAAGAACTTCGACTTCTATGAACCATTAACAGTTCACGAAAGTTCACTTTCACCATGTATCCACTCAATCTTGGCTGCTGAACTTGGCAAACAAAAGAAGGCCGTTGAGCTTTATGAAAGAACAGCTCGTTTAGACCTTGATAACTACAACAATGATACGGTTGATGGTTTGCACATTACCTCAATGAGTGGTTCATGGCTTGCAATTGTTCAAGGCTTTGCAGGGATGCGTTACGATCATAATCAATTAAAATTTGATCCATTTGTTTCTGATAAGTGGGACCACTACGGCTTTAAGATTAACTACCGTGGTCGTTTGATTGAAGTTTATGTAGATCACAAAGAAACTAAGATTACTTTGCATAAAGGCGAAGACTTAGATGTTGTAGTTAAAGGAAAGAAACTTACTCTTAAAGAAGGTGAAACCCAGAATGCTTAAAGGATTATTGTTTGATTTAGATGGTGTTTTAACCAATTCAGCTAAGTTTCACTTAACAGCATGGAACAATTTGGCAAAAGAATTAGGCATCACTTTAACCGATGAGCAACTCAACAGCTTGCGTGGTATTTCAAGAATGGATTCGCTTGAATTGATTCTGAAATATGGTGGTCAAGAAGACAAATACACCGAAGCAGAAAAAGAAAAATTCGCTGCCGAAAAGAATGCCAAGTTCGTTGAACAAGTTGAAACGATGACGCCAAAGGATATCTTGCCAGGTATCCCAGAACTTTTGGCAGATGCTAAGAAGCAAAACTTAAAGATGGTAATTGCTTCAGCTTCAAAGAATGCACCTAAGATTTTGACTAGATTAGGAATCATGGATGAATTTGATGGCATTGTTGATCCAGCAACGCTACATCACGGCAAGCCAGATCCTGAAATCTATGAAAAAGCTCAAGCCATTGCAGGTCTCAAGGCTGATGAAGTAATCAGTTTTGAAGATGCGGCAGCAGGTATTGAATCAATCAAAGCCGCTGGTCAATTTGCAGTCGGCATTGGTGATGAAAAGCTGCTCAAGAGCAAGGGTGCAGATTATGTAGTTCTATCTACAGCTGACTTGAAGCTGAGTGAGATTGAAAAAGTTTTTGAAGAAAAAAATAAAAATTAAAAGAGAGTAGGGGAAACAATGGTTGAGGTTGATTTAAACCATATTTACAAAAAGTATCAAGGTAATGATAGATATTCTGTAAATGACTTTGACTTACATATTAAAGATAAGGAATTCATCGTTTTCGTTGGTCCATCAGGTTGTGGTAAGTCAACTACATTAAGAATGGTCGCAGGTTTGGAAGACATCAGTAAAGGTACTTTGGAAATTGATCACAAGGTAATGAATGATGTCGCTCCAAAGGACAGACACATTGGGATGGTTTTCCAAAACTATGCTTTGTATCCACATATGACTATTTACGACAACATAGCTTTTGGACTTAAGCTTCGTCACACGCCTAAGGCTGAAATTGATGAAAAAGTTAAAAAAGCCGCTAAGATGTTGGGCCTTGAAGAATATTTGGATAAAAAACCAGGTGCTTTATCTGGTGGTCAACGTCAGCGTGTAGCCTTAGGACGGGCAATCGTTCGCGCAGCTGCTATCTTCTTAATGGACGAACCATTATCAAACTTGGATGCGAAGTTGCGTGTAACGATGCGTACCGAAATTGCCAAGCTTCACCAAGAATTGGGTATTACAACTATTTATGTTACCCACGACCAGACTGAAGCTATGACCTTGGCTGACAGAGTTGTTGTTATGTCTATTGGCCGAGTAGAGCAAATCGGTTCACCGCTTGAGGTTTACAACAAGCCAGTTAACATGTTTGTTGCTGGATTCATTGGTTCTCCTCAAATGAACTTCTTCAATGTTCACTATAAGGATGGACGAATTTCAGATGGTAAAGGTTTGAACATCGGTATCTCTCAAGGTAAAGCTAAGATACTTGACGAAAAAGGATACAACGATAAAGATCTTGTCTTCGGTCTTCGTCCAGAAGATATTCACTCAGAAGAAGCATTCTTGCAAACTTGGCCAGATTCAGTAATTGAATCAAACGTTGTTGTTTCAGAACTTTTGGGTGCAACTATTCAACTTCACCAAGAAGTTGATGGTACTGAATTTACCGCGATTGTAAATTCACGTGATTATCATAAGCCTGGTGACAAAGTTAAGTTGGGCTTCGATGTTAACAAAGCTCACTTCTTTGACAAAGACAGCACCAAGGCAATCGTTAACTAATTTTATTACAGCTTATAACCTTATGTAGCAAAGGCTACTGTTGTTAAGAATTATTTATTGTTTTGATTTTTTTGGGAGGAAAAGTTATGAAAATTTGGAAGAAAATGGCTTTAGGTAGTGCCGCTGTTCTTGCAGCAATGTCACTTGCAGCATGTTCAAACGGTTCATCAGATTCATCAAGTAGTAGTAACACTAGTTCAAAGAAAGCTAACTTAACTCTTTGGGTAGATACTGAACAAGTTCCTTATTACAAGCAAATTGCAAAGGACTTTACCGAGAAAAATAAGAACATTAAGGTTCGTGTTGTTCAAAGTCCTAACGGTTCAGCTAACGCTAAGACTGACGTTGGTAAGGACCCATCAAAGGCTGCCGATGTATTTGAAGTTCCTAACGACCAATTAGGTCAAATGGCTGAAGCTGGTTACATTAACCCACTTTCACCAGAAGCAACTAAGGACATTAAGGCAAACTACATCGATGTTGCTTCAAAGGGTGTAACTTGGAAGAACAAGGTTTACGCATTCCCATACGCACAACAAGCACAAACCATGTACTACAACAAGTCTAAACTCTCAGCAGAAGATGTTAAGGACTGGAAGACTTTAACCTCTAAGGGTGTTGTAGCTACTGACTTTACTAACGCATACGTAATGTGGCCAGTAATGTTCTCAGCAGGTACAAAGCTTTACGGTGCTAACGGTGAAGACCTTAAGGGTTCAACATTCGATTCACAAAACGGTGTTAACGCTTTGAAGTGGTACGCAGCTCAAAAGCACAACAAGGGCGTAATGCAAACTTCAAACGCTTTGAACCAATTAAAGGAGGGTCATGCACAAGCTATTCTTGATGGTCCATGGAACGCAGCCAACATTAAGAAGATCTTAGGCAAGAACTTCGCAGTTGCTAAGTATCCTAAGATTGAAGTTGGTGGCAAGAGCGTACAAATGGAAGCATTCCTTGGTATCGAAGGCTTCGCAGTTAACTCAAACACTAAGAACGCTAAGGCTGCTTCAGAATTAGCTGCTTACATCACTAACAAGAAGGCTCAATTGATCGCTCACAAGGAAGCTGGTCAAATCCCAGTACTTAAGACTGCTGTAAACTCAAGTGCTGTTAAGAATGACCCAGTGGCTGAAGCTGTAATTGAAATGGCTAAACCAGGTAACTCAGTATTACAACCTAAGCTTCCACAAATGGCAACATTCTGGAACGAATCAGCTCCACTTATCAGTGGTACTTACGACGGTAAGATTAAGCCTTCACAATACAAGGCAAAGCTTGCTAAGTTGCAAAAAGATATTTCTAAGAAATAATTAAAATAATATTTCTTAAAGCATAAGCAAAGGTTGGCCGTTAATCCCAACCTTTTTGCCTAAGAAGGGGAAAAGTTATGTTTCTAAAGAAAAAGCATGTAGCTCCTAAAGCGACATATCGTGAAGTATGGTCTAAAGGTGATATTGCTACCAAGTTATCATTTTTCTTGATGGGTAGTAATGCCTTAGCCAACAAGCAATGGGTAAAAGGTCTTGCATTATTAATCTGTGAAATTGTATTCATTGTTTGGTTCATATTCAGTGGTATTTCAACTTTAGGTATCCTAGCTGCATTAGGTCCTATTAAGAATAAAAAAGTTGTCTATGACGCTGCTCAAGGTGTATATATTACGAAACAGCCTTCAAACTCAGTTTTGATTTTGCTGTTCGGTGTTTTAGCAATTATCTTATGTATTGCAATGATTTATCTTTATATTGTTAACTTAAGATCTACTAGACACAATTACATTTTGAAACGTGATGGCGAACATATTCCAACTAATATTGAAGAACTTAAGAGCTTGCTTGATACTCGTTTACATGCAACTTTAATGGTAATTCCATTATTGGGTATCTTGTTCTTCACAGTTTTTCCAACGGTCTTCATGATTTCAATGGCATTTACTAACTATGATCGTCAACACCCAATTGCCTTTTATTGGACAGGGTTCCAAGCATTCGGTAATGTGTTGAGTGGTGACTTGGCTGGTACTTTCTTCCCAGTATTGGGTTGGACTTTAATTTGGGCCGTAGCTGCTACTGCTACTACTTTCTTCTTTGGTGTTTTACTTGCCATGTTGATTGAATCAAAAGGCATTAAGTACAAGGCCTTTTGGAGAACTGTCTTCGTAATTATTTGGGCTGTCCCACAATTCGTTTCACTTTTGATGATGGCTCAATTCTTAGACTATCAAGGTGCTTTTAACAACATTTTGATGAACTTGCACTGGATCACTTCACCAATTCACTTCATTGATAACCAAGCTTCTCCATTAGTTGCGAGAATTACCGTTATTCTTGTTAATATGTGGATCGGTATTCCAGTTTCAATGTTGGTTTCAACTGCAATTATTCAAA
This sequence comes from Lactobacillus helveticus DSM 20075 = CGMCC 1.1877, assembly GCF_000160855.1. Lineage (GTDB taxonomy): Bacteria > Bacillota > Bacilli > Lactobacillales > Lactobacillaceae > Lactobacillus > Lactobacillus helveticus. The sequence continues at coordinate 195,825 of NZ_GG700752.1, forward strand.
ACTTGCCAACTGATCAAATTGAAGCTGCCAAGATTGATGGTGCCAACGCTGCACAAATTTTCAGCTCAATCACTTTCCCACAAATTCTATTCGTGATGGCACCTTCACTTATTCAACAATTCATTGGTAACATCAACAACTTCAACGTTATCTTCCTGTTGACGGGTGGTGCACCAATGAACAGTAAGTATAACGGTGCCGGGTCGACTGACTTGCTGGTAACGTGGCTGTATAACTTGACGTTCGGTCAAGAGCAGCGTTATAACGCGTCAGCTGTACTAGGTATCTTAATGTTTATTATTAGTGCGGTTGTCTCGCTGATTGCATATCGCCACACTAATGCTTATAAGGAGGGCTAGACATGAAGTCATATTCAAATCAAAGACGGCTCTCATTAATCTTTCGGTATATCCTGTTAGCATTACTTGCAATTATCTGGATTTTACCAATTGTGTGGATCGTCTTAGCAAGTTTTTCATACAATGATACTGGATTTGTTTCGACCTTCTGGCCAGAACAATTCACGTTGCAGAACTATATCGGTATTTTTACTAATCCGCAATACCCATTTGGTAACTGGATCATTAACACATTAATTGTTTCTCTTCTCTCAATGGTTATTTCAACATTCTTAACTATTTCAGTTGCCTATGTTCTGTCACGACTTCGCTTTAAGTTTAGAAAACCATTTTTGCAAATTGCTTTGGTTTTAGGGATGTTCCCAGGCTTCATGTCTATGATTGCTTTGTACTACATCTTAAAAGGCTTAAACATGTTAAACCTCTTAGGTTTGTTACTTGTTTATGTTGGTGGTGCCGGACTTGGCTTCTACATTGCTAAAGGTTTCTTTGATACTATTCCTAGATCAATTGACGAAGCTGCTGAAATTGACGGTGCTACTAAGTGGCAAGTATTCTTACACATTGGTTTGCCACTTTCAAAGCCAATGATCGTTTACACTGCTTTGACTGCATTCATCGCTCCATGGACAGACTTCATTTTCTCAGGTATTATTCTTTCAACTTCAGGAAATGCTAAGACTTACACTGTTGCTTATGGTTTGTACAACATGGTGCATACAGCCAAAGGTAACGCGACTGCATACTTCGCACAATTCGTTGCAGGGTGTGTAATCATCGCGATCCCTATTACTATCTTGTTTGTCTTCATGCAGAAGTTCTATGTTAACGGAATTACTGCTGGTGCAGATAAGGGTTAAGGTAAATATAAAATTGCTTATGTTAAAAAACGCTTTGCTCGAAAGGGCAAGGCGTTTTTTGTACCCAAAATTAATCAATATGTTTTTGCTCCTTGCGTAACCGTTTTCGTGTTAATAATGAAGCTGAAAAAGAAATGAAAAAAGGGTTTCTCAAGGACATGAAAATGACGAAAATAAAAATTATTGAAGCAGAAATAATATAAATAGGGTTCTTGCCAAGAAACTATAAGGTAGATTGTAAAATTAATGATGGGATTTTGGCATGATTTTAGATAAATAGTGTGAAAGGTAGTTTTTTTATGTTAAGGAATAATTACTTTGGAGAGACTAAAACGCATTATAAATCATATAAATACGGTAAGACTTGGGCTGTTATGGGGATTTCAGTATGTTCGCTGGCATTAGGGATGCTAGTTACAAGTCAGTCAGTGGCAGCTGATCAAAGCTTGGTTAACCCAAGTCAACCAACGACGCCAACAAAGCCGGTTAACCCAAGTCAACCAACGACGCCAGCAAAGGCCGAAACGACTAGTGCAAGTAGTAGCAGTGCAGCACATGTTGATAAGAGCAATTTTCTTACTTACTTTTCATTAAACGGATCAGCCACTTATGATAAAAATACTGGTATTGTGACTATTACACCAGATGAATATAATAAAGTTGGAAATTTCTCTCTCAAGAGTAAAATTGATATGAATACTAGTTTTACTTTAACTGGTAAGGTTAATTTAGGATCCAATCCTAATGGAGCTGACGGTATTGGCTTTGCTTTTCATAAGCGTTAAGTAAGTCTGCCATAGACGGCCAATTTCATGATTTTACAGTTGATTATTATACAGTTGATTATGATGGACATACAAGAACATTAACAATCAAGTATACCCAAACAAGCGGTAAGATATTAACTTGGACTACGACTGTCTCGAATTCTAATCAAGCAATGGCAATGATTGTCAGTGCATCAACTGGTGGTGCTAAGAATTTACACCAATTTGAAATAATGAGTTTTGATTTTAAGCAAGCAGCGACAGTTAATGTTAAGTATGTTGATACAAAAGGTAATCAAATTGCTCAAGGTGAGGTTACTTATCCAAATGGCGCTAATGTTAAAGGTACTTATACTACAGGACAATTAAAAATTCCCAATTATAAGTTTGTAAGAATGGATGATGGTACTGCCACTGGAGCAAAAAGTTTGTCAGCGAAGGGTACTCTAACAAAAGCTGGAGATAATGGGACGGTTATTTATGTCTATGACCACGACGTGGTCCCAGTAAATCCAACGAATCCACAAACACCAGGTACGCCAATTAATCCAGATAATCCTCATGGACCAAAGTGGCCAGAAGGAACTGACAAGAGTTCTGTTACTCAGACAGTCATTAGAACTGTTAATTACCTGGATAAGCAGACTGACAAAGCTGTCGCTAAGCAAATTACTGAACAGGTTACGTATAACCGTACCGCCATTGTTGATAAAGTAACTGGTCAAATCATTGGTTACTCGACAACAGGTGGTGATACCGTTGACCAAACTGATGGTGATAAAGCTTGGACTGCAGTTGATAATAAGTCTGATTGGGATTTTGTCACTTCTCCTGACTTGAGTTCCAAGGGCTGGTCCCAGTAAATCCAACGAATCCACAAACACCAGGTACGTCAATTAATCCAGATGATCCAGATAGTCCGAAATGGCCAGCTGGGACTGATAAGGATTCGCTGACAACTTATGTTCACCAGACAATCCATTATCAATATGGCGATGGTTCACAAGCAGCTCCTGATAAGACTGATTCCACGACATTTGACCATCAAGTTGAAATTGATAAGGTCACCGGTGAGATTGTTAAGGATGATGGTTGGACAGCCGAAAATGGCAAGACGAGTTTTGATAGTAAGAATTCACCGGTAATTCCAGGCTATACTGCAAGTAAGCCAGCCAGCGATTCAGTTGATGGCTTAACGCAAGATAGTAAGGATAATGTTCAGACCATTGTTTACGCCAAGACTCCAGTTGCTGGCGGTAACGTCACAGCTAAGTATGTTGATGAAAACGGCAATCCAATTGCTGACGACGTTATTGCTTCTGGTAATGTAGGCGATCCATATTCAACGACCCAAAAGGATGTGCCAGGCTACACCTTCAAAGAAGTCCAAGGGAACCCTACGGGGAGCTTTACGGATCAGGATCAGACTGTTACCTATGTTTACACAAAGAACCCCGCAACAGATAACAATGGCGGTACTGGGCCCAATCAACCGGGGAAGCCAGGTAATGGTACGGACACAGGAAATCCCAGTTCTAACCAACCAGGGAATCCTTCCCAGCCAAGTAACGCTACTAACAATGGAGTAATCAATACGTCGACTAATACAGGATCTAAAGTTAACAACGGTGCTGTTAATTCACCAGAATTACCTCAAACTGGTGAAAACAATAGTCAAAGTCAAACAATGTCATTTATTGGTATTTTGTTGGCAATGTTTGGAAGTTTACTCGGTTTTCTTGGTATCAAGAAACGTCGTAATGATTAACCATTAAATAAATATATCTGTAGCGAATATAGATTATTTAAAGAGGACCCTGAAGAATATTATTATTCTTCAGGGTCTTTATTTGGCTCTACGTCGGCAAGAATGTCAATAGGCCGGACAAAAGAAGTTACGTTCTGACGAAGGCACTTAGTTATTTCTTAGATTCACGCATCATCAGGTCTTTTACCAGTGTTTTATTTTGTTTTGATGTGACGAGGAACGACAAACAAAGTTGCGAGATAAACCCAGTTTTGATTGATCAGGTGAATATAGGTGATGTCAGTGGTAACGACCCCAGATAAATCAGCTAGATGTCTCATTAAATTAGGCTTCTGCGACGTGTCAGTATTGGTTGTAGGCTTTTTAGGACGCTTGCGATACATAGTCGATTGAATGCCTAATTCATGCATGATATGCCAAATCGTTCGGCAAGAATTGTACGGTTGGATGTGCGGACGTTTTTTGGGGCTCAAATCGTCAGTGTGGTTTGTGGGATAAATCTTCATTTGCACACCGAAACCGGAGGTGCCCGCTTCTTCTGCATCAGCATAATCAATCCTAACGCTAACCACTTCACCTTGTACTTGATGGTGACGAAGTCTGCCAGCAACCTGATCAGCAATCTCGCTAAGCACGACTTTAATCTCCTTTGCCTGCGTGTAATCACACATGAGCACCTGACTATTGTCATAGTCTTTTTTCACATTTACTGGGTGGTAACTTTAATTATGCAATCTAAGGATGCCAATGATTTAGAGGCTAATATCAAGCGAGCTTTTTCCGCTCATGCCGATGCGGTTGTGCTGTTGGTGGATCACACTAAAATCGGTAAGCATCAACTATACATGAGTGCACCAATGAGCGCGATTAACTACATTGTTACTGATAAATCGCTACCCGAAACGATCTTCAATACAGCTCGGAACAATCATGTTCAAGTTTTTGAGGGTCTAGAATTTTTGGTGTTGGAAAGTATTTCCATTCCAAAAGTACTAGGCCCTAATTTAAAAAGACATTGATAATGGATCAAAAGCGGCCAATAGGGTATACACTATTGGCTAGATTGGTTTAGTCAAACAAAAATCTTAATTGGTTCCTTATAAGTGCATATAATTCCATCATCACAACTGTCCTTCTATAATTATGGTAAAGGAGGCGATAATTTGCGATTTATATTTAAGGCATTAATAGTAGTTGTTATTATCCTTGCATTTCCTTTATCCATAGTTCTTGTCTTTAAAAATTGGTCAACAGCCATTGGTACTAGTACACCCATGTCATTAAAGCTTGGTTGGTTGGAGCAGTACGAACCGATATACCTCTTTTGGAGTGGAGTAATTCTGGCGGTACTGTTAATTATTTTTTTGCTTATCACACTTTTTTGGCCACGGTCACAATCACTATATCTTCATCAAAAGTCTGATGGTCAAGTGACCGTCAGTAAAAAAGCTATTGAACATTTTGTGCTTTCAGCACTTCAACATGAACCCTTTATTGGCAACCCCAAGGTATCATCTAAGTTATCACGAAAAGGGATCACACTTAAAATATCGGGTGATCTACTAAATTCAGTCAATGCCAAGAAACAGACTGCAAATTTTCTTAATCAATTAAAAAAAGATTTGCGTATTTGTCTTGGAATTTCTGAACAGAAAAAAATTAAAATCAGACTCGTTGATTTTAATGAGTCGGACGCTAATGTGCATAAATCTCGAGTTATCTAGGAGGTGATATCGTGACCGAACTCATTAAAGCCTATTTTTGGCCACTAATTGGTGGAATTGTGGGATTGCTCTTAGCGGTCCTTTTCATCACTTTTGGATTTTTCAAGATGCTTTTTGTTTTGATTTTTATGGCAATCGGGATTACCGCGGGTTATTATATTCAAAAAACTGGTATCTTAAAAAATGTTTTTAAATAACTGTTTGAATTATAAGGAGAAAAAATTATGCAAAATGGAACGCCAAGTGAGAAAACAACAACTAACGAGAAGTCTGGTGTTAAAGGTAATTTAACATTTGATGATAAGGTTATTCAAAAGATCATTGGTATCGCACTTTCTGAAGTAGATGGCTTATTAACCGTAGATGGCGGCTTTTTCTCAAATGTTGCTCAAAAACTAGTTAATACTTCAGATGTCACATCAGGAATTGATGTAGAGGTTGGAAAAAAGCAGGTTGCAGTGGATATCGACATTGTTGCTGAATACGGCATTGATATTTCTAAACTGTATGACAAGATCAAAAATGTCATCGTTCGGGAAGTAAAGAATATGACCGAATTAGAAGTAATTGAGGTAAATGTGAATGTTGTTGATATCAAGACAAAGGAGCAATATGAAAAAGATTCGACTTCTCTGCAAGATCGCGTGAGCGATGCCACAGACAAAACGAAGGAAGCCATCATTAAGGGCGCAAAGAAATCGAAGGAAACATTAGGTGACAGCGTTGATAAAGTAACGTCTGACAATAAATCTAGTCGTGTTATCTAAGGGAGTGAGTAAATATGGGACTTATTTGGTCATTAATCGTCGGGGCAATCATTGGTGCCATTGCTGGCGCAATCACTAACCGTGGTGCTGCTATGGGCTGGATTGCAAACATCGTAGCTGGTTTAATCGGCGCGTGGATTGGTCAAGGGCTCCTTGGCACTTGGGGCCCTTCGTTAGCTGGCATGGCATTGATACCATCGATCATTGGGGCAATTATTTTAATTCTGATTGTTTCATTAGTTGTTGGTCGAACCAGTAAAAAGTAAGGGTGGAATTTTATGGACGTCTTGAAAAATGTATTTAAGTTTATGATCGCTTCTACGCTCATTGTAGGTGGTGTCCTCATCGGTGGCACCGTCTTGACTGCTAAGAAAGTGGATGGCATTGGTGATACATTGCAACAAAAATTACATGGATAATTAGCCAAATTTATCTGTATTAGGCTTCTTAGAACGTAAATAATTGAGCAATTGAAGATCAGTTAATCAATATTTAAATTGGGAAGATAACCCTTTATAAATATAGATTGGAATTTTTTTGATAATTAATCAAAGCAGGCACTTTTTTACATAGGTGTTTGCTTTGATTTATCTATACATTATGACCTAGCAGTTAAAAACTGCTTTTACAGATATAAATATAGTATTCTTACTG
>NZ_GG700752.1:203732-210987 GCF_000160855.1 Lactobacillus helveticus DSM 20075 = CGMCC 1.1877
TGCAGGGACTAAGGCTGCAATTAAAAATACAATGTTTGGGTTAGCAAAACAATTAGCTCAGCGAGGCATTCGTGTCAATAGTGTTGCTCCAGGTCCTATTTGGACACCGTTGCAAGTGGTAGGAGGACAATTAGCAGAAATATACCTACGTTTGGTAAGGATACTCCCCTAGGTAGAGCTGGGCAACCCTCTGAAGTAGCCGGAGCATATGTTTTTCTGGCTTCAGATGCGGCTAGTTATATAACAGCTACATCTATCAATGTTACGGGGGGCTAATTTAATTAAATTTCTTTCTTATATCTACGCGAGAATTCTAATTTTATCCAAAGTATAGAGGGTGCTAAAGAATGAGTATAAATAAGCAAAAAATTTCAAGAAACAAAGTGTTAAATCTATTAACTTTATTCCAACTCTTAATAAGTTTATACCAAGTCATTAAGACCATTAAAAAGGGAAAATAAAGTAAGTTTTCCAAATTTTACCTTTTTGTAATTATAATTACTTAGTAGATTGTAAATTTAATCCGAATTTTTGGACAAATTTGTCAGCATAACCTGATACGGTATTTGCCAGTCGAGTATTTTAAGGGGTCGCTGGTTAATTTGGAGTAACGTCGTCGTTAAATCTTGAGCACTAATGTGCTCAAAACGAGTCCCTTTAGGATAAAAATAACGTAAATTCCGATTAAAGCGTTCATTACTACCACGTTCAGCTGGAGTATAAGCATGGCAGTAATAGGTCTTAATACCGTATTGTGATTCAAGTGATACTAGCCCACTAAATCAGTGCCACGGTCCACAGTAAAGCCGTGCACCGGACCATTAAAAGTGGTTAGGAACTTAGTTAGTGCTTCATTAACAGTCGCTGTCGTCCGATCTTTTAACCGGTATGCCCAAAGGAACCGTGATTTGCGATCGATTAAAGTTAATAAAACTGCCTTACTATGCCCACGAGGACCAACGACTGTATCTAGTTCAAAATCGCCGATGCGATTACGTTGATTAATCATCATGGGACGCTGTTCAATTGATCGCCCCAAAGATTGATTATATTTGGATCGTTGGTCAACGTTACGCCGTTGGCGTACGCCATGTTCAGGTAGATCATTCAAGGAGAAACCAATTCTTCCCTGATTTAGCCAATTATAAATAGATTTAGTAGCTAGTTTAAATTCGTGAGCAATCATTCCTGTTAGTACCGGCTGGCGCCGAGTATAGTTTGGCGTTTGAGTGGATAATCCGCAGGTCATGAGGATATTTGTATGATTCAAAAATCTGATTAGGGAAGACTTCTTCCTTAACTGCAGTGACGGCGATCGGTGTCTTATCCGGACTAAGGGTGGCTTTGATAAAAATCACCCCGACAATTGCGATCACGGCCAATAGACTAATAGTTATCAATAATTTGCGATGACGATGTAGCATAATTTCCCCCTGATGATCGTTAATAATTTTATTATGGGCATATTGAAATGTCCATGGGCCAATCAGTCGATAGTTTATAGGTTTCTTAACCGGTTTGAGCACAACTTGGCCAGAAAATGGGTAGGCGCTTTCTTGACATTTAAGCTGAAACTTGTACAATTAGTGCCAAGTCGAATTAAAAGTATATTCTACTTTTATGACAATCAAAACCAAAGGAGAAGATTATGAAAAAAGAACCGATTCATCGTACCAGTATGTGGAAATTTAAGTTAAATGCTGCCACCATGACTTTGATTCCCGCTGCCGTGGGGATTAACTATGTTGCCAAAGCCTTGGCGGAGGGGTTAAAGCTGCCCGTTTGGCTGGGGTCTTTGGGAACCTTTCTTGCCAGCATGTTGGCTGGGCCGATTGCCGGTGCCATCAGTGGTTTCATCAACCACATGATCTATGGGCTGACCTTATCGCCAATTTCAACCGTGTATGTGATTACCAGCATCGCAATTGGGATTGCTGTCGGAGTTTTGCACGCCAATGGGTGGTTCTCGTCAGCGCGACGAGTATTTGTTTCTGCTATTATTATTGCCATCGTTTCAGCTGTCATTTCAACGCCACTCAACGTCATCTTTTGGGGTGGTCAGACCGGTATCGCTTGGGGTGACTCATTGTTTGCGGTAATGGTCGCCAATCATGCACCAGTGTGGCTGGCCTCATTTACCGATGAGTTTGTCTTGGATATTTTGGATAAAGTCTGCGTGGCCTACCTGGCATTCTTCATCTATCGTCAGCTGCCGCAGCGGATGGTGCACTTCTTTAGGGATGATAAATGATGACTGATCAAACATTGATTTCTGGAGCGCCACGGGTCAAGCTCAAGTGGTACCAGGTGATCGATCCGATTACTAAGCTCTTGTTCATCTTGGACATGACGTTGTTGAGCTTTGCCAGTACGAATTTATTGCTTCAGTCCGGATTAATTCTTGTCGCAACACTGCTATTGTTATTTTCCAAATTGAGTTCGATCACCTTTAAGGCGCTGGGATTCAGCCTGTTTATGATTGGCACCATGCTGATCATCCAAGGGTTATTTTACAGTCGGAATCAAACTGTGCTGTTTTCTGTGCTTGGGGTATCGTTCTACAAAGAAGGCCTGATTTACGCCACCACTCTGGGTTGTCGAGTATTGGTGATTATTTTGACCAGTGGCTTTTTTATGGTGACCACGAGTATTTCAGAAAACGCGGCCTATTTGGAACTGTCCGGATTGTCTTATAAAACCGTCTACGTTCTGATGTCGGTGTGTTATATTTTGCCGGAAATGATGCGCAATATGCGGAAAATCCAGCAGGCACAAAAAGTTCGCGGAACCAATCCGCAAAAAACGTTGATTCAGAAATTAAAGTCAGTCCTGCCAGTTCTGATTCCATTGGTGATTAAGACCTTGGATCAATCGATGGCGCGGTCGATTTCTCTCCAACTGAGAGGTTTTGATAATCCCAACCGGACTGTCAGAACCTCCCAGCGCGTGTATCGCCTGTCGCGGACGCTGCACATTGGTCTGACTGGATTGGCAATTTTATTGATTGGGTGGAAGATATGGACGAAGATAAACGGATTGTAATTGAAAATTTGACCACCCGTTATCCGGGTACTGAGCAACCACAACTGCGTCAGATTAACGCGGAGGTTCATACCGGCCAGGTGGTTGGGATTATCGGGAATAGCCACTCCGGCAAATCGACTTTGTGCCGTGTGCTGGCAGGGGTCATTCCCAAAATTGTGTCTGCTGAGATTGAGGGCGACTGGCACATGTTTGGCCAGCGAGTGTCCGACAATTGGCCCGTTTATAATGCCATGAATGGAGTTGTACTGCAAAATCCAGCTGACCAACTAAGCGGGTTGGCAGACACGGTTGCCGATGAAATCGCCTTTGACTTGATTAATCAGGGAATGGCTGAAGGACTGATTCAAAAACGGGTTGAAGAAGTTGCCACGCAAATGGGGCTGATTGAACAGCTGAATTTGCGTCCCGAGAGTCTTTCCGGTGGTCAGATCCAGCGGTTGGCAATTGCCACGGCGATTGCGGCTAATCCGGCTGTTTTGATTATGGATGATCCGACCAGTGAGATGGATTCCCTTGGCCGCCGGCAATTTTTCCAATGGCTGGCCCAAGTCAAAGAGACGACTGTCTTCATTGTCACCAGTGAAATTGACGATTTGTGCGAAGTCGCCGACGTTGTGTGGGTGCTGCACGAGGGTCAAATGGTAGCCCAGGGTAGGCCGGGTGAGGTGTTTAATCATTTGGCAGCTGACTGGCAGATTCCAGCCCCGACAATCCAGCAACTTGCTCAAAAAATGGATTGGCACTTGGCTGATGGCCGGTATCCGGTGAATGACGCTGAGCTGAAGGAGGATCGTTATGTCCACAATTGAACTGAACCACCTGACGTTCACTTATCCGGAACGGTCCTTTAGCTTGGATGTTGAATACAAACACTTCGCCGATCCGATGGTGGCGATTGTCGGCCAAAATGGTGCCGGTAAATCAACGCTCTTCAAATTGTTGACGGGCTTGCTGACACCACAAACCGGTGTGATTAAGATCGATGGAGAAAATTTTAATGATCTTAAACCAGTCGAAAAGTTACTGAAGGTTGGGATTACTTTTCAGAATCCTGACGATCAGCTTTTCAACCCGACCGTTCAACGAGAGGTGGAGTGGAATGTCGCGCAGGTCATGGATGACCACGACACGATTACGAGGCGGGCTTTAGCGGCTCTAAAAAGAGTTGGCTTGAATGATAAAACAGCTGAAAATCCATATGACCTGTCATTGTCGGAACGCAAGCTGTTGAGCGTTGCCACAGTTTTGGCAGTGGATCCGGCGATTTATTTATTTGATGAGCCGATGATGTCGCTTGATTGGGAAAGCCGGCGCAAGTTGACCGCAATTTTCCATCAGTTGGCTGATTCGGGCCACCAAGTTGTGACCATCACCCATGACATGGATTGGGTCGCCGCCGAGTTTGAGTCGGTGTATGTTATGGAACACGGGAAGTTTGGCTTCGCCGGCAGTCCACGGGAATTGTTCAGCGATCACGAACTTGTCCAGCGAGTGGGATTACTACCACCGCGGATTATGGACATAGCGGAGTCGCTGGGCGATTCACAGACATATTTATCGGTTAATGATTATTGGCAGAAAAATCGAGATGTATAGAAAAAGTCACCTCTGCGGGTTTTCCAGGTTGAAGGATGAACTTCAGCTTCTGGCAAGAACTCACATGGGTGACTTTTGTGTCTAATAACGTTTCATGATCATCGGGTGCTTCCTCAGATCACTCGGTTACGTGGCCACCTGGGCTAAAGATAAAGCCGTGATCCATAGTGCTTTAAGTGAGATCCAGCAAGTGAGCAACAAAGTGATTGAGCTTAGCGACGGGTTAACCAAACAATTAGGCTTACAAGAAGCCTCAAAAGAGCCTGAGCATGATCTAAAAAAGCTATCAGCCCAGGATCTTAATAAGTCCTATCAAGGTTTGCAACAACAAATTCAACAGGCAACTAATCCCCATAAAAAAATAAAACTACAAAATAAATTAAATGATGTACACCATGAAATCAGTAATCGAACGCAAAAACAACTCACAACATTTGCTGAACAGCATCCAGAAATTAAACAACCAGATTCTGAACCCGATCAAAGCCTAAAACGTTAGCCAGTTTTTAAGGGACATGCTATAATGTAATAGAAAAAGGAAGTCTTGCGCTAACAAGACTTCCCGTGCAAGCCGCTTCAAAGGCGGTGGCAAGTTATTCAAACGATAATTTTGTCGTCCTGCAACCTACCAAAGTTGAGCAGGGCGGCTTTTTTATTTGTTTCTTTTGTCGATATAGCTAAGGAGCGCGATTAAAAACGTGCCAAACAGCAACATCAACGAGAGTGTCTGGAAGACGCTCATTGACTGTGAAACCTTCCTGAAGATTATTCCATGTTCCCATGGGCCTCACCTCACAAGGGAAAAGACAGCTACCGCCCTTAAAACTTCTTGCTCAATCCATTATACAGGGAAATTAAAAATCAACCAAGAGCAATAAAACCGCTCTTGACAGCAAAGGAAAGCTACAACACTAGCAAGGTCAGCAAGCAAGGCTAATAATACTGCTGCAATGGGAAATAACAAGCGTCCAGTAGGGCGGTCCAAGAGCGGGCGCAAACCCTACCAGACAGTATGATTATAAAAGTAAAGAAGGTAAAATGATGACTATAAAGTCAGATAAATAGGTAGTTGAGCATATAAATTGCATTTGACGATTTACTTACTTATAATAAGTATAATAACAAATGACTAGTAAAAGGCGGGTAAAACAATGGATAAATTTAAAAATATTATTATTGGATTTGGTAAGGCGGGTAAGACATTAGCTAAGTACTTGGCGCAGCATGATGAGACCGTGCTTCTGATCGAACGGTCAAAACAAATGTATGGAGGGACTTGCATCAATGTTGGCTGCCTACCATCTAAAAATTTAATTTTAAATGGTCAACGTGGCTTAGACTTTACTACGGCAGTTAATAAGCGTGGTGAGATGACTAGACAGTTGCGAGACAAAAACTATCACATGGTGGCTGATGAGCCACTAGCAACAATTTGGGATGGGTCAGCACGTTTTATCGACAATCATGTTTTGGCAGTCGTAATGAGTGATGGAACAACTAAGAAGGTGAGAGGTGAACGCATCTTCATTAATACTGGAGCGGTTCCAAATTGGCCATCAATCCCAGGGTTAGAATTCGGTCAGCGGATTTTTACGTCTAAAGAAGCTATGGAATTGGAGAAACAACCGAAACGACTAGCAATTATTGGTGGCGGTTATATTGGCCTTGAATTTGCTGGAATGTTTAATTCCTTTGGTACGCATGTAACGATTTTCGACCAACATACCAGATTGTTAGAGCGCGAAGATCCTGATATTGCGACCGAGGTCGTAGCAGATCTGACTGACGCAGGGATCGAGATTAAATCGGCGACTCAACTAACTCAAGTAAAAGATAATGGTGAGAAGGTTACATTATATTATCAACAAGGTGATCAAAGTAACACTGCGAAATTTGATGCGGTATTGGTTGCAGTCGGTCGACGGCCTAATATAAATAGTTTAGGGCTAGAAAATACCGATATTGCTTTAACCAGTCGTGGTGCTATTCAGGTCGATGATCATTTAAGGACTACAGTACAAAACGTTTGGGCTTTGGGCGACGTTAATGGCGGTCCTATGTTCACTTATATCTCATTGGATGATTTTCGTATTATTGTAGATCAATTGTTTGGTAAGGGGGATCGCTCAACGGCCGATCGAACGGTGATACCGACTGCTTCGTTCCTAAATCCACCACTGGCTAACGTCGGCTTAAATGAACGTCAAGCTAAGAGTGCAGGTTATGATTTACAAACCTTCAAGCTATCAGTCAAGGCGATTCCAAAGGCCCGTGTCTTGGAGGATCAACGCGGGCTTTATAAGGTAATCGTTGATCAAAAAACACACCTTATTTTAGGGGCAACATTGTATGCCGCTGAGGCTCATGAAACCATCAATCTAATTGCATTGGCAATGAAGGCCAAATTACCTTACGAAAGATTACGCGACATGATCTATACTCATCCAACAATGTCTGAAGCCTTGAATGATCTTTTTAAGACCCCGGTTGTGAAAAGCTAACGTCCTAGAAACACAAAGCCGACTAGTTAATCGAGGAAACAATCAAGAAATCACCGTTAAAATTAGGGTCTAGAATTTTTGGTGTTGGAAAGTATTTCGGCTCTTTGTCAACT
>NZ_GG700752.1:212082-218016 GCF_000160855.1 Lactobacillus helveticus DSM 20075 = CGMCC 1.1877
AGTATTTCCATTCTAAAAGTACTAGGCCCTTTTTGATAACAAAAAAAGGCATCTAAGCCTCCCTAGTGCTATGCTTTAAGCGACGAAACTCAAGATAAGCGGGGTAGGAATAGATGTCTCAACTAGATAATACACTTAAATTACTGGGAATTAAAGACACAAACATTCAGGTGTTCGGTACTCGTGAGGAATTTCATGGTCGGGGCTCGGGTCGCAAAAAGTATTTGGTCATCCAGGCAGAGCTTACCTACACACTCAGGCGCTATCCTAGCTGTGGATACAATACGTTGCACCCTAACGGACACAAGCTCACTAATGTCCGTTAGGTAACCATCTCGATTTGCTGATTAGTGGCGATATCTGTTTTTGTAACGACGCCAATCGTTTCCTTAGTGAACATCGTGCTGAAGCCTGTTGGTAAAACAATTCGCGGATCAGTAGCACTTTGCATCAAGACGATGACGTCGGCTTCAATGGCGGTGGTCATCAGGTTAGAATACATTGCACGATGCTCAACATATTCACCGGGCGTATCGATAACATTATTATAAAACTCAATGGTTTGGGGTTTGTTGTAAGTCATCTGTAGTTCATTGAGTTTCTGAATAAAGGAGGTTTTGCCACAACCAATCGCCCCGATAAACATTGCCTTTTTCACTGATCTTTCCCCCAAATTAATTACTTATCACTTCGCGTTATTTAACCGTATAAACCGAATGCCCCTTCAAAGCCTGCCGATAAGCAGCCGTTGCCAGGTTCACCTGACCGACGCCGATCAATTGACTGGTAGCACCCTTAATTGAACCGGTCTTGTTAACGTAGCCGAGCATTGCCCGCAGTGGGGAGGCGGCTTGCTTGGTAGTGAAGTAGCCATTGGCGTACTTGACGGTTGCTCGCTTTGATGACAGGGCAATGATTGCTTCGGCTGTTGAGTTAGCGTTAGCGACGGTCTTGCCATTGAAGACGTAGCCATAAGCACCTGAAGCGTTGATGTTACTCTTCAAGTAGGCCTGGCCCTTCACCAATGCGGTTTTAACGGCACTCAGTGAGGATTTGCTGTGGGCCAGCGCGGCGCGATTGCCATTGAAGTGGTATCACTATCAACGCTGGCAGCGGTGTTGTTGTAAGCCCAGCCATTATTACTTTGCTGGTCCTTAACCAATGATTTTGCCAAACTGGTCTTGGAGAACTTGGCGTTTGATGGGCGTTTAAACGTTGATGACATGGTCAGGACAAGCAGAACCTGGCTCTTGACGTTTGGTGTTTGCTTGCTCATTGACTGGCGATACAGCCCAGATACCAGGTTGACAGCCTTCTTGGCGCCGGCTGGCTTAAACTTGGCTGGGTTTAGGCCAACGGCTTTTAGCCCCTGAATTGCGTTGGCGTAGTCGGCAGCAGTGCTCTTCGAATTGATCACCAGATTGGCCGCGATGCGCTTCTTCTGGGTGGTCGTAAATTTGTACCCCCAGCCCTTTAAACCAACCAGCAAATCGGCGTAACCGCTAGCGGCACCGATGGTTGGGTTGGCTTTTTTACTAAACAGAGCGGTCGTCTTGCCTGACAATCCAGTCTTGTTTTTAATCATCAGATTCTTCGCGTAACGGTAGTTGGCTTTGATCTTGCTATTTTGATAAGCACGACTGGCGGTCTTAACGCTGGCTGCATTGGCGGTGAAGGCTGGTGCGATACTGCCAAATCCTAATGGGTTGAAGCAGAGATCATGAGTAGCTTTGATGTTAATTTCATTGATTAATCCATCCTTTTTCTATTGGTTTTTATCCGGTAAAATATTGTATTTGGCGACTAAGCGGTGAAACAGCTTCTCCCATGGTTTGTAAAATAGCGCGATGAGAAAGGCATTGGATGCTGCGTGGAACGTGTCAAATGGAAAGAAACTGGCCGCAAAAGCCAAGATAAAACTCTTGATGGTCAGCGGTGATACGTAGGCCAGGGCGTACCAGAGGTCCATGATCCAGCCAAACAAATAGCCCCAGACGCAGGCAAACACGATCATAAAAATCAGACTATGGGACAATCGGGCCTTCATGAAGAGGCCAGCGGTTAAGCCCATTAGGCCCCAGGCAACCATCTGCCACGGTGTCCAGGGTCCCTGGCCCATAAACATGTTGGAAACTAACGCCGTCGTTGAACCGGTAATGAACCCCAGTTCCGGACCAAGACTAACACCGCTTAGAATCACGACGAAGCTGGCGCCTTGCACACCGGGAATGGCGCCCAGTGGGACCCGGGTGGCAACCGCCAACGCGATCAAAACGGCGACAAACATCAACGTTTGGGTGCTGATTGGATCGTGTTCAAAGCGCCAGTACGCGGGTAAAAGGCTACAGATCAAGCACATAAAGCTAAATAATAGGTAGTGCTTTCCCTTCAATAGGACAATGAATAGCAGAAAAACAGCCATTAACAGTAACGCAATTAATAATCGATACCGGTTGAGTAACGAAGATTGTTTCAAGTAACGCTCACCTCCTTTCCGGACGGTTTGCCAGCTTTAGATCGGCTGGCAGCAGGGCGTCCTTAACCTGATCACGGGCAATTCGGTTAATTGGCGTGGTGAAGAAAAAGTTATCGGTAAAAAATGATTGCGTGGCAAGCAGCGTGTTGAGATGGCCGTCGAACATAAACGTGCATTTGTCGGCAAATTTAGCACAAAATTCCATGTCGTGGCTGGCGATCACAATGGTCATACCGGCTTGTTGATACTGTTTCAGTAGATGGCCCACCTGAATTTTGGTGTAGGGATCCAATCCCTTAGTTGGCTCGTCCAGAACTAACAGATCAGGGGTCGCCATCAGTGCAATTGCTAATCCAACGAGTTGTTGTTGACCGCCGCTAATGTCAAATGGATTTTGCTTCTCAATGCGGTTTAAATGAAATTGCTCAATCATATGGTCAACTTGGCTCTTAGCGTCTGGCAGTCGCAGTTCAGCTGCCTGAACTTCCAGCTCCTCACGAACGGTATTGGCTGTAAATTGGAGGCTGGGAGTTTGCGACAGAAATGCCAGTTTGGCCATTCGCTGGTTAATGGCCATTTTCCAAACTAACTGGTGGAAGAAACGAATTTTGCCGTGCTGCGGCGTCATTAGTCCACAAATCAGCGTTAACAGGGTTGATTTGCCGGAGCCGTTTTTGCCGATAATTGCCAACCACGTACCGGGATTAATCGCCAGGTTCAGGTGATGGAGGACGTTATGTTGGCCGTCGAAGCTAAAGGAAATGTTATTGACGGTTAGAATTGGTTTTTCGGCTGTGGGTAATTGCGCAACCTTGCCGCCGGTCGTCACTGATTGAAATTGAAGATGGTGAGTCCGAATCGCCGACTGGGCATCGGCTACTGAAATCGGCAATTGGGAGGTTCGAATCTGTTGATCTAAGAAGAGCTTGGAAATTGACGGTACGAAATAGGTCAAGTGGGCATCAGTGGCCATTTTTGCCAAGCCGCTGTGGGGATCACCGTCAAAGGTCAGGTGGTGATCCTGCAGGAGAATCATCCGGTTGGCCATGGCTGCTACCGTGCTCAGCCGGTGTTCAGTCAACATAATTGTAATCCCTAATTCTTGATTAATCCGCCCTAAAACGGTGAGAAAATGCTGAGCGGTCAGCGGATCCAACTGGGACGTGGGTTCGTCCAGTAAAATTAATTTTGGGCGCAAGATGAGAACCGAAGCCAGGTTTACCAACTGAAGCTGGCCACCGGATAATTGATGTATTTGGCGATCGAGGTTTTGATCCAAACCTAAGAAATTTGCCAGTTCGGTAATCCGGCGTTCGATTTCATTGCTGGGACAGCCAATATTTTCTAATGGGAAGGCCAGTTCTTCGATCACCGTTGCCATCACCGACTGGATTTGTGGATCTTGGGCCACATAGCCGACGGTTTGGGCACTCACCAACTTCGGCATGTCAGCAACCGGTGTTTCGGTAATTTGAACATCACCAGTTCGGGCTCCTTTGGGCATGAGCTCCTTTTTCAAATGGTTAAGCAGGGTCGTCTTGCCACTGCCGGTATTACCGGCAATCACAATAAAATCGCCGGGGTCAATGGTGAAGTTGACGTCGTCCAGAACGGGGGTTGATTGATCGGGATAGGTGAACGTGAGATGGGTCACGGTAGCTAATTTTTGCATGAACGATAGACCCCCTCTGAGATTAATGGTAGTAAGAATAGGAGTGCCGTGACGACGATGGGCCAAGTATCGCCCGACGTAAAAATGGTGGTGAAATTGGCGACTGAACGACTGGTGCCCATTGAAAGAATCCGGACGCCGATAGTTGCAACTAGCATGACGGTGGCAATCGTGATGAACAGCAGGTCACTAAACTGCCAGTGATACGAGCGGTAGTGGGTCCGCTTGGCGACGCCAAATCCGCGGGCGTCCATTAAATTGGCGGTTTCCATCGTAGAAGACAGGGCGTCCTGCAGAAGAATTTCGAAGATGTGGAGCGTCTTTTGGGTGCGGGTCTTCAATGATCCATTAACCATGTCGACGTTGCGGGTTTTTTGCAGGCGCAAAATCCGTTTGAGCCTATCGGTGAAGCTGTTGACCAGCGTAAACGAAATGGTGACCAGTACTGCCAGTCGGGGCGCAATCGGTGAGAACACGTAGATCAGCTTGCTGGGGGTCAGAACCGCGTTTAGGACTGAAGAAACAAACAGCATTGCGATCAGGGTAATTGCCATCGCAATGCCGTACAGAAATGCCGGATACGAAAATTTGAACGTCAGAATGCCCCATTTGAAATGCCAAAGAATCGGCGGAAACTTTTGATTGAGGAGCGTATTGAAAAATAGAATCATTAATAGAAATGAAACGGCGTATTTCAGTTGGCGCGCCGTCTTTCGGCCGCCAAGGTAGTAGGTGGCTGTGATCGTGAGTGCGATGAACTCAGCCACCGCGACCGCCACGTGATTAAACAGCAGGAGGCAGACGATCAGCTCAGTAAAGTACAGCGTGAGTGCTACTGGATGAAGCTGCGAAAAAAACGTCATCTTGATTGGGGTGTGTGTCATGGAAAATCCCGCCTTTCTAAGGGTTAGTAAGTCCTTCCAACAGTATATCATCGTTGCCAAGGGTGGTAAAAGGCATATCTTGTGTGGTGTGGCTAGTATTATTTTGAGGCGTTTTTAAATGGTGAAATTTGCAAACTGATTTATCACCTTTTGGATATTATGTACAGCCTTTTTACACCATTTTTACACTAAATTTACCGTGACCTGCTAAGCTGTCATTTATACGGGTTCATCCGAACAAGCGAGGTGGTTAACACGTAAATAACTTTCTGAAAATCATTGAAAGCAAAAGCTGCAACATCCTTCAAGCAACATCCCGAGGCGGAAAAAGTCATCCGTGTCGGGGCTTTGCTTTGGTAAATTTTATAAGCATATTACTATCTCCCTGGTCGACAGTAGCGCTCTACTACTTAGTAGAGAGAAGCTTGATAAGCTTCATAGAATTGACCAAGGAAGAATGTTTTATGCCAAAGACTTTGAAGAATTTATTTGCAAGAACCACTGAAAGAAAGAATCGCCGTTCAGGAACCTTGAAAGATGATTTGAATTCACGTCTTTTATGGAATTCGGTATTGAAAGGCCAACAGAAGTAATCATGGTTAAATTAATAAGTTTTGCGTGACGATCCTCATCAGTTTTCGGACTGAATGGGGATTTTTTGTATGGTGGCTAATACCAAGTGCTAAGTGTATAATTTTTTGCGGTAAGTTGAATAATTAATTAAAAAAGCTCAAATCTTTTGAATTTGGACTTGAGCTCAAACAAAAAGACCAATTGTCTGATGTTAACGAAAAAAAACACATTAGAAGCTGGTCTTTTATGGAATCTATTATAGCTGATATCGTTAAAATTATTAAGTCTGAAAATAATGTTATTGCCCGTGAAAAGACATTAATGTGCTA
>NZ_GG700752.1:218584-229665 GCF_000160855.1 Lactobacillus helveticus DSM 20075 = CGMCC 1.1877
AAGCAGCACGAGCACTTCTTAGACGTCTTCCACTTGAACAAAAAGATTAAAGATCGCCTAAGCTTCATGCCGGCTATGCAAAGCAAATTGATCAGTGCAGTTGAGTTCAAGTATGATCGCCACTTGACTGATGTGATTTTAGACACGATTGAAAGCAATCTGGTTGATGAGCTGAATACGTCAGAAAATCATGAAAACCTAAAGCGGCTGCGCAGCTATCTTCATCGTCGCTGGGTGGATATTAAGCCGTTTAAGATGCGTCATTTGTCAGTAATTAAGGCAATTGGCTGCTGTGAGAGCAATACTTATCGCATCAAAGGGCAAGGAAAATACTGGTCAGAAGATGGTGCCGAAGGAATTCTGCGTGTACTAACTTGTATCAAAAACAATGAGCTGGAATACTGGCTTAGCAGTGAGTTTGCAGGTGGGCAGCTCGATATTGGTGATCAGGAAGAATTGAAAGGTGCAGTTCGTGCCAACCTAAGAAAGACGCATGAAGCTCATCTAGGTATTCATCATGGAGCAATCGAAAGCTTAACAGCAGGTCATAGCTATTTGGATGATTTCGGCAGAAAATTAAGTCAAATAAATATTTAAGAAATTAAGGTCAGACTAATGGTTAATAGCCTACCGCAAAAATATTGACACTTACGACTTCGTAGCCCTCTTGTAAACAAACGCGCGCTATGCTATAATGATTAATGCTAAAAAGTATAATGAACCGGAAAAAGGTGAAAAGCCTTTACAGCCCCTTCGCTACTGTAAGATTGACTGAAATGTCGCAACTCACTGGCTAAAGCCGGGAAGAAGACATTTGGGGATGAGATCAAGTCAGGAGACGCTTATTATACTAATTGCAAA
Organism: Lactobacillus helveticus DSM 20075 = CGMCC 1.1877; assembly: GCF_000160855.1. GTDB lineage: Bacteria > Bacillota > Bacilli > Lactobacillales > Lactobacillaceae > Lactobacillus > Lactobacillus helveticus. The sequence goes on from NZ_GG700752.1 coordinate 219,446, forward strand.
GTTTCTTAGGGTCGACTTTGTCAATTAATAATAAACTTTCCGGGATTAGTCTGCCCAAAAATGCCGGACGTTAGTTATTAATGATAGAAGATGGCTCTAGCTCTAGGCTAGGCTTTTTTTGTGTTGCAGAAAAGTCTAACCAGTCCAGTATTAATAGCGGTTAACGACCGTTAAATTTGTTTTGAGGAGTGTTCAGTATTGAAAAGAAAAAAATTTCTATATTGGTTTTCAATTGTATTAGGGATTTTTCTGATATTTTCCAGTGGTGGTAATTCATCCAGGGCTGATGCAGCATCCAGGGCTGATGCAGCATCCAGGGCTGATGTAGCATCAGATGCCGTCGATTCGGCAATTTCCGCTGGGTTAGCGGAGATCGCGCAAAAAGGGCCCAAAAACGTAACGGTTGTCAACAATCCGGCCAGCTCTTCCAGTGCATCGAGTTCATCAGCAGTAACATCCACTTCTTCATCTAGTAGTGTGCCAATAAGTACGCCGACTGTTTCCGGGAAGCCTGTTAAAAAAGCAAGTCATCGTTCCATCGTATATGCACTGACAACTGTCAAACTATATAGAAGTTCGAACTTTACTAAATCGAATCTGACGAATACCTACAAGAAACGTGCCCGGATTAACCGCCCAATGTTCCTGGTTATCAGCCAGCAAACGAACAAACAGGGCCATGCGATCTATCGAGTAAAGGACATGAATTCGGGCAAAACCGGTTATACGCTTTCTGGTTCAAAGTATTTTGCCCACGCCTACTATTCCGCAAAGGTGACCCGCATTAAAGTCATCAATCCTAAGGGAATCAACGAGTATGGTAAGGTTAACTTAACGAGCAAGAAGCGCCACGTTAAAAAGAATGCGTCATTAAGCGTCAGAAAAGTTGTTAACTATGGGCTTTCCAACCGGATGCAACTTACAAATGGCCGCTACATCACTGCTAACAAGAAGTTCATCTTGGCTACTAAGATCAAGAAGAGCTCCCAAAATACTCGTCCAAGCACACCTACGGCCACAACCACAGGGACGTCAACGAGTACCCCACCGACTAACTCAGGGTCAACAGCGACTACGGCAACGACGGGGACAACCACAACCACAGGGACGTCAACGAGTACCCCACCGACTAACTCAGGGTCAACAGCGACTACGGCAACGACGGGGACAACCACAACTACTAATAATTCACCTAGTGCCACGCCAACTTTGCCAGTGGCACTCACAAATCCAGTGGCACTCACAAATCCTGTTACGCCATCAAACGATGCTAAAACCATCACAACCACTATTAGTATTCATGCCGATGGGGCGATCATCGCAAGTGGCAATATCAAGGTTAGCAGTGGGGCCAGCGCATTTGATGCCTTGCAGGCATTTGCCCAGCAACAAGGATTGGCTTTAACTTATAAAGGATCGGGGGCTACTACATACGTTACCGGAATTAATGGTTACAATGCTGGGCCAGCCGGGACAATGACTGGATGGCTTTATTCAGTTAATGGCACCTTACCTGGTTCATCGATGGGTGCTTATACTTTGAAAGATGGCGATTCAATTTCGATGACCTACATTAAGTAATTATTCATCTAATAATCAAATATCAAAGTGGTTGGGGGAAAATGATGCCCCAGCCACTTTTATGCATTATCTAGGGAGATCACACCTATGAATAAATATATAAAATCAGTCTTGACTTCTGCAACTTTGGTTATCGCCGCTTTGACGCTCTCAACAACTACCAACGCTGCATCAATTAGGAAGGCTAGTACCGGCACCATTCACAGCAGAATTGCCCGTACTTATTCCTATGCCAAAAAGATGATTAAAGAAAATAAGACCGGACTTTCCGGTCAAAGTAGTTCTATTTTTAGTAAGAAACTCAATCCTGATACTGGTGCGGCTTCGGGGTACTCTGACTTTCTGTTAGGGCTCAAGGGAAACGGTTATAAATTTAATACCAAGGAAAAAACGTTGCTGCGAAAAAACTTGGTAATCAAAAAGACAACCCCTGCTGCAACAATGGCCAATGCCGTGATGGCCGTTCAGGCGATGGGGCTCAACGCTAGAGATTATAAGCCATATGGCCACAAAAAGGGAATCAATCTGGTAACCAAGTTGTACCGGACAAGTGTTTCCAAACAAACGACAAGTGCCCAGGCACAAGTGCTGATTGCCATTTCGATGAGCTCAAAGTTCAAGCGGCCAAAGGGAGCGAAGTTTAGCAAAGCAAGCTTGAGTGCTCGGCTAGTGAAAGCTCAATTAAATAATCACGGTTGGACGTATAATAACCAACAAGGAGTTAGGGATGCCGACACGACCAGCATGGTTCTAACCGCTCTGGCTCTAGGAAAGGTTAATACAACTAACGTCAAGGACAGCTTGCTGAAGGGGCAAAAATTTCTTACTGGTATTGTGCAGCCCAGTGGTGCATTTGGCTACACGTTTAATGGCAAAACAACGCCAAATGCCAATTCAACCGCTGAAGCAATTATTGCCCTATCAAATAATTTTGGCATGAAGAAATATGTGAATAACACGACGATGAAAACAAGTCAAACTAGGACGCCGCTTTATGCAATGCTGACCTATGTCAATAAATCCGGTTCAATTAAAAACGCAGCTACTCAGCTCTATGGTGTCGGTCAGGTAAATTTAGCGGTTGCCGCTTATAAAGCTGCTTTAAAGAATCGTTCAGTTTACACAATTAATTAATCGCCAAATTTTGAGTGAGAGGTGACAAAACAATGTCAATTACTCGGTAATAAATTACCGAGCTTGTAACTCACACCCCTAACCGGGTCGTAGTGCAAATGTCTGACAACTCCTACCAAAGTGGTTACATCATCGGGTGATTGACAGCACCCGTTTAACTACTAGAGTTTATCCAGTAGCTATTCTTGATTAAATTGCAATTGATTAAAGGCGGTTTCTTTATTCGTTACCCAGTTAGTGCCAAGGAGTTGAATATTCATGGCGCCAATCCGGTCATCGTTGCTGGTATAGCCGCAATGTCCGCAGTGATACTCATGCATTAGTGAAATATTAGTCATCACAAATCTATTTTAGAAAAGAGGTGCGTTGCTCAAGACGCCGATTCCTCTCGGCATTAAAATACCGAGTTTCCTCGTCTAGCAACTCTTATGAAAAAAGCAATTGGCCTCATTCTTGCGTTCATTCTCACAATTGGAATCGCTTTTGGTGCCCAACAGGTGATTTCATCGAGAGACGCAGCCCCTAAGCCGACACCTTCTAAACAAGTGACTTCTTCAAGTTCAAGTTCGACCAGCTCAAGTCATCTTAAACAGCCAAGTCACCAGCAAAAAGCAAAGGGTGCAAGCAAAGCAAAACCAAAAGCAGATAGGCGGGCTCAAAAAACAGACAACAAGCCCCAAACTGCTAGTTCTCAATCAAGCACAAGTCCTAATCGGACAACTGGATACAGTGCAAAGGCAAGTCCTAACAAGGTCGCTAAAACTAAGCGGTCAAATGCCCCTAAATCTGATAAGCTGGGTAAGATTAACCACAAAGCAGAAACCAAGGTGTTTCAGGATACGCATCATGCGGCTAAAAAGTCGTCTAATGCTAAGAATACAATTCAAATCCATTTAACGGTTGATGGATACAAAAAAGTTTTCTATTCGAAGCGGATGCGCGTTAAAAAGGGCGCCAACGCGTTTTCGATTTTAAAGCAAACGAACCTGAAGATTAGTTATATTCCGGGTCCCTCCGTTTACGTGAACGGCATTAACAACCTCAAGGAAAATGACGTTAAGGCCGGTTCTGGTTGGATGTTCAGTGTTAACAAGAAATTTATTGACCATGCTGCAAACTTAACGAAGCTTAAGAGTGGGGACAACGTTCGTTGGTACTTTACAACGGAGGGGTATTAACTGATTAGATCCCGCTAATATTGATTCAAACAAAGCGACTGCTGCCAAAGGGAGGGATATATTCCTTTGGCGGTGGCCGCTTTTAATGATTATTCTCTTTTAGAGCTTTCTCCAAAAAATGCCGAAAAATTTTGGACAATTCTCCAAACATAAATGGCGAAAAAGAGGTTATATTCCCTTTATAAGGGATCACTCGATAATCCGGGGGAATTTTTGAGTGGTAACCAAGCTATTTTTCTAGAGGGAGTTGTTTTTTATGAATAAATTGAATCAATTACTAATAATTGCAGCGGCTTCGGTGGGGGCTTCATTTTTATTATTGACAGGGGTTCTAATGCCAGCTTTTGCTGCCACCAGCCCCACTTCCACGACCCAAACATCACCGATCACAACTATTGCCACTCAAGACCAAGCAGAGGACAATAACAGCGGCACCCTTGACGGAGGTGTCACTTGGCAAATTGCGAACGATACCTTGACGATTAGTGGTGGAACCATTGGGTCTAAAATTTTTGGTGTTGGAAAGTATTTCCATTCCAAAAGTACTAGGCCCTTTTTGATAACAAAAAAAGGCATCTAAGCCTCCCTAGTGCTATGCTTTAAGCGACGAAACTCAAGATAAGCGGGGTAGGAATAGATGTCTCAACTAGATAATACACTTAAATTACTGGGAATTACAGACACAAACATTCAGGTGTTCGGTACTCGTGAGGAATTTCATGGTCGGGGCTCGGGTCGCAAAAAGTATTTGGTCATCCAGGCAGAGCTTACCTACACACTCAGGCGCTATCCTAGCTGTGGATACAATACATTGCACCCTAACGGACACAAGCTCACTCATGTCCACATTGCAGGACCCATGGACCGGCCCGTAATTCTAGAGCTAAACAAGCAACGCTTGCGTTGTAGTAACTGCCATAGCACTTGTACGGCCGCCACTCCAGTGGTATCAACCAACCACGCCATCGGTCACGGACTAGCGACTCATATGCTGAAGCTAGCCAGTAAATCACTCCCGGCTAAGACTATCGCCAGTCTCACCGGTATTTCGACAAACTCAGTTCAGCGTATTTTGACGGCTAATATTCATCCACACTTACCGATTAATCTATGCTTTGATGAATTCCGTTCCACGCACGGCTCCATGTCGTTTATTTGCATTGACGCCGACACTCACAAATCAGTTAAAGTACTTAGCGACCGCCTTAATAGAACCATCAAACAGTTCTTTCTTAGTCAGTACAGCACCGCAGAACGGGCCGCGGTTCAACGCGTCATCATGGACATGAACGCCTCCTATCAGGCATTCGTGCACGAACTATTCCCTAACGCCGAACTCATTATTGATCGGTTCCACATTATTCAATTAATGGGCCGGACGATGGATACCATTCGCACTCAATGTTTAAAGCAACTCGACAAGCATTCGCGGGAATATAAAGTACTGAAATCACTATGGCGCCTATTCCACAAGGCCAACCCTGACGCCCAAAAGAGCCGCTACCTCTTCGGCCTGAATAAGTACTCGACCGAACAGAACGCTATTGATATTGGAACCGATACGTTTCCGGCCTTCAAAACAGCTTATGAAACCTACATCGATCTCCACGATGCTTTGATGGGGCGTCACGCTGATGAACTCAAGAATATCATCACTAACTATCAGCCTAACGGCACACCCCTAGATACGGCCATGCATACCCTACGAAAGAATCTTAATGGAGTAATTAACGCTGCCAAATCGTCCTACTCTAACGGACCGATAGAGGGCATCAACCGTATGATCAAGGAGCTCAAACGTGCTTGTTATGGCTTCTCCAATCAGGCCAATATGTTCACACGCGTCTACCAGCTGATTGCCTAGATTATCTACCACAATAACGTCACGATGGTAGGCTTATTTGTTATGCCTTCAAGTACGATATTCAGACAACACACCAGATTAAACGCCGCAACTAATAAAACAACAAAAAAGATCTCCCACACGAGGAGATCTCCAAAGGATAGAAACTATCCTTCGACACCATTTGACAAACTTCCAAAAAAGTGGCTATAGCGGTTATGCATTCAACGTATCAGCACAATGCTGGTGCGTTTTTCTTTTATCAAAATTGATTTAACCATGTGCCATCTCTGTGTGATATTGCACGAACAGTTTGTCTGCCGTAGAATTATTAGGTATTAATAGGGATGAGGTGGCTTTAATCATGATTAAGTTTGACTACGCAAAACAAGCAGAACTGCCCAAGATTGTGGCAATTTATAATGAAACAATTCCCAGTCGACTAGCCACGGCAGATTTGGAACCAGTTTCAGTTGCTTCCCGCCAGCCGTGGTTTGAATCATTTAACCCAGATAGCCGTCCGCTTTGGGTAATTAAGGATGACGATAAGATTGCTGGATGGGTAGGGTTAGAGTCATTTTATGGACGGCCAGCTTATCATAAGACGGCGGAAATCAGTATCTACATTGACAAAGATTTCCGTCACCAAGGAATTGGCCAGCAAGCGATTGCCTACGTGATAAGTCAATTGCCCCGGTTAGGGCTAGATGCATTGGTTGCCTTTATTTTTAGCCATAATCAGCCAAGCCAACATCTATTTAAGCAAAATCAATTTGAAACATGGGGCCATTTACCAGACGTTGCAATTATGGATGGTCAACGGCGGAGTTTAGATATTTTGGGTAGGCGCTTTCAAAAAGTGAGCGGAGCAAAGCGGTCCTAATCTGTGATGTCTAAGAGACCAGGACTTTGTACACCCGGGCTTGGATTTTTGGCAGCGGCTTGGTATAGTACATTCCCGCTATGTAGGGGAGAACATCCGATGACTAAGATAAGAGGCATTTCACCATACTAACAAGAAAACCAAAAATTCCCAGATCATTAATTTAACATATCGTATCAAACCACGCCTGGAATATTATCTAGGCGTTTTTTTAGTGTCATGGTATTTTCTGGCAGAAAGGTTGCATTATTGTGACTACAGTTGTAAGCTAATAAGTGTTAAGAGACTACAAATGTAAACTTAGAATTCAATTAATGGAGGAAGCCAATTGAAGGATGCAAAGAATGTAACCATCACCGATTCTGAATGGATGGTTATGAGAGCAATTTGGACAATGGGACATGCAACTAGTCGTGAACTAATCGATTTTGCTACGCACACTTATTTTTAGGGGGTCGATAATCATGGCAAATAAAGAGGACCATATGAACATGAAAAACATGAGTGCTAAGAATATGGAAAATAATGAATCAAATATGAGTCATATGGATCATGATAACATGAAAATGGATCACGATATGACCGAAACGGATCATAATCAAATGAACATGGACCACGATATGGCCGAAATGGATCATGGTCAAATGAACATGGATCACAGCCAAATGAACATGAATCACGAAACTATGAATATGAGTGGGATGAATCACGGTGATATGGATATGGCTGGGACCGACATGATGATGCACGGTGGCACAATGATGCATATGGGGAATTTGAAAGTTAAATTTTGGGTCTCCGTTGTCTTAGCGATTCCAGTTTTACTGTTAGCACCAATCATGGGTTTAAACGTTTCCATCCTTAGTTTCAGTTCACCGCTAATTGTTGGCATTATCATCGTTTTGTTTGATACAGCACTTTACTTTTATGGCGGAATGCCATTTTTAAAGGGAGCTAAAGCGGAAATTCAGAATAAATCTCCTGAAATGATGACGCTAGTAACCCTTGGAATTTCCGTTTCGTATTTCTACAGTTTGTACGCATTTATTGCCAACAACTTCTTGAACCCGGCAAATCATGTAATGGATTTTTCGTTCGAACTTGCAACCCTGATTTTAATTATGCTTCTAGGACACTGGATTGAAATGAATGCATTGATGGGGGCTGGGGATGCCTTACAAAAGATGGCGGCCCTGTTGCCTAAGACGGCCCATCTAGTTACAGATAATGGTGAAACAAAAGAAGTGCCAGTATCTGATTTAAAAGTTGGTCAAGCTTTCCAAGTGCGTTCAGGTGAGAGTATTCCAGCCGATGGTGTTATTACGGCTGGGGAGTCGACCGTGAATGAAGCACTGGTAACCGGTGAATCTGCTGCCGTTCCCAAGAAAGTTGGCGATAAGGTCATTGGTGGTGCAACCAACAATAACGGGACGCTAACGGTTAAAATTAGTGGTACTGGTGACTCCGGCTATCTTTCTCAAGTAATGAAAATGGTTCAAAATGCCCAGCAAGCTAAATCTAAAGCAGAAGATAAAGCTGATTTAGTTGCCAAGTATCTATTTTACGCGGCATTTGGTGTTGGGATTATTGCTTTCTTTGCTTGGTTACCCCAGGGATTGGCGACTGCAATGACGATCATGGTGACCGTCTTCGTGATTGCTTGCCCGCATGCATTAGGATTAGCGATTCCATTAGTGGTTTCTCGTTCTACTACGATTGGCGCTCAAAATGGGCTATTAGTTCGAAATCGCCAAGCCATTGAAGCAAGTCAACATGTTAGCCACGTTCTCTTGGATAAAACTGGCACGTTAACAGAAGGTAAATTTACGGTGAATGCATTGATTCCAAATGATGGGATTGACGAAACAACGTTATTAAGCCGACTGGCCGCCCTTGAAAATAATTCGACTCATCCGCTGGCCCAAGCAATCATTACTGAAGCCCAAGCGAAGGGCATTGAAGTCGTTGCGGCTGAAAAGTCTCAAAATATTCCGGGCGTTGGTATTTCTGGTAATGTTGATGGCACTGACTATATGATTGTTAATGGTAACTATTTAAAGAAGCAAGGGATCAAGTTTGACGAGGCCGCTGCTGATAAATGGGCTGCTAAGGGTAATTCCGTCAGCTTCCTATTGCAGGGCACCCAAGTTCAAGGAATGGTTGCTGAAGGCGACACCATCAAAGCGGGTGCTAAGGAATTAATTAGTGGTCTTCAGAGGCGAGGAATTACCCCCGTAATGCTCACTGGCGATAATCCAAAAGCCGCGGAACACGTTGCTAACTTACTAGGATTGACTGAATTCCATGCAGGCCTATTACCAGATGATAAGCAAAAGATTATTGCTGATTATCAAGCAAAGGGCAATCACGTCATCATGGTTGGTGACGGCGTAAATGACGCACCAAGTCTTGCCGCGGCCGATATTGGAATTGCAATTGGTGCCGGAACCGATGTTGCCATTGATTCCGCTGATGTTGTGTTGGTTAAATCAGAACCCAGCGATATTTTACATTTTCTTGATTTGGCTAAAATCACAAATCGGAAAATGGTTCAAAATCTCTGGTGGGGAGCAGGCTACAATATTGTCGCAATTCCACTTGCTGCCGGTGTGTTGTCATTTATTGGAATCATTCTAGACCCAGCCGTTGGTGCTGTGGTCATGGCTATGTCGACAATTATCGTGGCAATTAATGCGATGGGATTGACTGCTGAAAAGATTAAAAACGTGTAATTAAGTGATGACAAAAAAGAGGAGAAAGATCAGCTGGTAGTCTGGTCTTTCCCCTCTTTTTGATCATCATGTTAATTACTTATCTGGTTGCTCAGTTAATTTCGCCAATTTTTGATGCAGCCTAATGTCATATTGCCTGGTAATTGGCATTAACACCGCGACCACCCCGCAAATGGCAGTACCGATTCCTGCAATCACAAATAGGCGTTCAATGCCAATCACATCAGCTAGGGGACCGGCAAAAATTAAGCCAATTGGTCCAGCTAGATTCAACAAAGAATTCAAAACGCCTAGAATCCGCCCTAACTCTTCTGCTGGATAACTTTGTTGAATCATTGCCATTAAAAGCGTTGTAAAAAATGGGGTCGCAATTCCTTCAATGATGTTTAAAGCTGCGAATCATAAAAATCCGGTTTGGTTACCTGGCAAAATGCCGCTAATACCGGTTGGAATGCCAACCAGGAAAAACGCGATGATTACGGGCTTCATCCGGTCCTGCCACTTACCAAAGAGGCCAATGATAGTGCCGCCGATTAGCATGCCAGTTGAATAAATGGCTTCAATTAAGCCAGCCTGACTAACGGTTCCCTGAAAGTATTTCATGGTCATGAGTGGATACATGCTGGCAGCAGGCATGTAGGTTAGTGTGAAGACGGCGCCGATCAACGTAATGTACCACAAGCCCTTGTTGTTCGTAAGTTGTTTGATCCCCAAGCGGGTGTTGTGGAGCACATGCATTGGCTGATCAATTTTTTCATTGTTAGGAATTTGAACCCACGTAAAATACAAATCCCAATGATGGCCCCAAGTACGTCTAACAGAATCAAGTACTCGATGGGGATAAACGCAAATAAAAACGCGCCCAGTGC
>NZ_GG700752.1:230748-248297 GCF_000160855.1 Lactobacillus helveticus DSM 20075 = CGMCC 1.1877
GCTTTTTTATTATCCCTTAGATTTTACAATTGCAAGTAAAATTGCACCTGTTACGAACAGAACGATCCCAATTCCAATATAAACCAATTCTTTTTTGGTTTTCTTTTCACCAAGGAAGAGAATTCCTCCAATAGTTGCAATGATAACGCCTAACTGTGAGAATGAAAAGGCAATTGCGTTACCAGCAGCGCTTGCAGCCATAAGCATAAAGATATTACCTACACCAAACATTGCCCCATCAATCATATTTTGATAAACACATTTTTCCATTTTAATTTTGAAATGCCCCATCACAAGTGCTCCCAAGATCATTCCAACTGACATTGGCAAGGTAATTGTCAGTGTATTAAAATGAACATTGAACCAAAGTACTGCTAAGTTATTAAAAAGAATAACATAGCTAACATATCCCAAAGTTGAGTAAGTTAAAGCAGTAAATCCTCTAGTATAATTACGTCCTTCTTCAACAACTGTATTTTCTGGGTCACGTTTAGCTGAGAAATAGAACCCAACTACCAAAACAGCCATCGCAATAAATCCGAGAATAAATTGAATTTGTTTTGTCCATTCGTGGAAAGCAAAAACCCCAAGCAATCCACCAATTACTAATTGACTTCCTGATGAAAGTGGACTCGCTACTGAAACACCCATGTATTTCATTGAATTAAACTGACCAAATTGTCCAATTACCCAAAGCAATCCACCAATAAATCCAATTAAGAAAATTTGCCATGTCAACGTTGGCATGCGGAATAAGAAAACAATAAGTGCAAAAACAAAAGCGCCCAAAGCCATTCCAAGCGTTTGTTGATCAGCATCACCACCAAATTTATTAGCTACCACTCCGATAGAACCCCAAGCAAAAATTGGAACAAGCGCGAGAAGAACTCCTTGCATGTTTATATTTACCTCTTTAAAATAATTTTTCACATAAAAGATTAAGCATTCCTCTATTTTACTATTTTTTCGGGAAAAAACAAGAGATAAAAGAATACACAAGAACCATAACTGTGGCTCTACGTCAACTGGTGTTGAAGAATAAATTTATCATTTGAGGCGGTTCTCCATTTGGGGAGCCGTCTTTGTCATGTTATGCCGTGATTTGGTAGATTCGTTTGAAGAAGTTCAGCTAATTCTTGAAGCCAAAACAGGATCGTTTGAGTGACTTGATAAGGCGGTTAATCCCTTCGATCGGACCGTTGGAATAAGGGCTGGTGACAACAGCGGCGAGAACAGCGACTTTGTATCGCTTAAGCGTCGCGATCGTCATGTCCATTGCCGTACCGTTTGGCTCGTAAGTAGCTAACAGGTTTGCCAGTTCCGCGGGATGTTTCTTCACTATCAAAGCATCATGAAGCGCTAAGTAGGTCTCGTAGGTTTGCTTGAGCTTGGGCTCAGTATCAAGTGCGATATCGATGTCCTCGTGTTGCGTGACGTCTTCATTCAAACCAAACAGGAACTGTTTGTGTTTAGCGTCAGGCGCAGTTTGATGAAAAAGCCGCCAGTTTGTCTTCATAATCTTATAAGGACGGCTGTGTTTGTCATCAAGCTGTTTGAACGCTTGGACGCGTACCTGATCAAGGGCACGAGCCGCAAGTTGAATGATATGGAACCGATCGACGATTGGGCCTTGGGGAAAACCTTATGAATAATCGTCTGATAAGCTGCGTTCATGTCCATGGTGACCGTCTGGACCCGAGTGCGTTCAGTGAGTGAATAATGAGCGATGAAGAAGTTTTTAATCGTGCGGTTGAATCGATCACCAAGCAAGGCAATCAGACGATGTGAATCGGCATCAAGACAGATAAACGACATCATGCCATGAGTGGAACGGAACTCATCAAAGCAGAGTCGCGTGGGTAGCCGGCGAGCCGGTCGGAGTTTGAGATTTTGGTCAATGATCCGTTGAACCGAGGAAGCTGAGATCCCGATAATACGGGCGATGGTTTTGACTGGCAACCGTTCATGCGCTAACTTCATGATTCGCTCTGTCATGTGAGCGGCGATCGTGTGGTTGGGTTGCACGAGTGGCGTCTTGGCACTGACTGTGTGGTAACAGCTATGACAGCGCCATCGTTGCTTTTGCAAGTCAATGACTGTCGGCATTTCAACCCCATTGAGGACGCGCACGTGGGTCGTGTAAAACCTGTTAGGGTGCAAGGCCTCAAAGCCACACAGTGGGCACCGAGTTAACCGGTAAGTCAGCTCGGCATCAATCACATGATACTGGCGGCGACGTACCCCGTTGCCGCGATATTCATGACGAACAAAGGCTACTTTGATATTATGGTCTGGTATTCCAAGGACGGACAGTGTAGGATCGTATTGTGACATTTACTCACCTCACTTGCTTTTGGTTTCGACGCTAACAAGCATAGCATGGACACTGAGTAGGTGTCTTTTTGCGTTATCCAAAAATGGCCTACACGTTCAGTGCTGATTATTTCTCAACACCAGAAAGTGTAGACCCATTTATATTACAATTCCTGACAAAAGCTATTAAATTATTGAAAGGAATTGTAATGTAAATAGACAGTGGTATTTGTTATTTATCTAAATAGCTTTTTAATGTGTTGCACTGTGCGCGGAGAAATATTAAAAGCTTTAGCAGCTTCCTTCACAGTATGAGAGTTAGAATATTCAAAGATAGCCATATTCCGGCTATCTTTTTTTTTGGGTCTACCCTCCTTATAGTCGGGATTGTGTTGCCTTGCAAATATTTTACCGGCTTGCGTACGCTCGATAATCATATCACGCTCCATCTCCGCAACCGATAGCAAAGTTCTGACAATCATACGCCCAATTGGGGTGTTATCTATTGTTCCTAAACTTAAAACCTTAATCATTATTTTTTCTTTCAATAAGTCATCAATTAAGTTCAATGCTTCTCTAGTATTACGAGCAAAACGATCTAACTTTGTGACGATCAATGTGTCATTGGGTTCAATCAGATGGACCAGTTTTTCAAATTGCGGTTGCCTGGTATTACATTTCAGAGAAGAAGTATAGTTTGCGAGAAACCTTACGCTGGATTCAGAAGGATTACCTGTGGCACAAGCAGGAGGACAAAAGAAGGAGCAAGATGTCATACAAGAATGACACCCTGACTGTGTATACAGCATGATCATTTTTTATTTACCCACTTTTTTATTTTATTTAAGAAAAAATGATTAATGCTAAGTTAACTGATCTATCCGAAAATACATATTGGTGTAGCTAATAATATAAGTTGACACCCAGTCAACCCAACACTAGCAATCTCAAAAATTGGTTAATGGACACTCCACTTGATCGGAGATATGAAACACAAATAATTGTTTTACATACCTATTTTATTATTGAAACATTTATGAAATAAATAGCATGCACAGGAAATATTGTGAATTTGTTCAACAGCTTTGATCGTATGGTTTCCTTGCATCACACCCTTGATAAGGGTATATTTATCCTTGTAATCATTATAGAATGTTTGTTCAAAAAAAGGGGAAGTGAATTTTATGCATTGGTTATGGGTTTTAATTGTTGGTGCTGTTATCGGCGCAATTGCTGGTGCCATCACTAATCGGGGCGCAGCTATGGGCTGGATTAGCAATATTATCGCTGGCTTAGTTGGCTCATCCATTGGTGAAGCTATTTTAGGCAGTTGGGGGCCAAATATAGCTGGTATGGCCATTATTCCGTCAATTATAGGCGCAATAGTTGTTGTAGCAGTAGTTTCTTTCTTTTTAAGTCGTAGCACAAGATAAATTTTTCCCTATATGTTAAACTTTTTAACAACCTTTTAAATGAATCCATGGTTGTTATTGGCTGGCCAATTACTGTAGTAATTGGCTTTTTTTATAAATGTTTTACTTTAATTTCAGGCAGATTGTAAAATTAATCCGAACGCTGTTCGGACAAAAAAGATCAGCTTCCTTTAAAGTGGGAGACAAAACAAGTATTCCTTTGGCAGCGGTGGTGGCCGCTTTAGGGATCCCGGTACCCATGATCTCCGGTCGGAGCCTCGGCCATATCGGTGGAACCCTGGATAAACTGGAAGCCATTCCAGGCTATCAGGTTGAAATTAGTGAGCAGGATTTCATTAAACAAGTCAAGAAGGATCACTTAGCCATTATCGGCGCCACGGGAAATATTGCGCCGGCCGATAAGAAGATCTACGCCTTACGTGACGTAACCGATACGGTTGATTCAATTCCACTAATTGCCGGTTCAATTATGAGCAAAAAGATTGCTTCTGGGACCGATGCCTTGGTGATTGATGTTAAAACTGGTGCGGGCGCCTTCATGAAGACATTGGAAGATTCTAAAGCGCTTGCCAGGGCCTTGGTTGACATTGGCAAAGGCGTTGGCATGCAATTTATGGCGCTGATTACAGACATGAACCAGCCATTAGGGAATGTGATTGGCAACTCACTTGAGATTGAAGAATCAATTGATTTATTGAAAGGTAATGGCCCAGCTGATTTGGAAAAACTGATTGTGACTATTGGTGGCTACATGGCAGTCATGGGTGACAAAGCTAAAACAACTGCTGAAGGGCAGAAAATGTGTGAGGAAGTCATTCATAATGGCCAGGCCTTAGCCAGCTTCGAAGCGATGGTTAGGGATCAGGGCGGTGATCCCAATGTTGTCAACGATCCAAATGGGGTCTTGCCCCAGGCTAAATACCAAATTCAATTACCTGCCAAAACATCAGGTGTAATTGCTAAAATTGTTGCCGATGAAGTTGGCGTTGCCAGCATGTTACTCGGTGGCGGCCGTCAAAAGGCTGACAATCAATTGGATTACTCGGTTGGTATTGTACTCAATAAAAAGATTGGTGATAAGGTCGAATCTGGTGAACCGCTGTTAACGATTTATAGTAATCGTGAAGAGATTGATGATATTAAGAAATTGTTGTATGACAATATTGAAGTGGCAGACACAGCCAAAGTGCCAGAGTTGATTTACACAACGATTGAGTAAGCCGATTTTAATCAGTGAATCAGCCATAATGATGATGTAATTTTGGAACCATCATAATCCATCCCCAAAAGCTTCACCTGCGATGCATAAGTAGCGCTCAGAGGTGAAGCTTTTTTGCTGCTCATTTGAACTGAAGCTACTTTAAATATCCGTTATTTAAAAAAATCTTTACGGGTCCTCGCAACCCGTATACAATGACGTTTATCGGCATGCCGTTAACCAGAATAGTTTGATATTCAAACTAATATGGTATATGATGTGTTTTATTCAAATATTTAAAAAAATCTTTACGGGTCCTCGCAACCAGTATATAATGCCGTTAACCAGAATAGTTTGATATTCAAACTATTCTGGTATATGATGTGTTTTGTTCAAAATGAGGGCTTCATGTTTTTAATTTTAAGGGACGCTTCTCAATAATTAGTTTAGGTTTCGAACTAATTTAATTGAATGTAGCTGTTTGCAACTGAAAGGAAGAAATCAATGAGTGTATTAGATGCAGCTGAAATTATGGATTTGATTCCGAACCGTTACCCAATCCTGTTTATGGATAAGGTCGACGAATTAAATCCTGGTGAGTCAATTGTTTGTACCAAGAACGTGACAATTAATGAAGAATTTTTCCAAGGCCATTTTCCTGGCAATCCAGTCATGCCTGGTGTGTTGATCATTGAGTCACTTGCCCAAGCCGCTTCAATTTTGATTTTAAAGACAGAGAAATATCAAGGCAAAACGGCTTATCTGGGGGCAATTGACAGTGCCAAATTCAGAAAAGTCGTTCGTCCGGGCGATGTCCTTAAACTACACGTCACCATGGAAAAACAACGTGACAATATGGGCAAAGTCAAGTGTGAAGCAAAGGTCGAAGATAAGGTTGCCTGTTCTGCAGAGTTAACGTTTATCGTCCCTGATCCTAAGAAGAAAATCTAATTTGGACAAATTGGTAGGAGACCAATCTCATGAATGCAATAAGTGATGAAATTAAAGAAGACTACAACTTCATTAGCGATTCTTTGGTGGACATTTATGATCAGATTATGCGAATCGAAGAGAGCGAAATCAAGAAGAGCCATTTTAAGGACATCACCGCAAAAGAATTGCATTTGGTCCATACGATTGGCTTACATGACCGTAAAACGACGTCCGAGGTTGCTCGGATCTTGCGATTGAGCAAGGGAACGCTGACAGCTAATTTAAATAATTTGGAACGCAAAGGGTACATTTCCCGGATAAGGAATCAACGGGATCGGCGAATCATTAATTTGGTGTTAACTAGTAAAGGCCGACTGCTTTACCGAGCCCATTATGCATTCCATCAAAAATTGGTTGAGCAGTGTCTCAAGGGATTCGACGGTTCGGATATCAAAAAAATGAAGCAAGCGTTAATGAACGTGGAAGATTTTATTGGTGAGGTTTCGGGTAGATGAAATTTGAAGATTTCAAAATCATGGCAACAGCCAGTTCGGCACCTGACCACGTTGTGACTAACGATGAGTTAGCGACGATGATGGATACGTCAGATGAGTGGATCACGCAACGGACCGGGATTAAGCGCAGACGGATTGCGACTGAGGAAACGACCAGTTCAATGTGTACTGATGTGGCGACACAATTAATTGCCCAAAGTGACTTAACTGCTAAAGATATTGATTTGATTGCGGTGGCTACGATGTCGCCGGATTATCTCACCCCATCTGTGAGTGCGATGGTTCAAGGTAATATTGGGGCGGATCATGCCATTGCCTTTGATATTGACGCAGCCTGTTCAGGATTTGTTTACGGGTTACATTTGGTAAAACAGATGTTGATTGCCAATCAGCAAAAAAATGCCATTTTGATTGGTGGCGAAACCCTCAGCAAATTGTTGGATTGGTCTGATCGATCCACCGCAGTGCTGTTTGGCGATGGTGCTGGCGGCGTTTTGATTCGAAACACAGCTGTAGATAAGGGTTCGTTTATCAGTGAAGATCTGCGGACATTAGGTAATCTGGGTCAATATTTAACTGCTGGCCAAACAGGCAATCCGTCACCATTTGCAACAGATCAACAGCCATTTTCACCGTTCTTCAAGATGAGTGGCCGGCGAGTTTATAGCTTCGCCGTTAAGAACGTGCCAGAATCAATTAACGACGCCTTGAAGCAGGCCAATTTAACGGCTGATGAGGTTGACTGTTTTGTTTTACATCAGGCCAACCGCCGGATTGTGGAACGGATCGCCGATGAATTGGCGGTCTCGATGGCTAAGTTTCCAATTAACATTGATGAATATGGAAACACAGCTGCGGCCAGCGAACCAATTTTGTTAGATCAATTAGTTAAACAAAAAATCATTAAAAGGGGGGATGTCATCGCCCTATCCGGATTTGGCGGCGGATTAACGGTTGGAACCATGATTATGAAATATTAGCAAGCAATGAACATTGATGAACAAAAAAAGAATAACAAACATTTAGAGGAGATTTATTATGACTAAAGAAGAAGTATTTAACAAGATCAAGGACATTATCGTAGACCAATTGGACGTAGACGCTGACAAGGTTAAAGAAAACACCAATTTCAAGAACGACTTGGATTTAGACAGTTTGGACATCTTTGAAGTGATTGACAAGATCGAAGACCTTTACGATATCGAAATCGATACTGATGAAAGTATGGAAACTGTCGGTGAATTAGTTGATTACGTTTTGAAGCAAAAAACTGACAAGTAGGTCGATAATTTGAAACTAGGTTATTTATTTAGCGGCCAAGGTAAGCAATTTGGCAAAATGGGACAGGACTTGTATCAACAAGAACCTGTTTATCGGCAAACAATTGATCAAGCTTCCGAAGCTTTGAATATGGATATGAGCGATGCCACCGTTTTTGATAATCCGGTCAATACCCAAGTGGCGATTGTCGCCATGAGTACAGGGATTGAACGGATTATCAATCAAGATTTTGGTGATCCAGTTGGTGCCACTGGTTTGAGTCTTGGTGAGTATAGCGCGATTGTCGCTGCCAAGGGATTGGACTTCAGTGATGCCCTTCAATTGGTTCGTGATCGCAGTCACTACATGGATAAAGCCGGTCAGGATCATCCTGGCAAAATGGCGGCTGTCTTAAAAACGACTGCTGACATGGTCGACCAAGCGGTAAAAGTCGGTTCGAAGAAGGGTGAGATCTATGTAGCCAATTACAACACAGATTCTCAAATTGTGATTGGTGGTTCCATTGAGGGGCTTCAAGCAGCTACCGATTATCTGCATGAGCACGGTGTTAAACGGGTTGTCCCGTTGAAAATGACGGTTGCGTCTCACACCCCATTTATGCAGGAGGCCTCCGATTTGTTGGCAAAACGAATTCAAGATGTCTCGTTTAACCAGTTGGCTTTCCCAGTGATCAGTAACACAACGTCTCAACCTTTCGAAGTTAACACGATTAAGCAAACGTTAATCGATCAGCTCATTAATCCAACCCATTTTTATAACTGCATTCAACAGCTTACTCAATTGGGTGTTGATACAGTTGTTGAACTGGGCCCTGGCGATACGTTGATGAAGTTTGCCAAGAATGTGGTGGCGAACGATCATACATTCCATATTGATAGTGTTAAGACGTTAAACGATTTTCGATCAAAAGCAAAGTTGGTGAAATAATGAATGACACAAAACAAGTTGCATTAGTAACCGGAGCTGCCAAGGGAATTGGCCTGGCAATCGCTAAACGGCTTTCAAGTGATGGGATGACAGTTGTGATTAACTCACACCATCCCTTAACTGACGAAGAGAAACAAAGCTTTTCAGACGCAGGCTTTTCATTTGATAATTTGGTTGGCGATGTGGCTAATGAAGCCGACGCTGAAAAAATAGTCGGCGAAGTTGTTGAAAAATACGGTCAAATTGACGTTCTGGTGAACAATGCCGGCATTACAAAGGACAAGTTGTTAAGCCGGTTAAAGTTAGCTGATTTTAAAGCCGTGATCGACACGAACCTGGTGGGTGCTTTTAACATGACCAAGTTTGCGATGAAATTCATGCAAAAGAGCCGCTCAGGGGCCATTGTGAACTTGTCCAGCATTTCTGGGTTACATGGTAATTTGGGTCAGGCAAATTATTCAGCCAGCAAGGCCGGACTAGTCGGGTTAACGAAGACCGCTGCCAGAGAGGGTGCCCTGAGAAATATTCGGTGTAACGCGGTTGCCCCCGGAATGGTTGCCACTGACATGACTGGTAAAATGAGCGAACGCCGACAAAAAGAATTTACGGATCAGATTCCGTTGAAACGATTTGCCGAACCTGATGAGATTGCCGACGCGGTCGCATTTTTGATTCATAATCAGTACATCACTGGCCAAGTGGTCACGGTCGATGGCGGTTTAACAATTTAGAGTTGTTGAAGGAGTAAATTAATGAGCAGGGTAGTGATTACCGGAATGGGAATTGTTTCCCCAATTGGAAACGATGTTGAAAGTTTTTTGAAGAATTTATTTGCTTCTAAAGTGGGCATTAATCCAATTACCAAATTTGACGCAGAGCCGACTGGCATTACCGTTGCTGGTGAGGTGAAAGACTTTGACCCGTTAAAACGAGTTGACAAGAAGTTTGCCAAGCGAAATGATTTGTTCTGTACTTATGCACTGTATAGTGCCAAAGAAGCAATGGAGATGGCTGGTCTCACCGAAGACAACATTGATCCTGAAGATCTTGGCGTGATTTATGGTTCTGGAATTGGTGGCTTGACCACTATTCAAGAACAGGTTATCAAGATGCATGATAAGGGCCCTAAGCGGGTATCCCCATTGTTTGTTCCGGATTCAATTAGTAATATGGCGGCCGGTAACATTTCGATTGCTTTTAATGCGCTGAACACCAGCCAGGGAATTGTCACCGCCTGTTCATCAGGAACTAACGCGATTGGAAATGCGTTTGAGTATATCAAGCAAGGCAAGGCGAAGGCCATTATTGCGGGTGGAACCGAAGCGTCAGTGAATGAAATTGGAATTTCTGGCTTCGCGGCCTTAACGGCATTGTCCAAGGAAACTGATCCAAAGAAGGCTTCAATTCCATTTGATAAGGATCGGAATGGATTTGTGCTTGGTGAAGGTTCTGGAACTTTGATCCTTGAAGATTACGATCACGCCAAAGCCCGCCATGCCAATATTTTAGCTGAAATTGTTGGTTATGGAACCACCAGCGACGCCTATCATATGACTGCCCCGGACCCAGAAGGCAAGGGTGCCATTCGTGCCATGCAACAAGCGATTGATGAAGCCGGCATCGATGAAACCGAAGTTGATTACATCAATGCTCATGGAACCAGCACCCATGCTAACGACAGCGCCGAATCTAAAGCTATTAAACAAGTCTTTGCCAAGAATGACCATGTTAAAGTCAGCAGTACCAAAGGGATGACTGGCCATGCACTGGGAGCTGCCGGCGCAATTGAAGCCGTTGCAACGATTGGCGCAATCCAGCATAACCAGATGCCCGTGAACGTCGGTGTGGTTAACCAAGACGAAGCCTGTGATATTGAGTTGGTTAACGACGACAATAAAAAAGCCCCCGTAAATTACGCAATTAGTAACTCATTTGGTTTTGGAGGCCATAACGCGGTAATTGTATTTAAGGGATGTGATTAAACAATGAATGAGAAAGAAATTGAACGCTTGCTTGAGAAATTTGATCAATCATCACTGAAAGACTTCGAATTGACTCAGGATGACTTCAAATTAAAGTTGAGTAAACGTGAGCAGAATGACCAAGTTGTTGTTCAGCAGCCGACTGGTTCTAAAACGCCAGTCAGTGAAGTGCCAAAATCTACCAGTGCCAATTCTCAACCTGCTGGCGAGCCGCAACAGTCAGTCAAGGACTATGTTGCCGAAATTAAGGCACCGTTTGTCGGCGTCGTTTACTTTGCACCAAGTCCGGATAAACCGGTTTATAAAAAACAGGGTGACCACGTTGAAAAAGGTGAGGTCGTTTGTGTGATTGAAGCCATGAAGATGATCAACGAGGTCAAGAGCAATGTCACTGGAACAATTTCTAATATTTTAGTTGAAGATGGGAGCATGGTCGAATATGACCAGCCGATTTTTCAAGTCACGAAGGGTTAATTAAATGAAACCAGCAGTAAATGATGTCATTCCACAGCGTTATCCCTTTGAAATGATTGATAAGTTTATTGATGTTCAACCAGGAGTTTCAGCCTCAGCCATTAAGCTGATTTCGATTAATGAGTGGTTCTTTGCCAACCAAACGAGTAGTCGATTAGCAGTGCCACGCCCAATTATGATCGAGGCAATGGCTCAAACCGGGGTTGCGGCGATTTTGTCGATTCCTGAAAATAAAGGGGAGAATGTCTTTTTCGGTGGAATCAAGAATGCCACTTTTCAAGATGACTTTCGACCCGGTGACAAATTGGAATTTGAAGTTGTCATGAAAAAATTGAAACGGAATATTGGCTTGGGTCACGGGACGATTCATCGTGATGGCCAATCAATTTGTGAAGCTGATTTAATTTTTGCAGTTGAATGACGGAGGTGAGCAGATGTTTAAAAAAGTATTAGTGGCTAATCGTGGTGAAATTGCCGTCCAAATTATTCGGGCACTGCACGATATGGGCATCACGGCGGTAGCAGTCTATTCTAGTGCTGATAAAGACAGTTTGTTCGTTCACTTAGCTGATGAGGCAATCTGTATTGGTGGACCACAACCGAGCGAGTCGTATCTCAATATGGCTCAAATCATTAGTGCTGCTAACCTGACTGGGTGTGAAGCAATTCATCCTGGCTACGGATTCTTGTCAGAGAACGCCGAATTTGCGGAACTCTGCGAAACCTGTCATATCAAGTTTATCGGTCCCAGTCACGAATTGATTTCGCTGATGGGTGATAAAGCAAATGCCAGAGAAGCCATGAAAAAAGCTGGCGTGCCAGTAATTCCTGGTAGCCAGGGAGTTGTCAAAACAGCCAGCCAAGCAGAAACAGTTGCAGAAAAAATTGGCTTCCCAGTCTTATTGAAGGCAGCTGCAGGTGGCGGTGGTAAGGGAATTCGTGAGGTTGATCGACCAGAAGATCTTCATAGTGCCTTCGAGCAGACTCAACAAGAAGCCCGGGTATCGTTCAACAACGATGATATTTATGTCGAAAAATTGATTCGAAATGCCAAACACGTCGAAATGCAAGTCATTGCCGATGAATTTAACCATGTGGTCTATCTGCCAGAGCGGGATTGTTCCCTTCAGCGGAACCACCAAAAGGTGATCGAGGAAAGCCCCTGTGTCCAGATTTCACCGACTGAACGGAAAAAATTGGGCGAAATTGTTGCCAATGCAACTTTAAAATTAGGCTATACCAATACAGGGACCTATGAATTCTTGATGACCGAAGACCACCACTTTTACTTCATGGAAATGAACACCAGACTTCAAGTTGAGCACACGATTACCGAAGAAGTGACCGGTATCGAATTGGTTAAAGCCCAGCTGAAGGTTGCTGATGGGCAAGAGCTGCCATTTACGCAAGCAGATGTAGCCGTAAAGGGACATGCCCTTGAGTGTCGTCTCAACGCCGAAGATCCTAGTCATAACTTCGCTCCCCGACCAGGTCGGATTAATAATTTGTTCTTTCCGGCTGGGTCACTCGGAGTTCGAATTGATTCCGGGGTCGCCCAGGGAAGCTTTATTTCACCATTCTATGATTCAATGATTGCCAAAGTGATCGTTCATTTGAATGATCGGAATACCGTAATTGCCAAGATGAATCGAATTCTAGGGGAACTCAAGATCAATGGGGTAGTGACTAATCAAACCTTCTTAAAGTATTTGATTAACACTGCTGAATTTAATTCCGGCCAGTATTCAACCAACTTTATCGAGAATCAGGTTTTAACGAACAAGGAGGGATTCCATGTTGCAGAGTCGGTTTAAAATGCCCAGTCATGACGAATTAGTCAAACGAATGGATGCAATCCCCGACCATGTAATGCGGGAATGCCCAATTTGTCATGCCAAGTTTTTATCGATGAGGTTGGGCCGTGACCATACATGTCCAAAGTGTGGGTATGGTTTTCGGATTTTGGCCAAACGGCGTGTCAAGATCACATTTGATAAGTTCACTGAAATTGATCAAAATATCACGGTTCCTGATCGATACACTGATGAGAAGTATCGAGCTAAGATTGCCAAAGCCAAGAAAGTAACTGGTCTTAACGAAAGTGTGCTGACTGGAATTGGGTCGCTGAATAAGCAACAGGTTGCTGTGGGCATTATGGATCCATTTTGGATCATGGGTAGTCTAGGCAGTGCAACCGGTGAAAAAATTACCCGATTGTTTGAACTGGCCACTCGAAAGGATTTACCAGTGGTCATGTTCACCTCTTCAGGTGGTGCTAGGATGCAGGAAGGCATACACTCCTTGATGCAAATGGCAAAGATTTCCAGTGCCGTTGCGGAACATAGTGCGGCTGGGTTATTGTACATCGTGGTTCTTTGCGATCCAACGACTGGTGGGGTGACTGCCAGTTTTGCAATGGACGGGGACATCATTTTAGCTGAACCACACGCTTTAGTGGGATTTGCCGGTCGTCGTGTAATCGAACAAACAATCATGCAAACACCCCCCAAAGATTTTCAAAGCGCTGAAACCGTCATGAAACATGGTTTCATTGATCAGATTGTGAAACGGTCCGACATGAAGAAAACACTGACCCAACTCCTCCGCTTACATACAAAGGAGAATGCATATGGTTAATAAAACAGCCTATCAGCGGGTTCAAGGTGCTCGTAGAAAAGATAAAATTTCGATTGCAGAGCTGATTCATGGTTTGACAACTGACTTCTTTGAGCTCCATGGCGATCGATTAGAGGCGGATGATCACGCGTTGATTGGTGGAGTTGGTTTGTTGAACAACCGGCCAATCACGGTTGTGGGTATCCAAAAGGGCGCTGATACTGACGAGAATATTGACCGTCATTTTGGGAGTTCGACGCCGCAAGGTTATCGCAAAGCACTACGCTTAATGAAGCAAGCTGAAAAATTCCACCGGCCCATTTTGGCGTTGGTTAATACACCAGGTGCCTGGCCAGACGTGGAATCCGAATATCATGGTCAGGGCTCAGCAGTTGCTCAATGTATCATTCAGGGGATGCAGCTCAAGGTACCTTATATCAGTATCATTGTTGGCGAAGGTGGGAGTGGGGGAGCTCTCGCCTTGGCATGTGGTGATCGGGTGTTGATGTTTGAGGACAGTATTTACTCCGTTCTCTCGCCCGAAGGCTATGCAAGTATTATGTGGAAAGATTCTTCAAAGGTGCAACAGGCTGCCGAAGAACTTGGGTTAACTCCAGATAGTTTACTGAAAGATGGTATTATTAATCAAATTATTCATGAATATAAACCTGGTGATGATTTAAGTGATTTGCGCGACTTCTTGGACAAACAGTTTACCGAACTCGAGAATTTGCCAATGAGCGAATTAATTGAACAAAGACAACGACGTTTTAGAAAGTATTAATTCTTGAATTTGCACTTAATTTGACAATTCAAATTAAAAATAAAATGGAGGCTCAATCATGAGTGACTTTTTAGATGGTCAAACAATCGTAATCATGGGGGTTGCGAATAAGCGAAGCATTGCTTGGGGATGTACTCGGGCAATTATGAACCAGGGCGCAAAAGTTGTCCTGACGTATCAAAATGATCGGATCAAGAAGAGTCTGAAGCGCTTTGTTCCCGAAGATCTGGACTTACTTGAATGTGACGTTTCAGAAGATGAAAACATTGAAAAGGCGTTCGCTGAAATTGGCGACCGCTATGGTAAGATTGACGGTGTCATTCATGCCATTGCTTATGCTGACAAGGATACATTGACTTCTGGATTGGTTAATACCACTAAAGATGGGTATGATTTAGCCCAAAATATCAGTGCTTATTCATTAATTGCAGTTGCCAGATATGCTCAACCAGTGCTGAACAACCCAGCCAGCATCTTGACGTTGACTTACTTTGGGTCCACTCGGGCAATCCCTAATTACAATATGATGGGCGTTGCCAAAGCCGCTTTGGAAGCCAACGTCCGTTATTTAGCATCAGATTTAGGTGCGACTGGTATTCGAGTGAACGCAATTTCTGCTGGGGCCGTTAAGACATTGGCAGTTACTGGGATTAAAAATCATGGCGAGTTATTAAAAGAATCCGAATCACGGACAGTTGATCAAAAGAGTGTTACAACTGATGAAATTGGTAACGTTGCTGCCTTTTTGATGAGTGATTTGTCAACTGGAATGACCGGCGATGTGGTATATGTTGATAAGGGCGTTCATCTGATTTAATCAGGACGGTAAATTGTCAAAGCCGGCGAGGAAAATGAGGTAATAAAATGGCGGATCATCAATCACAGATTTTACGAGCATTATTGGAACTGGATAACCGTTATATTTCCGGAAATGAACTTGCTCGGCACTTCAACATCAGTCGGCTGGCCGTTTATAATAACATTCAAAAGCTTAAGCAAAAGGGGCATCTGATTGAGACGAAGAAGGGATTGGGATACAGCTATCAGAAGTCAAAATGTTTTGATGCTCAAGTGATCGATCATTATCGAGTGACAACTTACCCGGTCAGAATGCACGTGTTTGATCGGCTAACTTCAACCAATGATTACGCTAAGCAGTACGGCACCGAAAAAACGGTGTACAAGCCCCAGATCTTCGTGGCGGATACCCAGACGAAAGGGCGTGGGCGCTTGGGTCGGCGATTTTATTCACCAGCCAAGACCGGTATCTATATGAGCTTGCTGATTCCGATTCAAACTCGCCAAACGCTGCATTCCGGGTTAATCACAACTGGCACAGCCGTCTGTGTAGTTCGTTCACTTCAACCCTTTTTTCCACAGGTCGATTTTCGCGTGAAATGGGTCAATGATATTCTTGCTCATGACAAAAAATGTGGTGGGATTTTGACTGAGACAACTGCCAGTCTTGAAGATGGCTCTCATGAAAATGTGATCGTGGGGATTGGTCTCAACGTTGATACAGATGACTTTCCGGATCCGATTAAACACAAAGCCGGCGCAATTGTTGCTCATAGCCAAATTGACCGCAATAAGATTGTGGCCAAGATTATCGACAATTTCTTTTACATGTATCAAACTTACCAAACTGGCAATTTTTTGTCGGAATATGCGCAATTATCAGATATCCTGGGTCGAAAGATTCGGGTCGAAATGGGCAGCCGGGTCTATCTGGGCATTGCTGATCATTTCGATAATGAAGGGGCATTGGTGATGAACACTGATTCAGGCCAGCTGACAGTTTCTAGTGGTGAAGTGACGAAAGTTTATTTACCAGAAAATGGTTATACTGGCTGAGCTAATCCATTACATTTATGGTTAACTTGGATTGGGGTTCACTTAACCGTTAACAACTCATAGGAGCGTTTAGATGAAAATCACAGAAATTGTTCAAACGGCACTGATTACTGCAACCATTATTATTTTGGGAATGATCCCACCGTTACCACTTGGTTTCATTCCGGTTCCAATTGTGATGCAGAATTTGGGAATCATGTTAGCAGCCGTAATTTTAGGACCCAAAAAAGGAACCCTGGCGATTTTCGGGTTCCTCTTGCTGGCGTTGATTGGTTTTCCAGTGCTCAGTGGTGGTCAGGCAGGGCCTGCATTTTTTGTCGGACCAACTGGCGGCTATTTGCTCGGGTGGTTATTAACGCCACTCATGATCGGCTATGGTCTTTCCCGGCCATTTATTAACCGTCGTTGGAGTCGATTAAGTATTATCTGGTTCGCCGGCGTCTTATTGGTCGATGTTATCGGCTCAGTCTGGTTATGGCTGGTCAGCCCAATTTCATTGATTGGGTCACTCGTGTTAAATTTGGCATTTATTCCGGCGGATACATTGAAGGCAGTGGCTGTTTATTTGGTGGCCGAGAGAATGCGGATTTGGAATAAAGAAACCACTCGTTTATAAGAATACAAAAATTGATAGTGTCCAACAGCTTTTTCGAGATGATCCAGATCAATAGAAGTCACGCTGCCATCACCATTTGTTATCATCAGACTGGGCAAGGCGGTAATGCCAATCCGGTAAAAAAGGGATTGGTAGTCATCTGGGTCAGCATCAGCAAAATCGAAATAATAAGCCTGTATCGAATTTAATTTCAGCGCGTATTTCAATTTAGGAACAATGAGGCGACTCAGTCGATAGCGAGGGCTGCCAATAAAAATCAATTTGAACTGAGATTCTTGAATCAGGGTGGTTAGTTTCTGCAGATCGACTGGGGAAATAAGCTTGGAAGGTTTCATCTCTTTGCGGTAGCGATGGCACTGTCACGACTAAGAAAACTGTCGTTGAGCCATGATGTTGCAAACGGGGTTAAGCTGATGAAACAGAGGTAGTAGATGTTCGTAATGGTTAACATTGGGGTGGCCTTCTTAATCCCACTGAGCAACTCTTGATGATAAACCCAGTACTGGGAGACAATTGCGAAACTAATAAAGTAAATGGTAGATTGTAAAATTAATCCGAACGCTGTTCGGACAAAAAAGATCAGCTTCCTTTAAAATGGTGTTTACCACAAACCCATCTTTTAG
>NZ_GG700752.1:249841-257012 GCF_000160855.1 Lactobacillus helveticus DSM 20075 = CGMCC 1.1877
TTTAAATCAACGAATTGCTTGTCTCTGAGATCAAATTCTCGGGGACTTTTTTATTTTCCAGATTTAATTGAAAACAGCGGCAGCTTTTCCAGATAGATTATGTCCGTTCGATTAGCGGCATCACCCTCCGCTAAAATGGCGCATTTAGCAACCGTCTTTGCATGAGCCTTTGTTAACAGCCGTTCAGCCGCCTCCAAAGACCCACCAGTTGAAATCACATCATCCACCAAAATAACGTGTTTACCGGCCAGCTGCTCAGCGTCATGGCCATCCAACACAAGTTTCTGCTCATCGGTAGTCGTAATTGATTTAACAGAAACTTCCAAGGGATCAGTCATGTAGGCCTTAACACTCTTGCGGAGAACAACAAACTTGGGATGGTTCGTGAGGCGACTCATTTCCTCAGCTAACGGAATTCCCTTACATTCAAGGGTCACAATATAATCAAAGTTCTCAGTAATCTTAGTGGAAAGTTGTTGAGCAGCTTCGTGAGCCAATTCCGAATCACCTAACAACACAAACGATGCAATCGCCGTGGTATCATTAATTGGAATAATTGGTAACGTGCGCTTCAGCTGGCCAACTTTTAATTCATATGTTTGTTCCATGGTTATACCCCCAAGCCGATAAGCGGCAAAATAAATTTCAGTGCGGCACCCGTTAACAAGCCTGTAAACGGATCAACAATTGCGGTCACGACCAAGGTGAGGGCTGCAATCACACTGTCAGATCCTTGCATGGCCGTGGCGGCATTCTCTGGAAAGATGACAACGGCTCCTAAGATTAACAAGAATCCGGCAATTGAAGCCGACGGCACGTACTTGCCAATCTTAGGCAACCAGCCGACAAATAGAATGACGGCCATGATGAGCATCATCATGATCCCGGCAATCACGGGTTCCGGGGCGCTGGCGGTCGCCGAAATAATCGTTTCAACAGGCGCCCCGCCCAACAAACTGGTTCCCATGTCGGCAAACGCCTGCGTCCCGGTCAGCAAGTTTAAATTAACCGGATTGGGCTTAATTCCAGTCATCTGACCGGTAATGAGTCCATAAGAAATGTTGGCCCCAATGTTCAAGCAGGCCAAACTCAATGCCCCGCGAATCACCCGAATATTGAAAATTGGTTTTAAAAAGTGAAAGCGGCGTTCAACGACGTGTGCGGGTAATTCCGCTTCGTAATGGGTCGCAAAGACGGCAATCAAACTGGAACCAATCACCGATAACGCGATGGTCCAAACTAAATCTTTTGTCAGTAGATAGGTCACAATTGCAATGGCAACCGAAGAAATACCAGCCGTTCGTTGTTTTCGCGCCATGTTGACGGCGATTTTGGCCAACATGATCCCCACGCCGGCCATCATCCCAGCCATAATTGAATTGCCAAGAACGGCCACGATTTTTGTCAGCGTCCCACTAACCCCGATCACTGCCATAATGAGCGAACCACCAAAGATGATTGAGGTTCGTTCGCGGGTTGTATCACCCAGGTTTCCGGTAAGGGCTAATGACTCCGCCTGAAATGAAATCGGTGCGACAGACCCAAAGGCACCGTTGACCGCGGATGCTAATACAAATGAGAAGGTTGTCGGGAACACGGCAAATCCCAATCCCATTGCCATAATTCCCTGCGGAATTCCGTTTAAAACCACGCCAATTGCGGCGAGTAAGTCGGCTATCCAGTGCATGCCAAGTTTCCTCCTAATGCGAATGCTTATGTATTTTTTAACTAATTCGTTCAGGTTTCAATGTAATAATATCGCATATTTATAAAAATAGCCACCCCCGATTTAAAATTGAAGTGCAACACTTGATAACTAGACCAATTAGACTAGCTTAAAAGGCCATGAAGGCCTATTCTTATTATTAACGACAAAATCAACAGATAAGGATAGGTGTCTTCATGACCCAAACTAAGAATATCATGCCTAAGCATTACCAACAACTCCAATCTTTTGAACGCGGGGCGGCTTACTATCGAGAACAGCGGGCTGCCGTGTTCTTCAAGTCCCTGCCGAAAGCTTTAAAAGCTAAGCCACGAGTTTTCAGTGTCGATACGTATGTCCACTATCTCAAAGCTCATTACCCGGGCTTTCCCTGCCCATCAACGGCTACGGTCTATTGGTATATCGAGGCTGGCAAGCTCCCCCCGGAGCTTCACAACTATGATTTACCCATGAAGCTACGTCGCCGCGTTAAACGCCCGAATCACCGACATGCCCGCCTGAATAAAAAACGGCTTGGACAGTCCATTGAAGACCGGCCCGCAGTGCTTCGGAAACGTCAGGAGTTGGGCCATTGGGAAGGCGACTTAGTGAAAGCCAAACGGGTTGAGTCCGAACCAGCTTTAATGACGTTAACCGGATGGAAATTATCGTTAAATTGCCTGATTACCGGGCAGAGACTTGCCGGCAAGCCCTCCAAGATACGATTGATGATTACGGTGCAGAAAACTTTCGGACGATCACGTTTGACAACGGCTCGGAATTCGCTAGTTTAAATCAGGTTCAAGGAACGGAAATCTACTTTGCCCATCCATATTCTCCCTGGGAACGGGGCACTAATGAGAATGTGAATGGGCAATTAAGAGAGTTCTTCCCAAAGGGGCATTCCTTTAAAAACCTCTCATTAGTGGATCTGCAGTTGGTTCAAGACACGCTGAATCCCCGTCCCCGCCGCTGTTTAAGCTATAGTTGTCTAGCGGATGTTATGCCACAACTGATTTAACTTTCTAGACCAATTATAAGAATAGGCCATTAGTGTTGCACTTAACTTGACAATTGAGGAACTTTTTATTTAGTTAAAAAGTGGACCAGCAAGCATACCCCGGCCATATAAGCCTCCTAACTTGATATTCCTGATTTTGGAATATTAAGTTAGGAGGCTTATATTCTGGGGGCTAACTGCTTGCTGGCCCACTCTGTTTTTTAAGAGCGGTGCTTTATAGTTGTCCGGGTTCTTGCATTAGCAGCATCAAATACTGATTTAGTCGCATTCCAGATTCGTTCGGCAATGTCGGCATGATTCATGGTATAAAGGTGAATTCCGTCAACGCCTTCAGAAACAAGATCGATAATTTGATCAACAGCGAACGCAATTCCGGCCTCCCGCATTGCTTCCTCACTGTTCTGATAACGATCTAAAATAGCACTGAACTTTTTAGGTAGTGGAACCCCTGTAATTTGAGTAATTCGTTCAATTTGTTTCTTGTTGGTACAAGGCATGATGCCGGCTTCGATTGGGACGTGAATCCCGGCAATTTCAGCCTTTTCCTGGAAATCATAAAAAGCTTGATTATCGAAAAATAGTTGACTGATCAGGTGATCGGCGCCAGCATCGACTTTGGTTCTTAAATGGGCAATATCATCAACAAACCCAGTGGCCTCAGGGTGACAATTTGGGTAACAAGCACTGGCAATGCTAAAGTCTGGTCGATTTTGATGAACAAAGGCTACCAGATCATTGGCGTGATTAAAGTCACCAACTGGTTGTTTTCCGGGAATTTTATCACCGCGAAGGCCTAAAATGTTTTTAACATTAAATTCTGAGAGATTATCCAGTAGGTTTAAAACCTGTTCGCGGGTTTGGTACAATCCGGGGACGTGGGCGACTGCCGGGATGTTCAGCTGGTTTTGAATTAAATCAGCAATCTGAACGGTACCGGTATAGTGGTCAGATCCACCAGCCCCTAATGTAACCGAGATAAAATCCGGATTAATTGATTGGAGCTGTTGAAGGGTTGGTAAAATTGCTTCTTTGGGCGAGTCTTTCTTAGGCGGGACGACTTCCAGGGAAAAGACAGTTTTATTTTTAAATAACGCTGTTAGGCTTATTTATCTCACTTCTAACTTTCTTCGTTGCATCAACAATATTTTGTAGACTCTTAAAGGATTCTTCTTCAGTTCGCGTCTTTAAGCCACAATCCGGATTAATCCAAATCTTGTCAATTGGTAGTTTATGAACGAGTTGTTTAATCAAGTCCTCGACTTCTTTTTCAGATGGAATTCGTGGTGAGTGAATATCGTAAACACCGGGTCCAACTTCAGTCTGGAAGTTTGCAGCAACAAGTTGATCAATTAAGGTAAAGTCGGCACGGGAAGCTTCAAATAAAATGACGTCGGCATCCAGTGCATCAATCGCCTTGATGATATCGCCAAATTCACTGTAGCACATATGAGTATGAATCTGGGTGCTTGCTTGAACCTTACTGTGGACTAACCGGAAGGCTGGAACTGCCCAGTCGAGGTATTCAGAATACCAGTTGGATTTACGCAACGGTAAGTTTTCTCGCAAAGCCGGTTCATCGATTTGGATAATTTTGATGTCGTGTTTTTCAAGATCCAGGACTTCATCTTGAAGGGCTAAAGCAATCTGGGTGACTGATTCTTTAGGTGAAACATCCTCACGTGGGAATGACCAGTTAAAAATCGTAACCGGACCGGTCAGCATGCCTTTGATTAATTTATCAGTGTGGTTTTTCGCAAAGACAGAAGCTTTTACGGTGATTGGTGCGGTTCGTGAGATATCGCCCCAGATGATTGGTGGTTTAACCCCTCGGGTACCGTATGATTGAACCCAACCGTTTTGCGTAAAGACGAAACCGTCAAGCTTTTCACCAAAGTATTCAACCATGTCGTTTCGTTCATATTCACCGTGAACAAGGACATCCAAACCGATTTCCTCTTGCTTTCTGAGGATACGAACAATCTTATCTTCGTTAAATTTGTCGTACTGTTCACGGGTAATTTCACCCTTGCGAAGTTTTGAACGATTTTGACGAACATCTTTAGTTTGTGGGAATGAGCCAATTGTTGTTGTTGGTAAAACTGGTAAATTGAATTCTTTTTTCTGAATTTTTTCACGTTCACTGCGTTCTGGCAAACGGGTATAATCAGCCTGACTTAAACTGGCAATTCGGTGATGAACAACTGGGTTGACTGGATGTTTAACGCTTTGAAACAGGTTGTCGTTTTTCGTTAAAGCAATTTTACCATCCGCTTCATCATGATAAATATTATCGAGTTCTTTAAGCTCATCCAGTTTTTGTAAGGCAAAAGCAAGATGCTTTTTCACATCGCCAGGCAGCTTTGTCTCGTCTTCTGCAGTGTATGGGACATGCAGAAGGGATGTGGAACTATTTAATACAACCGGGGCTTTGGTGTTGAGCTGGTTTAAAAAGTTAATGGTATTTTCATAATGATTACGCCAAATATTTTTGCCGTTTACAACTCCGGCGAATAGGATTTTATCATCTGGGAACCCATTTTGTTTTAACAGCTCATTGTTGTACTTGCCTTCAACGAAATCCAAACCGATTCCATCAAAGTTCTTTGAAGTGACATCATTATAAATATCACGAATATCGCCAAAATAGTTTTGCAAAAGAATCTTCGTTGATCGTTTCTCGGCAAGAATGCCGTCATATAAGTCGTCAAAGAGTTGTTTTTCAACAGAGTCAACGTCGAAACTTAAAGCGGGTTCATCGATTTGAAGCCACTTAACGCCCTTTTGACTCAAGCGGTCAATAATTTGTTTGTAAGCTTCAACCAACGCCTCAACATAATCTCGGGGCTTGGTGTCTTCAATAAACCGACTTAGCTTCAAAAGGGTGTAAGGACCGATAACAACAGCCTTGGCATTGATCCCTTGTTCAAGGGCTTCGTTAATTTCATTAAACAATTTATTGCCAACTAATTTAACGTTAGTTTCTTTTGAAAATTCAGGAACAATGTAGTGATAGTTGGTGTTAAACCACTTTTTCATTGGGAGAGCCTTCACGGTTTCAGAACCATTTTGATAGCCCCGGGCTTGAGCAAAGTATTCGTCCAATTCGGATAAGTGAAGATCTTTATAACGGGAAGGGATAATGTTTAATATGTTGGCAGTGTCCAAAACACCATCAAAGAATGAAAAATCACCTACTGGAATTAGATCAATGCCGGCATCTTTTTGAGCCTGCCAGTTATTTTTTCTGATTTCGTAAGCTGTTTGTTGTAATTCTTCCTGGTTAATTTTATTTTTCCAATAATGTTCAGTGGCAAATTTTAATTCACGGTGATGGCCAATGCGTGGGAACCCAATAATTGTTGTTGTCATAGTTGTTAAATCCTCCTTGATTTAAGTACGCAATTGTTAATGAGAGTGTCTGATTTTCGCTAATCATTTGGGAAAGGTTAGCGAAAAAGACGCTGCAATCTTTGTCAGATTGTAGCGTCCATAAAAAGCAGTATTAATGGATCATTTCAGAAACTAGATAACGTGGCGTTCGAAAGGTTGATCAGAGATCCCTTGTGACAAGATTTCTTTACTCCACTCTTTAGCAGAGAACAATGAATGATCACGGTAATTACCGCAACTATACTTGTCAGTCCCTTGAACGTCTTTCCATTCGATGTCGTTGGCAATTGCTTCGAGTGACCCCTTCAAAGCCTTTGCGACTTCAGTGGTGCTGTGTTCACCCCAAGTAATTAAATGAAAACCGGTTCGGCAGCCAAATGGTGAGCAATCGATAACCCCGTCAAGACGATCTCTAAGTAATCCGGCTAAGAGATGTTCAATCGTATGCAATCCTGCAGTAGGAATGGCATTGGTGTTTGGTTGAACAAGTCGTAAGTCGTAATTAGAAATGACGTCGCCCTTTTTTCCAGTTTCTTCAGTGATGAGACGAACGTAAGGTGCCTTTACCTTTGTGTGATCTAATGTAAAACTTTCAACTTTTGCCATAAGATATCATATCTCCTTAAAATTTATTAATTACAGTTACTATCTTAACAGTCACTGCTGAATAATAAAATCCCTTAGAGCGGTTCAGCAAATTCATCCCCACATATCAGAAATAATCTGACGGAGGGGCGAATGCTTCGCTGTACCACCCTGAATTCGTATTACTCTCGCAAGCAATACCTCTGAAAGTGCCAATTATTCCAAATTCTCATAATTGATACCCTGTGAGTTAACGGTCACAGCCTACAACCAAGCGTTAACTTAATTGCACTATTCAGAGTTCATATTCGCTGATTGTTAAGATATCCTTTTTCACCAACTGGATTTTCTTTGAATCTTGTTAAATCAGTTACTCTTCTCTTCAGAGCTTTTCTCTAATCGGATTAGCATTAAAATATAATAATAACAGTAGTCGACTTTTTAATATTTGTCAACTGTTATGTTGAAAC
>NZ_GG700752.1:257972-261261 GCF_000160855.1 Lactobacillus helveticus DSM 20075 = CGMCC 1.1877
AGAGTTTGTAGACGCCGAGGAGGGTTAATCATGCCAAGTAAAGTTGAAACTGAAAAATGGAAAAGGCAGCTTGTCGAAAATGCCGAAAAAGAAATTTTAAAACTAACTGATAGTGAAAAATTTAAAAGTTATCTTGATACCGTAGCAAAGTTTCACCGGTATAGCCAACGTAATATTGACCTTATCTATTCTCAAAATCCAAGTGCCAGCCAAGTTGCAGGCTTTAAAAAATGGCAGAATGATTTTAAACGATCAGTAAATAAAGGAGAAAAAGGGATCAGGATTGTGGCCCCCTATTATTAAAAAACTAACTCCAGAGGATCAGAAAAGGCTTGATACGAGCGAAGAAAAAGCCATAGTTGGTTATCGCTATATTCCAGTATTTGACATATCACAGACAAGCGGCGAACCAGTCCTAAGTGCTAAAGATTTTGTCAAAGAAAATTTAGCGGATCATAAAAACGTTACTAACCTATACAACGAACTCAAAAATTATTTGAATAACAATACTGATATTAAAGTCAGTGAAAAGAGATTGTCAGAACTTGGTGGCGCTAAAGGCTATTTTCAACCCAGCACTAATGAAATCGTCATTGGTGGCGATGAGCCCGACAATGCTTTGAAACTAAAGACGTTATATCACGAATATGCGCATAGCCAGCTACACGGCCTAAAATCAGCCTTTAAAGATCGCCCGCGAGCCTATCAAGAAACGCAAGCTGAAGCGGTCGCATATGTTGCCATGCAAAATATTGGCGTTGATACCAGCAACTACTCACTCGGTTACGTGGCCACCTGGGCCAAAGATAAAGCCGTAATCCATAGCGCTTTAAGTGAGATCCAGCAAGTGAGCAAC
Source organism: Lactobacillus helveticus DSM 20075 = CGMCC 1.1877 (assembly GCF_000160855.1). Taxonomy (GTDB): domain Bacteria; phylum Bacillota; class Bacilli; order Lactobacillales; family Lactobacillaceae; genus Lactobacillus; species Lactobacillus helveticus. The sequence goes on from NZ_GG700752.1 coordinate 258,829, forward strand.
AAAGTGATTGAACTTAGCGATGGCTTAACCAAACAATTAGGCTTACAAGAAGCCCCAAAAGAGCCTGCACATGATCTAAAAAAGCTATCAGCCCAGGATCTTAATAAGTCCTATCAAGGCTTGCAACAAAAAATTAAGCAAGCGACTGATCCTCAACAAAAATCAGAACTAAAAAACCAGTTAAATGATGTGCATCAGGAAATCAGTAATCGTGCCCAAAAACAGTTACAGGATTTCGTTAGACAAAATCCCAAGATCAAACAATCAAGGCAAGATGAATCCCAGCAATTAAAAAGATAGGATAATTAAAGGAGTATCTAAAATGATGAAATGGTATGAAAATCGAATTGCTTCTGCTATTAATGGAACCAACCCGATGGTTATGGCCGAATTAAAGGGCGGTTACGCAGTTTTTGGTGATGTACAGTTTTTGCCTGGATATTCTGTTTTACTGCCTAAAAGGAATGTTTCATCTTTAAATGAGCTGGATATAAGCGAAAGAATAGCCTTCTTAAGAGATATGAGCATTTTAGGAGATGCAATTCTTTATGCCTGCAAAGCCCAAAGAATTAATTACGATATTTTAGGCAATACTGACAACTTTCTGCATGCCCATGTTTTTCCAAGATACGAAACAGAAGATTATCAAAGATTAAAAAAGCCAGTTTGGTTATATAGTCCTGATCATTGGCATGATTCTAAGTATCGTTATAATCCTCAAAAACATGATCAATTAAGAAACAAAATAACCAGCTATTTGCTTAAAGTTAGTGATTAACCATCCATTAAAAATCCAACAAAATAAAAGGCAGAGGAACTAATTAAAGCTTAGTTCTCCGCCTTTTTGTCTGCCACATTGCGAATTTCTTGTCGTGGGATAAACCGATCAGCGTCAATCACAATATCATTGGCATTGTAGCCATGGATCAAGGTGGTGATATCTGGTAAATGGCGGTTGTTTTGGTCAACCGTTTTGAATTGAATGGTCACTGGTTGCTGACGCTGATATGCGTCCGCCAATACCTCGGTAATTACTGATAAGGATTGTTGCGGACGTGGAACGTATATTTCATTCAACTGCTGGTTCTGTTGGCTTAAAGCGGCAGTATGATCAGATAAATAGAACCCCTGCCATCTCATCATGCCCCGGTAATCCAAGATACGTTAAGATCATAGCTTCACTTGAATGGTTTAATAAATGCATCACTAAACCAATATTATAGTTTGACTGCGTATAGACCCGATAAGCGCCTGTTTTACGCATGGTATGCGTTCCTAGATAGTTAATTCCTAAAAGATCACCAACTCGTGCCATAATCTTATAAAACTGTTTCTCAGTAATAGGACGATCAGGACGAGAAGTTGAAGGAAATAACCACTCTGAATTCATATTTTGTTGGATTAGCCATGCAGATTCTAGTTTATGATCAAGCAGCCATTGACGATACAATAAAAGCTCTGTTTGAACTGGTTTAAGGTACAAGGTATTAGGCTTGCCTGTTTTTCGGTCGTGAATGAATGCATTTTGTTTAATAGAACCGTCCGGATTAAAAATATCGGCCAGCTTTAAGCCCATAACGTCACTCACTCGCAGTAGCGTCGCTTTCCCAACTTGAAAAATCGTATAGTTACGTCGGCCAGCTTTAAAGTTATTGAGTAACGTATCTTGAACCTCTTTAAGAACGTTTGAATCTTTGATGGGTAAGACAACTTGTTGCATAAGCTGTTAGTTCCTTTACTTTAAAATTAATTTAGTTGCAGAAAACCTAAAAATCGAATATTATAATGTAGTACGATAGTAAACTTAAAGGAGGCGGATTAGAATGAGTAATACTATTATTAAAAACAAGACAATTTCAACTCGTGTAACACCTGACATTAGTGAACGGGCTAAAGCTAATCTAGCAAAACAAGGGCTAACCGTTTCTGAGTATATACGCTTATCGTTAGTTAAAGCGGCCAATAATGAAGTTCGATTAGTCAGCTTTTTAGATTCTCCGGAAGCCCTAGCCGCTAAAAAAGAAGCAGAAACAGGGCAGGTCAAAAACATTGGTTCATTGACTGACTTTGAAGATTGGATCGATAAGTTAGATGCAAATTAAACAGACCAAATCTTTTGAACGTGAATTAAAAAAACTAGTCAAAAAGCATTTTCCAATAACTGTCTTGAAGCCTTGTTTAAAAGCAATTGTTGAACAAGATGTACTTGTTTTGAAACAGATTAAAGATCATGCATTAAAAGGAAATTGGCGTGGCTATCGTGAATTTCACCCTGCCAGATATGGAAACTATGGTAAAAATTATGACAACTGGATTGTTATTTATCAGCTAGATCATGATGAATTGATTTTGTTATTGGTAGCAACTGGCTCCCATGAAATCTTGAATCAATAGCTATAGTTTAGGGGTACTTATAAAAAAATAAATTAAAAT
>NZ_GG700752.1:263544-271458 GCF_000160855.1 Lactobacillus helveticus DSM 20075 = CGMCC 1.1877
CCCTTCATGATGATGAATTTAAGCAAATATTAGAACAGAAGATGGTCAAAAGACCAATTTTCTTTGTTCAAAAATAAAAATAGAGAGAAAAAACGACCAATCAAACTCAAATTAAGAGTTGAATTGATCGTTTTTCGGTATCTAAGGGTTGGTTATTTCCCAGACACTTTGTAGTGTTAAGTTGCTGTAGTCTAAACACTATTTAGCACTGGCACTACTAAATTAAAAAGTAGTATTTAATAAAAATAAGCTTTAAATGAAAAAATAATATAAATATTTTTAAAATACTATTGACTTATTAATAAAAAGATAATATTATTGCCCTAATTTCCAAATGAACTACATCCATTTAGAAAGAAATATCTTTTTACTGAAAGGAAGTATTTTTTATGGAAAAGACTAATGAAAAGAAACAATTTGTTAAAGTTAATGGCTTGAAGGTTGAAACTGTTGATTATGACGATAATGTTGAATTGTTAGTTTCATGTTCTGGCTGTCAAGATGAAGATGATGTTTCAGAAGGACAGTTTTAAAGATTAACATTGTAGAAGCGTAGTGGGATTATTGACAATCTTTCTGCGCTTTTATTTTTTACTTTAGGAGAAAACCAATGCCAAGTAGTAATTTTTATGAGGCACTTAGTCTTAAAACTAGAGTTATACACCGAAACGAATTAAATAAGATAAAAGAGTCTGAAATTCATGATGAAGAAATTAATAGTTTCTCTGAAAACTTTATTTTTAAAAATAGATATTCTTATCGTGGTAACCTAAGTAGTTTATCTTATACAGAATTAAAAGAATTTATAGAAGATCTTTCAAGACGAAAAGACTATCATCCAATTCCTTACGCGGGAAATATATCTCCGGTAATTTCATTTTGCCTAAATGACTCTAATTTATATTATTGTAATTTTATTAATGGCTCTTTAAAGCGATATCAATCGGACAGTTTAAGAAAGTATGTGAAAAAACAAACAGATAGAGCAGATATTAGAGGCTCTGGTGGAACGATAATTTTATTAGCATTGGATTTTAGTGTATTAAAGACAAAATATTTGCAACAATCAGAAATTTTATCGTGGGTAGACTTGGGGTGCATTCTTGAAGGAATGTCTATTCTTGCATCAGTAAAACAATATAATTGTTGCATTCACTTTTTTATGAAAGATCCTAGAAATATTCTATTTGATGAGAAATCCTATACTCCAGTCTGTTTATTTCGTATTGGTCATAAAGCATAAAATGAGAAAAATTAGTATACAATTTGGTACGAATAATAATCATAGTGTAAATGGATATTTTACATGTATAAATTTGAGTAACTCACATCATAATGTACAACAAAGAATTACAAAATCTAATTTAAAAGAAATATTTGCTCAGGTTAATCTTTTAGATTTATTGTATCCAGCTTTATCTTTGATTGATTCACTGAATATTTTATTAGCTAACTACCATTTCAAGTGGATAGAATTAATTTTATCTATAAAAGAAGAAAAATGTAAATCTTCGTTAGAATATGTGTATTTAGGAGGAATTTTAACTTGTTGTGGAATTACAAGACCTATAGGCATTAAACAAAGAAACATTAATTTTTTAAGTGCTAATTTAACTAAGCTAATTTCATTAGCGATTGAAGGCATAAATAGTCTTAATTTCGTAGACCTTAACAGTGTGGGTTTGAGTTTTGATAGCTTTTCGGCTGGGATACTTTTCCATGAATTATTTGGTCACCTATCAGAAGGTGACGTAAAAGATATAAGAGAGTCTTTTATTCCGGCATTAAAAAGAAATTTTAATGTATATGATGTACCTTTTTATCCGAATCAGCAAGATGATGCATGTATTAAGGGACATAGTGTAAATTTGCTAAATAGTAGATTAAATTACGATACAGGAAATCTCTTTATCTATATAGATAGAGATAATGTCCAAAATAATATAGGGATTATTCGCCAAAGAAAACTTATTGCGACACGGTTTGGACTAGCCGAAGTTATTAACCCCAATGTGGTTATTTCCTTTGGAGGGGTTAATATACAAAAACATGCATTACATATAAGATTAGGACTTCAAAAAATTAAAAAACTGGATTTAAAAATACCTTTGGAGGATATAAAAGAAGTATATACATCTGATAATTCTCCGATTGAATATAGTACTATATGTCAAAAAATATCATATCCTGCTGTAGTATCTTTTAAACTTCCAAATGTATATATGAGATTAAAGCGACCAATAAAATTTTATATACAATAAGGGAGGATAAAGTAATGGAATATATGTTTAAGTACGATGTATATGGAAAAGTAGAGAACAAGGAAATAAAAATATTAGAGTTAATTCCTATAAAAAGAAGATATGTAATTAAATTGAAGGATGATGAGGTCAGCTCTGCGAAACAACTTATAGATTTACTTAATCATGGAACAACATTGCAAGAACTAGAAAAGCTTTTTGCTAAAAAAGAAACCATGAATAATATTTTTGTTTTTTTAAAGAAACAATATTTATTAGCAAATTACTTTGGTGATAATCATCCTGACGATCCTTTTGCTAGACAAATTGAAATGTTGGATTCTTTCAATAGATCTAGTGTATCAACCTCAAAATTACAGTCTGATTTAAGTCAAAAAAGCGTTCTGATAATTGGTGCTGGCGGAGTTGGAACAGCATTAAGTAACCTCTTAAATTCTTGTGGAATCGGACATATTTTTATTGTAGATGCAGATATTATTGAAAATACAAATTTATCAAGACAATTTTTATATAATCGAGACGATGTAGGAAAGCCTAAAGTTGAAGTTCTTAGTCAGAAATTAAACAAACGAGGCTTAGGCAAAGTTACAGGAATCAATGCAATGCTAACATTGTCTAACTATAAGGATATTTTAAAGGACGTTGGAAATGTAGATTTAATTACAGGTATGCCATTTCCTTTTAGTTCTTCTTTAAATAAATTGTATAAGGACATTTTGACCTTAGGTTATACAATGTACGCTATTGGAGAACACGATGCAGGCCCATTGTTTACTAAATCCAATGAAATAGATAAAGTTGCTAATTCAATTATTGCTAAATATCCTGCTACTAACTTTTTAAATCAAAGACGAGATAATCCAGCTCGGCATGATAGACATCCTAGTTTTTTACCAGAAATACAAATTACAAGTTCATTAGCTGCTGCTGAAATAGTTAAATATTTTACCCAAATTACGACTATGAATACTGAAAATACTATGTATTCATTACACTCTGATAACTATACTGTCTCGCTTGTAAAATTTTGATTTATAAATATCCTTTTGAAGAGGAAAGTACTATGAAAATCTATAAGTGGAAACTATCTAAATTACAAGTTCTTAAGCTAAGTAAGGTAAAAGTACAAGGAAACTTAGTTGCCGTTACTTCCGACGGAAATAAATATATTCCTTTTGGAGGAATAGATTCACTCTATGAAACGGCTTATAAAAAAGCTATATCTGAGTTAAATGAACGCGCGGCATGGTTTACTATGTACAGTTTACATCCGAGTATAGTTCCTAATACAACTGGATTCGCGGCGCATACAGATAAAGAAAAAGCTATTCAGAGTTCTATCTATGAAGTTATTGAAAGAAAAGCATTTCATTATTTTATTAAACTCATTATGAATAATAAAATAGATGAGATTTACTCTAATTTTCATATTCAAAATAAAAAAGATTTTCTTCTTTTTAGTAAGCCATATTTAACTCAGGCGGGTGAATTATGGATTACATTTGCGTTTGATTTAGGAAGAAAAATTATACCGGTAGGAATGGGAAAGCAAAATAATTTAGCTGAAAGTATTGATGATGCAATAGACGAATGCATAATGGTAAATCACTCTATCGAAAAATATTTAATTAGTCATAGTAATAAACAATCTACACAGAGTATGTCCCAAGAAGAACTTCTTTCATTTATTAATTTGGGAAAGAGTACATTACTTCAAGATAATCTAGAAAAGCTTAGTATAGAAAACAATTATTATGAGAATGTTAAAACGAAAAATATTGAAAGCTTGCTAACTTTGAATGTTACTCGATATATACCTAAATTTTTATCTCCAACTAACAGATATGTATATTTATCAGTTCCCTTAGAAAAAGCGGACTCTATTAAAAATAATTATAGGATCTAGATGATTAAAAATGAGTTTTCAAAAATTAATTAAAACTAATTTACTCTTATTCATTGTAATAATTGTTCTAGAGCTTTTGTTTGCAGCAGGATCTGCAATCAGTTCGTATATTATACAATTCGCTTATAATCAACTAGTTAAAAATATTCTTCTAGGTTTTTTGCTAATTATTGCCAGTAGTGTCTTTCTTTCATTCATTTCTTATATTTTGAGCTCGTTAGCTACATATCTTTTTAGTAAGCAGACGCAAAAATATATTCACAGTATTAGGCATAAATTAATAAGCGAATACTATCATGACAAGGCGCATAAAGTAGCTGAAATGGAAAATGAATTAAATAGCAATTTACAAGTGCTGACTAAAAATTATGCCGATCAGTCTTTGAGTATTATCCAATCAAGTTTTTTATTGGTTACGTCAATTAGCAGCCTTCTTCTAATGAATTGGATGCTGACATTGTTGGCAATAATTCTATCAGTTATTACGCTTTATATTCCCCGCTTTACAAGACAGAAAGCTTCTAATGCAACGCAAAAAGTAGCTAGTAGAAATAGTAAATATTTGTTAGTTATTGAAGAATGGTTTAACGGCTTAGAAGAATTAAGAAAATATACAGCTTTTAATCAATTAGACTTAGTCATGCAAAAAGTTAGTCAGAATTTAGAAACAAGTTTCGTAGAAAGAAAAAAGGTAATTTCTGTTGCTGATTTTCTTAACGGATGTGCTAATTCTTTTTCTCAAATTGCGATTACTCTGTTAGCCGCAATTTTGTTTTTTAATCATCAAGTAACTTTTGGAGTAATAATAGCAGCAGGGAACTTCTCCTCTATGATTTTAAATTGTTTATTGACAATTACTACATCGCTAACACGAATTCAGTCAGTTCAAGGTCTTAACAAACAAATTATTGAATCCCAGAAGTTAGTCCCTTTTCATAAAGAAATTAATACTGATGAAATATGCTCAATTAGTACGCATAATTTAAGCATTTCGTTTAAAAATGGAGAAACGATCTATTTTCCAGATATTCATATTAAAAAAGGCGAAAAAGTGTTGCTTAGTGGCGACAGTGGTACTGGTAAGTCTACGCTGTTTAAATTAATCCTTAATAAATTACAACCAACTAATGGACAAGTTATTTTTGAAGATAAATATGGTAAAGAAATTAGTCCTGATTATGCTCAAATAGGATATATTCCTCAGGATGGAAAGCTATTTCCTACTTCTATTATCAACAATATTATTATGTTCAATAATAAATTGAAAAAGCTGAGTAAAAATGCAGTTGAAAATAATGATTTAAGTAAAGATATAGCTAGTATGCCAAATGGACTTGAAACGGAAATTGATTTAGACACGAATAATTTTTCTGGAGGTCAAAAACAGAAAATTATTTTAGCTCGTAATGAGATACATAATTTTTCTATTATTTTAGCTGATGAGGCAACTAGTGCAATAGATTCAAAAAGTAGCTATCGCATTCTAAAAAATTTAGTATCATCGAATAAAACAGTTATTGTAATAGCGCATAATTTAACTCCAGCCATGGAAAAACTATTTAGTAGAAAGATTAGCCTTGGAAGCAATAAGAGGTGAGTATAAGTGTCTTTTAAAGATCTATATGCTGTTAATAGAATAAGAATGATATCGCTATTAGTTCTAGAATTCCTAACTTCTGGTTTGATAATTGGGGTCAGCTATATTAATACATATCAAATAACGGCTATTAAAGACCGCAAATGGCAACAATTTATTTTCTTGATTACTCTATCTTTGATTTTGTTCATTATAAGCTATGCTGGTCTTAATGTTTGTCAGTATTGGATAGAAAAACAAATTCAACAATATAATCATCAAATAAGATTTAAAATAGTAGATCATTATTTTTACGATAATAAACCGCATAATGCTGCCCAAGTTCAGAATCGGCTAACTAACGACCTGAACTTAATAAAGGATTCAAAACTTGCAGTATATACGGATATTCCATATTATTTAGCTCAAATTATCTTTGCATCAATTGGTTTGTTGCTGTTTCATTGGAGCCTATTAATTGTCGTTTTGATATTGGGAACACTCAGTTTTTATTTACCTAAACTTCTTCGTCCTGCCATGCAAGCAGCTGCTCTAAAGTTATCTCAAGCAAATAAGCAATATTTAGATACAGCTGAAAAATGGTTAGATGGCCTATCGGAACTTAAAAAATTTTCAGTGGGTTCACAGTTGTCTAAGATTATGGATCATGCATCTGATACATTAGAAAGTGCAAATATAGCAAGAAGAGGTACTATGCAAGGCTTAGCTGTATTGAATAAGGCTACCTCAGCGTTGTTACAATTTGTTTTATTAGCCGTTACGGCCATATTAGTTACAAACCATATTGTTGTATTTGGTGTAATAGTAACTGTTGAAAGCTTTAGCTCTTATATCAATGTATCAGTTAAGATGCTTGCAACTGAATTAGGACAGATTCACTCAGTAGATCGTTTAAGCAGGGAAGTTAATGCGGACACAGCTGTAATTGAGCATACGGGCGACTTACAATCTCCAGCTAGTTTAACTACAAAAAACGTGTCAGTAAAATTTTCTAACGGGAAAATAATAAAATTTCCTAATTTAAATATAAAAACTGGTGAGAAAATTTTGTTGACTGGTGACTCAGGATCCGGAAAAACTACTTTATTTAAAGTACTTCTTGGTAAGATTAAACTTCATACCGGTATGATCAATTTTAAAAATAAATATGGTGACGATATTAACATCGATAAGGCTAAGATAGGATATATCCCACAAGATCCGATTTTATTTCCTGATAGTATCGAAAATAATATTACAATGTTTAATTCAAAATTGAAAAATAAAGTGCTAGATTATGTTAAAGACGTTTCTTTTGAATCTGATATTAGAAAAATGTCGCTAGGTCTAAAGACAGAATTAAATTTGCAAAAATTAAATATTTCTGGAGGTCAACGACAAAAAATTGTGTTAGCTCGGGCTTGCATTCACGATGATGATTTTATTTTGATTGATGAGGGCACTAGTGCTATAGATAAAAAAGCAACGCTTGAAATCTTAAAGAAGTTATTAGATGGCCCATACACTGTGATCTTTATAGCTCATAATTTTAATGAAGAAATGTACAGTCTCTTTGATAGAGAGATACACTTAACTTAGATGCGTTTTTTGTAGTACTAAATCACTATAGTCTGAACACTATTTAGTGCTAAGACTACTAAATTAAAATAAAATTTCAAAAAAAGTCTATGCAACTTAAAAATTACATTCTATACTATTACCTACATCAAGAAAGACATAAATAATTTAAGAAAAGTAACTAAGCAATGATGAATCGATCGAGAAAAAATGTCGAGAAAAGCATCATTGCTTTTTTGATGCTTTTGCCCGTCATTTTAGTATTTTTACACATCTATGTTCAAAAAATTAAAAAGGAAAATTTGATAAATGAAGATTTTATCCGCAAGAACAAGTACCGCTATATAATGATCCGGTTCTGACTAATAGCTGGTATAGGCTAAAGAATAATGGGGCTTCACTGATTCATTTTGCACATTATTCAAATGAATCAATTACTAATAGTCTTAATCTTACCAAGATTTATAAGGCTAGTGTCTATAACAAAAATATTAAATAGGTTGTAGTTAAAAATGGAATTATCATAAGTTTAGCAAAGCTAATTACATCTTTAATGAGGTGAATATTAGAAAAATATGTTTAACGCTAGAACT
>NZ_GG700752.1:273589-274580 GCF_000160855.1 Lactobacillus helveticus DSM 20075 = CGMCC 1.1877
TTAGATTTTCGTCAATTTTTAATAGATTAACTGGGGTTTGACGCATACGTGTGAGTATGATGGCAGAAGAAATGGTGAGGCCCACACCCCTTAAGGCTAAATCGGTGGCGGTAATAATACTTTTACTTTCAAGAACAATATTAGGTTTAATATGGAATTTCTGAAATAATCCATTAACTTGATGTCGAATAGCCGATTCTGAGGCAGTTAAGACCATAGGAGCTTGTAAAACTTCCGTCAGGTCTTAAGTTTCATCTGCCTCTAAAATAAACTTGTCAGAGCGAAAATAATGCGAATTCTGAGGAATTACCACATAATATTGTTCTCCGTTTTTAACCAGATAGTTCAAATCATGAGAAATAGTCTCAGGTGTCTGACCAATGTAACAATCTATGTCGCCATTAAGCAAGTTAGTTTCATTTTTCTGGGGTGAATTTTCAAACAGTTGAATTTCTACGTTAGGATTATTCTGTAAAAATGAAGGCAGTAATCTAGGCAACAAAAAAGAACCTAAGCTTTCTAAGACTCCTAACTTGATGATTTCTTTATTAGGTTCAGTGTACGGAGCAAGGTCGCGCTCTAATTGTTGATCGTTATAGGAAATGTTTTCCAAATATTTGTAATAAATCATTCCTGCTTCTGTTAGGGAAAAAGGCACACGGTCACGGTTGATGATTTTTGTACCGAGTTTTTTCTCAATTCTTTTTATTAATTGAGTTAAATAAGGTTGAGAAAATATATAATTCGCGAGCAGCTTTAGTAAAGTTGCTCTCTTTGAGCAATACATCAAGATAGTGCAACAAAGCTTCGGGGTCGTTCATTAAAATCCCTTCTTTCCCTCGATAATAAAATTATTATAACGCATTAGCTAGAAAACTATTTCGTCTAGGATTTTAGTGATGCAAATTCTACTGTTAATAAAAAATATCAGTCATTGCGGCTGATATTTTAATTTGTGATAAAATCAATTAATTTTTGAGCAGGCTGAGAT
>NZ_GG700752.1:276251-284880 GCF_000160855.1 Lactobacillus helveticus DSM 20075 = CGMCC 1.1877
TTTGGAGGCTAGTTTTGAAGCAGTAAAAAAAGTATTTTCAACGTATAACGGGATAAAATTAAGATCTGAATAAGTATCAATCTTTGAGCAAATGCCCAGGTCAAAGTTTCCATTTTGTACTTCCAGGCAAATTTGATTAGAAGTGCCATTATGGTAAATATAATGAAAAGTGCTGGAATTTTCTTTTTCAAATACTGAAGTAATGTGAGGTAGGAAATTTTCTCTCGCAGTAGGGATGTAGCCTATTTCTATAGTATTATTTTCAATTTGCTTAGTGTGATTGATGTTATGTTTGGCGTTTTCTAAAGTTAAAATGATAGAATCTGCAGATTCTAGAAAAATTTGACCATATTTAGTTAGTTCGACTCGCCCATTGCGACGCTCAATCAAGTTACAATTTAATTCTTTTTCTAAGGTTTTAATTGAATTAGATAAGCTAGGCTGAGAAATATGTAATCGTTTTGCAGCACTAGAAAATTGGTGTTGTTTAACCAATTCATTAAAGTAATAAAGTTGATTTAGATTCATAATTTAACACTTAACTTATAACAATATACTAACTATTATTATATTATCTTTTTAAATAAGAATAATGTTCGACTTGGGAAAGAAAAAAGAGCAGATATTTACAATCTGCTCTTTGTGGGGATTCATTTTATTGATCAAATTTTTGTTTATTTTAGATGTATGAGCCGACTTTATTAATATGGACCAATACATCAGACGTATTAGTTAAGTTAAAACTAACATCTTGACCGGCCATTATATTGTGATACTCACCGTTTGTCCAATGGAAGTTATTAGTTACATCATATACGGTACTATTGACGGCGATATACGCAGGTCGACCGTTTTTACCGTTATAGTTTGACAGAGTTTCTTTGGTAAATTTTTTCATAGGAAGCTCCTTTCTATGAAAAAATACGTTACAATAATGGTAACAAGTTGTCACTTTAAAAAATATTTTAAGCTATCTTATGTTTTTCTTATGAAAGATGACCTCTCCAGCCGGCGATATCCCAGTCTGTGAAATCATAGTTAAGTTTCTTGCCGTAGATTTTTTCGTAAGCTGCAACTTTTTGCTGATAATCTTGTTCCATCATTTTGTGGGCATTTTCGTTAGCACTTAAAGAAACATCAGGGAAAATTGGTGGCAAAACATGAACGATATATTTAGTCTCATAGAAATTAGGATCTTTCTTTTCGGTCTTAGGCAAGTCTTTAATTTCAATGAAAAGCGAGATAGCGGGCACATTTTGCTTTGCGGCAAAGTAGTAAGCACCACGCTGCAATTTACGTGGCTTACGGTAATTCCACCACATCTCTTGTTCAGGATAAATCAATACCCAATTATTTTGAGCTAAAGCTTTGCTTAAATGCTTAGGGAATTCATTACCGATGTAGCTTGTACTTTGAACCAAGGGGATAGTGCCAACGTAGTTCATTAAGTAGCGGAAAAAGCCGGGAAGCATCAAGTTAGTATCTTCAATGACAATTGAGAGTTGATGATGCATCTTGTTTGCGAGCAACTTAATTGGCAAAGAATCAATTTGATTAAAGTGGTTAGCAGTAACGATTGCTCCACCGATAGGGAGGTTATTTAGGTTTTCTAATGCCTTGAATTCAGTTGAACCAACTAAAGCTTTAGCAAAAGCCGTAAGCATAGCATGTCCAATTTGATTATTAATCTTGCTTGAAAGCGAGTTGCGATTTTCCCAGAAATCGTTGACCAGCTTCAAACGCTCATCAAGTGTCATCTGAGGATCACCAATTTCTGCTTTTGCAGTGAAATCTCGCTCATTAGCAGCTTTTTGAATATTTTTTATTACAGCTTCGCGATTATCGCCAAATATCATAATGTAACAGCCTCTCGTTCTTTCACTCGTGTCCAATTATTAGGATCTTGTTCAGTTTTCTTTTACTTTAAAAGCATATGGTTTAGTTTTTCTCGATCATCTGCACGCTCGGCGTCAGTGTAACTATCGAGTTCTGCTTTTAATTCATTATAAAACTTAGTTTCTTTAGCACTTTGCCAGAAGTAATCTTCATATTGCACGTTCTTGAAATGCCATGGTTTAAAGAAAAGATTGTAATGAATAAGACCAGGATCTTTAAGTGGTTCAGTATTTTCATTAGGCATTGCATCCCAGCATGGATCGAGGTGCAAAATTCGTCCTTCGCCGATCTCATTTAGGTAGTCTTGATCGGGAGCGATACAGTCGAAGTGGTATTTTTCTAATAAATCCATGAAGTGATCGATAAAATGTTCATCGCGGAATGCCTTGCAGTTCATGACCAACATTCCTGAGTTGATATATTTCTTTGGATCTAGTGCTAAAACATCTTTGATGTATTTCACCATTTCGACTACATATTGGATAGAGGAGTCAGTGCAGGCACCGAATAAGTTGTCGCCTAATTCGTTGTTATAAAGCTTGGCAATGTCGTCATTCACAATAGTGTCGCTGTTGATGTAAATCGCTTTATCATATTGCGGGAATAATTCTGGAATAAATAAGCGATAAAAAATCGACATAGTAAAGAAATCAGCACGCAAGAAGTTTTCTTTGCTATTTTGAATTGGTTTCACTAATTCATCATCAATATGGGCAAATTTAACGTGCACATTTTGACTGCCGAGGTCACTTAAATCTTGTTTATGCTGATCAGATAAGTCTTGACTCAAAAAATACACTGTATAGTCCTATAGTCTGTTGCAGGATCGGCATGTTTAACCAATGAATTAAGAGACACTGCAGCATATTTAGTGAAATCATCACTAATGCTATAAAAAACTGGAACTGTCATAATTGCTTTCCTTAATCAATCTTTACTGATTCATGTTGCTTAACTTTAGCCCAGGTATTTGGCTCTTTGACGATTATATCAACTCTTTCAGCCATCCGTTCTAGGTCGGCACGTGCTCTTTGACGATCTTCATCTGTGAAATCATCTAATTGTTTCTTTAATTCATCATAATATGGCGTCTTTTTGGCAACATCCCAAAAGTAGTGACCGTATTGGACGTCGGCGAAGTGCCATGGCTTGAAGAACAAGTTGTAGTGGAAAATCTTAGGATTTTCGAATTCAGGGATGCTTTCATTAGGCATAGCGTCCCATTCCTTAGGCAAATGGTAGATCTTGTCTTCACAGATTTCGTTCATGTAGGCTTGGTCAGGATCGACGTTGTCGAAGTGATATTTGTCCATTAAGTAATAGAATTTGTCTACGAAGTGCTTGGCTCTGAATGCCTTCATGTTAAAGACGATTACGCCGTTGTTGATGTATTTTTCGGCTGGCAAAATGCCTTGACATTCCTTGATGTATTTTTGTAAAAGCGGCATGTAGCGGATAGATAAATCGGGACAGCTGGCAAACATATTCTCACCAATTTCGGTGTCATAAAGCTTGGCAATATCATCACAAATGATCGTATCAGCGTCTAAGTAAACGGCCTTGTCATATTGTGGGAAGAGGTCTGGAATAAATAGACGATAGAAAATTGACATGGTGAAGAATTGTGCACGTAAGTAATTTTCCTTACCCTTGTGAATTCGGTTTACCATGTCATCACTAATGTGAAAAACGTTAACGTTGATATTGTCAGTAGACATGTCTTCTAAGCTCTTTTTGTGTTCAGGAGAGATTTCTTGAACCAAAAGGGTGATGGTGTAGTCCTTGTTAGGATCTGCATGGTCAATTAATGATTGAATTGAAACATAGGCATAAGGCGTGTAGTTGTCACTAATAGTGTAAAATACTGGAATTGTTTTCATAATTTTACTCCAAAAAAACTATTTCTTTAAATTATCGCGTATTTTGAGATATTCGGTGAGGATATCATCATATTCATGTAAATGAAGTACGCTGTGTACGCGTTCTACATCCCATGGCTTAACGGTCTGAGTATGGAAGTATGGCAAGAAACGAAAGCTGGTAGTGAAATGCTGAATCTTGGTGTTCTTCTGCAGCTTGTACTGTTCGTTGTAGTAGCGTGGGAAGACGCGCTTAGCCACGGCTAGTTTGTTGATAGCTGATTGATCTGGCAAGAACATTTTTTTGGTTTGCATCATGTCTCTGACTTTAGCAAAAAGACCGGTTTGTTTAATCTTAGTCATGTTTAACAGCAGGACGCCGGAATTCAGGTAGTCAAAGACGCGCTTAGTTTTGACATTGTGGAAGAAAAATCTGCCCCAGTAGTCGAGTACACCGACGAGTTCGATACCCTTGATGTTTTGCTTATAAAAAGCAGTAATGTCGCCGCGAATAACGATATCGTCGTCCAGGTAAAGAATACGATCAGGGATCTGTGGCAATTCATCCGCAAAAAGACGCAACATGGCATAAGGCGTAAAACGCGTATTCATGTTGGCTGTAGGTGGCTGCTTGATAAATAGATCGGTACAGTCGATCAACTCCAGCGTATTTTTAGGGTTTGCTTTAACTAATAAAGAACGAATAAAATCTGCGGCATGCTCAGAGAAGGGATGATACTTGCGTTTATCGCTGTGAGCTTCCATGGTTAAAATGTAGAGGTGTAGTTCCTTTGCACCAGAGTTCTTTAATAAAGATAGTGTGGAGATTAAAACGCCGTCTTCTGCGTTTTCGTCCCCGCAAAAAAGTATATTCATAATTGCTCCTGTTTAGTAGTATTCGAATTTACTAATCTGTATATTCTATATGATACCGTGTAGAATGCATTTTTCTGAGTGAAGGGATGAAGTCAATGAAAATTTCAGAAGCTTTGAGAAAAGAACGGAAATCGTTAGGATTAACACAAGGTCAAATGATTAAGGAAAGCAAAATATCTGTTACTCATTATTCTAAAATGGAAAATGGACAAAATAGAATTTTTATTGATGATTTGATTTTTATTTTACAGTTACGTGGAATATCAATTACTCAATTTCTTAAAAAGTATTTTCCACCAAATGATAACATAGATTACTCCCAAATATCTCAAGAATTAAATCAAGCTTTTTATGATAATGATGTAAAAAAGCCAAAGAGTTAAAGCTGAAAATTTTGAATACTAAACATATGTCAACAGAATTAAGAGATAGGGCAAACTTGATCATAGCTGTACTAAATTCAAAAGATGATAAAACAGATACTGCAGCAGTTAAACAAGCTATGCATGACTTTTTTAAGCATCAAGAATGGATGAATGATGAAAATGCTATTGTACTTTTGAGTAATTCTTTTCGAAAAGACAATCTAAATGATGTCACACCTTTAGTAATGATGTTAATTAGGAAATATAAGGATCTAAAGGAACAAAGCTTAATCAAACAGAGAAGGTTAGCTACTGTTGGCATTAATTATTTATATGTGTTAAGAAAATATTTTATGTATTCTGATAAAGTTGCCTTTAAGATTTTATCATGGCTAGAAAGCCTTGCCACAGATCCAGAGCTATGTCTTCTCAGAGAGTTAACTTTATATTTTTATTTTATTTATACAAACGATGATCAAGCTAAAGGAATTAAGTTAATCCTAGATCAATCAGGTTATAAAAAAATAAGCGATGATTTACCAGATTAATTTCCTTGATAGGGGAATAATGCTTAAAATTATTTTTTAGTTATAGAATAAAAACGTAGATGATAATAGTTAAAAAATTAAGAAGGCTAAATCAATGAAATCAAGAAAGATTTTAACAGCTTTATTCACTGCAGCTTCAGTTGCTACGTTACTTGGTACGGCACCAGTTACAGTTAATGCCGCAAGTAGTAATTCTGGTTCAGCTACAACCAGTACTAAAAAGTCACCTAAGCTGATAATTCAAAAACATACCCAAACTTAGCAAATGGGGCTATATCGTAAACGTTAATTCTCGGGCACAACCTATTTACGTTGGTAAATCCAACTATGCAAAGCTTGTAAATAATCCGCTTTTTATAAGGAAACAAAACTGTTAGTCCTAAGAAAATTAAGAATGTTAGATTTAAGATTGAAAAATTATGCACTTTCAAGGTGTAGGTGGTGCTTCAGAATATTTTGTCACCTCTAAGGACCATAAGTATAATGGTTGGACACCAAATGCAGGTTTGCAATACTATGCTATAAATAGTAAGTCTTTTCAAAGAGTACTAAAACCATTAGGCAGAATAGAAGAAAGAGATTCTAAAAGATTAGACAGAAAGACTACTGCTAAAGGTGCGATTTCTGGTCGTAAGCGTATTGCTAAGAACGAGCATGATTATGCCTTAGCAGTCAAGGCTGCTAAAAAGTTGAAGGGTAATCAACGCAAGTTTGCTTTAGGCTCTTTAAAACAAATGAAACAAGATGATAGTGTCCGCAATGTTATGTGGCAAGAGAAAGACAATATTTTGCTATGGAGCGTTAATTAAATCCTATGAAGACAAACTAATAAGGTTAAGAAGCATATGTTTCTTAACCTTATTTTTTGATATATTGACAATATTCATAATCACTAAGCTTAGCTCTATCGCTCAGTGCTTGCCAGATTTCATCGTGGAGCTTATTTTGCGCTTCCTTACGGCTTAAAGTTTGATCTGGGTAAAATGGTCCGTCAATATAAACAACGGCGCGAGGGCGCTTGCTAAAGCGTCTTTTATGGTAGGTTTTAGTCATAACGAAACTTGGCGCATTCAGCTGAACAGGAAAGTGCATGCTGGTTGCATCAAAGGGGCGGATCTTCGTGTAATAGGGCCAAACGTGTGCTTCTGGGTAGATTAGAACTTCACCTTTTTTATCCTTGATCACAGTTTGGATAGCTTTGATTAACTTAATTGATTGCTTCACATCCTTGCCAACGGGAAGGCCGCCGTAACGTACGAGGTATTTGCCGATAAAAGGGATGCCCCAGTTGGCTTGACCCGCGATCGCATAGAAATTTTTAATGGGAAAAATCGTGAGGGATGTAAAAACATCGCCCATTGGTCTGGTATGGTTGCCGTAGACGAAGTAGCCGCCGTCGACTTGCTTTAACTTTTCTTTGCCGATTACCTTAACGTTGTCGAAAAAGCGGAAGACAATCCAACCGAAACCGGCCGCAAGAGGGCGGGCGATTGCTGACCAAATTTTTGCCCCGCGAGAAGTTGGCAAAATTACGTAGTCGTCTGGTAAGCTGAAATTTTGATCGTGGCTGTCGACCACATCGTCGGTAGTTTTGTGATAATAGTAGATTCGTTTCATTCGTGTTCCTTCAAGATAGTTATGAATTAATCTTATCATGAAAAATATTAAGCGAAAAATCGATGCATCAGGTAAAAATTTTTGTGTAATAATATTCCTGAATTCATTGAATAAAGGGGTAATTGAGTATGAAACTTAACAAAAAATTGTTGTTTTCTTCTGCTGTTATTGCGGGACTTCTATTAAGCGTTGCACCTGCTACTGTTCAAGCTGCAGATACTACTATTACTAAAACAATTATGCATACTTCAATGGCATATGATAAAGATGGTAAAAGTACAGGTACCAAATATTATGCATACAAGACCGTTGACGTAATGACTAAGCCTATAAAAATAAATGGTAATTTGTATTACAAAGTAAATGGATTAAATCACTACTTAAGAGCTACCAACATTGATGGTGTAACGCGTAAAGTAACGCATAATACCTATATTTATAAATCTTCCAATGGTCGTACTTCGTATAACGGTAGATGGAAGCTTTATAAAGTGGAAACAGTCACCACTTATGGCGGTTCTTACAAATTCAAAAATGGCAATCACTACTTCAAAATTGGTGGCCCAAGCAAACAATATATTAAATCAGCCAATTTAGGACCAGTTATTAAAGCTAATACTTCAGTGAATGGATCTGGTTCATCATCAGCATCTACTAATTCGGAAGAAACAACAGTAACTGTAACCACTCCAACTCGTTTAATTACTCAAACCAGTAATGGTTATAAAGGAACGGCTCATATTACTCCTGTAGGGACAAAATTTACAGTTGATCGTTTGGAATTTAATGAACTTTCTAAGAGAAGTGAAAACGACGACCATTTTTATCACATCAAAGGTACTAATCAGTGGATTAACGCTTCTGATGTGAAAGCTGCTGAGAGTATCCCACTACATGACTATTTCTTTGAAAACTTCTCATACATCACATTCCCTAAGGATACAGATGTATATAATGCGGATGGAACCATTCAAGATCATAACGGTCAAAAAATAAGTAAACAAAAAGGTCAATTAAAAGTAGACAAGTTAGTATATATTTGGGTTCCAAGTGAAAATAAGGCGGAATTATTCTATCACTTGGTAGGTACAAGTTTTTATGCAAGTACAACGCCAACCGTTCATTGGAGCACAATTAATGTTGGGCATAATGCTTATGTAAAAGCCAGCGATGTTAAGTTTATTGATGGAAGCGTAAAGCTGACTCCATCAAACACAGCCGCTGAAGCAGAAGCTGCTGCGAAGAAGTAGAGCTTATAAATAATAAAATCCTGTCCATTAGGGCAGGATTTTTCGTATTGTAATAACTTTTAGTATAAAGTTTTGACTCCATTAATGATGGACTTGTAAGGATGAGAATATACCGTATGTTTAGGTCTCTTAACTATATCACCAGCGTAAATATAATATTGCGTATTCTTAATATGGTATGCTTCAGCATACATATTATCAAATCCCGCAGTATCATC
>NZ_GG700752.1:285884-289275 GCF_000160855.1 Lactobacillus helveticus DSM 20075 = CGMCC 1.1877
AGTATCATCTACGACTAATTTCTTATTTTTGGGTAATACATATGCATTTTCTGCTCTATTTTTAGAAACTTCTTTTAATGCGTAAATATGTTTTTGGTTAATTGTCTTAGGATCTTTTGTTACAACAGTTGCTTGATTAGTTATCAGTTCATTCGCCTTATTTGCATATGGTGAGGGAAGATCTTTACTGTAAATAGATTTAACATTTATACACTTGATATATCTGTTATAGCCTATTTTGTAGTATTCCTGCTTTTTAATTGTTTTATATGGAAGCCAATACAAATAATTAAATAAATTCTCATTAAAATTCATTACACCTATTGGACTATTATCTTTCATTACATAATATCTCTTCACGGAATTTGTTTTTTGCAACTTTCCTGGAGCAGTAACAGCCTTATTCTTCCTGATGTAATTGCCTTTACCACGTAAACGTTGACCTTTGTTGTTGTATACATAGGAGTTGCTGTTTAAATACAACTTCACAGTACTGGCTGCCTTAACTGGGCTGGAATTCATGCTTAGTGAAACGATGCCTAAAAATGCAGCGATGAGAATGGTAAATATTGTTTTGTTCTTTTTCATGTGTAACGCCTCATTAATGTTCAAATGTTAACCATATTAAAGCACATAAATTGGGGGGGAGATAATAGAAGTATCAGCGAAATATTAACAGAAGGATGATTAAAATGAAGAAGAATAAATTTATCTTAGCTTCAGTTGCAGCTTTAGCTATTGAAATATTTTCTACTCAGCAAGTAAAAGCAGCTTATTCCATTGTTGCAACTAGAAAAGTCACGAGAAACGCATATATCTATAATTCAACCAATAAGAGAACTTCATATAAAAATAAAAAGAAATTATACAAGGGGCAATCAGTAACTACATATGGTGATGGACAGACACTTAAAAATGGTCAAAAATTTTATAAAATTAGTCCAACATCAAATAAGTACGTCAAAGTAGCTAACTTCAAAGCTAGACCTGTTGTCAAGACTGCTACTGCTGTAATAAAGCCACACGCTGATTGGCTTGCTAGAACTTTTAATAATAAAGGCAATACTGTCCGTAAGAATTTAAAGCCAGGAACCAAATTAGTAGTTGATCGCCATGAGGTAACTTCATTTAGCGATAACTTCCCAGCAGGAATGATCAATGACGATGGATTTTATCATATTAAAGGTAGCAATCAATGGGTAATGGGTTCTGCTGTAAAGGTTAATAAAAAGATTCCTCTGTTTGATCCAGAATTTGAAAATGCCCGTACAAATTATTCTTTATTGAGATTTAAGAACAATGCAGATGTCTATAATCGTCAAGGTGAAAAGCTGAACGCCAATAATGTAAAAATAAGAAAACAAGCAAATTGGTTCAGAGCTGATAACTTATTATATATTTGGCTTCCAAGTGAAAATAAGGCTGAGTTATTTTACCATCTGATTGCTAAAAGTTTTTATACGACTTCCTCAACAGGCGATAAGCTTAAGGTTTCTGATGCCTATGTTAAAGCGAGTGATATGAAGTATTTTGATGGCTTAAGACTTAAGCCAAGTAACACTCAAGCAGAAGCTAAAGCTGCTGCGAAGAAGTAAAATATAAAGGCTAAAAAATAAAATCCTGTCCATTAGGGCAGGATTTTTTGCTATAAATGATTTCAGTGTATACTTCAGATATGTAAAAGAGAGGCAGAAAAAAATAATGATAAAAGTTAGAAATTCTCGTGATTTACCTGTTACTGACAATCCTTTTCATAATATGGAAACTTTGAAAAAGTATGGAAGATACAATGGCGATGATTCTGGATTCGTGGATGCTGAAGTCGATGATAATGAAATTCAAAGCAAATAGAAAAAGCTACTTCTCATGAAGTAGCTTTTTGTGTATCTAATTTTAAGCATAAAAAAAGCACCGACTCCTCGCAGTGCCATTTTCATATTATGGGTGGCCAGGGGATCGAACCCTGGACCCACGGATTAAGAGTCCGTTGCTCTGCCAGCTGAGCTAGCCACCCATATTTGTTTCATCAGCTCTCGTGCTGACAGTTAAATATATTACCAGTTGAAATAGGTTTTGACAACCCTTTTTTTGAAAAAATAAAAAAAGTCACAAAAAGTGACTTTCTTCTTAAATTTGATCCTTAATGTGGTGGGCGATTCCGCTTTGATCTTTGTTTGCACTATCGGCATAGTAGACAGCGTACACGCCATTTTTATCATTCTCGGCAATGACAATCTGACGGCCAGTCGGACGTTCTGCTTTAATAATCCGTGCACTGCGCCGTGCTTCCTTGAAGTCGTGTGAAGATGCAATTGCATCCCCCGGATTGAAAAATACAGCTTCGTTCATAGTAAAGCCCCCTTAGTCAAAATATCTTATCTATATTTTACCAAGATCGGCAATCTTAAATCCAATTAGAAGATTAAAAAAAGAGATAAGACAGAAGTCTTATCTCTAACGAATATATTATGGGTGGCCAGGGGATCGAACCCTGGACCCACGGATTAAGAGTCCGTTGCTCTGCCAGCTGAGCTAGCCACCCATGTGTTGAATCAATTAACAGATATTATTATGCAATTATCTGGCAAAAAATGCAAGACTTTTTTAAATTTTTTCGATTTTTTTGGCTAAAACCGTAAAATCCAGTATAATGTAAGGGCAAAGGAGGCATTTCCGATGCCAAAAAAGATTCTCGTCGTCGACGATGAAAAGCCGATTTCTGATATCATTAAATTTAATTTAACTAAGGAAGGCTTTGATGTCGACACCGCCTATGATGGCGAAGAAGCTGTTAAGAAAGTTGACGAATACGATCCAGACTTAATGATCCTGGATTTGATGTTACCAAAGAAAGATGGACTCGAGGTTGCTCGTGAAGTTCGTCAAACGCACGATATGCCAATTATCATGGTAACAGCTAAAGATACTGAAATTGATAAAGTACTTGGTCTAGAAATGGGTGCCGATGACTATGTCACTAAGCCTTTCTCTAATAGAGAATTAGTTGCCCGCGTTAAGGCTAACTTGCGCCGTCGTGACATTGTTAAGAAGGCAGAAGCAGATAACCAAGACGATACAGATAAGAATATTAAGATCGGTAACTTGGTTATCATGCCAGATGCCTATATCGTTGAAAAAGATGGTCGGAAGATTGAGCTTACTCACCGTGAATTTGAGCTTCTTTACTACTTAGCTCAACATATGGGGCAAGTTATGACTCGTG
Source organism: Lactobacillus helveticus DSM 20075 = CGMCC 1.1877 (assembly GCF_000160855.1). GTDB lineage: Bacteria > Bacillota > Bacilli > Lactobacillales > Lactobacillaceae > Lactobacillus > Lactobacillus helveticus. The sequence continues at coordinate 289,108 of NZ_GG700752.1, forward strand.
AACACCTTTTACAAACTGTTTGGGGCTATGACTACTTTGGCGATGTGCGTACAGTAGACGTAACTGTTCACCGTTTGAGAGAAAAGATTGAAGACAACCCAATCCAACCTCAAGTTTTGGTTACTCGTCGTGGTGTAGGATATTACGTAAAACAGCCAAGTGAAGGTT
>NZ_GG700752.1:290137-297723 GCF_000160855.1 Lactobacillus helveticus DSM 20075 = CGMCC 1.1877
TGAAGAAAGTCACACAACTGGAAAGGTAAGTGACTTTCTTTTTTATATAAAAATGTTGAATGAATGATGAAAAAACTCAGAGAGAAATTAAATGCTACATTTAATTCAATTAATACTAAGTTAGCGGTCGTGTTCATGCTAATGCTGCTAGCAACAATTGAAGTAATTGGAGCTTATTTTACCAGGCAATTAGAACAAAATAGTATTGAAAACTTTCAATCATCGATTCAGATTCAAACAATCGTTAGCAACCAGTTGGCTAATCAACTAGCTAGCGATAGTAAAAATGCTAATGACCGCTTGAATCAAATCGTCAATGATTATAACAATGACTCGATTAGTGAAATTATTGTTGTTGATAATAAGGACACAATTCGTGCGGTTTCTAATTTGAACGATAAAAGCAAGGTTGGCCAGCGAATTAACAATACTGACGTTAAGCAGGTAATTTCAACCGGGCACCAGATTAATAAGGTGGTTGATGATCATGGCAATTATATGATTCAGATTTCGCCTTTAACTAGTGGCAACGGCTCGAACAACAATGTCGGTGCGATTTATGTTAAAGCCAGTATGCAGGATGTCTTCGATAATCTGCGGCAGATTTCCTTAACATTCTTAATTGCTTCGCTGATTGCAGCACTGCTTGGCGCATTTTTAGCACTGGTTATTTCCCGCGCAATTACTCAACCAATTGAAGAAATGCAAAAACAGGCCCTGCATATTGCCAACGGTGATTATTCTAGTCAGGTAAAAATCTACTCAAACGATGAGTTGGGGCAATTAGCCAAGGCCTTTAATACTTTGTCCGTTCGAATTGAACAATCGCAAGAAGAATCAGATAGTGAAAGACGGCGGCTAGATAGCGTGCTATCGCACATGAGTGATGGGGTGCTTGCTACCGACCGTCACGGCAACGTCAGCGTCGTTAACCACATGGCACTTAGCTATTTGAATGCGGACGAAGACGAGATTATCAATAGACCAATTGCAGAAGTTTTAGGCTTAAAAGACACCTCATCACAGGACTTGATTTCCAGTCAAAAAGAAATTGTCGTTACCGTTAAACCAGGTACGCGTGATGAAATTATTTTGCATGCCAGCTTCTCATTGATTAAGCGCGTTACAGGATTTGTATCAGGTAGTGTTTGCGTTCTTCATGATGTCACAGAACAACAAAAGAATGAAAACTCACAAAGACAGTTCGTTTCAAACGTTTCTCACGAATTAAGAACGCCTTTAACCAGTTTGCAGGCCTACATCGAAGCCTTAAATGAAGGGGCATGGAAAGACCCTGAAATTGCGCCTAAATTCTTGGAAGTTGCCCAGCAAGAAACGAGTCGAATGATCAGAATGATTAACGACTTGCTTAGCTTGTCCAGAATGGACCGTGGCGTTTCAAAGATGGATTTGGAATTTGTTAACTTGAATGACTTTGTTAGCCATATTTTGAACCGGTTTGATATGATTGTGAAAACCGATAAAAATAAGGGCCACAAAAAGAAATACACTATTAAGCGTGAGTTAGGCAATCAGGCCCTTTGGGTAGAGATTGACACTGACAAGATGATGCAGGTGATCGACAACATTATGAATAATGCGATTAAATATTCACCTGATGGTGGTGTGATTACCGTTCGCTTAACTCATAGTCAAGGTCACGTTATCTTGAGTATTTCTGATCAAGGATTAGGTATTCCTAGAAAGGACTTAGGCAAGATCTTCGATAGATTCTATCGTGTAGATAAGGCTCGTTCACGTGCTCAAGGCGGAACCGGGTTAGGTTTAGCCATTGCTAAAGAAATTGTGGAAGCTCATCATGGTCGCATTTGGGCTGATAGTAGCGAGGGCAAGGGCTCTACCTTCTATATTTCCTTACCTTATGAAACAATGACAGAGGAGGATGACTGGGATGAAGTTTAAATTCAAATTCGGTGAATTTTTCTTAGGTTTAGCTACCCTGCTCGCCATTGTTCTTTCTATTGTTTTGTGGATTTTTATCATGACGAGTGACCAGCGTTTCAGCAATATTGGTCAAAATCAGAATAATACTACAAAGCAGCAGGCTCGCAGTCATAGTGCCAAATCATTATATGATCTGTACATTCCAACTACTTCATACGGTTTTGTAGACGGCAGATTATGCCAGTTGTATGATTCAAAAAATAATTTAACTTTGGAATTTACCAAGGAAATTCAAAAAGCCAAGGCAGTTAGCGATGTAAAGAAAATTGTTAAGTCTCGCGCTAAGTACGAAGAATATTTGAATGATGATGCTTATTTGCAATTAGTTTATCCTGATGAAATCACTTTTTCTTTGTTCAATCATTTGAATAATTCTAATAATGATAATCGAGAATTTAACCGTTTCTTTGTTTCGCATTCCAATAACATTATTTATTTAGGCAATGATCAAACTAGTGCGATTTACCGCATTAAGATCAAGGGCGCTAACTTTGATAAGTTGCGTAAATTTGCTCGTAATGCCCAAACTAAGAGTCCAGTGCACTTGGTTAAATTGCAGGAAGGTTATTCACCATTCTATAGTCGAACAACCAATAGCAAGGTTTACAGCTATTTGACTAATCACCAGTCTTATTCTTACTTCGTTTCTCGCTTATTGGGAACTTCTGGAGTAACTAGCAAGACTAATAAGAGTGGACAAACCATCTATTCTCTCAACTATTACACCAGATTAAAGGTGCCAGATCCTGAATCAGGCGAGCATAATTACTTGTATACTCATTTTGAAAAGAATAAGATTCCGAATGCAACTAACCGTTTGCTTGATAGCGTGTACTACGTGCACCAATTGGGATTAACCGAACAAGATCTGCGCTTCTTTGACGCGGATGGCTCTAATGTGGGCTATGTCAACTATATTGAAGGGATTCCTGTTTTCTTGAACCAGCATGATTTGCAGGTTAAAACTACTTTTTCATATGATTCAATTAACGTTGCCTTCAACAGCGTCAATTTCCAAATTCCGATTCCTTTTGATGGTAAAACTCAAGAGTTAAAGCCGACTGCTGAGGTAGTGAGTGAATTAGGTGCGCATGGTCTTAAGCAATCTGATATTCAACGAATTATTGTCGGTTTCAAGATAGAAAAGGATTCTAGTCACCATAGCTTGATTAACTTAATTCCAACTTATTACGTAAAGGCTTACGACGAGTGGAAGAGCGTTGACGAGTGGGAAAAGAAGAATGTAGCTGCTTACCGTAAACTTAGGGAGACAGTTAAAACTAATGAGGTGAAATAAAAATGGACCATAAACGAATAGAGTGGCTGTTTTTCATTGTTTTCTTATTGATCGATATCTATTTGGGGATTGAGATTCTACGTTCACCCGTCAATTTGAGCGGAGCAGATACAACCACTCGCAGCGTGGCCAGCATTCGTTCAGAAATGAAGTCAGATAATATTGATTTGCCAGATAAATTTTCTAATGCACCTACCTCAGGCTATTATTTAGCAACCAAAAACCGTAATTATCTTTCCAATAAAATAGATGCTTTGACCAATGTTAACGCACGCTATTCTAAAGACGAAAATATTCTTTACGCTGCACCTAAGATAACAACGCTCTTGGATAAAAATCCTAAAAAGGCACTGGAACAAGTAAATAAATTCAAGAATGATCCTAAGAATGTCCCTTATGGAAAAGAATTCAAGTATGAGCCAGATATGTCCAGCGAAGACAACTATGTTTTTGTACAAACAACTGACTATGGCGAGATTTATGATGGTTCAGCTCAATTGAGCATCGCGGTCAAGGATCATCAGATTATCAATTATGCGGAATCTTACATGGGTCCAGCTAGTCCAGTAAGAGAATTGCAGTCAACGATCAGTGCATGGCGTGCAGTGCGTGCGATGTATACTAATCGAGAGTTGACTAACAATTCGAAGGTAACGCAAATTAAGTTGGGCTATTCTAAGTTGACTGAAGTTCGTGGCAGTACGATTTTGTTACCGACTTGGTTAGTCTGGATAGAGAACAAGACCACTAAGAATATTACGTTAAAGCGAGTTAACGCATATACGGCGCAAATGCTGCAATCAAGCACGTATAACGTTGAAAAATAGAAAGGTAAAGCGAAGATGAAGGTTTCCGTTTTAGCGAGCGGGTCAACCGGTAATACTAGTTTAATCGAAACAGGCCAGCATAAGATCCTAATGGATGCTGGCCTTTCTGGTAAAAAGACTAAGCAATTATTGGTCGATGTTGGCGTAGATATTAACGATATTGATATGGCGTTTTTGAGTCATGATCATACAGACCATAGCGGTGGATTAGGCGTTTTGATGCGGCGTTATCCCAAGATTGATGCTTTTGCCAATAGCGGTACGTGGCAGTATTTACTAGATACGCAAAAGATTGGCAAGTTACCGGCAGAACAGATGAATACGATTGAACCGGGACAGACTAAGACTTTTGGCGATCTCGATGTCACGGCATTTGCAACTAGTCATGATGCGGCTCAGCCGCAGTATTATGTTTTTACAAGTGGCGGCAAGCGCATTGCCTTTTTAACAGATACAGGCTATGTCTCCGAAGAAGTCGAGGGGACAATTGAGGATGCTGATGCCTATATGATGGAATTCAATTATGATACTATGATGTTAAGAGATGGACCGTATTCTTGGTCGCTTAAGCAGAGAATTCTGTCAGATGTTGGGCATTTATCAAACGATGAGGCCGCTCAGGCATTAGTTGATGTAGTGACGCCTAAGACGAAGCATATCTTTTTGGCACATCGCAGTCAGCATAATAATACGGAATACTTAGCGCATGAGACGGCGAAGGAAATGCTGATTGAAGGGGATGAAAATTTGAGTGATGATGTAAAAATTATTGATACAGAGCCTGATAGTCCAACAAAATTGATAGAAATTTAGCAGTTTTTGTATAGATTATTCATATATTTTTCAAATTTGCCGTGTATAGTTAATACAACAATAATGATACGAGGGGGAAAAGCGGTATGGTAGAGAATCAAAATAATAATCAAAATCAACCTAGAAAAAAGAGTGGTAATAAAATTATCGCCACTGCAGCAATCGTTGGTGTAGTTGGCGGACTTGTCGGCGGTGGCGTGTCTTATTACGCAATGGACCAAATGAATAATGGTCAAGGCAACGGCGCAGCACAAACCAGTATTTCTTCAAGCAGCAGCAAGGTTTCAGAAAAGAGTGCCAAAAATGGTGGTACGATGACTGCTGCTTATAACGATGTTAAAGGTGCGGTTGTGTCCGTCATTAACTTGAAGCGTCAATCAGCTTCAAGCGGTACTGATTCACTTTACAATAGCTTGTTTGGCGATGATAGCGATAGTTCTTCAAGCAAGAATGGCAAGCTTGAGACCTATAGTGAAGGTTCAGGTGTCGTTTACATGAAATCTAACGGCAAGGGTTATATCGTAACTAACAACCACGTTATTTCCGGTAGCGACGCAGTGCAAGTTTTGCTTGCTAATGGTAAAACTGTGAATGCTAAAGTTGTAGGTAAAGATAGTACAACTGACTTGGCTGTTTTATCAATTGATGCTAAGTACGTAACTCAAACGGCTCAATTCGGCGATTCTAAGCACCTAGAAGCCGGCCAAACAGTTATTGCGGTTGGTTCCCCACTTGGTAGTGAATATGCTTCTACGGTAACGCAAGGGATTATTTCAGCACCTGCCAGAACAATCTCTACTTCATCAGGTAATCAACAAACAGTTATCCAAACTGATGCCGCAATTAACCCAGGTAACTCTGGTGGTGCATTAGTTAACTCAGCTGGTCAAGTTATTGGTATTAACTCAATGAAGTTAGCACAGTCAAGCGATGGTACTTCTGTAGAAGGGATGGGCTTCGCAATTCCTTCAAATGAAGTAGTAACTATTGTGAATGAACTAGTTAAGAAGGGTAAAATTACTCGTCCACAACTTGGCGTAAGAGTAATCGCACTTCAAGGCATTCCAGAAGGCTACAGAAGTCGTTTGAAGATCAAGTCTAACCTCAAGAATGGTATTTACATTGCATTTGTAAGTAGAAATGGTTCTGCCGCAAATGCAGGTATTAAGAGCGGCGATGTCATTACCAAGGTTGACGGCAAGAAAGTTGAAGATGTTGCATCGTTACACAGCATCCTTTACAGTCACAAAGTCGGTGATACCGTAAATGTAACCGTGAACAGAAATGGTAAAGATGTTGACATGAAGGTAAAGCTTGAAGGCAACTAATTAAGAAATAAAAATATTTAGACAAAGAAAAAGAGCTATATCACGCGATTTAAAGCAGATATAGCTCTTTTTATTAACTATAATAACGTGTAACAAGGAAAAGTTCGTTTTCTTAACTTGTCAAGCAAGTACTAATGAAAGAGTACTTGCTAATAGATGTGGATAACTCTGTGGATTGTGCATAACTTGGTGAATTTTGTGGATAAAATTTTGAAAAATAAGTAAAAAAATTTTGTTAAAACGTGAGTTCATGCTGGTATATTAAGCTTTTTAACGCAAAGTTTGTGAAAAATGCTTATCCATAGGTAAAATGTGGGAAAGTTTTTTGGAAAAAATTCAATAAAATTTGAACCACAAAGTGTAGAAGTTGTCTTTAATAATACCACAAAATGTAGACTGTGTTTTGAACAGGATGTGGAAAACTGCAGTGGAATTTCTGTTAATTTTGATGATAAACTAATAGGTATGAATATTAAGATTGTTTGTGTTGGAAAATTAAAAGAAAAGTATTTTAAAGATGCGATTGCGGAATATAAAAAGCGGCTTAGTCGCTTTGCAAAAGTGTCGATTGTTCAGGTGCCAGATGAAAAAGCACCGGAAAAATTTAGTGCAGCTGAAGATGAACGCGTCAAGCAGATCGAATGCGAGCGGATTCTGAGCAAGATTAAGGATAAGGAGTATGTCTACGTGACTGCGATTAAGGGTAAGCAGCGCAGCAGCGAGGAATTTGCAAAGGAGATTCAGAATCTAGCTACGTATGGTCATTCGGATATTACCTTTGTGATTGGCGGCAGCTTGGGTACGAGCAATGCTGTCAATAAGCGCGGGGATGACCTGATTAGTTTTGGCAAGCTGACGATGCCGCACCAGTTGATGCGGGTGGTATTGATTGAGCAGATTTATCGTGCGTTCATGATTAATTCGGGTAGTCCGTATCATAAGTAGAAAAAGACCTCTATTTTTCGATTAGGAAGAATAGAGGTTCTTTTTATGTACCATTAAAATTGTCTTTTGCTGAAAAAAGAGTACTACATTATTTTAATATTAGGAATATAAATGGAGATCGTGTTTCCCATGACGGCTAATCCGCCACTAATGATTATAGATGATAAAAGATATTTTAGTTTCTCGGTTAACATTATGAGGTCCTTTCAGTGAAAAGAAGAAATGCAAAAATAGACAAAATAGTTGGTCCAAAATTTAAAGAAATTAGAAAAGAAGCAAATATTTCCCTTAAGGAATTAGCGCAAAAAGTAGGAGTTGTTTCAACATCAACATTATCAAGATGGGAGCGTGGTGAAGAAGGGTTACCTGTAGAGATTTTCGAGAAATTACTTACTAGCATGAATATTTCAT
>NZ_GG700752.1:298568-309235 GCF_000160855.1 Lactobacillus helveticus DSM 20075 = CGMCC 1.1877
TGGCTGCTTGATTCTCTTCATTTACTCATTATCAACAGGAGTTGACAAAGAGCTAAAAAAGCTGACCAATCGAGGTCAGCCTATTATCATTCATCATGTTGATCCAGCCACTTCTGTAGTAGTGCAACATATTCATCAGTTTTCTCAACAAAGGACATGTGACCGCATCCCTCAAACAAACGCCATTTGCTGCTGGCAATCTGATCTTGCATAGTCTTAGCTACATATGGCGTACATAAATCATCAGTTCCGCTCGTAATCAGAGTTGGAACTTTTATTTTGCTCAATTTATCCGTGTACTCATAGTCATGCAGATTGCCTTCTGGCGTATACTCGTTCGGGCCCCATGCCGTTTCATATGCCACAGTGCCGCCACGCTTTTTGCGCATCACGCATTTCGGCCAGGTCTTCGTCATATCAATGGCATGCTGGTTCATGAAATGCTCGTTAGCTTTCAGGTAATCTGGATCGTTAAAGTTGCCAGTCAACTCAGCCCTATGAATCGCTGCCTGCTCCTCAATTGGCAAATACTTAATCATGCGGTGGAGTTCTTTACTCCAAAGGGATGCCGATGACAGGGTAGAAGACAGAATCAAGCTCTGAATACCTTCTGGATGATAGTCACACATGTAAATAATGGCGAGCATCCCGCCCCAGCTTTGTCCAAGCAAATGCATCTTGCGTAATGCTAAATGCTCACGTAAAGCCTCTAATTCTTTCACCCAAGTTTCCTTAGTGTAAAGTTCAGGATGATCATCAGGGATGCTGCTTTCACCGCAACCGAATTGGTCATACATAATGATGCGGCGGCCATCTTTTTGTGCTAATTCGTCCAGCACCTCAAAATAATTGTGGCTTGAGCCAGGTCCGCCGTGCAGCAAAACTAGTGGCGGCTTCTCGCTTCTTTCACCAACAATTCGATAATAAGTTTCATAGCCCATGAAGGGCATTTTTCCTTCAATAATTTCCATCTTTTTGCCTACTTAAAAATGAACAACGAAATATTAACCAAAATCAATAAAGTAAAGAAAATCAGCCAGTCTTTTTTAGTTAGCGGAATTGCTACAATGGTTGCTCTTTTCTGTCCTTCAACGTAGCCGTGGGATTCCATGCCCTGCGCCAAGTTGTCGGCAGAGTTGAGCGCTACCAAGATTGCCTTAAAGTAGAGCACCGGTGACCAGAAGCTCAGGTACATTCCGCGCATCATGGCTGATGTACGAATCTGCTTCACTGCAGTTTTCATCCGCGGAATAATGTTGATTGCCGCCAAAACGCCATAAGCGAATTTGCTAGGTAGATGCAGATTTTGTTCAAGTGAACGAGCAAAATCTGTCGCGGTGGTGTTCCTCGTGACACAAGCAATGGTCAAAGTATAGACATACACACGGGTCGACAGATTCCAAGCATAATAAGCATCAGGAGTCGGTGAAAACCAGAACAGCGACGCAAATATCGTGAACGACGCAATAAATGGCACGGCGATTAACAAAATCAATTCCTTGATCTTGATTCTAGTAACCAGGAGATAAATCAACGCAAAAGCAATGACGATTAAATTGGTGGTTAAACTCGCCTTCAAAGATATTTCCAGGGAAATAATAAAAGCCAAAATAAACTTTAAACTAGAATTCATGGCTTACTCCTCCACATATTTTAGCTGTTGATCCGCAAAAACCAGCCTGTAATCGCAAAAGTCAGCTAACGCGTCTATCTGATGGCTAATGATCAAAAACGTCTGCTGGAGCTTCTCTTGGCATTCCTGCATCAGCTGCAAAACTAAATCAACTGATTCGTGATCTAGTCCGCTCAATGGCTCGTCAATTAGCAACACATTATGCTTTGTCATCAGCATTAACAAAATTTGCAGCTTTTTTTGTTGGCCACCTGATAGAGAATAGACTACCTGATCAAGGTGCTGTTTTAGTTGCAACTTTTCTAGCCATTCATCAATTTTTGCATCAGTGAAAAAATTATTGCGATCTTTTTTGCTTAATTCAATCTCGTCTTTAACTGTAACTGTTAGAAACTGATCGCTTGCCTTTTGAAAAATTTGTGCTATTTGTGATAAATATTTACGGTATTTTATCTTTGAAATTTCATTATCTAAATAGGTAAAATTACCTTTGTACGGAATCATTTTATTCATTGCTTTAAATAGTGATGTTTTGCCGACACCATTTGAACCAGTAATTAGAGTTGTTTTGCCGTAGATTTTTAATTTGTTTTGTTTGAGCAAAAGACGATTTTGTTTGATCTGTGTCTTGTTTAATTCAAAAACAGGTGTGCCAGTTGGCAACGCAAAAGAATAAGATTGCTCATGAAATTGTTTATTTTGCTTAAACAATTTATTTTTTTCATTAGCAGATAATTCTTTAACGGTTTTACCTTCAAATTGATATAGGTGATCACAAATCTTCTCATAATCATCCAATACGTGGTCGCTTAATATGATCGTTCTTCCAGTTTCAGCTAAACTTGCTAATTTTTCTATCAAAAAATGACGCGTGTTGGGATCACAACTAGCAAAGGGTTCGTCTAGCAGAAAAACATCGACATCCATTGCAATTAAGACGGCTAGAGCTACATGTTGTTGTTGCCCACCTGATAGTGTATTGATTTTTTGGTCAAGCAAATCTGCAATTTTGGTGAATTCCACCGCTTTTTTTATGTGGAGGTCATAATCCTTAGCTTTTATTTGCAAATTTTCTAACGCAAAGATGATTTCTTCACGTGGCGTTGTCATCGTAAATTGTTCCGCAGCATTTTGAAACATCATGGCCGCTTTTTGACCATGAAGATCAATTTTTCCCGTTAATTTTCCGGCGTATTTTGGATAGAGTCCCGCAATGATTTTTAATAGGGTAGATTTGCCACAGCCTGTTGGTCCAATCAAGAGATTAAAACCGGGTGCAATATTCATATTAAGTTGGTTGATAAGGGGTTCTTTTTCGTAAGAAAAAGTTACATCACTAATTTCTATCATCATAATATCTGATTGTACAAAATGATTTTTTGCCTGTCTACTGCCGTAAAAAGGGTCATTTCAGTACAATAAGGCAATTATATACAATACTAAATATCTTTTTGTTTTATAATGAACTTATAGTACTATTATTATTTGTTTAATTTAAGGAAGGTGGACATATGGCAGCTGTTGCTTTGGACCAATATCTAGCCAGCGTATTAAAATCAAACATAACAGATACAAACGAGGTAAAACTCGAAGCTGGCAATCCTGATTTTGATCTGTTTACAATCTACCTTGAAAATCATAATACTGGCATTCATCGTTATCGGATGGATGTCTCGACAATCTTATATGTCGCCAAAGGTACTGTGACGATTAAGAGTGGTGAAAAGATTATCCCAATGAAATCTGGTGACGTTCTTTTGCTTACGGAAAATAGCATTTATGAGGTTACAAAACAAACATCAGATACAGTACTTGCTAAATTAAAATTTAAGCCTGGTTTTAAATATCGTAAATATTTTAACGATTTTAGTTATAAAGGAAACCGAGAGATTAAGGTTATTAAGCAAATCGTTGACAGCCTTGAAAATGAACATGTTTTATGGCTGAAAAATAATCAAATAACTCGTGCCTCTCAAGTAATGCAGCACATTATTGGAGGATATTTGAACAATGATTTATTCATTAAAGCCTTAATTCAAGCTGAACTAACTGTCATGTTCATTATTTCAATTAGGACGCAAAGAATGGCTACACCAACTAGCTTGGACAAGACCAAATTTGAAAAGAAATCATTGAATAATTACATTGATATGCATTTTGCGGACGTATCTTTGGCAGAAGCAGCTAAGTATTTTGGCTTTAATCCTAACTATTTCTCCAATATGGTTAAGGCAAAGACTGGTAAGAGCTTTGTGGATCATGTTGATGAAAGAAGAATGCAAGAAGCACGTGAGTTGCTCGCTCAACCAGATTTATCATTGAAAGAAATTATTGGTCGAGTAGGTTATTCCAGCAAGTCATTCTTCTATAAGAAATTTAACCAATACTATCACATGACTCCTGCAGCAATGCGAGAAGAATTGTTCAGACAAGCCAATATTAATTTAAAGTAAAAAGAATCTGGAAACTGATACATTCCCTGTCAAGTAGACAGTAGAATTACATAAAGTTTTTAGTCCTCAGTTGATTATTAATCAGTTGAGGACTTTTTTAGCTTCTTTAATTTTCTTTTCGTATATCTTTTGCCAGTATCTTTCAATTCGATGATTTGGTGCGATAGGACAACTCTTGATATTGCCTTTGAGTGCTTCTTTTCGCATTTCCTTGATGAGACCTTGCCAGCCTTCCATTGGACCATTGTCAATACAGCAGCCAACACGTGACATAGATTGGATCATGCCTTGCTTTTTCAACTGGTTTTGGAAAGGCGCACGAGTGAATTGAAAGCCGCGATCGCTATGAAAGAGCGGATAGGCATTCGGATAAGCTTTAATAGCTTGCTCATAAGCTGATTGAACCGAGGCAGTATCATTATGCTTACTAATTGCATAACCTACAGGGTATCGATCATAGAGATCAAAGATATGCCTTGGGCAAGTTAGGAGCAACGTCCTCAGTAATATCCGTACACCATTTTTCGTTAGGCTTAGAAGCATTAAAGTTTCTCTTTAGTTTGTTTTCGGCTGTCTTCTCGGGCGTTGTATGTTTGAATTTAGGTTTCTGATATCTGGGCTTTTGCTAGCTGATGCCATTAATGCACATTAAACGGTAAACAGTTTTATGATAAATTGGCTTTTCATCAGGCATTTGGCGATTAACATCCATCGTCATTTTTCTGTTCCGAACAGACTATTATTAGACTGAGCTATTTCGATAATTTTCGCTTCAATCCTTTTATCTCGTTCATCACGCTGGCTAGACTGACGTTGAGGATCAAAATATTTGTAATAGGCTGAGCGGGCTATTTTAGCCCAGCGGAACATTAGATCAATCTTCCAATTGTATTTTTGATGGCAATCATGAATTAGTTGATGTGTTTCTATTTTCCAACGTTTTTTATTGCGGCTTGTCTATATTTTGGTTGTCCGGCAAGCACATCCTTTCTAGTTGATCTAATTTTTTTAAGAATTCATTCTTGGCTTGTTCCTCTTTCAGCTTTCGTTCCAACTCTTGATTCTGCGGTTGGCTAAATCTAGCTCGCTCAGTTCTTCTGGCTGCTTGCGTCTGCCTCTGTATAGTTCTTATTATGATTAATACAGTACTGAACAATTTTGATTCTTTCTGATTGGGGAGTTTTTCTTCTTACTTTAGTCATATGAACCTCCGGATGGGGATCATAGTCCCGATTATCTATATGATTATTATACTTAGAAACCCACCTAAATACTGTGTTGCGACTTCTAATGCCATACTTGTTAGCTAAAGAAAACAAGGAGCTATTGCCATTTAAGTATTCCTGCACAACTTTTTCTTTGAATTCTTTAGAGTAATGCGCATTATGTTTGGCATTACTTAAGAAAGCATCCTGATTGCTTTGATACTGATGGACCCATACAGTTACTTGATCTCTCCCATATTTTTCCGGCATATTAAGTCGTCTAGCTATTTCAACAGCACTCATATTTTCGCTTAAATACTGTTCAACTGCCCATTTCTTTTGCTTAAATGAATACATACTTTTTCTGGACATAAAAAATCCCACCTTCGTAAATAATTGAATACTTTATGTATTTCAATTATTTACGAAGGTGGGATTGTATCAAACTTTCCAGATTCTTTTTTTACATTTGTTCAAGTCTTTTTATTCTGTCCTCTGTAGGTGGGTGAGTATCAAACAGATGTGATAGGCCATGATTATGAAATGGATTTTCGATATATAATCCAGCACTGCTGCGGTCAGCTTGTTTCATTGGCTGACTGTTTTCAATTTTTCTCAAAGCGGAAATCAATCCCTGCGGATTGCGCGTTAATTCTACAGATGAAGCATCTGCTAGGTATTCTCTGTTACGCGAAAGCGCCATTTGCGCAAGGGAAGCCGATAATGGTCCTAAGATTAAGACAAAGACAATGGCTACCACTTTAAAGATCATCTCAAAGGCATTGGAATCGCGATCATCATCACTGTCACGGCTTTCACCTGCAAACCAAATGTAGCGGGATGCCATGCCAGAAATGAATGAAATTACTCCAACCAATACAACGGCAATGGTGGAAAGCAAAATATCATAGTTGCGAACATGTGATAATTCGTGTCCTAACACACCTTCTAATTCTTCTCGGTTCATTAATTGAAGAATTCCCTCGGTTACAGCTACCGCGCTGTGATTAGGATCGCGTCCCGTCGCAAAAGCATTTGGGCTTGGATCAGGGATAATATAAACACGCGGCATTGGCACTCTGGCTACCATCGCCATGTCTTCGACAATATGCCACAATTCAGGATTATCTGCTTCCTGAATTTCTTGAGCATGGTTAAGACTCATAATCATATTGGCCGGATTTTGCCACATGATTAATAAATAAATCAAACTACCTGCTAAGGCAATAATAATTCCCATCCAAGGGCGATTGCTAAAGAGATAGCCTAATCCAGCACCAACAAGGGTTAAAATCACCACAAAGAGGACCATAATTAACGCAGTTTTACGCTTGTTACGGGCAATTTGTTGGTATAACATAATTTTCCTTCTAACTAAAACTTAACTTTAGGGACAGCCTTTTCTTCAGTTGGAGTTTCCAAGTAATCGATCTTGGTAAAGCCGTGAATCTTAGCAATTAAGTTGGAAGGGAAAGTAAGCAATTTTTGATCGTAAGATGCAACGCTTGAGTTGTAAAGCTGACGAGAGTAAGCAATCTTGTTTTCTGTGTTAGTCAACTCTTCTTGGAGTTTTAAGAAATTCTGATTTGCCTTTAAGTCAGGGTAAGCTTCAGCCAATGCAAAAATTGATTTTAAGGAATCAGTAATTTGATTGGACAACTTCATTGCTTCTTCGTGATCTCCCTGAGGAACGTTGACCAATTGATCACGCAGCTTAACTACACCTTCTAAAGTTGATTTTTCATGTTTGGCATAGCCTTTGGTAGTTTCAACCAAGTTAGGAATTAAATCATTACGACGCTTAAGTTGAACGTCAATTTGACTCCATGATTCATCAACGTAAACACGAGATTTTTGCAATCCGTTGTAAATGGCAATATAGATACCGACTAATAAGACAATGATAATTAAAATTATCCATACTAATGGTGACATGATTTTTCCTTTCTATACGTTTATTTAATTTTATCCATTTCTGATATTGGAGGCAATAAAAAAGAATTAAATTCTGAATATTAATAATCCTAATCCAACGATAGTTAAAATAATCAAACCAGCAAACTGCATGATCGTCCATTGAATAAAGAACTTCTTCTTGCTTACGCTACCGTGTTGGTTGAAGCTCTTTAGTACCAGCATATTGGCCATAGAACCAATAGCAGAACCAAAACCACCAATGTTTGAACCTAAGAACAGGGCTTGGGCGTAGTTGGTAAATTTACCAACCAAAATGGTTGATGGCACGTTGCTCATTACCTGACTTGAAATGGTTGAAGCAAAGTAAGTTGAGATTTCGGAGTAGACCATATCATGAATCAAGTTAACAATTGCCGGGATTTGTTGGATATCACTGATAAAGATGAAGAAGCCTGTAAAGGTAAGAAGTAGGGCATAGTCAATCTTAAGCATAATGCGCGGATTGATGGCAAGTGCTAAAACGATGGCAACAATCAATGGCCAAATGATGTCGATTGCTCTGAAGACACCAAAGAAGAAGAAGATAAATACTACGGTTGTAATAATAGTAGGGGGGCAACTAATTCTGATAGGTTCTGTTTTTTGAGTAGGGATCTCGTTTTTAGGAATGAATAAAAAGACCAACAACATAAAGACCAACAACATAATGATTAAAGAAATTATCAGATAAGGCGCAGACCACTCGAAAAACTTAAGTGGACTGACGTTGTACCGACTTACTAAGAAAATATTGTGTGGATTCCCCCATGGAGTAAACGCAGCACCAATATTTGCCCCCATACCAATTAAGGTAACAGGCAAAATTTGTGGCAGCTTATATCTCTTCGCAATATTTAAATAAAGCGGAATTAAAGTCAATGCAGTAATATCGTTACCCAAAAACATCCCCGCGATAACCGCAAGGGCTGTAAATAACATATTAAGCTTGCGAGTATTATCTGCAATGCTTGTAAGTTTATACGCCAAAATATCCAGAACGTGCAAGTAAGCATAGATCTGGATAATCGTTAACATCGCGGCAACAGACCATAGCGTATGAAAGTTAATATCTGCAAACCGCGGTCTAGCAAAAAAAAGACTGATTACCGTAATTAAAACGGTAATTTGTAAAATTCTATCTTTAGCAATATTCTTTAAGACGGTCATAAAAGGTCCCCCTTACATATTACAATCGTCTAAAAACCCTATTTACCATTTTGAGCCTTTTTAATGTTGCTTGCAATGCTAAATTTTAAAAAGTTAAAGATAAAGCGCATTTTTAGGCATATTTTTAGGAAAAAACGGGGTAAAGTGATAAACTATAGTTAAAGCGAGGTAATGAACATGACAGAAAAAACTATTTCAATCAATATTAAACCTGAAGCAAAAGAGTTAATCGAAAAGAAGATGGATAAGGACCATCAAATTGTAATTTTGGCCTTAGATGATGGTTCAAACAAATACTCTAAAAAAGGTGGTACTTGTACCATTGGTGATAGTTTTCAATTTGTTACTTTAGAAAAGCTAGATCCTAAGTACAATATTAAAATTGAAAATAATGCAGGACTTGATTTGTACACTGCAGAGCCAGAGACTACTTATTTTGAACCAGGCTTAGTATTAAATGCTCGTGCTTCAACTTTAAGTTTGTCTTCTGACAGCGGAATTATTGATGGTGGTGTGACTGTCAGTCAATATGAACCAGAAGAAGTTACAGCAGACGATCTGAAAAATGGTGGTCAATGCTAAAGCAATTATAATAATGTGTGTTGATGAAGAAGACGAGGGATACCTCGTCTTTTTTGTTAGAACTAGGAAAGTGATTAGTAATGATGAAAAGCTAATGAAGAAGATGATGTATGAGCAGGTGGATGGTTTAATTACCGATCGAGTAAAGCTGGCTAAAAAGACGATCAAAGAATTTCAAGATGATTCAAGTTATGTTAACAGGATTTTGAATTATATTACTGTGGTTCATATGCCTAATGATCTTGAAGCTTAAATCAATGAAGACTTGATCTTGGCTTAATGTAATGCTAAAATATACTAGATTTTCGAAAATCTGAAAGGAAGTATAGTACTATGCGTAAAGGTGAAAATTACAACACTGGTTGTGAACCAAACCAAAGACCTAAGAACAAGAGAAACGCAAAGAAGCGTGTTGCTCACGTAGCAGCAGTTGTTGCTTTCTTGAACAAGGCCGCAAAAGACGAAAACAAGTAATTTCGTTTTTAAAACAAGAAAACAGAGAGACTACTAAGAGATCATAAGATTTCTTAGTAGTCTTTTTTGTTTTACATTGGGAATTTTTTGAGGGGACTTAAGTGATGACTAAAAAATATATCCGACTAATATATTTGACTTTGATAGCAACACTTGTTTTCCCAGTAATTGTATTATGGATAGCAGAATCTTTCTCACCAAATGTTGATAATGGATTGATGATGATCTTCCTGTTAGCGATATTTGTGGGTCTTTTTTCTGCACGGTATACGATTAGCTGGTTGATCATTATTTTGACTACGATAGCAGCGGGATTCCTTCTGCTGGGCTATGTAGTAATGCCTGCTTCTGAAAAATTGGCTTTAATTATAGTTCTTCCAATTGAAGCCACATTACTGAGCATATTGCGACACCATATCCTTGAATGGAGAATAATCTCTGCGCGAGAAAAAGACGTCCAAAGACATGTTGCTCACTATAATTTGAATGTAAAACTGCAAACCTACTATAATGCGAATAAATTTTACCAGCGTGAATTGCAACAAATAGAAAACTATGCCGATCTTAATTTATGGACATATGTTGGCTTAATTCGTTGTGAACGATATAAGCAATTATCAGAATATTATCCAGATGAATATTTGAGGATTTTGCGGCAAATCGCTAAAGATTTAAAAATAAGTCGGCTAAAAAGTGAATTTATCTATTACATAGCCGATGGCACATTTATGGTAATTTCACCGCAAATTACCCGGGAAATGATGGAAAAAATAAATACTATTACGAAAGAGAATTTGCGTAAGATGTCTATTCCTATTCCGATTGATTTAAAAATGTCTATGCAAAAAATAGATTTAGAGAATTATCAGGAATTTCCAGAATTATCTAAACTGGCTAAGCATTTACACCGAGGCTTGGAAACTGACATTATTGTCGAGTATTTAAAGGAGGATCAGGATGACTAACTGGTTCTACTTTTTGGCATTAGGCATAACCTTATTATTTATAGTTTGTTTCGTAATTATTTTCTTTTGCGCACTAAAAATTTATTGATTAATTGCCGGAGAAAACACGGGATTTCAATCCCGTGATGAATCCGGCTTTTTTCTTTTGTTTTTTTGCTTGTTCCCCCTCTTTCTTAAACATATGTTTGATATAATCTTAAAAAGAAAGTAGGGAACAAATGTGCTAAAAGGG
>NZ_GG700752.1:310043-311392 GCF_000160855.1 Lactobacillus helveticus DSM 20075 = CGMCC 1.1877
TTTAGCCCACCGAGAACGAATTGCGAAAACAACGACTGGCTTAATGTCTTGGCGCATGATTGAGAAGCGGGGAAAATGGAAGGTCGATAAAAATAGTGCAACAGATGGAGACTTATTTATTGCGGAAGCTCTGCTTAAAGTAAGTAAAATCTGGCACAATGAGCAATTTAAAGATGAAGCTCGGACATTGATGAATGATATTTTGCGTTATGAATATAATCCGCAGACTAATACATTAACAGTGGGAAAGATGATTTTTATCAAGAAACAGGAGATCAGCGGTGGCTTTTGATTAAGAATACGATGCTAAAACGGCTGAACCAATTGAGTCATCAACATAAAAGTGGCATCGTTCCGGATTTTGCATGGGTAAGTAAAAATAGTGCTAAACCAGTAAAACCTAATGCAGTTGCCACTAAATATGATGGCGACTTTTTAGCCAATGCATGCCGGGTACCGATGATGCTTGCTCAATCTGATGATCCACTTGCTAAAAATACATTAAAACGAATGATGAAATTCTTTAGTAAGCAAAACACTTTAACTGCTGGCTTTACTTTAAAAGGAAAACCTTTGAATAAGTACCAATCTGCTAGTTTTAGTGCTCCAGTTTTCAATGCCGTAAGTTTTAACCGTAATCAAGGATTTGATAATTTATTCATGTCGCAACAATATATTTTTGCACGGCCGTTGCCTACTAAAAATTATTATGATGCGGCTTTAACGACTATGGCAGCGCTAGAAGTAGAAAAAAATCTAAATTTTTCTTAATCATTTGTAACGCTTAAAATCTTGCCAGAAGTAGCTTTAATCTTAACTTCCTTGTTGCCGGATTTAACGTCCAAAATAGTTGTCTTGTATTTTTTACTGTATTCTAATGTCCATTCTGAGCTCTTGCCGTGAGTCTTTTTGTTGGCAATCTTGCTTGCTTTGCCACGCGAGATAATGCCAGTTAACTTAATTGCATGCTTTTTGTCATCGTGGTCTAAACGGTCTGATTCATGGTCGATGATCTTACCAGTCTTAGCATTGATTTCTACGTTGTATTCGTGAGTTGAAGTGAAGCCTTCAACTTCGTAAACGTAGCCGACCATTGTCACGCTCTAAAGAAATTTTGCTGATTTTAGCGCTCTTGTATTTTTGCTTAAAAATCTTAACTGCCTTAGTGCGGTCAATCTTAATGGTAGAACTAGCTGCAACTACTGTATTTTCGTTATTGCTGGTAATTGCAGTGCCAGTTAATGCTAAAGTTGAAACAAGGCTAATGGAACCGATAATTTTAACAAGTGTATTCTTTTTCATGATTATTTTCCTTCTTAATAACATCTGATAATCTAAACTATATTCGA
>NZ_GG700752.1:312437-365916 GCF_000160855.1 Lactobacillus helveticus DSM 20075 = CGMCC 1.1877
ATATTCGATATATTTATTATATATGACACTATGTCACTATGCAATAAACGTTTTTTGTTGCAGTAAAAGTCTTTTTTTGTTAACATAGTAAAAATTTTAGTGAATTTATGGGGAGGAATAAAAAATGGGATTAAATGCTTATATTCAAGGTTTTAATAGTTTAGAGTCAATCGATCGTGCACCGGGCTACTTTAAATATCATCATCATTCAGTTGCCGATCACTGCTTCAGAACAGCTGAACTTGCTCAAATGATGGGTGATATCGAAGAAGTTCATGGCAAGCAAAAGATCAATTGGAAGGCTCTTTACGAAAAGAGCTTGAATCACGACTATACTGAACGCTTCATCGGTGATATTAAGACGCCTGTTAAGTATGCCACTCCTCAACTTAGAAAAATGATTGGCGACGTCGAAGAAACGATGACCACCAAATTCATCAAGGATGAAATTCCTGAAGAATTCCAAGAGATTTATACTAAGCGCCTTTCAGAAGCAAAAGATGATACTCTAGAAGGAAAGATTTTATCTGTTTGTGATAAGCTTGATTTGCTTTATGAAGCATATGGCGAAATTGAGTTAGGCAATCCGAACCCAGTTTATATACAAATGTTTAAAGAAAGTCTTGAAACTATTAAGAAGTTCGATGATTTAGTTTGCGTGCAATACTTTATTAAAAAGATTTTGCCAGATTTATTTAAAGGCGATTTTGCAGGTAAGGATAAGATGCAATGGATAGCTTTTAGTATTCTTTTGTTAAGGAATGATGAATAGGTGAAATTTTTGTGCAGTTCATGCGGTTTGCGCATGGACTCTTTGCATTTTAAGCAGGAAGGGTTAATGAACCCTAAGCTAACTAGTATTTGTGATATTTGTTTAATTCGCGGCTTAAATGCAGATGATTATGCTAACGATGCGGTGGCTACTTTTGCCAAAAGTTTGCTCTATACTTTTGTAGGCAAAGAAAAAGATACTGCTCAACCTGATCCGATTGTAAAAAATAAAAAGCTCCGTAAAAGATACGAAGCTTTTTTGCAGGATTATGATGGTAACGAAATAGCTAAGAGGCAGGTTAAGCGCTCAGACTTAAATTTAGCTATGATTAAGAGCGAAGATGGGAAATTAGACTATGTACCCGATCAAGACGTAACCTTTGCTCAGAACATGGAAAAAATGGGTTTACGGGTCGATTTTCAATTAAATGAAGTAGATTATATTGATCGTGAACGTATTCGGGCAAAATATAAGTATCGTTGCCAGTATTGTGGTAGACGTGGTCGCAGCGTAGATCATAAGGATCCAGTGTCACTGAGCCATAATAATAGTCTTGATAATTTGACTTTGGCTTGTGCAGAGTGCAACAGGATTAAATCGGATATGCCATATGATTTGTTTATTAAATTAAATGATCAAATTTCTGGTATTAATAATAAGCTAGTCAAATATGAGAATGCTTTGGGAACCTTAAAAGAAGAATTTGAACATCGTAGGCGCTATCTGGCTGCTCAAGTTCATCTCAAAGGTGTAGTTAATGATCCCGAGCTTAATGCGATTCGGAAGGAAAATAAAAAGTTGCAGGATGCAATTGATAGTTTGCAAAGCGATTATGATGACCTGCGTATGACTCGGAAAAGTTATTTCGATACTGGATGGAAATTAGCACGAATTAAGCAAAATAACGATATTATTTAATTGAATAAAAAAATAAGCTTGAATTTTAATTTTCAAGCTTATTTTTGTTGTTTTAGAAGTCCATCTTTCTAAAGTTGCTTAAGAACTTCTGTGTCTTTTCATTTTGTGGATTGTCAACGATTTGATCAGGTGAACCCTGTTCAGTAATTACACCATCACTGATGAACAATACTCTATCAGAAATGCTCTTAGCAAAACCCATTTCGTGGGTAACAATGACCATTGTTAAACCAGTAGTAGCTAATTTTTGCATAACGTCTAGTACTTCGCCAACCATTTCTGGATCAAGGGCACTAGTAGGTTCATCGAAGAGTAATACTTCGGGATTCATTGAAATAGCACGAGCAATGGCAACACGTTGTTGTTGACCACCTGATAATTGTTGTGGCTTAGCCTTGATGAAAGGTCCCATACCAACTTTTCTAAGGTTTTCCATAGCGATCTTGCGTGCTTCATCTTTAGAACGTTTAAGCACTAATTCTTGACCAATCATGCAGTTTTCCAAAACATTTTTGTTTTCAAATAAGTCGAATTGCTGGAAAACCATACCAACCTTTGATCTGAAAGTATTACGGTTGTAGCCAGGAGATAAAATATTTTCACCGTGGAAATCAATCTCGCCGCCAGTTGGTTCTTCAAGCAAATTGATGCAGCGAAGAGTAGTAGACTTACCACCACCAGATGGCCCGATGATAGTAACGATTTCGCCTTTATTGATATCGCATGAAATATCTTTTAATACTTGGTGATTACCATATGCCTTTTGCATATGCTTTAAACTTAAAATTACTTCGTTTGATTTAGTCATTAATTATTTGCCCCCGCATCTTTTGGAGTACCAACTTGAACTTGGTTAGCCATCAAGTTGTAGTTCTTTTTACCTTCAAGCTTCTTTTCGATAAAGTTGAAGATTCTGGTAATAGTAAATGTCAAAATTAAGTAGATTGCTGAAATCATTAAGTAAGTTGGGAAGAACTTAAATGATTGACTGGCAATAGTTGTACCAACGAAGAACAATTCAGAAACTGAGATGATACTCAATACTGAAGTATCCTTGATGTTAACGATAAATTCGTTAGTAATTGATGGTAAACAGTTCTTAATAGCTTGAGGCAAGATAATGTGCCACATTTTTTGGTTGTGGGTCATACCTAAAGCACTAGCCGCTTCAAATTGTCCTTCTGGTGTAGAAATAATACCACCACGGATAACTTCGGCAAGGTAGGCACCAGTGTTAATTGAAACAATGATTAAAGCGGCAATAGTTCTGTTCAAGTTTAAGTGCCAGAATTGAGCAATACCATAGTAAATTACGGCAGCCTGAACCATCATTGGAGTACCACGGAAAATTTCAACGTAAACTGATAATAACCATTTTACAACGTTCAAAGCCCAGCGCTTACCGCGAGTAGTTGGGGTAGGGATGGTACGAACGATACCTACAAGCAAACCAATGAAGAAACCAACAACAGTACCAACTAAAGCCAAAAGCAAAGTCATGCCAATACCGGACATAATCATGCCGCCGTATTGCTTCCAAGTAGTTACTAACCAGTTTTCCTTCTTGGTTTCGTTACCAGCCTTAGGTTGTTCTCTAATAGCTTGTGACATTAATTGTTCACGCTTTTTGTTAGAAATAGTTCTTAAAGTAGCGTTAACTTCGTTAAGCAACTTAGTGTTGCCTTTCTTAACACCGATACTAGTTACGGAATCATCATGATCAACCTTAAAACCAGTCATCTTATTCAAGTTAACGGCAATGATGTTAGGATTAACATTGTGGTAACTTTCAAATTCGATGTCTTCTGCAACGTAACCATCGATGGTGCCAGAAGCTAAACTTTGACGCATGGCTGAGAAGTCACGCATAGCTGGTTCACGCTTAGCACCCTTTAATTGCTTGATTAAGTCGTAGTGCAAAGTACCTTGTTGAGCAGTTAACTTAGCACCCTTAAAGTCGGATAATTTCTTAGCGTTTGAGTATTTACTTGCTTTATTGGTAATAACGACAAAAGTACTTTTTCTGTATGGTTCTGAGAAGTTGATAGCCTTACGTCTTTCAGCAGTTGGACTCATACCAGCGATGATTAGATCAATCTTGCCAGAAGTTAAAGCAGGCAATAAACCATCCCATTGAGTCTTTTCAACTACAACTTTTTTGTGAAGTCTCTTACCAATGATTTTGGCGATTTGCACGTCGTAACCATTTGCATAAGAATTTGAACCATCAATTGGCACAGCACCGTTTGTCTTTTTAGGCTGAGTCCAGTTGTATGGTGGGTAATTGGCTTCCATACCTATTTTTAATACGCTGGAATCTTTTTTAGCAGCTTGGGACTCGCGGCTGTTAAAGCTGAATCCAATAAATAAACTGATTAGGATTGTCAATAATGCAGCAATCCATCTAAATCTTGACTTCAATGAAAAACCCTCCAATGTTTTTAACATAAAGCCAATACAATAAAGCGTAAATAAAAACCTCGTTGCTCCGTTCACAACAAGGTTATAATCATCAGTATTAAAACCAAATCACATAGCGCTCACTGGGGACTAACCAGGACAGTCTATAGAATGTTGTTCTATAGCCCAACAGGTCAACACACGAATATTAAACCTATTTCGGCAACAATCCTAAAATAACCTTCTTCGTCTTCGTGGACTCCAACTTACTTCGTGATTGTTGCAACCTCTATTGCATTGGAATATTATTTAACTATGGAAGAATAATAAAAGAAAAATGAAAAGATGTCAAGCCCATCCATTGTTTTTCGCATAGTTTCTCTTTTTCATATCTGAAACATAAGGATTGCCAGCGACGTAATAGCGTAATTTTTTATTAGCCCAAACAGGATCTGATTGGTTAATGCCAACTCGTTTGTCTGCAATAATTTCTTGAGCGGGCTTTCTATGATCGTCTTCAAGATCAATTTTAAATGGCGAATCAGAAAGAAAATGCAGGTTCCAATTTTTATCGTGTATTCCGAAGGCTTGCATCATTTTTGCTGGGCCGTTGGTAAGCAAGACACCGCTTTTCCCGCTTCTGTTTTTGATCATAGTATCAATTCCCCAGATGGGTTCGATTGCTCTGATAAGTACTCCTTGAGGCTCGTTTTCTTCTTGACAAGCAACGTCGAAAAAGAAGTATTGCCTCTGCGCATAAATATAAATGGTGCCTCCGCGGCGATAAAGCCCATCGTTGGCAGGACTCTGCGATGGCCGCCGTAAGAGTGGGCTGCGCGATCATTTTTGCCCATATATGCTTCAGCTTCAACAATATAGCCACCTAATTTTTCTTTTCCATTATCATAAATAAGAGGTCGTCCAACTAAATCACGCGTAATCTCATCTGTAGGACGATTGGTAAAGTAATCTGAATAATTCATATGATGCCTTTCTGGTTTCATTTTTTCTGTCTTAGCTATAGACTAATCTAAAAAAGAGGATTTTATCAAATGAGTGAAATAAAATTAGTAAGAATTTATGATCATGAACAACCTGTCGGTTATAGAATGCTCGTGGATCGGATGTGGCCACGGGGAATGAGTAAAATTAAGGCTGCTCTAGATGAATGGGATAAGCAAATTGGACCAACAAATGAATTAAGAAAATGGTTCAATCATGAGGATGAGAAGTTCCCTGAATTTAAGGCTAAATATATTGAAGAACTTGATAAAAATGAATTTACATCTGAATTTATAGAAACGGTTAAAAAGCAATTGATAAAAAATGATGTTCTCTTTTTATATGGTGCTAAGAATAGGAAACATAATCAAGCTGTTGTTTTAAAAGAATATGTACAAGAAAAATTAAAGTAAATGAAAAAGCTTATCGCAGTAGATAAGCTTTTTTATCTAGATATGTTTACGTCCATGGCGTTTGACGCGCCAGAAGTGAAACAGAATAGTCAAAATTAAAATAGTAAATACAATAATAGCAAAGACGGTGTTTGGCAATTCAAAGTGAAGTGGTGGAAGTGCTAAAAGCAATTTTAAGGCGATGATAGCAATTAACAGATAAGCCATTGGCTGCAATTCAGGAATGATATCCATTAATTTAATGATAATTTCCGCTACGCCTCTCATGCAGATGATACCAATCATTCCACCGATTAAAACTACAACCGGATTGCTTGAAACGGCTAATGCTGCAAGCACTGAATCGATAGAAAAGACGATATCCATTGATTCAATTGAAATAACTGTACGCCAGAATAAAGATAAGACGTGTTTCTTCTTCTTTTTGCCTTTATGATGAGCAGCTTCACGCTCTTCTTTTTCTTTTTCACGTTCAGCGGCCTGCTTAGGGTGACGCTGATCATAGAAAAATTTAAAAGCTAGATAGAATAAGTAGATACTACCTGCCAATTTAATTTCCCAAAAGTGAATTAAATATGTTCCGATTCCGATAACGATAAAGCGGAAAAGGTAGGCACCCCATAATCCGTATAATAATGATTTTTCCTTTTCTGCTTTTGTGGGCAGCACTTGCGTTTGCGCTGCCAAAACCACAGCGTTATCAACCGAAAGCAGGCACTCCATTAAGATTAGGGTAAGGATAATCATCCAATCCTTGTCACTAGTTAATACATGGGCCCAGTTGCCTAGGTCAAAAAATGGAGCATACATTTTAAAGATTGCCATGTAAATTACTCTTTTCTAATTCAATTAATCTAACTTTTTCTTTTTGTCCTAAACGGTAAGTACCCACTTGGTTATTAGATAGAATAATTCGATGATCTGGAATAAAAATCAAAACTGGATTTAACGCTACAGCATGTGCTACTGCACGTGAAGATGTGGCATTTGGTAACGATGTTGCGATATCACCATAGTTGGCTGTAAAGCCATATGGGATAGTCTGTATAAATTGTAACGTTTTTCTTTGAAATTCGGTACCAAATTTCGAAATATCAATAGGAACGTCAAATTTTTTTCTGGTCCCAGCAAAATACACTTTTAGTTGCTTGACATAAGGAGTTAGTTTCTCAGGGTCATGTGCAAGCATTCGGTGAGGGTAAAAGCTGAAGATAGGGGAAACACTTTCGTCTCCTTTAAGCCCTACATAAGTTAATCCAAACCTGGAAGCCGTTAAAAAGTAAGTCCACGGTTGGATTGTTACATAATCATAATAAAAAACCTCTGCCATGTTTTCACCGCCTGTATAATTTTTGTTTTGAAAATATTAAATGTTTATATATTAATTCAAGAATTTAAATACATCAATAGCATCACCAATAATTTGTTTAATTCCTGGCGTAGGAATTTCAGTTTTGTTAATGGCAATAATCTTTGCCTTCTCGTTGCTATAGGCTAAAAGTTGAGCAAATGGATATACCACAAAACTAGTTCCACAAATAATAACTAAGTCGGATTTTTGCATGATCTCAATCGATTTAGTTAAAGTTTCAGGATTGATTGATTCATCATATAATACTATTCCTGGTCGAATAATGCCACCACAATTTTGGTGGATATAATTTTGAGAATATTCTTCATAAGAAATTGAATGGTGGCATTTAGTACAATATATATTATATAGATTTCCATGAAACTCTGTCACGTGTTTATTTCCAGCTTTTGTATCCAAACGATCAATATTTTGGGTAATTAAATCACCTTTTTTATTACAGATTTGAGCAATTTTTTGATGAATTAGGTTAGGTTGGGCTTTTGGAAAGTACATATTATTCATTACAAAATGATAGAAAAATTCTGGTCGCTCATAGAGAGTATTTTCACTGAGGATAGTTTCGGGACTTTCCTGTACGCCGTTATAAATGCCGTTTTTTGAACGATAATCGGGGATGCCAGAATGAGTTGAAACACCTGCCCCCGTTAAGAAGACGATATGTTTAGCATTATCACTTTCCTTTTGCAATTCAGTTAAATCAGTTTGTTTCATAATTTTTGCCTCTATTCTGCAATCTGTTTATTTAATCATAAATCATGTCTTTGTTATAATGAAAAGAAATAAAGTTTTTGAGGGGATTTTTATGGCTTATATGTCTTACTTTTATATTGTAGTGAATGTATTAATGCTAGCTTATGCTTGTTACAGTTGGTATTGGCAGGCAAAAGTAGAATTTCGTGGACATTATCGCATCTCTTCAATCGTGTGGGCTCTTATTTTTATTTGGCTAGGTTTTACCTGGAACTACATTGAGAAAGGTGATCCAGGTGTTAATGTATTTTTGGCCTTATTCTTGTTAATTAGCATAGTTGATGGCTTTTCAGGTTTTAGTCCTAAAAAGATGGTAGTTTCAGGCTACTTTAAGCGAACAGTTAAATATAATGAAATTTCTAGCGTTACATTAATTAATGTCCCTAATCCTAAAAAGCCATTAGTAATGGCAATTTTTAGAACTGACAATAATAAGGCATACATGATGCGGTTCCGGATTAAAGTTAATGAAGTCATTGCCGCATTGCAAAAATATATTGGTAAAAATATTCCCATTGAAATTCAATCATAAGATTGGAGAAAGCATCCGTGAAAAACTTTGCAAGGTTCGCAATATGCGACCTTGCTTTTTTATTTCTTCACGAGTAAGCAAGTGAGATTTCTTCATGTCAGATTCAAAAACTTCAGTCATTTTTTTAGTAAATTTTTTATCATAGAAAATGGCATTATCTTCAAAGTTTAAGTCATATGAACGATAGTCTTGATTCATCGAGCCAACGGTCGAAAAACTGTCATCGATGATAGTGGTTTTGGCATGTAAAAAGCCATCTTCATAAATATAAATTTTCACGCCGCAACGAGTTAATTCGTTGGCATACCATTGGGTGGCACGATAAATAAAAGGATGGTCTGGCTTGCAAGGAATCATGATTCTCACATCAACACCTGACATGGCAATCGTCTGCCATGTGGCGAAAACGGCATCGTCAGGAATTAAGTAAGGAGTTTGAATCCATAGGCGTTTTCTAGCTAGTTGCATTAACCGCATCATGCCGTTACGCATATAGGGAATATAACGGTCAGGTCCATCAGAAACAATTTGGGTAGCAACATCTCCGCGATGGATCTTTTTTTCATCAAGATCAGGGAAGAGAGCGGAGTTAAAGCGGATAAGTTGTTCAGGGCACTTGATAGAGGCGTTCCAGTCCATTACAAAACGCTCTTGCAATAGCAAGGAAGCAGAACCAACGATGCGTACCTGGCTATCACGCCAGTGACCAAATTTCTTTTTTCGTCCTAGATATTGATCACCGATATTAAACCCACCAGTCCAAGATATGCGTCCGTCGATTACAACTATCTTACGGTGTAAGTGATAGTTAATGCGGTATCTGGTGATCATATTTCTAGAAGTAATGAAGGGCAAAACTTCTCCGCCTGCTTTACGAAGTTGATCAAACCAGGCTTTAGTTGCACCCATTGATCCCCATGCATCATAAATTACGCGGACTTTTACACCTTGCTTAGCTTTTTTTATTAAAAGCTGCAAGACACGATTGCCGATGTTGTCGCTATAAAAAGTATAGAATTCAACATTAATGGTTTCTTTTGCACGAACTATATCTTTGAGCAGATCATGAAAGAAGGTCTCACCTTCAGTATAAAGCTCTACGTTGTTGTTCTTGGTTAAAGGCGACTCATTATTTTGATTAAAAAAATGAATTGCAATTTCCCCTAATTTAGAAGTATCTGAGGGGCTAACCTCTTTAGGTGCCTTGGCAATCGATTTTTGCACATTTCGCAGACCAATGTGATGCTGCTTATTAATGGAAAAAATGTTTTCCTGGGAAATACCTCGGCCAAAAAAGGCATAAAGGGTAATACCAACTACGGGAAAAATTAGTAAAATAATAAGCCAAGCCCAAGTTGTAGAGACCGATCGTCTTCGGTGGAAAACGATGTAAAAAGCAAGGAGTGTGTTAGTAATAAAGATAATTCTGATAAAATCATGCCACCAGACCATGTTCTTCCTCCAAAATAGTTTATTTTTTCAAGTTAAGAAATTTATCAACAATATCAATCACGAATGGATTATCATGCATCCAGCTATGTTCGGCGTCATTTTTACCACGAACTTCTACTTCTTGGTAAAAATGTGCTTTAGGAGCCAAAATATAGCGGATGCTTTTGGCTGAAACTACAGAAATGAATTTGTCGGTGTTGGTATTATCAAGCACATTGCCATAGATGTTTAGCACTAAAATATTAGAATTAAATTTTCTGCGATTAAGAAGCAAATATAAGTAGTGTGGATTCATCATACTGGGGCGACCATTCTCATTAAGGATGTTTACGTTGGGAATATCACCCAAATAAGTTACGCCGTCAAAAGGTCCAGCAATTAATGCACATTTGACTAAATGAGGGAAAGTTTTGCTGTAGGCGTGTTTCATTTCAGTTCTAATAATGCAAGGACAGGCTAGGGAGTGAGCTACAGCAATATATTTTTTGAAGTGGTATCTTTTGGAAAGAAAGGGCAAAACAAAACTGAGGTAGTAATCGATTCCGTAAATTCCTACGATTCTTTGACGAAAAGCAACTTGTACGATGGGGTGTTGATCATTGGTCCAAGTGCCTTCTAACTTAAAATTGCCTAATAGATCAACCGACACCTTTAAAAATTTATCGGTTCCCTTATCTTGCATTGCTTGGTGAACCATGACGTTGGTGGTGTAATCTCCACCGCGAAAGCCATGAAAATAAATAATAGGAACTTGCTCTAGTGAGCTTTCTTGAATGACTGCTTTGTTTTCAATACGTCTTTTGTGCAACTTGAGGAAAATACGTGTAGGGGCAAAGGAGGCAAGCAGACCCAGTGAGATCATGTTAAACATGCTAGGTTCCTG
This sequence comes from Lactobacillus helveticus DSM 20075 = CGMCC 1.1877, assembly GCF_000160855.1. Lineage (GTDB taxonomy): Bacteria > Bacillota > Bacilli > Lactobacillales > Lactobacillaceae > Lactobacillus > Lactobacillus helveticus. The sequence continues at coordinate 322,935 of NZ_GG700752.1, forward strand.
CTTTAGATCATGTTTATGATTCTTTTCAGCTTCTTCGGCATATTTTTTGGAGTTAAAGAACATTTTTGCCACCTTCTTACATAATTCCCTATAATGAATAATAATTATATTTTAACATTGAGTAGAGATTTTTTGTTTTTGAGGTGAATCATGAAGTTTTATGCTGTAAAAAATGGTCGTGTGCCAGGCGTCTACCGCACATGGGATGAAGCAAAAAAGCAAGTAGATGGCTTTTCTGGGGCAGAGTATAAATCGTTTGAAAATATTACTGATGCAACGGATTATTTAGATTTAAATAAAGAAACACAACAGGATATTTTGCAAAAGGGTGAAGATACTTTACAAAATGCCATTGCAAAGATTAAGCAAGAAAGCAATAGGGTGAAAAATAAGCCACAAGCTAAGAAAACAAAGGCTCATCAAACTGCAGACTTTTTTGCCGTAACCTACACTGATGGCGGTACTCGCAATACAGGTGTTTATAAGGGCGGTCACGTTAAAAAGACAGACAAGGCAGCGTGGGCTTATTTGATTGAATGGGATGATCAAGAAGTTCATGGCTCAGGCGGTGAATATGGTGCAACCAATAACAAGATGGAACAAACTGCTTTGATTAATGCCTTGAAAAAATTAATCGAACTTGGCTTTAATGAAAAGCATTTATTGTTTGTATTGGATTCAAAATATGTTTTAAATGCGATTAACCAGCACTGGTTAGCCGGCTGGAAAAAACGCGGTTGGAAACGGTCTGGTGGACCATTGAAGAATGTGGCAGAATGGCAAGAACTTGATCGTTTGCTTAAGCATTTTCCAGACAGTACTTTTGAATGGACTAAGGGCCATGCCAATAATCGAGGCAACGAATTTGTAGACCATGAATTGAACCGTTATATGGATAACAAGATGTAAAAAGCATAAAAAAGACCTGACTTCAAAAGAAATCAGGTCTTTTTGTTTACTTAAACAAGCCGCTGAAGAAGTTGACAATGCTGTCCCAAATTTGTTGGAAAAAATTGTGATTTTCAGGAGTGTTGAACTTGTTAAAGATGTTCTTAGCACCATTTTCAATTTGGTTAGAAAGCTTAGCAGCTTGGCCCTTAAAGTCGCCATTCTTTAAAGCACCAGAATCACGAATCTCAATTAATAAATTAATGATTTGATTCTTTTGATTATTGTTAATGGTGTTGCCTAAGTGATTGATATTAATTTGATTATTTACAATGTCACGAATTTGACTATCGGAAATATTCTGTCCTTGCTTAGCCATTTCAGACTTGGCACCAGCAACGGCATTGTTTAATTGAGCATCAGAATAGCCATCTTTATTTTTGTTTTCTTTAGTAATGCCACTCAAAGTATTCATTTCATCTTGAGCTGCGTTGACTTGTTTTTGATTCAAGGCATTGCCGTTTTTGGCATAAGCTGCATAAACACCGGCTAAGGCACCAGAACCATCAATTGGAATAGCGCTGGTTACGTAGATGTTAGCGTCAGTAATTCCGGCGGTTAAAGCCGCATTTTTATATTGGTTAGCGGTGATAGATGTGATATTGTTTTTACCGTTATAGTCTAAAATCTTAACGTTAATTCCTGAACCTTTGTTAGTTTTTTGAATCATTGCACTGGACCAAACACCGGATGAAGTGGTGAAATTATCACCAGATGGGTTCAAATACTTAACTAGGTCTGAACCAGTAACTGTAATAGTTTGGTAATCGCTGCCGTTTAATGGGGCAGTCAAGGTCTTCAAAGTACCTTGTTTTTGTGATTCGGTTAAGGATGTACCTAGAGTAACAACTGGGGTATCGTCGTCAGCGAGTACCGTTTCTTTTTTACTAAAAGAAAATATCGCGACTACACTAAGCAAGATTGCTGTAATTAATGTAAGTGATTTTTTCATGATTAAATCTTCTTCCTCTTTTTATCGAAAATATATTCTGTTTAATACGCCCCATTATACTAGAATTTTGAAAAAATTTAATAGGACTACATTCTAAAACTTTCTTAAGTTCGACCTAATTCCTAAAGATGATATAATAAGTAGCAACAAAGGGGGACGTTATGTTACAAGTGCCAAAGTTAACTATTATTATGCCGGTTTATAATACGGCACAATACTTGCCACGTGCTTTCGATGCTTTGCTTAAGCAAGTTAATAAAGCATTTAAGCTAATTGTGGTTGATGATGGCTCAACTGATAATTCGGTTGAGGTAGCGCAAAGTTATGCCTCTCGTTTCCCATATTTCAAATTAATTCAAAAGGAGAATGGAGGCCCATCTGATGCACGTAATGTTGGTATAAAGTACATCGACACGCCATATGTCACCTTTCATGATGGCGATGATTGGGTAGATCCAGGTTATACTGCATTCTTTATTAATGCCTTTGAAGAACATCCAAATGTAAATCTTGTATCATGTGGTTATTGGATTGATTATCCTGATAAAAAAGAACGTGTTATTGGCCACCCAGAAGGTGGATTTTTAACACGTGGTGAAACTTACATTAAATTAACTAATGTATTTGGTTCACCAATGAAAGGATATAGCTGGAATAAAGCTTATAAAACAGCGATCATCAATAAATATCATTTAAGATTTGATTGTGATATTTCTTTGTTAGAGGATCAAATTTTCAATGTTAAATATACTTCAGTAGCTAGAGGCGTGTACTATACCCAAAAGCCGTATTATCACTATTGGCAAAGAAAAGGCAGTATTATTCACCAACCTAACTTTAAAAAGGTAGCAGATAATTTCCGCGGCAATTACCGTGTATGGCACAAGATCATTAAGACTATCATGAAAGATCGTGAAAAAGAGAAGATGCGTAAGAAGCTAAATCGTTCAGCTTTGCGTGATAGTGAGGCTCAGTAAGAGAGGTTTTTATGAAAAAAAAGGTTAATGGCATCGAATTTTATTATCATAAATTAGGCAAAGGGGCACCTTTGCTTCTTTTGCATGGTCACCATTTAGATGGAGGTATGTTTGATAAAATCGTTGCTCCACTTTCTCTTTATTACACTGTCTATGTACTAGATATGCGTGGGCATGGATTAAGTGAAGGCGATATTGCGGAACATTATCATACCGAAGTAGAGGATGTCTACGCTTTTATTAAACAAGTAGGCATCGAGGGGTGTTACTGTTTTGGTTTTGATGCAGGCGGATTAGTTGCCATGATGCTAGCTAGAAAATACCCAACAATTTTTAAGAAAATGATTGTTGCTGGTGTATTTGTCAATGGTGCGGGCATTCGTCCATACCACTATCTGACTGAAGGCTTCCACCGCTTTTTTAAGCTTGATCGCGATAGCCGCGTGGAATTAACTGAATCTTTTATTGCAGAAAATGACCTTAAAAAGATTACTACGCCAACTTTATGTGTGGTCGGAGAAAGAGATTGGGTTAAGGTTGAACACGTTCGCTGGTATAGTCAATTTATGCCTAATGCACGATTAGTGATTATGCCACGTCAAACTCATGAGAGCTATGCAGTGCGTAGCCTTAAGCTATTAGATTTGATTAAAGAATTTTGTAAATAATTAAGAAGGAGAAAAATTATGGTTAAAGTTGTAGTACTTGGTGCTCACGGACAAGTAGCACAAATTGCTGAAAGATTTTTGTTTGCTGATAAAGATGTTGAAACTTCATTGTTTTTACGTAATGCTAAACGCATGGAAGATAAAAAGAACCAAGCTACAATCTTTGAAGGCAGTGCAACTGATGCCGCACAACTTGAAAAAGCTATGAAGGGTCAAGATATTGTCTATGCTAACTTAGGCGGCAAGGATGATATTGATATTGAAGCAGAAGCCGTTATTGAAGCAATGAAGAATGCTCGCGTTAAGAGATTGATTTGGATTTCTACTTTGGGCATTTATGATGAAGTTCCTGGCAAGTTCGGTGAATGGAACAAAGAAACTTTAGGCGACTACATTACTGAATATGCTAAGGCTGCTAAGAGAATTGAAGAATCAGGTTTAGACTACACTATTATTCGTCCAACTTGGATGAATAATAAAGATGAAATAGACTATGAAAAGTCTAAGAAGGGCGAACCAATCAAGGATACTGAAGTATCACGTAAGTCAGTCGCTGCATATGTTTACCATTTGATCAAGAATCCTAAGGAAGACGTTGGCGAATCAATTGGCTTAGGCAAGCCAGGTACAGAAGGAGACAAGCCTGGCTGGTATTAGAAATGTGGATCATTTTAGTAATTAACTTATTAGTGGCAATGGCAATCGCCTATTTTGGCCTTAAAGAAAGACAAGAAGATTTTAATTTATTTACTGCAGGTGCAGTTTTCATAGTATTTGGACTGATTTTAATTATAGGATTAGTTCTTGTGATGAATAACTTTGAAGAATTATCAGTATTGCAGTTTGTTGGCGGAATTTTAATTGCTATAGGCATCATTAGTTTAATTATTGGTTTTGTAACAAAAGCAGTCAGAACTGTCAGCTTACGGGATGTGGCCATTGCGATGGAAGTTGCCGTAGTTTGTTTGCTTTATTTAACGCATAATGCCGGCTTAAGCTTTATGAACTTAGTAGTGCCAGAATTGGCAGCGATTGTCAGGTTGCGAAAAAATCTAAATTTGCGCGCAAAAAGGGACGTAAATTCAAAGTGAAAATAGAATTTCTTAAATAAAGAACCTCCTCTTTTATTCATCAGAGAAGGTTTTTCGTATATAATGGGTCTGTATATGATTTTTATTCAGAAGAGGTAGCTATGAACAAGGAAGAACTCCATAAATTATTGCACCCAATGAAGGTGATCGGGTTAGGTGGTAACCCAGCATTAAACGAAATGATTGCTGCAATTTTGCGTCAACCATTAATTGAAACTGCAGTTCATCACTTCAGCGATGGTGAAATCCAAGTTAATATTGGTGAAACTGTCAGAGGTTGTGATGTCTTTGTAATTCAATCAATTCAAGATCCAGTTAACGAAAACTTCATGGAACTTGAAATTATCTTGGATGCATTGCACCGTGCGTCAGCTCATACCATTAACGTGGTAGTCCCATATTTAGCATATTCACGTTCAGATACTAAGACTAGTTCACGTGAACCAATTACCGCTAAACTTGTTGCTAACTTGCTTCAATTAACTGGTATGGATCGTTTAATCACAGTTGATTTGCATGCTTCACAAATTCAAGGTTTCTACAGTGTTCCAGTAGATCACTTGCACGCTATTCCACTTCTTGGTCAATACTTCTTAGATAATGGTATTGCTACTAAGGAAGATGATGATATCGTAGTTGTTTCACCTGATCACTCAGGTGCTAAGCTTGCACGTAACTTTGGTCAATATTTCAACGCTCCAATCGCTATTGTTGATCAACGTGGTGCTCGTTATGATACTGAAGTGCACGATATTATTGGGGATGTAAAAGACAAGAAGTGTATCATCGTTGATGATATAATTGATACTGGTTCTCGTATTTCATCATCAACTAAGTCAGTTATTGGAGCAGGTGCCAAGAAGGTTTATGTTGCTGCAACTCACGCACTTCTTTCTAAGAATGCAACTGAAGTACTTAATGAATTACCAATTGAACAAATTGTTGTAACTGATACTATCAAGCATAATCGTTACCCAGACAGAATGGTTCGTATTTCTGTAGATCAACTTCTTGCTTGTGGTATTGATTACGTTTATAACGATCGTTCAATTCATCAAATTTTTGATGAACAAAATCGTTTAAAGTAAAAAATATAAATAGTTGATATATAATAATCCTCATCTGAATGAGGATTATTTTTATTTAAGATCGAGTTATAAAACTATTTATAAATAGCAATGATTGGTATAATTGATTTGTGTTGTATAGAATAGAAAGAGGAAGATAGAGGAATAACCATGGCACGACGGAAAAATATGAAAAGACGGAGAGTTATTCTTAGCAATACTTTTCATTTAATCAGAGAAAATGGAATGGATAATGTTTCTTTGCAAATGATTGCAGAAAAATCAGGCATTTCAAAGTCCCTGCTGCAGTCATATTATCCTCATAAAGCCAAGTTGACTAATGACATCATTCGTAATCTTTTTAACACTTTAGGACAACAAGTAAATAATTACGATATGGCTAATAGCAATACCCCATATGCACGAACTAAGGCTTTTATTTATACTATTGCCATTTTGGGGATGCACGATGAAGGCTTGGACCGAATTATCTCAGAAGCTTTTGTCAGCAACGCAACCCTAGATAACTGGGGCGTAATGCTTAATGATTGGATCAATGTCGATCACTTATTTGATGATGTTGATGTTGACGAAGACGAGCTTGAAACGGGTATTGCATTTGTAACTAGTGGTATTGGACGACTTTATCATGATCGTAAGAAGTACCACTTATCCGCAGAAGCTCTTGCAGATTATGCTACAAGTGCATTGATGCTTAGTTTCTTGCATTGCTCTTCTCGTGAAATTGATCAAGCTCTAAAAGAGGGACATGAGATCATCGAATCAGCTGATATAGAAGTTGTTCACCGTGCAATTGATACGATGTTTGATGAAGGTAAAGGAATTTTCAGCTAAAGGGGAATTGTTATGGTTGAAGGCAGAAGAGCTAATTTGCGACGAATGGGGCAAGAACAAGCCAGCCAGTATAAGCGCATGATGGCTTTTGTGATCTTTTTGGCTGCGGCTTTAACATTGATAACGGCTACTTTTCTAAATCCTATTTTTATGAAAAAACAGATTAGAACTAGTTATAATCAAGCCGTTGTTGTACGCCAAGTTAATAAAAATTTTGATGTTTTGGCAGATGTAATTGATGCTCGCGACGAAGATGATGCAAACTTACTTGCTCAGGCACAAACCCAGCCAATTGCCGACCATATAATTGATTATACGTTAGGCATTCACTGGTTTAAGGTTAATAATCTGGGACTTGCTCAACAGATTTTAACGGATATTAATCAAGGGATTGATAAGGGCTCTTCAAGTGGAGCACAAGTAATCAATAATAAATTAAAAAAACAGGGTGCTAATGCACCGTATGCAATTGTTAAGGCATTTGATTTAAATATCGTTACATTAGGTGCCAATATTGCTAGTTTATTGCTCATTGTTAATGTAATCATTGTAATTGTGACTATTATTACTCTGATTTCATTAATTAATGACATGAGATCTAAGGCTTCTACAAGAATGCTAATTCATAATGCGACTGCGGCAGGAATGTGGGCTGGTTTTTGGTTGATCCTAATTTCAGGATTATTAGCACTAGTTCCCGTAATTTTTGATGTTGATAACATTGAATTTGGTTCAATTCTTGAAATCGGCAGTAGCGTCTTCTTAGAATATGTCATTGTTGGAGCAATTATTTACGTTATTTGTGCTATTCCTTGGCAAGCCACTTCAACTAAATAAGTTTAGAAACCGTAATCATGCGACCATGATTGCGGTTTTTCTTGCAATGACGAATTTTCTGTATATAATTAAAAAATAATTAATAATTTTAGGTATATTTAACGAGAAAAATAGGTGAATTTTATGAAAAAAGCAAAAATTGTTAATTTGTTTCTTGCTTTCATTACAATAATTTCGACCCTTTTTTTGTTTAATCAACCAGTCGCTGCTGCAGATAAAAAGGTAGCCAGTGACTCCGTAATGAAGAAGATTAAACAGTCGAAAGAATTAGTAGTGGGCACATCTGCAGACTACCCGCCACTTGAATTTACCACTAGTGTAAATGGCAATACCAAGTATGTTGGGGTAGATATTGAACTAGCTAAAGATATTGCAAAGGATTTACATGCTAAGCTTGTAATTAAAAATATGAGTTTTGACTCTCTTTTAGTTGCACTTGAAACGGGCAAGGTTGACATGGTTATTTCTGCCATGACACCTAACCCTGAAAGAAAAAAGAGCGTAGACTTTTCACAGATTTATTACAAGCCAAGTGGTGAATATTTCTTAATTAATAAGCGTGACCAAACTAAGTATAAGAAAATTAAGGATTTTGCTGGTCAAACCGTTGGTGCTCAAACTGGTAGTATTCAATATCAATTGATTCAGTCGCAAATGAAAAAATCTAAGGCTAAGGGTTTAGGTAAGATCAACAACTTAGTTTTGGCTTTGAAGTCTGGCAAGATGTCTGGTGTAGTAATGGAAGAATTAACTGCCAAGGCATATGCTAAAAATGATAATAGCTTAATGGCTGTTAGAAGTGATTTGCGCGAAGAGCAAGCAGGTAATGCGGTAGCGATTGCTAAGGGACAACCAGGCTTAGTAAAGGCGGTTAATAAGACAATTAGCCGCGTTGAAAAAGAAGACTTGATCAACAAGAAGTATTTGCCTGAAGCCGCTAAATACATGAAGACAGCGCAAAAGACTAATACGATGGCGAAATACGCTCCATATTTTGTTAAGGGAATCGAATACACCATTATTATCACTGTCTTCTCTGTTTTAATTGGTATCGTATTAGGAATGCTTTTAGCATTAATGCGCTTGTCCAAGAACAAGTTGTTACACTGGATTGCGGTTTGCTACATTGAATTTATCCGTGGTACGCCGCAAATGGTCCAAATTTTGTTTGTTTACTTTGGCGTTGGGGCCCTTATTTCAAACTTATCTGCATTAGTAGCAGGTATTATTGCGATTGGACTTAATTCAGGTGCTTATGTTGCTGAAGATATTAGATCAGGAATTGCTTCAGTTGCTAAGGGACAAACAGAAGCTGCTAGATCTCTTGGTTTGAGTCAAGCTAAGGCATACCGTTACGTAATTATTCCACAAGCATTGAAGAATATTTGGCCAGCTTTAGATAACGAATTTATCACTTTGCTTAAAGATAGTTCATTAGTTTCAGTGATTGGGGTAACTGAATTGATGTACCAAACTGAACTTATTCAAACTTCAACTTACCGTGGCGTATTGCCATTATTCATTGCGATGATTATTTACTTCATCATGACCTTTACTTTGACTAGATTGCTTAACTATTTCGAAAGACGGATGAAACACAATGACTAAAATGATTGATATTCAACATCTAAAAAAGACTTTTGGTGAAAATGAAGTATTAAAAGATATTTCAGCCACCGTAAATAAAGGACAGGTAATTTGTATTATTGGACCTTCTGGTTCTGGTAAAAGTACTTTTTTGCGCTGTCTAAACGTGTTGGAACATCCTACAGCTGGAAAAATTGTTTTTGATGGCACAGATTTAGCTAGCTTAAAAGATGGCAAAGAATTAGATCAATTACGAGAAAAAATGGGAATGGTTTTCCAGAACTTCAACCTTTTCCCTAATATGAATGTAATTGAAAATGTAAAGCTTGCACCAATGAAAGTTAAAGGCGTTAGTGAAAAAGAAGCTGAGCAAAAAGGCTTAGAGCTTTTAGAAAAAGTAGGCTTGGCTGATCGTGCTAAGCAATTCCCAGCTAGCCTATCAGGTGGTCAACAGCAGCGTGTGGCCATTGCCAGAGCTTTAGCGATGGATCCTGAAGTAATGCTGTTTGATGAACCTACTAGTGCCTTAGATCCAGAAATGGTGGGGGAAGTTTTAAAGACAATGCAAGATTTGGCTAATTCAGGGATGACAATGGTAATCGTAACCCATGAAATGGGCTTTGCTCGTGAAGTAGCCGATGAAATCTGGTTTATGGCAGATGGCTATTTGCAAGAAAAAGGAACTCCTGAAGAGGTCTTTGAACATCCAACTAGTGATCGTGCTAAAGATTTCTTATCAAAAGTTTTGTAAACAAAAATCCAAGCGTTTTGCTTGGATTTTTTCATTTCATTCTGTGATGATGAGATTTTTCAATGCGTACTGTCTTATAAAAAAATTTTGATTCCATCCATCTTCGGCTAAAGTATTAAGCAGATTGTTGGATTGGTTTGGCAGAATTGCAGCCTTAGGCATAATAACAGCACGCAGAATTTTATTTTGCTTTAGTAAAGGTGACTGCACTTCCGTTTTATTGCTTAAAGTGGTAGCAGATTGATTGGCTACTGGAGCAGTAGTGTAGTTGGTGGTATCGTTAGTACCATCTTGTTTGAACAGTTTAAAGGTATATTTATAAACGCCCTTAATATTTATTTCGTATTCATGTCCAGCTACAAGTTGCGTATTTGCTGGAGAATAAGTAATAATCGTTTTGAAATTGCCATAGCCACTAGAACTATAATTCTTGACGTGAGTGGCACTGGTTGTGATCCCTGTATCTAAATCCTTGATTGATATTTCTGGCTTGGAGTTAACTGTTTTGTCAGATAAGTAAAGTGACCAAACAGTTTTGTTACCAGTAGCTAATTCTACAGGGAATAAACGCATGCTAGGGTAGGCCACTACAGGTTGGTTAGCTGCTCGAAACATATCATTGGTGTTCAGTACTTTTTGAACAGAATAGCGGTAGCCATTTTTACCGTATGCTGCTCCAATTCCAGTAGTAGTCAACCGAGTGGAAAGAAGCCAAGCACGGTGTCCTGTATCTGATCCGGTTAAGTTATAGTGGTCAGTTACAAGGTCCGTGATAACGTCACCAGCTGATTGATGCGAAACGTTGAAATTCAAGTTGGAAGTTTCAGAAGTATCTTTAGCTAGTTTCCAAGTGCCTTTTGAAATATAACTAGGTCTTTTCTCACTGGGAAGACCATGCTGATTAATAAACGGATTGGCATTAATTGCTGCCATCACTGCTGCAGTTTTTTGAGCATTATTGTTAAAAGTAGTAGTTGCAGTTACATTGGGTAAACCGAACAAAGAACGATAATAATTAATGTAATCGACTTGTGTTTGAATATATTTTGGATTTAAAGCTCCTGCATTGAATTTCTTCTTTAAATGTGGCTTTTTGGCGTAAATGTTTTGGATACTATAGCGGGTTTTATTGAGATTGCCGTATTCTTTTTGAAAACTGTGTACTTCGTTAATCTCTTGAGTAGTAAAAGTTGCACCCTTTGCAGTTTGACCAATAAATGGCACACATAAAATCGCTGCAATTGTAGTGATAGAGATTTTCCGTAGAAGCATATTTTTAACTCCCTTCTAGGATCTTTTAGTCTATTTAAATAATTATAAACTATTGTGAAAAGGCTTTAGTAAAAAAATATTCTATAATTTTAAGTTTTTTTGGTATTCTTTGCGTATAATAAAGGTTTGGTAACATTTAAAAGAGGTATAAAACAATGACTAAAAAAACACAAGTTGGATTGATTTTTGGTGGTAACTCATCAGAATATGAAGTATCAATTGTTTCATGTCGTAATATTTATAAAGCAATTGATAAAGAAAAATTTGATGTACACCCAATTTGGATTACTAATGAAGGCTACTTTGCAAATGAAGAAGAAAGTTTCAAGGTTTTAGAAGATCCTTCATACCAAGTAAAGAACCCACACAAGGTTCACAATATTTCTAATTTAATTGAATTAGAAAACTTACCAGAAATTGATGTCTTTTTCCCTATTGTTCACGGTAACTTGGGTGAAGACGGCGTTTTACAAGGTTTATTCCGTTTGATGAATAAGCCATTCGTTGGTGATGACGTCTTGGCTGCTGCCGTAACCATGGACAAAGAATTTACCAAGATTTTAGCTCAAAGAGTTGGCGTTCCTGTTGCTGACTGGATCACAATTAAACGTTTTGAATACGATGACAAAAATAATGATAAACTTGATTATGAAAAAGTTGCTGAAAAACTTGGCCGTGACATGTTTGTTAAGCCATCTAACCAAGGTTCATCAGTTGGTGTTAGCCATGTAACTAACGCTGATGAATATGCAGCAGCATTAAAAGAAGCATTTAAGTACGATGACAAGGTATTAGTTGAAGAAACTGTTCCTGGTACTGAAGTAGAAACTGCCGTACTAGGTAACGACAAGCCAATTGTAGCAGGTGTGGGACAAATCACCAATGCAAAAGGCTCATTCTACAGCTATAAGAACAAATACGATGACAATTCAACTTCTAAGTTACAAATCCCTGCAGATTTGCCACAAGAAATTATTGACACCGTAAGAAGAAATGCTCGTAAAGTTTATGAAGTTACCGAATGTAGTGGTATGGCTAGAATTGACTCTATGCTTACTCCAGGTGGTAAAGTAGTATTGACTGAAGTTAATGCTCTTCCAGGCTTTACTAATATCAGTATGTATCCTAAGTTGTTTGAAGAAGCAGGTGTTCCTTACACTGAGTTAATTACTCGTTTGATTGAAGTAGGAATGGAACGTTTTGATCATAAGAAGACTTTGCTTCATAAGCACGATTAATACCCAATTTTATAGAGGTAGATTTTAATGACGACTAATAAGCATGATTTTGAAGAACTCGCTGCACCTAAGGTAGCTGCAAAAGAATTAGGAATAGGTGTTGCCACATTAAGAAAATATTCTTTAATCGTGGAAAAAGTAACGGGCAATTCAAACTATTTTGCCCGGACTAAGCAGAAGGCACGTTTATATCATCAAAAGGATATTGACGATTTGAAGGCTTTCCATCACTTGTCTAAGAATAGTGGCTTGACTTTGCAAGAGGCGGCTCGTCAAATTTATGCTGTTAGTGAAAAGGGCGAAGAACCTAAGGTCAAGGAACCTGTGCGCTATACTGCTAATGATGTGATGGATACGCAACAAGTAGTTAAGCTTTTGAATACCTTGCAAAAGACTATTTCAAATCAAAATGAAGCGATCAGTTCTTTGCAAAAACAATTGAATGTCATTCAAAAGCAGAATGAAGATTTGATTGAAGCACAAAAGCAACTTGCTGCACCAAAAGATAATAGCGATAAAATCGCTGCTTTACCTGATATTTCTGGCGTTGTTGCTGATGACGATGAAAAATCAAAAGATGTTGCAGAAAAACGCGAAGAAGTAAAAGAAGACATGCATAAGAATCAAGAAGAGATGCATGACTAAATTATTTCTAAAGCAAAAGAAAATGCTAAAAAACGGGCAACTGCAAATGTTCATCGTACCTTAGAGGATATGCAGCTTCCAGAAACTAAGGAACATTGGTGGCAAAAAATCTTTAAGTTTTAAGAAAGATTTAAGCAAAAAAGTAAAGAATTAAAAGGTAGCTTAACATAGGGCTGCCTTTTGTTTTACAGTAATAACTGTGAAAAAGAAATAGGGAGTTGTTACCGTTGAATTTTAAATGGAAAAAGCGCTACACAGCGGCAGTTATTGCTGCAATCGTTGGCGCTATTTTGACAGTGTTAACGTATTTTGCAACTGATATTTATCAAAAAGATGAAGTTGCACTTATTACGGACAGTCAGATTAAAGATACTTTGATTGAAAAGAATGAGGATGTTTATAAGAATCAGGATCAAACGAGAGAACATATTCTACATTTAAAAGTATTATCTGGCAAACATAAGGGTGAAAAATATACCACCAAGAATATATATTATCCTTCACAGTTAACAACGCAGAAATATCGTGCTGGTCAACGTATTTTTGTCAATATTAAAAAGGGCGATCCGGCTATTGTTAACCCTAAACGTGATTGGGTATTAGTGATGGTAGTTACGATTATGGTAGCGTTAATGATCGCCGTATCGGGGATGCATACGATTGCGTTAGTAGTCTCTATGGCAATCAGTTGGGCACTGTTTTATTTAGTCATTGTTTGGGATGTTCACCTAAATGGGGCACACATTATTTTGCTCTTCGGTTTAGCTGATATTGTTTTATCCTTCTTCAGTTTATTGATTGTTCAAGGCTTTAATAAAAAAATGCTGGCAACTTGGTTAGCTACAGTTTTAGGTATTTTTGTTTCCTTTGCTTTATGCTACGTAATTATGCATGTGACCGGCGAATCAGAAATGAAATATGAAACAGGAGACTATGCAACGCAAGATCCACGTGGCTTGTTCCTAGCTCAAACATTAATCGGAATACTGGGAGCCGTTATGGATGAGGCAACCGATATTATTTCTAGTTTATATGAATTGATTCAAACTAAGAAAGATATTACTATTCGTCAATTAGTACACAGTGGTCGAACCATGGGACAAGAAATCATGGGACCATTGATTAATGTGTTAGTTTTAATTTTTATTGCAGGCGCATTGCCTGAAACAATTTTGTATTTGCGAGATAATAATACATTGGGCTCAGCATTTGGCTTCACCTTATCGCTTGGAGCAACGCAAAGTGTAATTTCGGCGATCGGAATTGTATTAACAGTCGTCTTTGCGACAGGCTGTAGTTTGCTTTTTGTTAAAGATAAAGACTGGAAGAGTTTATTTAGAAGAGAAGGTGAGAATAAATGAGTACGTTAATGGCATTAATTGTTGTTTTGGCTATTTTAATGACAATTGTTGGCGGAGAAACAGGAATTCGTAGTTTCTTTAGTGTCTTGATTAATACCATATTGTTAATTTTGGTAGCGATGCTAATTTCTTGGGGAATTAATATTGCAATTTTGACTTTGATTTTTATTCCATTAAAGCTAGTCACGATTATTTTCTTAGGTACGCATGATTATACAGTTGCCAAAAACTCGTTTTATTCTGCCTTCTTGATTTGTTTGATTGTGAGTGCATTTATTTGGGGATGCCAATATTTTGCTCAAGCTGCAGGCCTTGGCCCAGAAGCTGGAGAATTATTAGTTGGTCTTTCTCAGATGCCAGGACTAGATTACCCAATGATTGCAGTTGCAGTCGCAATTTTCTCAACGTTGGGTGCAATTGCGGAAGCAGCGGTTGCAATGAGCTCAGGCTTATTAGAAATTAAAAAGCATAATCCAAATATCAGTGAAGAAGAATTAATGAGCAGTGGCAACGCTATTGGTACTGACGTGTTAGGTACTGCGATGAACACAATTCTATTCGGACTGTTTGGTAGCTTTTTAGCTCTGTTTTTATGGTATTTCCGTTTGCACTATACGATCGGTGAAGTCCTTAATGAAAAACTTTTTGTTAATGAAGCCTTAATTATCATGTATTCTTTAATAGGGGTTATTTTAACAGTGCCTCTGTCATCCTTTATGTTGTCTAGAGGGATGAGTAAGAAGGGACTAAAAAATGAAAGTAGAAAATCTGACCATAACTAATTTTAATAAGCGTGAATTTAAGATCCATACTTATGTGCTGGATCAAAATCCAGAATTAGTGGAACAAAAACGCCCTTTAGCAATTGTGGTTCCAGGAGGTAGTTTTAATCATTTATCTAAAAGAGAAGGCGAACCAGTAGCACTCGCTTTTAATAATCAAGGCTTTAATAGTGTGGTTATGGAATATAACTTAGTTCAAGCTCCAGGTAAGATCTATCCGGATGCTGGTCTTGATGTACTTACTACGGTTAAATATTTTAGAGATCATGCAGATGAGTATCATTTGGATCCTAATCGCATTTTGACGGTTGGCTTTTCCGCTGGTGGTCACGTAGTTAGTTCGGCTAATAACATGGCTTTGAGCAGTGATTATCAGAGTAAATATGGTTTTAATAAAGATGATGTATTGCCTAATAAGACGATTCTAGGTTATCCATTGATCGATATTAAGAAAATTGGTTTTCCAATTCCAAATGATCAAAAGGATAAGATGCCAGTAGAACCGGAATTATTAGATAGTGCATTAGGTGTTACACCTGAAATACCAGATACATTTATTTTCCAAGCTTGGGATGATCCAATTGTCTTGATTGGCAATTCAATTGAATACATTGGTGCTTTGAATAAGAATAATGTAAAAACTGAAGCACACTTATTCAATCATGGCTATCATGGCTTTTCTTTAGCACGTCATAATGTGAAATCTAAGGGACGTGAATGGCAGGAAAATCCACATGCGGCTCATTGGTTTAACTTGGCGATGGAATGGCTGAGAAGCGAATGGGGTGAGTAAAAAAGCATTGCGTCATCGGCTTTAGTTTGTGCTAGAGTTGGTACTTAATAAATGAAATTAAGGCTGTTGAAACTATGCATGATATCTATCACGTTATTTTGAAGAATCGTAAAATCGATCGTTTGATTATGCCATTTGAAGCATTGTATTGCGTGTGGCTGATTATTACTTTGATCTTGAATTTTAAATTATTTGCATATTCAATCGATGCGCAATTTGTGTTAATTACGTTGTTTTACTTTAGTGGTTGGATATCATCATTGGTTAAAAAAACATAAAATGAAGCAGTAAAAAAGAGTTCTCATCATGAGAACTCTTTTTTACTTAATCATTATTCTTTTTTTCTTTATAGAAGATAACTTCTTCAGCAGCAACAATCGGACCAGATGATTTGTAAACCCTGATTTTCATTGCCTTAGCTTCGACGCCTCTCAAACCAACGACCTTATTCTTGCTATCAGACTTCCAAGTAAGTCGTTCGCCGTATGGCTTAAAGTTAGTGCCATCAACAGAAGTTTCGACGCTGACTTCAACAGGATCACCTTGATGGTCAATCTTTCTTGGTACCCAAACCATTCTGCTTAAGTGTTCCAATTGATTAAACTTGAAGGTTAATTCAAGTGGTTGATCTTCACTGACGCCATTAACAGTTTCCCATTCACTAGCTAGTTTAAGATCAGTCAAATACTTCAAAGGATGATCTTTTTGACTAGTCATATTGCTAGTAGTGTGAATATCTCTGATGGCGAAGTTCATTGGATCTGGTTTAGTAATTGCACCAAATGGATCTGACCATTCAGAGACCTTGTTTTTGGCAACATAACGCAAACGCATGCTATAGCGAGTATTAGGTGCTAATCCGTGGAATGTGAATGAGCTGCCATCGATACCATCATGCAAAATGCCGTTAACTTCAATTTGAACTTGATCAGTTAATTGTGGCCAAACTACTGTTAATGAATGTGAGCTGATCTTTTCTGGATCAACTGTTGGCTGCTTAGGTGAGCGCAATAATGAATCAGTAATTGCGTGTACTAAGGTTTCATTACCGTAATTAAAGTTGCGGATAACAATTTCAATTTTAGAATCGGTAATGTCACGTTTAGCTAACTTAATTTGCAAAGCAGTTTGCTTCTTTTCTTGATATTGATCAAATTCAGGCATCCAGCTGTAATTTGTATTGAAGAAGAATCCTTCCTTAGCATGTGCGAAGGTATCAACTGTACCATATTCCTGCATGTCAATGACCTGATCATTAATCTTAACAGTCAAGCCATCCGGATAACCATCACACATAATATTCAAGTTAGTGGTGCTCTCTGTTTGGAAGGTATTGAAATCGCCTTGAGTTGGATAAATCGTAATCTTAAGTTTGCTTGCCTCAAGTTCACTAGTAATTTGTGTAGCAACATGGTTTCTTGAATAATCGTTATAGCCATTATCGTCATAGGTAACCATCTTGCTGCGGCCTTGTGGGTAAAGGACATAGTTGCGTTCACCCAAGTCGAAAATAGAGCCGCCGCGAACAAAGACTGGCAAGTGCCAAGATGGGTATGACAACTTATTGTAAACTCGACCACCTAAGTATTTCTTGCCATCGAATAAATCAACCCACATTGTACGGTGATTTGGCAAATAAAGATTATCTTTTCTAGAATTGCCATTGCCGTCTTCTCGACCATTAACAATTGGTGAAATGAGCAAGTTAGGCCCAAGCATAAATTCATGGCTAACTTGTGGGGTGTAGTTGACTTGTTCATGTGGAAATTCTAGGAATAATGGCCGCATGATTGGTTCACCGACTTGAGCACGGTAGATCAGCGTGTACATATAAGTTTGCAATTGTTCACGTAATTGCAGGTATGCACGATTGATTTGCGTCATCTTGTTGTTATAAGCAAATGGCGTCTTGCTAAATTTACCTTGATCATCAAGATTGAAGAGCAGTGGAGTGAAGGCTTTCCATTCAAAGTCACGAATGCTGATTTGAGCATTGCCACCACCAGCGGTTCCATCTACAGCACTACCGATTAAAGGTTGACCAGATAGACTAGCACCTAAAAAGCCAGCAACTTGAGTTGGAATATTTTCCCAATTGCCGCCAATATCGCCGAAAGCGAGCATCGTTCTACTTTGACTGCCAGCAATTCCAGTATTTGAAAAGATGAGCGGTCTTTTAAGTTTTAGATTATCACGTAAAATCAAGGCATCGTTTTTCAAAATCTTAGGATCACTAGTATTGGTTTGAATAAAAGTGGTATTTGGGGTTACCTTTGGTGTTTGGTTCTCACTCCAAAGACCAGCATTAACGTCTCTACTTGCAGCGTAATCACTGAAGCTAGTCATTGCTTCCGCATTGAAATCTTGTACCTGGTAGTTAGGAACGATCCAGCTTAGCTTGAAATGCTCTTTTTGATAACGATCGACCATCGCACGAGCGGAGAATTGGTATTCTTCTTCCCCATTTAATGAAGCCTTGCCGTTGGCATCTTCAGGATTAGTAGTCCTAGTGTAATAGTTGCCATCTTCGAACATGGTTGCATTACGTTCTTTAGCTTCTCCTGGCTGCCACATTGTAGTTAAGAAGTTGCCGACATGGCCCAAACCTAAAGCGTATTTAGGCGGCATCAATGGTTTACCTGTTAGAAGATAATACTTAGCCAAAATATCCTTAGGTGAATTACCTAATAGGTAAAATGTATCGAACAACTTGCTATTGTGAGTTAAGATTGCGGCATCTTGATTGGTTTTACCAAAATCATAGCTCCCAGTGGTGTCAGTATTTCTTAATTCACCAAAGCCAGAGTTAGCCCAGAAAAATGGTACTTGAGTTAATACTCCGCCTTTGCCTGTAATATGGTCGCGTTCAATTTGAATAATTTTGCCTTTATGACTAAAGTAGCCATTTTGCATCCCGCCACCGAAATAAAATTCATTTTTGTGTTGTTTTAAAATTTCGGTAGTTTGATTGCTGCTTAGTTCAATTGGACTAAGCTGAGACAAACGACTACGATGCAAAGTCTCGTCAAAAATAGTCATGACTGCAGGCTTTTGTTGAAAAATTAATTGATAGTTGCTGGTTTGAATGATTAAAGAATCGCTAGTAGCCTTTGCTTTAGATTTTTCAAAGTAACTATTATTAAATTGAGACAGGTCAACGAAAGAAGAATGATTTTCGTCGAATTCCTTAGCTGGGTCAAGGAAATAGCGGAATATTCCGTCAGCTAAAATATAAAGACGAGCAACTTCTCCGGTAGAATAGTGAAGTTCATAGTAATGATCACGTTTATTCGCACCGATGAGTTGACCTAATTGATGTCTTTCTATTTGATTTTGTGTCATATTGCTTTCTTCCTAATAAAACTTGTTACCATATATTATAGCGAAAAAATCTTAACTTTTTGTGCAATTATGCTAAAAGGATAGTAGTCAAAGAAAAATTAATCTTTTATTTTAATGTAAGCGCTTTTACTTTTGGGAGAAATGTGCTATATTATGAGTGTAAAAAAATTAAGAAATAATATTAAAAAGAAAAGGTGAGGCCAATGACATAGTTAGTGTAGTTAGTCAGATATAAAGAAAGGCTTGTGATACCAATGGGCATTGAAAGCTAAATAACAACTTAGTAGTAAGATAATATGCCAAGTGATATATGATTTACATAAGTGACTCGGACTTCCATATGAAGTGGGTATAGAATAATAATTTTTTTGGAAAATCACTTGGAGTATATTTATTAAGAAAGATTTTATACATGACAGATAATATTAAAAAATGACCTATCGCAATTTTTAAGCGATAGGTCATTTAGTTTGCTTATTTTTTAATATACAGCTCCGTCGTAGAAATTGTAGCGAGGCTTGTTAAAGTCGAAGTCTTTTAATTCACTGATCTTGATGGCATTGTCACAAACGCCCCAGCTCATTAAGTTGATTGGCTTGCCGTAATCTTCATCTGGGATAACCAATAAAATATATTTTCCTTGAGATAATGCGTAGCCCAGTTCCATGCCTAAGCCGACGTCTTCTTCTTCTGGCAAATATACGCCAAGCATGACATCAGAAGTCTTAATTCCTACTAAATCATTGTGGTAGGTTGCAGAAGCCCATTCAATGTTGTGCAAGTATTCTGGATGTTCATCAATGCGAATACCCTTGTATTGGTTTTCAAGGGGCACATAACTATTTTCTAAATCAACTGTTGGATTTTCTTTTAAAGCTGCCATTGCTTCTTTGTAAGCTTTGTTTTGCTTTTCATTAAACCAACCGGCACCAAAATATAAAGTCTTTTTCTTGTTCATAATTTTCTCCCCATAAAAATTGCTGACGAATTAACTTTAACATATTTTCGATTGAAAAAAACGTCTTGTTAACTTACGCTAAAAATAGTAATTCCATAATGGAAGGTAAAATTCAATGACTAATACTGAAAATTTTTTTGCCCCAGATGCAGTTTTTGTAACAGATCAAATTAAGCAAGATTTGGTTTTAAAAGAAGTTTATGACAAGCTACTTGAACGAGGCTGTGTAAAAGGTAATTTCTTATCACATATTGTTGAGCGTGAACATAATTTTCCTACAGGCTTGGATACGAAGACACTAGGTCAAAACATTCCTAATATTGCAGTTCCGCACACAGAAGGCGAGTTTGTTAATACTCGTTTAATTGTGCCTGTTGCTCTTAAAAATCCGGTTCTTTTTCATAATATGATTAAGCCTAAGGAAACATTAGAAGTGAAGTTTTTGTTCATGCTTTTAGATAATGATCCTGATGGGCAGGCTAAGTTGTTAGCTAGCGTGATGGATTTTTTTGCCGATACTCCAGCTAATGAATTGCGAGAGGTATTTAATTTTACCGATCCGCAAGCTATCTATGCATTTTTAAAACAAAAATTCATGAAAAAAGAAGACTAGAATTTCTAGCCTCCTTTTTTAGTCTTCAAGATAAATTTCACGCAATTTCATAATGTCTGCGCTAGAGAGCTTCATCACGTCACGTAAGTAGTTATTGATGCCGCCGTATTCGTCATTCAATACCTTAATTGCATGATCAAGATATTCTGGACGAACGCTTTGAATATCTCGAATTGATTGAAGAACGTTTTCGTTGCGGCCGTTTTGACGAGCGTGTTCAACCATGCTGTCAACGAAGTCCTTAGTAGTGATGTTAGTTAAAAGGTAGTCTTTTTTGATAGTGCTGAACGGCACGCCTAAAGCACTTAAGACTAGCATTGCACCAAAGCCGGTTCTATCTTTGCCTGCAGTACAGTGGAAAATGACGCTTTCGTTTTCGCCATCGTTTTTAAGCAATACTTCAAAGAGCTTGCGATAAGCGTTTTGAGCAGATTCGCTTTCGATCATGTCTTCGTAAGCATAATGCATGTGATCAAAGCCGAAGTCGGCATCATTAGCGGCTTGTTTATTCAAATCATTTAGACTCTTGGATGAATTGGTTAAGTCTTCGCTAAAGACAGGATCGTAAATATATTCCACACCATCTGGAACACGGTCAGGTTGATTATATACTTCTTCTTTACTTCTGAAGTCAACGTCGTATTTTACGCCATAATCAGTTAAAAATTTCTTGTCAAATGGTGATAGATCAGCCAAATTGCCGGTTCTAAGCAATTTATGCATCTTGATTTTCTTGCCAGATAAAGTTTCATAACCTCCAAGTTCACGGAAGTTGCGGCCACTGGTTACGCCGATTAATTGATTAGTTAATTTTTTGGTCAAAAAATACTCCTTTCTGTAATTAAATCTTGTCATGCATATTATTTTAGCAACAAATATGAACCTAAACAATTATTTAGAAAAGTAATAGTTTACAAAATTATGTTAAAATAAACATTAAGAATAAAGCAATCGGATAGGAGATGAATAGAAGTGGCAAAAGATAAAGAAAGTATTTTAGTTCCAGTTGATGGTTCGGAATCAGCAGAAAGAGCTTTTGATAAAGCTGTTCGAGTTGGTTTGCGTGATGGTGCTCACGTTGATGTATTGAACGTTATCGATACTCGTCAATTTATGGGTGAAATGCAAGACACTTTGATTTCTGGCGATACTATTTACCAAATGACTCAAGACTCTGAAGAATATTTGAAGAGTTTAAAGAAATGGGCTCATGATAACTTTAACTTTGATGATGTAGATTACCACATTCGTTATGGTAGTCCTAAGCGCATCATTTCTTATGACTTCATCAAAGACCACCACAATGACTTGATTGCTATGGGTGCAACAGGTCTTAATGCGGTTGAAAGAATGTTAATGGGTTCAGTTACTGAATACGTTAACCAACACGCCTTAGCTGATGTTTTGATTGTTAAGACTGATATGGCTAATAACCCGGTTAAACCAACAATGAAGAAGAACTAATTAAATAGCGGTAATAGCTAGATGAGTATAAATTCATCTAGCTGTTTTTATAAAAAAACTTTCCTAAAAGGCTTGATAGAACCCGAACGTTTTTGGTATTATTTTAACAATGAACGTAGAGTTGCTGAAGGGAGTGGATGAGTTTTGCTTATGGGTGTGGATAAATTTATTGTTACTGGCAAGTCATCCGCTTTTGGAGACGTTTTTTTCTGTTCGTTTTACTAACTATATGTGCTATTAATAAGGCTTAATTATTGATCATTTTTGTCGACCCGTAATTAAGTCTTTTTTTATAGCGTTGATTGTTTTATCACTATTTTGCCCATGGAGGACAATATGAAAAGATTTAGAAAAATCTTGGTAGCAGTAGTTGCATTACTTGTTGCAGTGGTTGCAACTGCATGTTCAAGCAAGAGTAGTAGTTCATCTGATAAAGAAAACTACACTCCAAAGTCATTAACTATTCAATTTGTGCCAAGTCAAGCTGCAACTAAGTTGCAAGCTCGTGCTAAGCCTCTTGAAAAGATGCTTTCAAAGAGATTAGGTATTCCTGTTCATGTTTCTATGTCAACTGACTACAACACTGTTGTAGAAGCAATGAAGTCAAAGAAAGTTGATGTAGGTTTCCTTCCACCAGATGGTTACGTTTTAGCTCACAAGCAAGGTGCTGCTGATTTGCTTTTGCAAGCTGAACGTTACGGCGTTAAGCAACCAGGTGGTAAAGCAACTAAGGATTTAGTTAAGAACTACCGTGCTGAAATCCTTGTTAAGAAGGGTTCAAAGATTAAGTCATGGAAAGACTTGAAGGGTAAGTCAATCTCAGTTCAAAACCCAACTTCAGCAGCTGGTTACGTATTCCCAGTTGCTGAACTTAAGGAAAAGGGCTTAGACGTAACTAAGGATTCTAAGTTGGTTACTGTAACTGGTCACGACCAAGCAGTATTG
The DNA here is from genome assembly GCF_000160855.1 of Lactobacillus helveticus DSM 20075 = CGMCC 1.1877. Classification (GTDB taxonomy): domain Bacteria; phylum Bacillota; class Bacilli; order Lactobacillales; family Lactobacillaceae; genus Lactobacillus; species Lactobacillus helveticus. The sequence continues at coordinate 346,081 of NZ_GG700752.1, forward strand.
AACGTATTAAACGGTGATACTGATGCAGCATTCGTATTTGAAGATGCACGTAACATTGTTTTAAAGGACAACCCTAAGATTATGAGTCAAGTTGTTCCAATTTACTTCACTAAGCCAATTCCAAACGACACTATCTCAGTAATTCCAAGCATGTCTAAGTCATTCCGTAAGAAGCTTGCTAAGGCATTTATTGCTGTAGGTAAGTCAAAGGAAGGTAAAAAAGTTATTGAAAGCGTATATAGCCACGAAGGTTACGATTACGCTAAAGATAGTGACTTTAACATTGTACGTAAATACGACAAGATGGTTGAATCATCTCAAAAATAGTAAATCAATTTAAGGGAGTTAAGAGTTAAATGGCAGATAAGCCAATGATCCAATTAAAAGATGTTTCTAAAGTTTATGACAACGGTACTGTAGGCTTAAAGGACATTAAGTTAACAATTAATAAAGGCGAATTCGTAGTAGTTGTTGGTTTGTCTGGTGCAGGTAAATCAACTTTGCTTCGTTCAATCAACCGTCTGCACAATATTACTTCAGGCGATATTTTAATTGACGGCAAGTCTATCACTAAGGCTAAGGGGAAGAATTTGCGCAACTTACGCCGTGATATCGGTATGATTTTCCAAAACTTTAACTTGGTTAAGCGTTCAAGCGTTTTGCGCAATGTCTTAGTAGGACGCGTTGCTTATTACCCAACTTGGAAAACTACATTTAATTTGTTTTCTAAAGAAGACAAGCAAAAGGCTTATGAAGCTTTGCAAAAAGTTGATTTGGCTGACAAAGTATATGCACGTGCCGATGAATTATCAGGTGGTCAACAGCAACGTGTGGCCATTGCTCGTGTATTGATGCAAGATCCAAAAATTATTTTAGCCGATGAACCAACTGCTTCACTTGATCCACAAACTTCAATTAAGGTTATGGATGACTTGAAGATGCTTAATGAAAAATATGGCATGACAGTATTGGCTAACTTGCACAGTGTTGAATTGGCACGCAAGTTTGGTCAACGTGTAATTGGTATTCGTGCAGGACAAGTAGTTTATGATGGCAAGATGGAGGATACTCCTGAATCAGTCTTCACTGATATTTACAACGGCGGAGACGGCAACAAGGAGGCAAAATAATGCCTGAAAAACAAAACTTGATGAAATTACCTAAGCGCAAATTTAAGGTGATGAACCTGGTTTGGGCAATTATCATGATTGCAGGGCTATTTATTTCAATTAATGTAACCAATACTCACATTAGCGTATTGTTCAAAAACTGGGATCAATTTGCGGATATTTTTGTACAAATATCACATCCCGATTGGAGCTATTTAAGTGTCATTTGGCCTAAATTGATTGAAACTATCAAGATGGCTGTTTTAGGTACTGTAATCGGTTCTGTAGTTGCATTTATTTATTCATTATCGATTGCCCGCAACATCGTTAAAAATAAGGCAGTTACTGGTGTGCTTCGTTTTATTATGAACATCATCAGAACTATTCCAGATTTGCTTTTGGGTGCAGTCTTCGTAGCCATCGTAGGTATTGGTCCAGTTGCCGGTGTTGTGGCCTTGGCCGTAGTTACATTCGGTATCGTAGTTAAGCTTTTTTATGAATCGATTGAAACTATTGATCCAGGTCCAATTGAAGCTTTGACTGCTGTTGGTGCCAATAAATTGCAAATTATCCATCATGCAGTTATGCCACAAATTATGACTTACTTTATTTCTTATGTTTTATATGCATTTGAAATTAATGTCAGAGCATCAACTGTCTTAGGGTATATTGGTGCCGGTGGTATTGGTCTTAACTTGCAACAAACTTTGCAGGTCTTCAATTATGCTCAAACTGGTACCATCATCATTGTTATTATCGTAGTGGTTGTTTTAATTGACTACGTTTCATCTAAGTCACGGGAGGCGTTAATGAAATAATGGATACTACTATGAAAAAATTACCCGCTAAACCCGTTGACCGTAAAAAGCAAATAATTCATTGGTTAATTGCAATTTTAACTATCGCTTTAATTGTTTGGTCATTTACTGATATTGATTTTGGTGATATTAAAGCAACCGCTGGTCAAATTGCCGGAGCTATTTTTGCTGGTATTTTCCATCCTGATTGGAAATACGTTTACAACGGTTCTGGTGAAGACCTGATTTCGCAATTATGGCAAACTATTTGTATTGCTTTCTTAGGTACATTTATTTCTGCTATTATTTCATTGCCATTTGCTTTCTGGGCAGCTCATACCAAGCACAAACATTGGTATACTTCTAGAACTGGTAAGATTGTCTTAGCAATTATTAGATCTTTCCCAGAAATTGTTTTGGCATTGATGTTCATTAAAGCCGTAGGACCTGGTTCTGCGGCCGGTGTATTGGCATTGGGTTTTCACTCAGTTGGGATGCTTGCTAAATTATTCTCAGAAGAAATTGAAAACTTGGAAGATGGACCAAATGAAGCTGTTGTAGCTGCTGGTGGTTCTAAGTTCCACGGAATCATGTTTTCAACCATGCCTAACTTAATGCCAGCACTTATTTCCAATACGTTGTATCGTTTTGATATTTCCATCCGTTCCGCATCTATTCTTGGTTTGGTAGGTGCCGGTGGTATCGGTTATCCACTGATCATTGCTTTGCAATACCGTCAATGGGATCGTGTAGGTATCATTTTGCTAGGAATCATCATTATGGTTGTCATTATTGACTGGATTTCTGGTTGGATCAGAAAGAAATTAGTTTAATTTTTAATTCCTAAAAAAGAGAAGACGCGCGTCTTCTCTTTTTTATCCATTATTTTTGAAGTAGCAATCTTCAAGATGGTCATTAATTAGGCCAATTCCTTGCAAGTAAGAGTAAATGATTACAGGACCTACGAAAAAGAAACCATCTTTTTTCATTTGCTTGGCAATCTGCTTAGCGATGTCGCTTGTGGTCGGAACCTCATCAATCGTATCGGGATGATGAACGATGGGTGAAGGGATAAAGTTTTGCAAGTATTTGGCAAAACTGCCGTATTCTTTTTTTACTGCTAGGATTGCCTTGGCATTTTTAATTGCGGCATTGATTTTAATATGGTTGCGGATAATACCCTTGTCTTGCATGAGTAGTCCCGCATCGTAATCAATCATTTGCGCCATTTTTTCTGCATCAAAATCTTTAAAAGCTTTTCTGAAATTTTTGCGTTTATGCAGAATCGTTGCCCAGCTAAGTCCAGATTGAAAAAGTTCAAGCACTAACATCTCATAGAGATATTGATCATCTAAATTTAATTTCCCCCACTCATGGTCATGATAGTTTCTCACTGTCGCATCTTGTACATCGCCCCAAGGGCAGCGAAATATCCTAGTTTCATTCATAAAAATTTCTCCTTTTAAAATAATATTTTTACTCTCTAATATTCATTACGCAAAAAAAAGTGGATTTTTTCTGAGAAATTTTATTTTTAAGTTTGAAATGCAGGCTTTAATTCCTTTTTTTGCTATAATTAGGGGTGAATTTTGAGGAGGTTCATATGGAGAAATTAGATACCATGATGTTGGCTGATGATTTAGCCTTATCACAAGACAAGATTTTGAATGGTGAACAAGACTTTGACGCTGAAGCTGTCTATAAAGTGATTGATAACTTAGGCGTTTTGAATAATCCTATTAAAGATTACTTTGATATGACCGAAGAAGAATACTACGAAGCAGAAAGCGATCATAAATTAACTTTGATCAAAATGGCTGATAAGTTGACTGATTTGCATGACCGTATCTTAACTAACCACGTTGATGGTTACGTTGATAAGGATGAAATCAATTTGACTTACAACCATGAAAATCCATATGAAGATGATTTCTATGATCCAGCCACTGATTATCGAGTTATCGTTTACAGTTTAAAGGTTATTGGCGCAGTTCAATCAATTGCTGCCAAGGATTTACAAGAAGTATTGGCTAAAGACGCTGTTTTGTCAGTAGGACTTGCTGCTTATGCTTTAGCACACAACGCATAAATTATTTGAGTCGGGTCGCGAGAGTCGGCTTTTTTTGTCTTTGGGGCGAAAAAATGAAGCTATTGAAATATACAAAAGGAATAGTTGATAAGATCATAGGAGCAAGAAAGCGTTCAGCCATGAATAAAGATGGTGAGCTGCTTGATCCTATGCAAAAATATACTACTATTGGTGAATACCATGTTGATGCAGAAGATGGTACGCCAGATGGTAAAAAATTTGTGCTAACAGTTTATCAAGATAAGGACGGAGTATTGCGTCAGGCACTTAGTTCAGAGAGTACTACTGAACTGGCTCCTGAATATGTTCGTAAATACAGCGATGAATTAGGCCGCTTTAGAGCTTTTCATAATAAAAAGACGGGTCGTCGTTACTTAGTAGAAGATTATCTTGATGATTATGTGAGTGAGGTCAAAAAACACATTCGTGATGGCAAAAATTCAGTCAATCTCGGGGTAATTACTGATACTCACTTTAAAGATAAAGATAGTGTTGATTTCTATGGCTGGAATGGTTTGCAGCATGTCCAAGAATTTTCTTATTTAGAAAAGTTTGGCTTACTAGATCTGAAAGCACACCTTGGCGACTGGATCGACGGCTCTGATGCTGGTTTGATTGGTGAAAGCGAGCTTATTAAATTAAAAGATTCATTTAAATCAGATAAAGTTCCGTATTTGAATATTAAGGGAAATCATGATGAAAATGATAAGTTTGACGAGCATCATGATCCTAAAGCCTCATTCCCTGAAAATGAGTTTGAAAATATTATGTGGCCTGATATGTATCGTCAAAAGGGCATTCACTATGTTTCTCGTCAACATGGCGTAGCTTATTTTGATATTGATGATGTTCGCGTGGTTTCCGTTAATACTTCAGATGTGCCATATATTTTGGATAATAAAGGTCATAAACGTTACGATAATAAGATTACTTTAGCAGTACGTGAAGACCAGATTGAAGAAATCATTGAAATTCTCACCAAGTCTTCTAATAAAAAAATTGTTTTCATGAGTCATGCTAATCCAATTAATCGTAAAGGCTCGAATGCATTGAAATACAATGGTCGTTCACTGCATGAATTGCTCGTTGCCTTTAATCAACGCGAAAAAGGACGCATGCATGCTAGCGAAGGTGAACCAGCAGAATTTCGCTTGTCTAATTACTTTGATTTCACTAAGGTGAAAAATGCTCGCATTATAGCCTACTTCTGTGGTCATCGTCATCGTGAAGATCAATATCGCATTAACGGTATTCAATATATCCTGTTCAATTGCTCAGCTTTAATGGGCCCAAATCATTCGTTAACAACTAAATATAATAAAAACTTGAACCGTAAAATCGATCATAATAATGAGTTTGCGGGATACATTGTAAATATTGATTTGAAGCGTCATCGAATTCAATCGTTTGGTTATGGTGCAGCTTCAAGAAGACGCGTTTACTTTATTTAGTTAAAGAATGGTAAAGCCATTTGGCTATTACAAGTCTTTAGCTTATAATAAGAAAGTTAACGTGAAAAAATAACTAGATATAATTTTAGAGAGATTAACTTAGGGGAATTTGACTATGTGCGGAATTGTCGCATTTTATGATCCAAAAATAAATGAAAAACAAGCTGTCATTGGTAAGATGATGGCGACGATCAAGCACCGTGGACCTGGTTCCGACGGTTATTACACTAATGATGAAGTTGCACTTGGCTTTAGAAGATTATCAATTATCGATCTTCGAGGCGGAAGTCAACCAATTTATAATGAAGATAAAACTAGAGCAATCATCTTTAATGGTGAAATTTACAACTTTAAGCCATTAAGAGAAGAATTAATTAAAGCTGGACACGTTTTTTCAACTAAAGCAGATACTGAAGTTCTTCTTCATGGATATGAAGAATGGGGCATGGATGGCCTTCTTAAGCGTGTACGCGGAATGTTTGCTTTCCTTATTTGGGATGACAACAACAAGACCCTTTATGGTGCACGTGACTTCTTTGGTATTAAGCCAATGTATTACAGCAACCAAAATGGCCACTTGCTAGTTGGCTCAGAACTTAAGAGTTTCTTGGAATTTCCAAAGTTCAAGCGTGAATTAAACGTAGAAGCTGTTAAGCCATACTTAATGAACCAATATAATGACCTTGAAGAAACCTTCTTTAAGGGCGTTTACCGTTTTCCAGCTGGGCACTGGTTCGAATACAAAGATGGTGAAATGAAGACCCATCAATATTGGGATGCCGAATATAAAGAAAACAGCTTAAGCTTTGAAGAAACTTTAAAGCGAATCAACGATGATTTAAAGGAAACTGTTGATTTATACAGAAACGCTGATGTTAAGGTTGGTGCATTCTTATCTGAAGGTATCGACTCATCATACTTGACTACTTTGCTTAATCCAGATGATGTTTTCTCTGTCAGCTTTGATGATTCAACTTACGATGAAGCTTCAAAGGCTAAGGCCTTAGCTGATATCAATCACTGGACTTTCTTTAGTGACAAGGTAGACGCTGATGAAGCTATGCATGACTTCCCAGAAATGCAATACCACATGGATGAACCTGATGCCAACCCATCAATCATTCCTCTCTGGTACTTGTGTAAGTTAGCTCGTAAGCACGTTACTGTTGCTCTTTCTGGTGAAGGTGCCGATGAATTGTTTGCTGGTTACGTAAACTACGGGATGCACACTCACAATGACATCATTAAGGTCTTTACTAGTGAGTTAAAGAAATTGCCTAAGAAGAAGCAAGTGAAGTTAGCTCATAAGATTAAGAAGATGCCTAACTTCCCAGGTAAGGTTCACATGTATACTAATTTGGCTGAACCAAGTGAATTTTATGTAGGTCAATCAGTCATCTATGACATGGATTACCCAACTATCTTTACTTCTAAGGATGCTAATAGTATTTTGCAGCCAACTTACCGCAATAAATTGACTGTTAATGGCATTTACCAAAAGGACTTCAAGAAGGTTAAGAACATCGATAACGTTAAGCAAATGCAATACATTGATTTGCACCACTTTATGCTTAATGATATCGAACAAAAGGCTGATAAGATTTCAATGGCTCACTCACTTGAAGTTCGTGTGCCATATCTTGATAAGAAGATTGCAGAACTTGCTAACTCTATTCCAACTAAGTACTTAGTTAACCGTCATGATACTAAGTATGCTTTGCGTAAAGCTTCAGAAAAAGTCTTGCCAGATGAATGGGCTAAGCGTCCAAAGCTTGGATTCCCAACACCAATCAAGCAATGGCTTAAGGAACCACGTTTCTACAAGCAAGTTCGTAGTTTGTTTGAAGAAGAATTCGTTAATGATATCTTTGACCAAAAGAAGATTATTAAGTTGCTTGATGATAACTACGAAGGTGACGGCTCACACAGAAGACAAATCTGGGTTATCTACACCTTCCTTGTTTGGTACAAGTTGTTCTTTGTTGATTACGAAAATACTGTTAAAAAATACCAACATGTTCAACCTGAAGTTGCTAATTTAATTTCACAAGGCAAATTACTATAATTTAGGGGTTTAATTTAGGATAATGACTAAAAAATTTACACCAATTTTACTTGGTAGTGACATTAATGTTTATGGTATGGCTCGTTCCTTTAATGAAGCCTACGGTATCAAAGTAAAAGCTTTAGCTGACGTTCAACTTGCTGCAACGCGTTATTCCAGCATTGTCGATGTTGAATTGCACCATGGCTTTAGTAGTGATCCAACTTTCATGGATGTAATGCACAAGAAGATGGAAGAATACAAGAATCACGAGGAACCAGTAATTCTGATTGCCTGTGGTGACGGTTATGCGGAACTTTTAGCTAAGCACAAGGAAGAATTGAGCAAGGTCTTCATTGTTCCTTATATTGACTATGACTTGCTTGAAGTTTTAATTTCAAAAGAAGGCTTCTACAAGACTGCAGAAGAATATGGCTTGCCATATCCTAAGACTAAGATCATTACTATGGATGACTATAAGTCTGAAAAGTATTTGGATGTGCCATTCGACTTTCCTGTAGAACTTAAGCCAGAAGATCCTGTTTCATGGCTTAAATGTCAATTTGAAGGTCGTAAAAAGACTTTTGCTATTCAAGATAAGGCTGAATTTAAGGACATTGTTACCAAGATTTATACTCATGGCTACAAGGCTGACCTTATTTTGCAAGACTTTATTCCAGGTGATGACTCTAACATGCGTACATTGAACGCATATGTAGATAAGAATCACCAAGTAAAGATGATGTGCTTAGGTCACCCACTTTTGGAAGATCCAACACCACAATCAATTGGTAACTACATGGCTATTTTGCCAGAATACAATGAAAAGTTGTATGAACAAGTTCAACAATTCCTTGAAAAGTTGAACTACACTGGTATGGCTAACTTTGATATTAAGTACGACCCAAGAGATGGCGAATTCAAATTCTTTGAAATCAACTTGCGTCAAGGTCGTTCTAGCTTCTACGTAACCTTGAATGGCTACAATTTAGCTAAATGGTACATTGATGATTATGTAGAAGATGCCTTGAAGGACAAGGAAACTATTTACGGCAACAAGCTTGAATCTAAGTACAAGTTATGGCTTGGCGTACCTAAAAAGATCTTTAATGAATATGCTTTTGAAAATGAATACAAGGATAAGGCTGATGAATTAATTCGTGAAGGTCGTTATGGTACAACTGTCTTTTATGATAAGGACAAGAGCTTCAAGCGCTGGTTGTTAATGAAGTACATGTTCCATAATTACTACAAGCGCTACAAGACTTACTATGAAGTTAATAAGGGCAAGATCTTCAAAGAAGAGAATGCTAAATTAGATAAAGAATGATAATTAAGGTCACCGAAGTTGTTTCGGTGGCTTTTTTGCTTGCCATGGATTTACAATGAACGTGAACAGAACAGAGTATTTTGAAAAGGGAGGATTAAGATGAATGAAAAATCAAATAAAACCGCTTCGAAATCAGACTTAGAAAAAGCTGATTTGAAGCAAGTATTAACTAAATTAGATATTGATCCTAAAACTGGTTTATCTAGTTAAGAAGCTAAAACGCGTTTGAACTAAATATGGTCCTAATGCAATTACTGCTAAAACTGAACCAATGTGGTTAAAGTTTTTAAAGGACTTCACAGGACCAATTGCATATATGATTGAAGCTGCCGCAATTGTTTCAGCGATTATTAATCACTGGGATGATTTGCGAAGTCTGGATTTACAACATTGCTTGGATGTTCGTTTTGAATATTATCAGAATGTTGATTGAAAAAGCTCAAGCTAAAAAATAAATAGAAATTAATATTATTTGAGGGATGAAGCAATTTGAATTGCTTCATCTTTTTTTGAAATTATTTTTGCATAAATTATCCCCTTAAGCGCGCTGTTTTATCTAATACAAGATATACTGAGCTATATTTGAACATAATACAAGATATTGTGTCTATGGTATAATTTAGATACGACATTTTGGAGGGATGATTATGCTTAAACGAGAATTTGACTATCAAAAAGAAACAGAATTAAACTTACCAACTACCTTTATCAAGCGTGATGGGGCAAAATATCCATTTGAAATTTTTAAATTGAAAATGGTTTTGCATAACTTAGATCTTGATGATGAAGCAGATGCCGTGATTGAGAAAATTGCGGCTAAATTGACTGGTGCTACTGTGAAAGCAGAAGACGTAGCGCACGCTTTTAAGGAAAGCCTGAATGAATTGGGCTATCTTGATGAGGCTAAGGCTTATGTAGATTACCGTAAGCAAGATGAAAAGAATTGGCTCAAGCAAACCGATACGCGTACTAGACTTGAACGCATGGTGAATGGTGATCCAACGATCGTTAACGAAAATGCTAACAAGGATAGCGAGATCTTCAGTACCCAGCGTGATCTAACGGCTGGTACGGTGGGAAAGACTGTTGGTTTAACCATGATGCCGCAACATATTGCTAAGGCACACTTGCGCGGCGATATTCACTGGCATGACTTGGACTACACACCGCTTTCTCCAATGACTAACTGTTGTCTGATCGATTTTAAGGATATGCTTACTAACGGCTTTAAGATCGGTAACGCTTATATGACTAGTCCTAATTCAATCAATGTGGCAACGCACCAAGTTACCCAAATTATTACTAACGTTGCTTCTAGTCAATATGGTGGTTGTTCATTTGATCGTGCTGATGAAGTGCTAGCTCCATTTGCGGAAAAGAACTACCAAAAACATTTAAAAGATGCAGCCGAGTTTATTGATGATTCTGAAAAAGTAGAGCAATATGCTAAAAAGCAAACCAAGAAGGACATCTATGATGCAATGCAGGGGCTTGAATATGAGATCAACACCATGTTTTCTAGTCAGGGTCAAACGCCATTTACTACTTTAGGCTTTGGTCTTGGTACTTCTTGGATTGAAAAAGAAATTCAAAAAGATATTTTACGCATCAGAATTAAAGGTCTAGGTCGAGAAAGAAGAACGGCTATTTTCCCTAAGTTAGTTTTCACTATTAAAAAAGGATTGAACCTGCATCCCGGTGATCCCAACTATGATGTCAAAGAGTTAGCTATTCAATGTTCTACCAAGAGAATGTACCCAGATGTCTTGATGTACGACATGATTAAGAAGATTACAGGTTCATTCAAGGCACCAATGGGCTGCCGTTCATTCTTGCAAGGTTGGAAAGATAAAAATGGTCATGAGGTCAACTCAGGTAGAATGAACTTGGGTGTAGTTACCGTGAACTTGCCTAGAATCGCTATGGAAAGCCACGGTGATAAAGAACTTTTCTGGAAGATCTTTAATACTAGAATGCGGACATGTCATCAAGCTTTGGCATTTAAGGGACGCCGTGCAATTCAAGCTAAGCCTGAAAATGCGCCGATCATGTACCAATATGGTGTCTTTGGCAAACGACTCAAGCCAGGGGATGATGTAAACGAATTCTTCAAAAACGGCCGTGCCACTATTTCTTTAGGCTACATTGGTCTTTACGAAGTCGGCACCGTTTTCTATGGTCCAGACTGGGAACACAATGAAGAAGCGCATGATTTTACAATTGAAATTGTTAAAAGAATGCATGACTTGTGTGCTAAGTGGGAAAAAGAAGATCCATATCACTGGCACTACAGTTTATATTCCACACCAAGCGAGAGTTTAACTGATCGCTTCTGCCGTCTTGATACTGAAAAGTTTGGCAAAATTAAGGACATTACAGATAAGGAATACTACACTAACTCATTCCACTATGATGTCAGAAAACACCCAACTCCTTTTGAGAAGTTAACCTTTGAAGCACCATATCCATACTATGCAGCTGGTGGTTTCATTCACTACTGTGAATACCCTAACTTGAAACAAAATCCGGCTGCACTTGAAGCTGTCTGGGATTGGGCTTACGACAAGGTAGGCTATCTTGGTACCAACACGCCAATTGATAAGTGTTACAAGTGTGGCTTTGCTGGTGAATTTGAAGCAACTGCTAAAGGTTTCCAATGTCCTGAGTGCGGCAACCATGATCCAGCAACTTGTGATTGTGTTAAGAGAACCTGCGGCTATTTGGGTAATCCACTGAAGAGACCGATGGTTCATGGCCGTCACGAAGAGATCATCCACCGTGTGAAGCACATGGATTCTGGCATGGAAGATAGCTTGGCTACTGAAGAAGAAGTGAAGAAGTTAAGAATGGTGAATATTAATGCCTGAAAAAGATAAAAATCCGCAAAAAGGGCCTGATATCCGTAGCAATCTGATCAAGGTGAATATGGGTGGAGATACTATGTTTGTTGATCCAGACCAATATAAACCGCAGATTGAGCATCAAAAAAAGCTAAAAAGATTGCACCGTAAGCCTAAGAACCCTAAACCAGGTGAATGGGTATCCAAGGATTATTCAAAACATAAGGTAGCTGATTATAAGCCTTTTAACTTTGTTGATGGCGAAGGGGTCCGCTGCAGTCTATATGTTTCAGGATGCTTGTTTGATTGCCCTGGTTGCTACAACCTAGCAGCGCAGAATTTTAACTATGGTTTTCCATACACACAAGAATTAGAAGACAGAATTATTAATGATTTATCTCAGTCTTACGTACAAGGTCTAACCTTATTGGGTGGCGAGCCTTTCCTAAATACTGATGTTTGTCTAAAAATCATTAATCGCATTAGAAAAGAATTCGGTCATAAGAAGGATATCTGGTCTTGGTCAGGCTATACTTGGGATGAATTGCAAAAAGAAACGCCTGATAAAAAAGAGATGCTTTCGAAGATCGATATTTTAGTCGATGGTCGATTTATGAATGATTTAAAGGATTTGACATTGCAGTTCAGAGGCTCAAGCAATCAACGAATTATTGATGTGCCTAAATCAATGAAGGCAGGCAAGGTAGTAATCTGGGATAAATTGCAACGATAAAGTAAAATAAAGTCTGGAAGATTTTCCAGCCTTTTTTGCTAGGTAGGAAAAATGAGAGAAGAAAATATAAAGCAAGTAGATCAAATTATGACGGCATTGACTCAGGTGATTGATCCAGAATTACAAGTTGATGTAGTTAATTTGGGTTTGATTTATGGTATTGATATTGAAGAAGAAAAAGCCACTATCAAGATGACCTTGACTATCATGGGCTGTCCTTTATCAGATTATTTGCAAAATAGCATTCAAAAAGCAGTATTGCAGGTAGATGGCATCAATGAATGCGAGATTCAACTGGTTTGGTACCCGGTGTGGTCGCCTGAGCGCATGTCGCGTGCTGCTAAGGAGCAGCTGGGGATGCAGGAAGAAAAGAAAGCTGAATCGCAAAATGAGGATAAGATAATCGATTTTAATTTGCCAATTAAGAAGATGGCGGATAAATATCCCGATTTTGTCCAAATTATGTACGATTGCGGCTTTACCCGGATTAAGATTCCAGGCTTGCTTAATACTGTAGGCAGGGTAATGACGATCCCACTTGGAGCCCAAGCAATGAAGATTGATCTGACCAAGGTAAAAAAGGTATTTGAAGAAAAAGGGTATAAGGTAATCAATGACTGATAAAAAAAGACAAGATGCAATTTTGAAAATTTTGCATTATATCCAAAATGGCGGCGACTTTAAGACTGCCAAGAAAATGTTTCAGGAAGAATTTGATCAGGTCGACGTGGCTGAAATTACGGCGGCTGAACGAGAATTGATCAAACAGGGCCTGAATCCAGCTGATATTCAATATTTGTGCAATGTCCATGCTGATGTATTTAAGGGCAATATTAAGCAAAATGAAGAAAATCCTGATTTTGCGATTCCTGGGCATCCCGTTCATACGATCAAGTTGGAAAATACGGTGCTTAAATCTCTGGTTAATGATGCACTTTTGCCAGATCTTGCTAAATATGAGCAGGGAAAAGATACGTTGAAGAAGATTAGACAAGAATTGAAGGATCTGGCAACGATTGATAAGCATTATCGTAGAAAAGAGACTTCGCTTTTCCCAATCTTGAATAAGTACGGCATTACCGCTCCGCCGGAAGTGATGTGGGGTGTGGATGATGATATTCGTGCATTGATTAGGGATGCACAGAAGGCCGCTAGCCAAGATAAAGTAAATGTAGATGAGTTAGACGAGACCATTAAAAAAGCTTGCCATGAGGTCTTAGAAATGATCTTTAAGGAAGAAGAGATCATGATTCCAATGATCGATGAAGTCGCAAGTCAAGAAGATTGGTACAACGTTAAAAATGAGGAAAAGCAAATTGGTTATACCTTGATCCGTGAACCAATGAATTGGCAGCCTCAGCTTCCTAAAAAGAGTTCACCAGTTGATGTGAAAAATCTGAGTTCATTTTTTATCAACTTCAAGGAGGGTGCGCTTAATTTAGAGCAATTGAATGCAATTTTTGATTTATTGCCATTTGCTTTAACCTTTATTGATGAAAATGACAAGGTGGCTTATTTTGGCGGTGGTGCCGCAATTTATCCGCATTCTAAAAATGCCATTGGCAATTCGGTCTTCTCCTGCCATACGGCTAAGAGCCGGCCGTTGATTGAAAAGATGTTTAAACAAATGCATGAAGGTGAATTTGATAAATATGAATTTCATTTCACACCGCATATGATGGGGCGTTGCTTATATTTACGGTACTATGCTGTCCATAATCAAGAAGGAAAATACTTGGGCTGTCTAGAAGTGGCACAAGATGTAACCGATATAAGAAACTGGACTAGTGAAAAGAGAACAATTTAAATGATCAATTATCTTTCAAGAGTGGTCTTGTCCAAGATCGCTCTTTTTTGTTACACTTAAGGTCAAGGGTAATGATGAAATAAGGAGGGAAATGATTAAATGAAATTTGCACATGGGAGAACACAAGGTGATGAAATCAAATTACGTTGGCTTATTGTAGGTGTATTAGCCACTTGGATTGGAGCAAGTTTTATTTGGCCACTGACCTCGGTTTATTTAAATAAGCAGCTGCACATCAGCCTGTCTATGATTGGGGTTGTTCTATTTTGCAACTGTGCCGGCAATATTTTGGGCTCAATTATTTCAGGCCGTCTTTACGATAAATACAACCCATATCCGTTAATCTTATGGGGTGTCGGGCTTAATGTTGCCGTTTTATTCCTAATGGCAATCTTCCACGGTTGGCCTGAATATTGGGTATGGCTGACAATTACCGGCTTTTTAGGCGGCTGGAATGGTACTTTAATTAACTCAATTGCCACGAGTTTGCGGCACTATCAAGGCAGATATGTATTCAATGTGCTGTATTTCTCCCAAAACTTGGGTGTGGTAACTGGTACCTTGATCGTTGGATATTTGTATGATTACTCAGTTACTTTGCTGTTCGTGATTGCGGCACTGCTCTTTGTCATTGCCTTCATCAATGCGTTGTTTAATTATCGACCAATCATTGGCTTTCATAAGGAGAGAGTTGCTAAGGGACAGAGTGGGGATACACAAAAAGCGGTTCCTATGCCTAAGCGCAACTTCATTATGACGATGGCCTTCTTCACAACGCTAGGCGTAACTTGGCTAATGTACATGAACTGGGAATCTAACTTGTCTGTTTATATGGTGTCATTAGGCATCCCATTCCACTTGTACAGTTTGCTTTGGACTTTAAATGCCAGTGTGATTGTAATTATGCAGGGAATTTTGGCTAGATTTCCAAATATGTTCAAAAATCTTTTCCATCAGATCATCTTTGGAATTTGCATGTTCTCACTGTCTTTCATTACATTAGTCTTTGCCAAAGATTTCGCTCACTTTGCACTATCAATGTTTATTTTGACTTTGGGTGAATCTACCGCCTTTCCAGCTATTCCAGCCTACGTGAATGATTTATCACCTAAAACAAGTAAGGGTAAATATCAAGGAGCAACGATGGCTGCCAGCGGTATTGGCCGTGCCTTTGGCCCGCTATTTGGTGGTCTAGTAATTGATCAAGCAGGCTATATTCCTTTCTTCTGGGTAGCTGCGATTGTAATTGCCTTGATGATCGTCATGATGATTCCAATTTATTTAAAGTTAGCCAAAAAGCTTACTTTGTATAAGTAAAAAAGCAGACTATATTAAATCAAAATGATATACTTAGAATGATTTAATATTAATTTGATAATAAGGGGGATTTCTCTTTGAATAATAAAATGACTGTACGCGGCGGTGCTGGCGACATTACTGAAGCCGATTTATCAGCTCGTCCACAAGATAATTTATACTTAGCCGTTAACTCAGAATGGTTAAAGAATGCCAAGATTCCATCAGATCGTTCCAGAACTAGTAGTTTTGATGGTATTGACTTAAACATTGAAAAAGAATTGATGCAAGACTTTGCAGATTTCGCAGATGGCAAAAAAGATTTGCCAGATGTACCTAACTTTGAAAAGGCAGTAGCACTTTACAAGATCGCTAAAGATTTTGATAGAAGAAATGCGGATGGCGCAGATCCAATTCAAGCAGATTTACATGAAATCTTAGGCTTGCGCAACTTCGCCGACTTTACTTTGAAGGCTGCCGACTTCTTCAAGAATGGTTTTCCTATGCCATTTGATTTTTCAGTTGAAGCAGATATGAAGAATACTAAGATTCATTCACTTCAATTTGGTGGTCCAGGCACATTCTTGCCAGATACTACTACTTACAAGACTCCCGCTGCTGAAAAGCTTTTGGCTGTTTTGAAGGAGCAATCAATCAACTTGTTAACAATGAGCGGCATTAGCAAGTCTGAAGCTGAAGACTATGCTGAAAAGGCTCTGGCATATGATGCTAAGATTGCCAAGGTAGTTAAGTCTGCCGAAGAATGGGCTGACTATCCTGCTACATATAATCCAATTTCTCGTGATGATTTTGCCGATAAGTTCAAGTCATTCAAGATGGATTACTTCTTAGGTGAACTTTTTGCTAAGAAGCCAGAAAGAGTAATTAATACTGAACCACGTTACTTAGATTACGCTGAAGAACTCTTGAATGAAGATGTTTTTGCAGAAATTAAGGCTTGGATGCTAGTTAAGTTCGTCAATGGCGTAGCTAGTTCATTGTCACAAGAATTTCGTGAAGCTGCCTTTCCATTTAGCCAAGCTTTGTCTGGTCAACCTGAACTTCCAAGCGGTGTTAAGCAAGCATATCACATTGCTAACAGCGACTTTAGCGAAGTAGTTGGTGTTTACTATGGTCAAACATACTTTGGTGCAGAAGCTAAGGCTGATGTGACTGACATGATTCATAAGATGCTTGACGTTTATGAAAAGAGAATCCGTGAAAATTCATGGCTTTCACAAGCAACTAAGGATAAGGCAATTGTTAAGTTGCGTGCTTTGATCTTGAAGATTGGTTACCCAGATAAGATTGAAGAAATCTATGATCGTTTAACTGTTGATCCAGAAGCTAGTCTTTATGCTAATGAAGCTCAATTTGGCAGAGAACAAATTAAGTACAATTTGGAAAAGTTAGATCAAGATGTTGACCGCAGCGTATGGCTTATGCCAGGTAACCTCGTTAACGCATGTTATGATCCTCAAAGAAACGATTTGACTTTCCCAGCTGCTATTTTGCAAAAGCCTTTCTACGACTTGAAGCAATCACGTAGCTTGAACTACGGTGGTATCGGTGTTGTAATTGCCCACGAAATTTCTCACGCCTTTGACAACAACGGTGCTCAATTTGATGAATTCGGTAATATGAAGAATTGGTGGACTGAAAAGGACTTCGCTGAATTTAAGAAGCGGACTCAAGCTGAAATCGACTTGTTTGACGGTATTAAGTACGGCCCTGTAACTCTTAACGGTAAACAAATCGTATCCGAAAATATTGCCGATCAAGGTGGTTTAACAGCCGCTGTTGAAGCCAACAAGGGCGAAGATGGCAACATGAAGGAATTATTTGAAAACTTTGCTCGTGTCTGGGCAACCAAGCAATTGCCAGAGAGTATTAAGACGCAAGTATCAGTTGATGTTCACGCACCAGGTCCAGAACGTGCCAATGTTCAATCACAATGCCAAGAAGAATTTTACAAGGCATTTGATGTAACTGAACATGATGGCATGTGGCTCGATCCTGAAAAACGTGTTGTAATTTGGTAATAATCAATAAAATAACCTTGCTCAGCAAGGTTATTTTTTTGCCATTTTAGCTAATTTGTTATTTTTAAATGCTAAAGAGTAGTTTTTTTGCATTGACTCCTATAATGAAGATGACTACAGTGCTTGCTACTACACTGTGGCCTTTATAACTTATACCCATATAAATTTATGCACTAAAAAAGGCTCCCATTTGGGAGCTTTTTTTAGTTGTTATTTTAACTATTTTGTTTTTGCATGGGAATAATCTTTAGGCTTAATCCTCTTGATGTAAGATGGATTTGGTTTACCTAAAATTAATGGTACACGCTCAATGACGGTATCTGCATATTCCAAGCCGAACCATGAAGCAGGGTTAGAAGACAGGTTTTGTAAACGAACACGAGCTTCAACTAACCACTTCTCGTAACCAACTAATTGGGTTTGAGGACTGATGACATCGTTGACAATAACGAATGAGAAGTCACCAACGTCACGCCCTGGTGTAGTGGTGTATTCCTGTGGTTGTGGTTCAATTGTACCGTCAGCGATCAAATCATGTACGATTTGACGGATGTAAACATTCACGCTTGTTTGCTTCTTGAAACCTAGGTACAGCTGAATGTTAATTACGTTCTTGGTACCGTAGGTGTTAACGGCATATTCAGCGGTGAATGGCTCGTTGGTTACATTAACGGTAACGAACCAGTAAGCCTTGGCACGTTTTGGACGCTTATCCAAAATGGAGTACAAGATCTCACGTTTAATGAACTTATTGTACTTAACATTAGCCATGTAGACTAAGTTAGTGGCATAAATTGGGTAATCTTCATCGTGACTCAAGTTGGTGAGCATGTCGGTATACTCGTCTAGGCGAACGTAGGCATTTCTTGATTCACGCTTGTCACGTACCTTGTTACCGTAGTACCAAACGTACATGATGAAGCCGATCACAATAGTGATGAAGAGTGATATGTAACCACCGTGGGTAAACTTGGTCAAACTTGAAATCATGAACATGATTTCAAGAACACCGAATAAGATCAAGAAGATCCAGTTCCAAAGTGGGTTGATTTTTTTAATGACTAACCATTCATAAAGCAAGATGGTAGTTGCAAGCATTGAGATCGTGATGGAAAGACCATAGGCTGCTTCCATGTGAGCAGAAGTTTGGAAGTACAAAACAATAGCAATAGTTGCAACACAGATCCCTTTATTGATGGAAGGAATATAAATCTGACCCTTTTCAGTTGATGGGTAATTAATGTTCATTCTTGGCAAGAACTTAAGCCCACTAGCTTCAGCGACCAAGGTGAATGAACCAGTGATCAAAGCCTGTGAGGCAATAACAGCGGCAATAGTAGCCAAAATGATGGCAAACAATCTGATGTTGATTGGAATCATTTCATAGAATGGGTTAAGCACGCCGCCGTCGGCAGGAAGGAAGTTTGAGTTATTTAAAATCCAAACCCCTTGACCGAAGTAGTTGAGTGACAAGCAAACAAATACAAATGGCCAAGAACCAATAATATTCTTTTTACCAACGTGACCAACATCGGAGTAAAGGGCTTCAGCGCCAGTAGTAGCCAGGAAGATTGATCCTAAGATAAAGATTCCGGCCTTGTTGTAAGGACTGAAGAGCAACTTAATGGCATAAACTGGGTTAATTGCTTGAATGATTGACCAGTCGCCAGCCATGTTGATTACACCCATGATTCCCAAGAATGAGAACCAAATAAACATAATCGGTCCGAATGCCTTACCAATGATACTTGTTCCCATTTTTTGGATAGAGAAGAGTACCAGCAGGATAATTACGGTAATCGTAATTACCATTCCCTGGGTAGAAACAGGAACGCTGCCACCGAATCGAAGACCTTTTAGACCTTCAATCGCTGTCGTAACAGTAACAGCTGGGGTTAAAGTACCATCGGCTAAGATGGCAGCCCCACCAATTAAGGCAGGCAATACCAGCCATTTGGCCCGCTTTCTAACCAAAGTATACAGGGCAAAAATACCACCTTCGCCATGGTTGGTTGCTTTCAAGGCAATCAACACCGTCTGTAAGGTGGTTAGCAGTGTCACAGTCCAAAGAACTAGGGAAATGGAACCGATGATGAAATCACGGTTAACATTTCCAATACCACCATTGCCTTCGACAATAGACTTCATAACATAGAGTGGACTAGTACCAATATCACCATAGACAATACCAATGGCGATCAGCAAGCCAGCCGCGCTCATACGTTTTGACGTAGTATTCATTTATATATCTCCCGCAAATAAATTGTAGCTATTAATAAAAAAAATGCCACGATGGCA
>NZ_GG700752.1:366871-375438 GCF_000160855.1 Lactobacillus helveticus DSM 20075 = CGMCC 1.1877
CCTTTTGATATATTCATTTTCATCTATTTTAGTTCACATTGCAAGTAAAATAATTTTGTTTTAATTTTTGGTTTGAAAAAGTAAGGTGTTCAATATAACTGACAGAAATACCCCAAAAGTGTTCGATATAAGTGACAAAATTTGCGTTTTTTGTCACTTATACTGAACACCTTGCTATTGAATAATATTTAAACACAAAAAAGGCTCCCAACTCGGGAGCCTTTTTCAATATTATAAATTATGAAAGTGATGAAGAAATCTTAGCACGTTGTTCTTCATACCACTTGTCCCATGCTTCGTAAGTAAGCATGTCTTCTGGCTTAACACCAGTCTTTTCGATCATAACGTCGAGCAAGTTCTTAAAGTTGTAATCGTGGTATTGCAAAACGTGATCAAGCAACTTCTTACGTGGGAAGTGAATGTTGTTCAAGAGATAACTGTTGATATCAACCATGTTGTGCTTTTCGTCGTAGAGGTTGATGATTTCGAGGTCATCTTCGTCAAATTGAACAATGTAGAAGTTAGCAAAAACCTTCAAGTAATCAGGTTGTTCCTTGAATTCTTCCTTAGGCATAGTAGTCTTGTTAGCTTCTGGCATTACGACTTTAAGGTCGTCGTTTTCTTCTGTTTCTTTATCAGCTTGTGCTTGAGCGTTCTTTTCTTCTTCAGTCAAAGTTGTTACCCCTTTATTAAAAAATAAATAGATGCAAAATCAATAATAATTCTACCGACTTCTGCAAATAAAAGCAAATTTAACTACTTTTAGGAAATTTCTTTATAATGTTTGCTTGTGAACATATATTTGAATTTAGTATAATTTTAGCCGTAGAAAAGCTGAAGTGGTGGCTATCCTGGAAGGGAATGGTGCTTATGAGTAAATTTTAACTCATACTTGCATATCCTAATAGAAAGGAGAAGCCCTCGTGTCTGTATCAGATGCGTTGCAGCTAATGTTAGAGTTCGACACATTTGTCGTAACACTAATTGCATTAGTTGTAGAGTTGATCAAGTTTTACGATCAACGAAAATAAAAAATAACTGCTTTAGCTCTAGCAAGCTGGCAGTTATTTAGCCAAAAAATTTAATTTACTAGATAGCACCGCTTACGCGATTCTACACTAAGAGGATGACAAATGAGTTATCCTCTTTTTCATTGCTTATTATAGCAACTTCATAAGTCTGCAGCAATTATTCATCACCAGAATCATCTGAACTCTGGGTGCTTGATGATTGCGCGCTGCTAGAAGATTGACTTGATTGGCTGATCGATTGTTCTCTACTACTTGAAGAACTAGATTGAGTATCGGCATCCTTGTCGCTGGATGAAGATGAAGCAGAACTTGATTGCTTATCTTTATCCTTATCCTTGTCAGAGCCGCTAGAACTAGAATTATCGGAACTTGAGTTAAATTCCTTATTCGCATCGTCATCAGAAGAGTTGCTGTTCTTTTCCTTATTATTAGACTTCACGCTAGAACTACTCTGATTGTTGTGCTGAACAGAATTATAGTGACTAACATAGGCGCCAGCGCCACCTCCCCCAATCAAAAACATAGCAAAAATCGCACCCCAAAAGATTAATTTCTTCATTAAAAATCTCTCTCCCATGTATTTTTGTGAATTAGGTTCATCGAGAACCTTAATTACTAAATTATAGTTTAAGGCATTTAGGTGAAAAAAGATAAATAGAAGATTTACTTTTAACTAATATTAAAAACTTTGGCTCATTTTTGGATCCCAGATTGTTAGTAATAGTGTAAGACATCTGGCCGGCAGGTTGATTACAACAATTCAAATCAAATTATTAAATAAGGTAGGAGAAAATTATGAACTTTGAATTAGCAGAACAATCAATCCAATATACATTTGGCAATAAGAGATACACTAATGGACTTAAGAGTCGCATGATCAAGAACGTGAAGAGGGGCGCTGCAGCTGAAGATCTCAAAAAAGTGGGTCAAGCAATTGCGAGCTTGCAAGAGGAAAGTCTTGACGATGTAATCTTAGTGCCAAAGCAACGCGTTATCGAAGTTGCTGAATAAGAAGGAAACTGGACCATTATAATAAGGAAATAAGGAGAAAATAAAATGGCTACAACTACTAAAACTTTGAAATTGCCTTTCTTAAATGGCGAAAAGAAGAAGAATAGTATTACGTTGGGGATGCAGTAGATAATCTTACTGAAGAACAAGTTCGTCAAGCGATGAACACTATTGCGTCAGCTAACGCCTTCGAGAAAGACGGTGTTGCATATTACGAAACTCCACAATCTGCTTCATATGTTGAACGTACTGTTAGTGACATCTTTAATGATAGCGCAAATTCTGAATCAGCATCTGCTGATAAGCAAGACTAATCTGTCTTTGCTATTAGAAATCATTCAAATAATCAGACAATTACAAAGAAAATAAGATAACTACACACAAAAATGTTTTAAAGAAAGCGTATAGAAATATTACTTTTTTAGATGATTTTGTTATATGTTTGTAAAATTTGAAAAAAATAAATAAAAAATTAAAGGTGGACGGAAGTCCGCCTTTTCTTGTTATGACTACGATTGAATTAATTCTGTGATTTTGGGTTGCGGGAAAGCGCGGCGGGGTAAGATATTAGATAAATATTACAAAAAGGAATTTTCAATTGATTTAACTTGCTATTTTTTGCTCAGGTTAGTAAAATAAGAATCGTGGTAAGTAATAGGACTTGCTTCAGGCATGACGCCTGTACGCATGCTGATTCTTCAGCAATGACTACTACCTCATGAGAGTTATAGACTCATGGATCTTGCTTTGAAGAGTTTTGTACATTATAGGCTCCTTTCTCATGCTGAACCTATGGCCTATTACATTTTTTATATTTCAAGGAGGAAAGACCACATGAAGAAAAATTTAAGAATTGTTAGCGCTGCTGCTGCTGCTTTATTAGCTGTTGCACCTATTGCTGCAACTGCTATGCCTGTTAATGCTGCAACTACTATTAACGCTGATTCAGCTATCAATGCTAATACTAATGCTAAGTACGATGTTGACGTAACTCCAAGCATATCAGCTATTGCTGCAGTTGCTAAGAGCGATACTATGCCAGCTATCCCAGGTAGCCTTACTGGTAGTATTTCAGCAAGTTACAATGGTAAGTCATACACTGCTAACTTACCAAAGGATTCAGGAAATGCTACTATTACCGATAGTAATAATAATACTGTTAAGCCAGCTGAATTAGAAGCTGACAAGGCTTACACAGTAACTGTTCCTGATGTTTCATTTAACTTTGGTTCAGAAAATGCAGGTAAGGAAATTACTATTGGTTCAGCTAACCCAAATGTAACCTTTACTGAAAAGACCGGTGACCAACCTGCTTCAACTGTAAAAGTTACGTTAGACCAAGATGGTGTTGCTAAGCTTTCAAGTGTACAAATTAAGAATGTTTACGCAATTGACACTACTTACAACAGCAATGTAAACTTCTACGATGTAACAACTGGTGCTACTGTAACAACTGGTGCTGTTTCTATTGACGCTGACAACCAAGGTCAACTTAACATTACATCTGTTGTAGCTGCAATTAATTCTAAGTACTTTGCAGCACAATATGATAAGAAACAATTGACTAATGTTACATTTGACACTGAAACTGCTGTCAAGGATGCTTTAAAGGCTCAAAAGATTGAAGTAAGCTCAGTAGGTTACTTCAAGGCTCCACATACTTTCACTGTTAATGTTAAGGCAACTTCAAACAAGAACGGTAAGTCAGCTACTTTACCAGTAACTGTAACTGTTCCTAACGTTGCAGATCCTGTTGTTCCAAGTCAAAGCAAGACTATTATGCACAACGCTTACTTCTACGACAAGGACGCTAAGCGTGTTGGTACTGACAAGGTAACTCGTTACAACACTGTAACTGTTGCTATGAACACTACTAAGCTTGCTAACGGTATTTCATACTATGAAGTAATCGAAAACGGCAAGGCAACTGGCAAGTACATCAACGCTGACAACATCGATGGTACTAAGCGTACTTTGAAGCACAACGCATACGTTTACAAGACTTCAAAGAAGCGTGCTAACAAGGTTGTTCTTAAGAAGGGTACTGAAGTAACTACTTACGGTGGTTCATACAAGTTCAAGAACGGTCAACGTTACTACAAGATCGGTGCTAACACTGAAAAGACCTACGTTAAGGTTGCTAACTTTGAATAAAAATTAGCCAACATTGACTAAGCGAGAAAACGAGGCATTTGCCTCGTTTTTTCTTTTGCTTAAAAAATAAACGCATTACTCTTTCAGGAACATCAGAGTAGTGCGTTTTTTGATTCTTTAATTCTTACTCTTTAGTTGGATTTGTTTTTAAAGCTTCAGTCAAATGAAGATTATCTAAGTTAGCCTTTTGAAGAATAGTGTAGGTATGAACTTCCACTTGATTAGGTTCACCATTGAGATAGGCACGGTATTCATTTAAAGATTCATTAATGATAGATTTACTCATTTTTCCTTCTCATATTTACCTAATAATTTTCTTCTACTAACTTCTTAATTTCATCGCTAGATAAGTCGTCGCCATAGCTGTGTAATACTTTTTCAAAAATCACTTCAGAAGAAAGATCAACTTGCTTTAATGCTTGAATTAAAGTAATTGCATCTTCCTTTTTGGCTTCTTCAGTAGCCTTTTCCGCTGCCTTTATTGCAACCTGATTCATCTCATAAGCCAACTTATCCATGTCATCGACCCACTTTCCACTATT
Source organism: Lactobacillus helveticus DSM 20075 = CGMCC 1.1877 (assembly GCF_000160855.1). Taxonomy (GTDB): domain Bacteria; phylum Bacillota; class Bacilli; order Lactobacillales; family Lactobacillaceae; genus Lactobacillus; species Lactobacillus helveticus. The sequence goes on from NZ_GG700752.1 coordinate 371,610, forward strand.
AACATAATGATCGATATCCTTTTGCAAGTCGGCAATATAGCCTTGAGCATGGTTAATCACGCCATTCATGTAATCTAAGAAATCCAACATCTTTTGGTTAAGATCGCGGTTCTTGCCCATAGAGTTGAAAACCTTGATATGCATGCCTGCATTAAATTCAATAGTCTTAGTCTTACGAAAGAATATCATCAATTGATTGCTAAACTGACTGAGAGCTTTAAAAGAATTCAAGAAGAGAATCGTGCTAAAGGCAGTAAAGGTGGCAACTACAAAAATAATCTTAACTTTAGAATTGATAGTAAGTTCTTTACACTTTCTTAAGATTGTACAACTTTCCTAAAGTACAATAAAAAGAGTGTAATAGAAATATTACTTTTTCCGTACAAATGGTATGAATGGCTTGTTTCCTTATTATTTGCTGGATACAATAAAGGGTGTTATACAAGGAGGAAATTATCTCATGAAGAAGAGACTTTTGACCAGCATAGCTGCCGCAGTTGTGTTGACTTCCACAATTGCCCCAGCATCTAATATTTCTGCAATTACTGATCTTCGTAGCCAAAAAGTTTCTGCTGCTACTGATGCACAAACAGAATTTTTGAATAAGGCCGCTAAAGAAGCTGTTAAAGCTGCTAAAAAATATGGTACTTATCCGTCAGTTATGATTGCCCAAGCTATTATTGAATCTGGCTGGGGACAATCTGGTTTAGCTGTGAATTCTAACAATCTTTTTGGCATGAAAGCCGATGATAGTTGGTCAGGTGAAAGCTATCTTGCTAGAACTCGTGAAGAGAAGGATGGCAAAAGCTATTACATCAACGCCATATTTAGAAAATACAATTCTTTAAAAGAATCATTTGAAGATAACGGCAAAAAATTACGTGAAGGCGTGTCATGGCAACCACTTCGCTACAAGGGCGCTTGGCTTGAGAATGCCAATACTTATGCCGAAGCAACCAAGGCTTTAACTGGTACTTATGCTACAGACAGCAAGTACGACATTGCACTTAATTCTAGAATCACCAGCCACAATTTGAACCAATATGACCCAGTGATTTCTAAGACTACCAAGCATTACACCGTTGAAAAGTCAGGTTCAGTTTATAATTGGCCAACCGACCATTCAGTAGCTAAGGCCGTTGGCTCCGTTAAGAGCGGCGAGAAGGTTACTGTAACCAAGACCATTACTTTCCACGATGGTTCATCTAGAATGTACATTGAAGGAAAAGGCTGGATCAACGGTACCTCTTTAACTAAGGGCAAGACCACTACTAGCGAACCAAGTACTCAGGCTCCAAAGGGTGCAACCAAAGTTGAAAAGAACTTGATGCACAATGCCTATGTCTACGATGCTAAAGGCAAGAAGATTAAGGGCAAGATGTACAAGATCAGTGACGAAGAAGGCAGTAAGTTAATCGCTACTTACGGTACTAAGACTATCAAGAAGAAGACTTATTACCGCGTCGGTGAAAATGAATACATTGCAGCCGGCAACATTGATGGTACTCTTAGATTCTTGAAGCACAATACCTATGTTTACAACCAATACGGCAACCGCGACAACACTTTAAAGCGTAAGAAGAATGAACAAGTTGCTACATACGGTAGTGCTGTTAAGATCAACGGCAAGAAGTATTACAGAATTGGTATCCGTCAATACATCAAGAAGTCTAACTTCATGTAATAAGAACGGAGGCCTGATTTGAAATTAAAGAAAATTTTAGCAACTTTAATTGCGGTATTGGGGCTGATTACAGTGGCTAATGTCCAAAGTGAAAACGTTCATGCTGAATCAATCAACACGCTAGCCCAAAAATACAAATATAGCGGTGTGACTTATTTATACAAGATGCTGAAGCTTGAAGGTATTAAGTACAATAAGTTCCCTGGCGTTGAATACGAAAATGGCAAGCCAGAAGGAATCGTGGTTCACGAGACTGACGATCCTGGTGCTACTGCCCACGATGAAGCGATTTACTTCAACCGTGAATGGATGAACATCAATGCTTACGTTCATGCCTTTGTCGACAGCAAGCAGATCATTCAGATGAGATCACCAGATATGGGTACCTGGGGTGCTGGTCCTAAGGCTAACAACCGTTTTATCCAGATTGAGCTTTGTGAAGAAAACAGCAGGGATGCATTTGCTAAGTCAGTGAATAACGATGCTATTTATATTGCAAAGCTGCTTCACCGTTATGATCTCAAGCCTGACAATGCTTGTGATGATGGTGAAGGGACTATTTGGTCTCACCACGCTGTCAGCACATATTTAGGTGGTACTGATCACGTTGACCCAGATGGCTATTTTGCAAAATGGGGCTACGACATGGATCAGTTCTATTCTTTAATCGAGTATTATTACAACTTGCAGAAGAAGAATGAACATACCTATACCAAGGATCCAAACAAGACGAAGGAAGAAGTTCCTGCAGTTCAAGGTGCAGTAACTCTTGGTCACGATGCTTATATTTACACCGAAAAGGGCAAGAAGACCAAGACCTTGAAGGAGGCTGGCAGTCCTGTTGTTGTGATGGGCTACAAGACGATCAATAAGAAGAAGTACTACAAGATTGGCAAGGATCAATATGTTGATGCTTCTAACATTGATGCTACTGTTCGCACAGTGAAGAATGAGACCTACTTGCACACCAGAAGTGGTCGTGTTGAAAAGCAAAACAAAGTTAAGGAAGGCAGCCGCGTATTAACTTACGGCAGCAAGATCACAATTAAAGGTCAAAAGTATTATGCACTTAACGCTACACAATATATCTTAGCTAAAGATATTGAATAGAAGTGTAGTTGATTTAACGCTAGATGAGTATTTGTTAGAATATCATCTAGCGTTTTAATTTTAAAAATGAAATAATTAACTCGTGTTGAAAGAGAGGGAGTATATGGCACAATTATCACTATTTTTAGTAATTTTGTTAGCGCTAGTCATTCCAATATTTATGGCGCGCTTTCAGATTAGTAATGTACCAACCGCGGTTGCCGAAATTATTGTCGGCATCGTCATGGGATCCAGCGGTTTTAACCTAATTACATCAACGCATGATCTAACCTTTTTATCTAATCTAGGTGTGATCTTATTGATGTTTTTATCTGGGATGGAAATTGATTTTGATTTATTACAAAGAAAAAATAATCCTAAAGGAAAGTCGCAAGCAGGAAAGACGGTCGATCCTTTAAAGACTGCGATTACTGCCTTTATCGGAATCGTGGTCATGGCTTTTGTTTTAGCCTATATCTTACGGCTCACCGGATTGTTCAGTGAAGTCATGTTGGCCGCCATTATCTTGATGACTGTGGCACTTGGTGTGGTTATCGCCACCTTGAAGGAAAAGAATATCTTAGGTCGCCCAATCGGACAGACTATTTTGCTAACTGCCGTACTTGGTGAAGTTATTCCTTTGCTTTTGTTAATGATTTACGCATCTGTTACATGGTGGCAACGCTGAACAATTATGGTTGATTATTCTGTTGTTTGCTGCCGCAATTTTCTTGTTGCGACGCTTCAAGCAACCATATTTGTGGTTTGCCAAGATCACGAAGGCAACTACTCAGCTAGATATTCGGTTAGCCTTTTTCCTAATTTTTGCATTAGTAACCGTTGCTGAAAGAGTTGGTGCTGAAAATATCTTAGGTGCCTTTTTAGCAGGGATGGTCATGAAGCTGCTTGAACCAAGTGAAGCTACTAAGGATAAGTTGACCTCAATTGGTTATGGTTTCTTCATTCCGATTTTCTTCATTATGACGGGTGTAAGACTTAACTTGCGGTCACTTTTTGCACACCCATCTTCATTGATGTTATTGCCAGTTTTGGTTA
>NZ_GG700752.1:376289-378982 GCF_000160855.1 Lactobacillus helveticus DSM 20075 = CGMCC 1.1877
GATATTTTAAGTAAAAAATTTTTTGCTTTTTTGAACTCGCACAGAAAAATCAAAAAGCAATTAGGAAAATTTTGATAATTAGCAAAAAATTTTGATAAAAAAGTATGACGTAAGTAGACGTAATGTTTGACGCAAAAACCGCCAAGTTCGGGTTTTAACTAAAAAAGGTGACGTCTTTTTCCGCCAATTAAGGCTATAAGCGAACATTTTTGACGTCTAAAGACGCCAAAATTTCAAAAAGTGACCCCACTTCTAAAAATGCGAAATCGCTTGGTACAACCAAGCCCAGCACACCTTGCAAAACGGTGTGGGGTCAGATTTCCCTTATGCTCTTTACTGGAGAGAGTCAAAATCTCAAAAAAGACGTAAATTTGCGTCATGAAAAAATTAGACGACAAAAATTTAACAGTTTAAAAGTTCATTTTTCCTCAAAAAAACAAAACCACCCGTGATTTGTTTTTTCATTTTATGCTTAATCATAGGAAGCAAAAGCTTTCAAAATTATTTAATGGAAAACGGAAGGTGCTCGGAATGAACAAGTTTTCAAAGTATGAAATTTTTGAGGCAGCTGTGAAAGCTACCAAAGATAAGAACCTCACTTTAAAGGATGTTGAAGTTCAACTGAAAAAAATTAGGGTTTTCGACTTCAGAGAAAGAATTTTCAAATGCTACCAGGTTAGCAGTAGTCGCTCGTTTCAAATTGGAAAAAGCTAAGAAACAGTCAGATAAGCAATTGATTGCTTCACTGGAAAAAGCAGTTAAGCAACAGAAGACTGTGCACTTCTTATTTCTAACGCCGACGGTTGAGAATACGCATAAACAAAAAAGACCAGTAGAGGGTGCACTACATGGTCTTTTATTCTCTTCTGGGATTAGTCGTCCACCCTTGCTACCAATTAGCTACCTCGTCTTAATGCAGAAGAAAATACCCGTTGTCATTATTACGGATAACAGTGACGTTGAGAGATTTGCTTTTTTTTTAGGCATAGAATCGCTCCTCTCGGTTTCTGTTAAAAGGACAGGAAGTACTGCCAATATGACGCTACAAAAGATATCGGGAGTTGGCCAATGACGAGGGTGGGATTCGAACCCACATACCGTTCCTTTGTGCGCCCACAACATGATTATACATCTTAATCGATTTTAAGCTAAGTTTTTTGCACATCTATCGGCGTGAATCGAAAACTTGGCGGCAAATAACCGAGCATGCTGTTAGCCCATTTTTTGTTAATTATTTCGTTTGATTTTGTATTTTTTACGATATCTAATAAAGGTAGTTCGTTTAATACCCGTATTTCGGGCCACATCAATGTCACTCATACCGGTTTTATAAAGTTTAAACGCATGTTGCAAATGAGGATCATCTTCAGCGTATTGAGGCTTGCGACCATGATATTTGCCTTGCTGTTTGGCAAGATCGATGCCTTGTTGCTGACGCTCAATAATCCGTTTACGTTCGCTTTCAGCTTGATATTTATAGAGTTCAATGATTAAGTTGGTCATCAGTTGACGTAAGTTAGAATCAGCAATCCCTGTCATGGACGGTAAATTCAACACATCTAGGGTGGCACCCTTATTTTGAATGGTGTTCATGATCTTAGTCAAATCATGGTTGTTTCTGCCTAAGCGATCTAATTCAGTGACCATTACAATATCACCCTCACGAATATAGGCCAGCATTTTTTGCAGTTCTGGCCGATTAGTGTTAGCCCCACTTAATTTATCCGTAAATAATTTATCAACGTCTTTTAAAGCCGCTAACTGTCGATCTAAATGTTGCTCCTTGGAACTCACACGCGCATAACCGATTTTAGCCATTTCCAATTCTCCTTTTGGACAGTTCTAATGAACACTTGTAATTCCTAGTATAGCACAGAAATAAAAAAGACCAATAGGGTATACCCTAGTGGATATTTTCGGTTTAGTACTATTAATTCAGCTTTTCTATATTCAATGACCTTAGTTCCTCTTTTTTGAAGTATTGTGTCGCAAAGCAAAAAGAAGGTTGTATGCCTAAGTTTGTACCAGCTTCATTACCATAATTTGATTTTTTGTATGGAAACACAATGCCCAATCTGAATTCGTTTTGTATTGAGTACTTCATTGACTTCGTTCCTAGCATGCCTCGGCCAACTTGCTCCACAGACTTTTTACCTTCAAAATAGTCTTTTTCAAGTTTGTCCATTCTATTTACGTAATCCGTGATATACCAAACTTTTCGAGCAAATATTGTTGTTTCTTTTAGGATACCTTCTCGCTTACCTGCTTGGCACTCCTTAATTACACTCAATAAGTGAATCATATTTTGATAAGGAATAAAAATAAAGTCACGATTCTTGCCTAATTTTTCTTCGCATTTTATTAATGAGCATGATATTTCTTCCTTTACAAAACCGTTTTTGTCAAAGGAGTTTATATCTAGTTCTGTAAAACTAGTTATAAAAGCTGGCATGTCTAACGCTAGCTTTTCAAGTTTTCCCTCAAATTTATCATCAATTAAGTTATCAGCAGCTTCTTCACTATTTTTTGTAAAAGTATCAATATTTGATAACCATATAGATTTGAGATTAAAAAAGTTTTTCATATACTTTCTGTCTACAAATTTGATATAACCAACAGTGTTTTTAAATCTCAGCAATGCAATTTGAACATTTATTTTGTAGCTGTTTATAGTTTCCGATTTTAAATATAGG
>NZ_GG700752.1:379841-383370 GCF_000160855.1 Lactobacillus helveticus DSM 20075 = CGMCC 1.1877
CTTATTTATTGCTAAAGCACCAGTTGTTCTAACTTATATGCGTTATTTCCAAAAGAAGAATGCTTTTGCTGGTGGCTTTTTGACGGCAACGACCATTACGATTGTGTTGCCAACCTTGCAGGTTGCACGAAAGTTGCACGCAATTACATCAACTCAATCAGATGCCTTTATTTTGGCTGCGGTAATTGTCTGCATTTTGAGTCCGATTGTCTTTAACTCTAACTTTGTTTTATTGCCAGAAGACAAGATCAAGGAAAAGGTGGCAATTGTTGGTGCTAACGCTGTTACTGTGCCAGTGGCGCATGATTTGCATGCTAACTGGTATTCAGTCAAGATGTTCACTGACAAGAAGAATCAATATAAGACTTACGATAGTCGAGTAGAGAACTTAACCTTTTTGCCAAATCTAGATGAGGAAACGCTTGAAAAAGGTGGCGTGTTCGATGGCGATATCGTGGTAGCGGCCAATCGCGCGGACGAAGACAATATTAAGATTGCTCGAATGGCAAAAGAAAAGGGCGTAAATCGTGTAATTGCCCGACTTAGCGAAGTTGATAGCAAGACTCTGACCGAATTTAATGAAAAAGGAATTGAAGTCTTTAATTCTACCAATGTGCATGCCGCATTGATGAGAGCGATGATCGAGTCGCCAACTGTCTACAGAATTATGACCGACACGAAGAATATTTTGTATTCTGTCAAAGTGAAGAATACTCATTATACAGGTCGTCAACTGATGGACTTGGAATTTATTGATCAGATTACGGTAAGTAGAATTAAGCGTGGGGATGAATGGCTGATTCCACGCGGCGCGACTGAGATTGAGCCGGAAGATATTTTGGTCTTCTCTGGCGAATTTAAGGTAGCAGATCGTGTTCGTGATTTGTTGAGTAAGGAATAGGGAAATGTCATACCCAAAAGACTGTACAACGATTTATACGATTAATGGTCGTGAATACAAAGTGCAGCTCCTGCTTTATTTGATAGCAAAACTAATAAGCAAATTCCTGATGATAAGTTGGACGATGATGCCGTAAAAATTGCTCGTCAAATGTATCGTAATGATATGGGACTAATTTCTCCAAAAGATTTGAAGAAGTATCGTTCTAAAGTAGGTATTTCACAACGAGATCTAGCTGAAATAACAGGTTTAAGTCCCAATACTATTGCTCTTTACGAAGCCGGCGAGTTTCCCGCTGTTGCTAATAATAGGATGCTGAAGTCATTGTTTAGCAATGATGATGTTTTAAAGGAATATTTGATTGAAAATGGAAATCAATATTCAGATTCTGTAAAAGAAAAGATAAAAGCATATTTGGGTGGAAGAAAAGCAGTGCTAGGAATTAGCTCAGAACAACCTAAATTTAAGGCAGTTCAATTGGCTAATTGGTTTAGAGTCAATAATTATTTTGCCCGGCAATTTGATTATAATGTTGATCCGATTATGCAGATGCAAGTAGTAAAGTTATTGTATTTTGCTTACGGAAGATTTTTAGTCAAAAGTAAAAAGAGATTATTTTCTTCTCCAATTTTGCATTTGCAATATGGACCAGTTGTGGAAGAAGTCCATCAGCAGTTTAGAGGAATGGTCGTGCCAGATCCTGATAAACCAGATAAGCAAGCTTTCGAAGATTATAATTTAGTTTCTTCAGATGCAGAAATTAATGATTTACTGTAAAAAATTGATGAAGATTATAGCGATTATACAGCTTCAGGTTTGAGCAGAATAATTCATCGTGCAGGGTCTCCTTGGTTCATGACTGAGAAAGGTAAGCCAATTAAGGATCAGCTTATTTTTGACCAGTTTACTAAAACAGAAGAATAAAATAGAAGTGTCTGAGAAAAATCTCGGACACTTTTTTAGTAATTATCGGAAATAAAAAAGCCCTGCTATTATGCAGAGCCACCGCGCATTTGCAAGTTATCGTCTTGCTGCGCATGCATCCATGATCATTGGACGCGACAATCTTCCTAGGTATATTATAACATGTTAAAATAAAAATGCATGTCATTCATGCACATTCTAGGGCTGGCCTAATCAACCTCCCTATAGGAGGTGAGAGACATTGGACGACATGACAATCTTCTTAATGTGCGTTCTGCTACATGAACTTCATTTAGTTCTTCGTGAACTAAATAATCTGCTTGATAAATATGCAACGTTAGTAGACGCGATCAGAGTCATTGGCAGTTGTATAGTCGATGGCTTTCACATTATTCAACTGAATTTTTAGCTGCAGTTAAAATTTTCATCGTTTCTAAAGTATTAACAAACGCTTCATCAGCTCTTCGAATACCATGTTGATCGATCATCTCGGCAAATGCAGTGAACTCACTCACCATACGATGTGAATATTTATTCAAGTTGTAACGCTTTGGCTTTTGTCCACGCATCTCGACAGTGAAATTATCAAGCGTACCGGTTGAACCGTCAAAATAAATGCTGCCTTTTTCACCTTCAATGAACGAACGTGGCGTTACATAACTGTCTTTTGAACCAATTAAAGTTACTTTTTTATCAGGATAGGAAAGATGCAGGATGCCCGATGTATCAATGCCTTTTTGCATGTTGGCATAGTACTTTACCTTGTCAGGCAACCCGAACAGTCCCGCAGCAAGGTGGATATTGTAAATGTTCAAATCCATCAATGCACCACCATCTTTTTTCGGATCAAAAACGGGAGCGATCTTACCTTCAAGGAAGGCGTCATAACGGCTCGAGTATTGCGTGTAATTCAAAGAAACGATATGAATCGGAGCAATCTTGTTTAATTCTTCCTTGATCTTCTTGTAGTTTTCCAAGTAGACATTGGTGATGGCTTCAACGATAATTAAATCTTTTTTATCGGCCAATCGCTTTAATTCTTCTGCTTCATCTGTACTCAATACAAATGGCTTTTCGCAGATGACATTTTTGCCATGTTCAAGTGCGAGCTTAGCTAGTGAATAGTGCAAAGAGTTAGGTACACCAATATAGACAGTATCAACGTTGCTATCTGACATTAATTCTTCATTGTCAGTATAGCTTTGAGGGATGCCATATTTTTGTGCCAATTCCTGCGCGATGCCTGCGCTACGCTTAGTTGAAGAAATTGCGGTTAATTCTAAGTTTTTAATTTGATCAGCGGTAGTTAAAAAGTCATGAACAATCATGCCGCTGCCAATAATTCCTAATTTCATTTAAAATACCTATTTCTTTTTCTTGTTGTTGTCAGTAGTTGGTAAATTCTTGGCGTTCGTAGCATTAGTTGGAACCTTCAAGAAGTCGTGGCTGCCAAAGTTACCGTAACTTTGACCGACCTTGACTGTCATCATTTTACCAAGCTTCATGTTAACGAAGACGTTGAAGGTAGCTACTTTATTGTTCTTCACTACTGCTTTAACAGTCATTGATTTGTATTTGCCTAACTTTTGAATTTGCTTGAACACTTTAGCTTGTCCCGTACTTTGTGGAGTGGTGTCAAAGATAGGTTCAGCTGCTTTTTTCATTAAAGCTTTATCAATTGTTTTAGCGGTTAAAGTGTAGGTA
>NZ_GG700752.1:384297-393127 GCF_000160855.1 Lactobacillus helveticus DSM 20075 = CGMCC 1.1877
TTACGCTTTAACTTGTAGGCCTTAATTAAGTCGGAACTTGGATTAGTGATCAAGTGATTATTCATAATTGCGTCGGTTAAATCCGCATATGAGTGTCCTGTTAATTTCTCTAAATCAGCTTTATACCAAGTATCGCGGCCATTGATATAAACGTTGTTCATATTAACCCATTCTTCGCTAGAACGAGTTTTGCCCTTGCTAGAGGTCTCATTAGTAATATGGTAGACGGTTGAATCTCCACCGAACGTGGTGTTGGCGATAGCTGATTGATTAGAGGTATCAGTGCCAAGAGTGACTGACTGAATAACTTGACCGCTCTTGAAGCCCTTTTTAATTTTTTGAACTACCTGAGTTTTGTTTAAAACTGGGTCAGCCTTCTTTTCTTTTTGACTGCAGCCACTGAGTAAAAAAGACAGTAGCTAATGATATACCGATAATTGCTTTTTTTAATTTCATGATTAAATTCTTCTTATTTTTTGCCAATTTTTCCTAAATCAACGGAGTTCTTTTTAACTGTGCTAGGAATAGATAATTTCTTAATCTGATCAATTTGATCAACATTCATAGTCAAAGTCTTCTTTTGACCATCATCCTTGTAGCTAGAGGCAATTTTTACATCGTTGACGTTGTAATTTTTATCAACATCAACTTGGATCTCGGTGTTGATTGGCTTTACATCATCAATGTCGATACCGATTAAAGTAGTAACTGCAGCGTTAGAGACGATTGCGTTCCAAACTTTTTTGTTGTTTCCTTTATAAATAAGGGCATAGTTGTTGCCGTTTCTTTTTACTTTGAATTGTTTGTGCAAAGGAATAAATGGAATTAGCAAGTTGCCATTTAAACTTTGGATAAATGATGAGTAGGTGCCAGCCTTAGCAGTCGTCTTGAACCAGTGATCGCTGTTGGTACCTTTCATTTGAATGTAGCTATTTTTCCCTTCAACCCACATTTTATAGTGATTAGAGGTTGCAGAAACATTGGCATAAACGATTGTAGGCTTAGATGTATATTGAACTGCGGCCTTTTGTAAAGTTTTGCCATTGCTTTTTTCATTACAAGTGGCATGCATCGAATTGTAATTTGCCTTTTGTGCTTTAGTTAAAATGGTTTTAGCACTTGGCAAATTGTCGCCAGATTTAGTGCTTTTTTGCGAACACGCAGATAAACATAATGCTAGTAAGGCAACTAAGCCTAAAAGTAATTTTTTGTTTTTAAATCTCATTTTTACACTTCTTTTTGAATATTTTTACTTAAAAGTAACACAAAAAGGTAGATAATAAAAAGTGAACATCAAAAAAAGATGTTTTTACTCCTTTCTCTATGAAAAAAACTGTGAAATGTGTAAAATATGGATGAAACATTGAATTTTAAAAGGAGATATTTCATGTCAAAATTAGTTTTAATCCGTCACGGACAAAGTGAATGGAACCTTTCTAACCAATTTACTGGTTGGGTTGATGTTAACCTTTCAGAAAAAGGTGTTGAAGAAGCTAAGAAGGCTGGTCGTTTAATCAAGGAACACGGTCTTGAATTTGATCAAGCTTACACTTCATTATTAACTCGTGCCATCAAGACTTTGCACTTCGCATTGGAAGAAAGTGGTCAACTCTGGATTCCAGAAATGAAGACTTGGAGACTTAACGAACGTCACTACGGTGCTCTTCAAGGTTTGAACAAGAAGAAGACTGCTGAAAAGTACGGCGATGAACAAGTTCACATTTGGCGTCGTTCATACGATGTATTGCCACCAGCTATTGATGATGACAATGAATTCAGTCAAGCACATGACCGTCGTTACGCAAACTTGGACCCACACATCGTTCCTAAGGCAGAAAACTTACACGTATGTCTTGACCGTGTAATGCCATTCTGGGAAGATCACATTGCTCCAGACTTGCTTGACGGCAAGAACGTAATTATCGCAGCTCACGGTAACTCACTTCGTGCTTTGACTAAGTACATCGAAAACATTTCTGACGACGACATCATGAACCTCGAAATGAAGACTGGTGAACCAGTTGTTTACACATTCGACGAAAACTTGGATGTTGTTAACAAGGAAAAGTTGGACGACTAATTTAATTAATGGTTATTCACACAAAAAAGGAACTTCGCAAGAAGCTCCTTTTTATTTTGCGATTTTTATGCAAAAAAAAGCACCCCGGAAGGGATGCTCTATTTTATCAACTTGCCCCAAAAACTATTTTTAAAACATTTGATTTCATAATTTTTTGGAACAAGTTTATTATATTATAAATAAAAATATTTTACCATTTTTTCTAAGAAAAGAGGAACAACATGAAAATATTAGTAACTGGTTTTGATCCTTTTGGTGGATAAAAGATTAATCCTGCAATTGAAGCTGTAAAAAGATTACCTGATGAAATAGCAGGCAATCAGATTATTAAATTAGAAGTTCCTACTATTTTTTATCAAAGTGCGGAAGTGGTAAAAAAGGCGATTGAAAAAGAAAATCCTGAAATGGTAATTAATGTAGGCCAAGCAGGAGGACGCAGTGCTATTACGCCTGAGAGAATCGCAATTAATTTTCAAGCGGGCTCAACTCCCGATAATTCTGGCAAGGGTCCTAAAGAGGGCAAAATTCAAGCAGATGGATTAGATGGCTACTTTACACAATTGCCAATTAAGAAGATGGTCACCGCGATTCGTCATGCCGGCTTGCCTGCACAAGTTTCCAATTCTGCAGGCACATATGTCTGCAACCATCTTTTTTACGAAATTCAATATCTAATTCATCACGATTATCCTAATTTAAAAGCCGGATTTATTCACATTCCATATTTGCCAAGCCAAGCTAAGAATGGACGTTATCCTTCAATGAGCTTAGACAATATGGTAACTGGTTTAACAGTAGCAATTGAAACAGCAGCGATGTATTAAAAATTGACAGTCGCCCCTGTTAAGTGCTATTTTTGTCAATGGAATTAAAGTGGGGAGAAAAATATGCAAACAATTGATAATTCTCTCTTACAAGTCTCTGTCGATGAGAATGGGGCCGAAATGGTCCATCTTGTATCTATTAATGATAATTATGATTATCTCGGCGAAAATGGGACTGAAGAGGGTATGGCAATTGCTTTTCCAGTACTTGATCAAGGCAATAACTGGGCCAGCAAACTGCCCTGGACTGTCGTAGATAAAGGTGATACTCGAGTCAGTTTGACTTTAATTGATACTCCGGAAAGCTATAAGAGTTTTCCGTATCATTTTGAAGTGATGACAACTTATGCTTTGAAGGGCAATCAATTAAAAATATCATTTTATCTAAAAAATTCATCACATAAGGAATTACCATTTTCATTAGGCTTTATATTGCCAAATACTTGGCAAAGTCAAAGCAGCGTTAATAAAATTAGTTTGATTAATGAAGAACATGGAATTGATATTGTTTCGACTGATTTTAAATTAACTGCAGAAGATGGCAAAGTTACTGCTTTTACCGATAAAATTGAATTGGAGGCTGAAAGCAGCCGCAATTTTGAGATTACCTTGACATTGAAGTAAAAATAAGTAACGATTTTAATAAGATGTAGGAAGCAAGTCAGCGATGATTTGCTTTTTTTGTTATAATACACTCAATATGAATTTACATATAGGTATGATTTATGAAGAAAAGTAGAAAAGAGTATAGAAATCACCCGACCGAGACTCGAGTGCAGAATCATAGATATAAAAAACGTCATATTTGGGCGTGGGTCACGGGAACAGTTGCTTTAGTGGCAGTAGTTGCGACTGCGGCTTATTTTGCTTCTGTTTACTTCAAAGCAAAGAATGCCGTCGACAAAACCTATGATCCACATACTGCAGTGAAAACTACAGGTGAATTTAATGGGAAAAAACGTTTTGCCGTTTTATTGATGGGGACTGATACTGGTACTCTTAATCGAACGGAGAAGCGTGGACGAACCGATACCATGATTTTAGCTGTAGTTAACCCTGCTAAAAAGCACTACAAGCTGGTTTCTATCCCGCGTGATACGATGGCACAGCTGGTTGGTAGTGAAGAAACCTTCCGCACCGAAAAAATCAACGCTGCCTATGAAATAGGCGGAGCGAGGATGGCAATGGATTCGGTTTCCGAATTGATCAATGTGCCGATTAAATATTATGCCGTGGTGAACATGGGCGGAATCATGAAGATGATTCGCTATGTTGGCGGTATTAATATAAGGCCAACGCTTAGTTTTGAATATGGCGGCTATGTTTTTGAAAAAGGCAAATTAACCCATATGGGTGGTGCCGGAGCACTGGCTTATTCAAGAATGCGCTACGACGATCCTAAGGGCGATTACGGCAGGCAAGAAAGACAGCGACAGGTCATTGTGACTTTAATTAAAAAGGCTGTCTCAATTAGTTCGCTATCGAATTTGGATTCAATCCTGACTTCGGTTTCAAGCAACGTTAGAACTAATTTGCCATTTAGTGCCCTGCAGCAGATTGCAATGAATTATCGTAATTATGCTAATAGCTCATCTAGTGATTATCTTCATGGTTATAATGCAGAAATTAAAGACGCAGCTTATCAGATTCAGCCAACCAGCGAATTACAACGAATTTCGGATTTAGTTCGGTCAGAGTTGGGCTTAGAAAAAGAAGTTGTTCAGAATAACGAGACTTTCCAAAATGAACAAAATGAGGCTAACGGCTTTAGTTTTAAGAGCGGTAAGACGCAGCATTATCATATCTATGATTACACTGGAGAAGGGGATAATTAATGGAGCGAGTTTGGGCCACGCTGATTGGCTATGTTTTTGGCAATTTTTTGACAGCGATGGTTGTTGGTAAAATCTTTTTGAAAATAAATCCTACAGAATATGGTTCGTATAATCCAGGAACGGCTAACATGGGGGCCGTTTTTGGAAAGAAATGGGGTATTTTAACTTGTTTAGGCGATTTGCTAAAAAGTTTAATTGCCCTGTTTATCGTATATTTTGCTTTCCCAGTACATATCAATATTGCATATGCTGGGTTAGGCCTGATTTTAGGCCACTGTTTTCCAATTTGGGATCACTTTAAGGGTGGTAAAGGCGTTGCCGTTGCTGCTCAGGTGGCGGTCTTTTATAATTGGAGAATTGGTTTTGCAACTTTGCTGGTTGCTCTTGTGTTAACTGCAATCATGCAAAACTTGACGATGCCGCCAATTGTGTTTATGCTTTTATTCAGTGTTTATGCTTTTTGGCATAACCAACAGGCAGGAATTGTCTTTTTGGTGATTACTTTGATCATGATTTTCAAATTCTGGCATGATATCATAGATTTCTTTACCGGTCATGGCAAAAAAGTCGATATCTTATATTCGATTAAGAAGAAGTTGGGAATTAAGAGCAAGTAATGACAAAAATTTTAGTAAGGACATAGACTAGGAAAATGAGTGAGATTAATAAAAAGAAATCACTAAGTGTCGGTCAAATTATTTGTATAATTTTGGCTGCATTTTTAATGCTAGTGCAAATGTATTCATGGGGTAAAACCTTTGGCAGAATGCCATTGAGTACCTTAATGAGATTTGTTCCAGGGATGTTGGACAAGGCAACGTTAGTGCTTGTGCCAATGGTCTTTGGGGCTGTATATAGCAAAAAGAAGATTCGACCAACTGAGGCCTATAGATTCTGGATCATTGCGGTCGTAACACTAGTACTTTTATACTTGGTTAACTTCTTTAAGCGACCAGGTAGCTTTAACATGTGGAAGCTTTGGGGCGTATTCTTCCCAGTTTTGACAAGTACCTCAGTATTGCTGGCTGGATTGATTTTTAGTATTTTGGCTCAACCATATTTATATGAGTTGCAGCATCGAATTACTACTAAGCAGAACTTATTGCTTCTTAGTGCATTGACATTAGTTGGCTTTGCCACTAGTGCTGGTACGATGTACTTCAATTACTCTATTTACGGCGCTTACCTTATTTTGTACTTTGCTTGGGGGATGTTCTTAGCCAACGTTAAGATCCCTAAGAAAGTATTCGGCTGGTCAATTGCCGCTGGAGTATTTTCATTCTTTGTAATGTTTATTGGTGTTCCAGGATTTAACGGTGTTTACTGGTATCAACGTTTGTCTGGTCGTAGTAGCGTTTACTCTTGGACTCCTAAGTTTTTAAGCAATCCTGCTTCACCATTCTTATTCTTAATGGTTTTGGCAGCATTCTTAATCTTTAGAAAAGTAATCGTTAGCTATAGCGCTAAGGATATGCGTTTCTTTATTCCAGTAATTATCTTTATGGATGCACCAATTATTGGTGGCTTCGCAAGCTCATTCCGCTTTACTAACAGCGCTGGTTTCAACAAGTTCTCGATGATCGTCATTATGATGATCGCAGCTCTTGCGTTGAATTATTTATATAACCGCTTTTTATTTAGAATAAAGCCGATTAAGAAGACAGTTGAGTTCTTCAATAATCATGACAATTTAGCTGAAGTTCTTGAATATGGTTGGAAGAACTTTACAGCTTGGGTAGTTGAAAATCGAGTAAGACTTCTTACTTGGGGCTGGTTCTATATTCTGAGTTTGGTTTCATTCTTAATTGAATCAGACAACTTAAGAATTCAAATCACCACGGCTACTGATATCAATGCCTTAATTTTCTTGCTCGGAACTAGATTCTTTGCAATTATTTTGACAGCCATTTTCTTGGATGCCATGTTTGCAATTTTCTACTTCATCACGACTCGTTACTGGACCTCAACCATTTTGGTCAGTGTAATTACTATTGGTTGGGCTATTGCCAACAAGACCAAGCTTAACCTTCGTGGTGAACCTATTTATCCAACTGAACTTGATGAAATTGTTAACTGGAAGACTTTGCTTCCAATGGTTGGTCAACAAAAGGTAATTATGATTGCCGTTGCTTTGGTAATTGTAATTGCTTTGACAATCTTCCTTGAAATCGAGTTTCCAATTAAGAAGAAAGGTTCATGGAAACGCCGTGGTATCTGGGCATTGCTTAGTTTGCTTTTGTTTATGACACCAGCTCGCTTCAACCATGATGGCGGAATTATTTACCACATTAACCGTGGTTTTGATAACAAGCAATCATTCAGAAACCCTGAACGTGATATCCAAATTAACGGTCCTGTCTTAAACTTCTTGAACTACTTCGATTTACAGATTATGAATAAGCCATCTAATTACTCCAAGGCTACGATTAATCACTTGAATGAAAAGTACGGCAAGATCGCTGATGAAATTAACAAGACTAGAAAGAATACTTTAAAGGATCAAACTATTGTCTATAACTTGAGTGAAAGTTTCGTTGATCCATATACTTTCCCAACAGTTAAGATTGATCCTAAGGTTCCAAACCCAGTTAGGTTTATTCAATCAATGAAGGACAGATCTACTTACGGTAGCATGCTTAGTGCAGGTTACGGTGGTGGTACTGCCAACATGGAATGGGAAACTTTGACAGGATTTAACATGGGTATGTTCAAGTCAACTTTGACTCCATATGTTCAAATTGTGCCAAATTATGACTTCTACCCAACTCTTGGTATGGACTTCAATTACAAGTCTGCTGTTCACCCATTTATTGGTACTTACTACTCAAGAGTAGAAGACTACAAGAGATTTAAGTTCAATAAGTTTGTTTACCTTGGTTCTAAGTACAAGATTATTGACCAGAAGAAATTAGGCAAGAGTAGTTACAACTCTGACTTCACTACTTATGCAAATGGTTTGAAGCAAATCAACAGCATGAAGGGTGGTCAATTCATCAACTTAATTTCTATTCAAAACCACATGCCTTACAACAATTGGTATCCAAACAACGAATACATGGGTAAGGTATCAGGTGAACTCTTTAACACTGCCGCTGTTCGTGAACAAATGGCAACTTACATGAAGGGTGTTCAATACACTGATAAGGCTGTTAAGAAGTTCATTGGTCAAATTGATAAGATCAAAAAGCCAATCACTATTGTCTTCTACGGTGACCACTACCCAAGTATCTTGTCACAAAACTACACTGCTAAATATCCTGTTCAAATGCACGCTACTCGCTACTTCATTTACTCAAACAAGTACGCAAGAGAACATGGTGCTAAGGAGAAGTTGACTCACAACACTAACTACGCCAACACTAGTGACTTCACTGCAATGATGCTTGAACAAACTAACTCTAAGGTAACTCCTTACCAAGCATTACTTACTGAAGTACACAAGAAGCTTCCTGCAATCACTATTAACTTTAATGGTGATAAAGGCTTCCAATTAGTTGATCAAAAGGGACACTTCGTTGATCCTAAGAAATTGACTTCAGAACAACAAGCAATTTTGAATGATTACGAAATGGTTCAATATGATATGACTGCTGGTCAAGCTTATGGCTTGAAGGCTAAGGGATTCTACAAGTTGAATAATTAAACGGGCTCTTTGTCAAATCCTGCTGATAATGAGTAAATGAAGAGAATCAAGCAACCATTAAAAGGCTGTTTGGTTCTTTTTCTTTGTACAGATTTTCTTCCAAACGAATTCTGGTTAAGAGATTGGTAAAACTAGAATAGCCAAAGGCAGTTCGTTCAATTTGTTTAATTTTGCGGTTGAAGCCTTCAAGACAACCATTAGAATAAGGCAATTCTGCTCCATTGAGCACTGCTGTTAGATTGTGTTTAAAGGTTAATAGTGTTTTGTGCATTAGAGTTCCAATTTGATCTTTGCAGTTGATTAATGACTTAAGCTTTTGAGTATTACCCGTTTCAATGGCTTGAATAAAGTCCTGCATTAGGTTATATGAATTCTCTAAAGCAGTATTGGCATTGATGCCTTCTGTGACTACTTGGGCTTGAGTTAAGCAGTCTTTATAATGCCAATT
>NZ_GG700752.1:393895-397138 GCF_000160855.1 Lactobacillus helveticus DSM 20075 = CGMCC 1.1877
ATTAAACGAAAGGCCGAACGCGAAGTTCGGCCTTTTTTGTGTCTAATGGTAAAATAGTAGCTAAGAAAAAACGTTTTAAAGGTGATTAAGATGAAAAAAATAATGAAAATGGCACTAGCAAGTGCTGCACTTCTTGGACTTTCCGCAACAACCGTTCAAGCAGGAACATATAATCCAAAAAATACCACTGCTTTTAAAATTAATAAGCTTAACCATGTAACTAAGGGTAAAATTTACAAGTTGCATTTGCCTGCAGCTGGTAGATTAGTTACAAATGGTGATGTTACTTTGAAAAATAGCATGGAATGGACATGTATCCCTTATGGCAAAAAGAAGAATACATATTATTTGCGTAAGGGTACATACTATTTGACTAGTTCAAAGAATGCTAATGTAAAGACTGCTTATACTCGTTTAACTAAAATTCGTAAGGGTCTAGAAACGTACGTTGAAACAAAGAAGAATAATGATAACAGCAGCCTTAAGGCTAGAAAGATTGAAATCGGTCAAAAGATTAAGGCCATGGGTGAGATGTACAATTACGATAGTATCGACTACTACAGCTTTACTATTGATTCACCACAAATGGTTACGATGAAGATGACCAATAATCCAATTTATCAGCTTGGAAAAGGCAACATCTTTAGCAAGATGGACGTAATCATGTTTGATAAAGATAATTCTGTTGGTGGTGGCACTATGCTTTACCCAGAGGATTTCAAAGTTAATGGCAATAAGACGGCCAGTCAAAGCTGGTACTTGGCTAAAGGAACTTATGTATTTAGCGTAAATACTCGTGGACTTTATGACTTCCAATTGACGGCTGTTCCTGATACACGTATGGTGCCGGCAGATACTGAAATTGAATCTTTGAAGGATACCAAGGATGGCGTGATTGCTACATTGAGGGATGCACTTCATGCTAAGACTTACGAACTTGCATGGCGTGAGAAAGGTCCAAAGGCTGCTTCCTTTGCTTCTAGCAGCAATACCACAGAAGTAAGTACTGCTCCTGAAACACGCTATATAGAAAGAAATGGCCATAAAATTCCAGTTCAAATTGGTAAAAAGTTAGTTAATGGTCAAACCTATGATTTCGTGGCTCGCGGTGTAAGCAACCCCGATTACATTCGCTATGGTGTTCCAGAAACTGATAATTATTTTGGTGCTTGGAGTAAAGTCGTAGAGCACACTTACTATGCTCCTTCAGATGCAACCCCGGGTGCAGTTGATTTAACTATTGCTAAAGCAGATAATACTTACCACAACATTCATGTAGCTTGGAAGAAAATTGATAGTGCACAAAGCTACCGTGTTGCTTACCGTCAAAAGGGTACAAGCAAGTGGTATTACGAAGTGACTGATCAAGTTTCTAATGCAATTACAGGCATTACCAGAAATAGAAGCTATGAAGTAAAATTGCAAGCTTTAAACGGTAGAGAAGAAGGCCCATGGTCCGCAATTAAAACAGTTTTCTTAAAATAGCGGTTGACTAAAGCGATTTTTCTCGTTAATATCATAACTAACGAATGAGTAGCGAATCGGCTCAGCGTTCAGAGAACTAGCGGGTGGTGTGAGCTAGACAGGCCGGTTTTAGCGAATTACTTAATAGGGTTGCTCCTTTACAGGCTTTAATAAGGCGCAATAGCGCAAACGTGGGTGGTACCACGGCTAATAATGTAATTTAGTCGTCCCTTGATCTTCGGATCAGGGGACGTTTTTTATTGGAGGAAAATATATGGCAAAGTTTGATATCTTAGAGGACTTGAAGTGGCGTGGAGCCATTAACCAAGAAACTGATGAAGAAGGCTTACGCATGTACTTAGCAGAGCATGATGACTTGGCTCTTTACTGTGGTACTGACCCAACTGGTGATTCACTTCACATCGGTCACCTTATTCCATTTATGATCTTGAAGAGATTCCAAATGGCAAGTTACCACCCAGTAATTTTAATCGGTGGTGGTACTGGTGCAATCGGTGACCCATCTGGTCGTAAGACTGAACGTACTTTGCAAACTGCTGACCAAGTTAAGCACAATGAAGAATGCTTGACTAACCAAATGAAGAAGTTGTTTGGTACTGAAAACTTTGAAATTAGAAACAACGCTGAATGGCTTGGCAAGCTTAACTTGATCGACTTCTTGCGTGACTACGGTAAGTTCTTCCAAGTTAACAACATGATTAACAAAGACGTTGTTGCTAGTCGTCTTGAAAATGGTATTTCATTTACTGAATTTACTTACCAAATTTTGCAAGCAATCGACTTCTACCACTTGAACAAGGATGATGGCGTTCAACTTCAAATTGGTGGTAGCGATCAATGGGGCAACATCACTGCAGGTATCGATCTTATCCATAAGCTTGAAGGTGCAGATCGTCCTGCCTTTGGTTTGACTATTCCATTGATGCTTAAGGCTGATGGTACTAAGTTTGGTAAGTCAGCTGGTGGTGCTGTATGGCTTGATCCTGAAAAGACTAGTCCTTACGAATTCTACCAATTCTGGATTAACCAAGATGACCGTGACGTTGTTAAGTACCTTAAGTACTTTACTTTCCTTAGTCGTGAAGAAATCGAAGATTTGGCTGAAAAGACTGAAAAGGAACCTTGGAAGAGAGCAGCTCAAAAACGTTTAGCTGAAGAAGTAACTAAGTTCGTTCATGGTGAAGCTGGTTTGAAAGAAGCACAAATGATTACTGATGCTTTGTTCTCAGGCAACATCAAGAACTTGTCAGTAACCCAAATCGAACAAGGCTTGAAGAATGCTCCGAGTGCAGAAGCCGGTTCAGAAAAGAAGAACTTGGTGGACTTCTTAGTTGATACCAAGATTGAACCATCAAAGCGTCAAGCTCGTGAAGATATTAAGAATGGTGCTATTTACGTTAATGGTGATCGTGAACAAAGCGTTGACTTTGATGTTGATCCTTCAAGCGCATTTGATGGCAAGTATGTAATTATCCGTAAGGGTAAGAGAAAGTACACTTTGGTTACTATCAAATAATTAACTGTTTTACTTAAATAAATATAGTATAAATGGGATGCGTGAGCATCTCATTTTTTATTATTTATTGTACCTATATAATTTTTACTTATTATAGCTATGCTAGAAATGCTTGCAGAACAGGTAAAATATTTTTTACTAATTAAATCGTTATTTTATTTCTTGAATATAAATTGCATTATTAGCGCTTTATAGCATTCACAAATTCACATGATGACTATATGAATAAATAAATTACAACA
>NZ_GG700752.1:397782-427091 GCF_000160855.1 Lactobacillus helveticus DSM 20075 = CGMCC 1.1877
ACAACAATAACTGTGATAAGATATATGCATATACTATTAACGGATATTGATCTGATGCACACCCCTAAAGTATATGCTTTTTGTGAAAAGCTGTGAAAGCAATCGCAATGTGGTTTACTTTTTGATTTTGGTGTTATAGTAAAAGTGTAAAGGGAAAACGAGAAGATAGAAAGAGGTTATTAAAATGTTAGAATCTAGTAAAGTTTTAAAGGTTGTTTCAAGTTTGGTAATCGGTTTAAGTCTTGTAGGTGTTGGTGCCAATGCCGTACAAGCTACATCATTCGTTGCTCCAAAGTTGGGTACTGCAGAAGTTGCTCCAACTAATCCTTCAATCAAGAGGGGTGACAAGATCTTTGTTGTTGTAAAAGACACTAAGAATCAAAAAGTTACTGTTTATAACAAGAACGCTAAGAAAACCAGCAAAAAAGTTGCTATGGGTTCAACTTACACCGCTAAAGCAGTTAAGAAAGTTCACAGCACTAAGATTGTTAGAATTAACAAGAGTCAATGGTTGAACACCAAGGACGTTGTAAAGGACTAATAGAGCAAGGAATAAACTTAGATTAACAGTTTTAATGATCTCAGACTATTTCTGTTTTAAAACTCTTGGATTAGGAAAATTAAAGGACAAAGATATTCGAAATGAATGTCTTTGTCTTTTTTGATACAATAAAGACGCCGCTTTAGCTCAATAGGTAGAGCACCGCCGTGGTAAGGAGGAGGTCCCCAGTTCAAACCTGGGAAGCGGCTTTGATTGAAGGGCTAAACAAGTCCTTTTTTTCATAGCTAAAATAATGCTAAAATGATGGCACTGAATTGAATGATTTTATCGAGAAAGGAAAATCTATGAAACACGAACTTACAATGGCAGAAATTGCCAAGTTTCAACAAGAATATAAAAAAGAACCACAAAATCGAGTAGCAGAACTAGCAGTTGTAAATAATGGCGTTCAAAAAGCTAGTTTTAATACTGAAGGAATCAGAAAGCTTAACCGTACTTTCTCAATTGAAATTCCTACTGATAATGTAACTGATCAAAAGCAATCTGGACGCTGCTGGTTGTTTGCGGCATTAAACACTTTGCGTCATGGATTTGCTAAGAAGTACAACACCAAGAATTTTACTTTTTCTCAAAATTATCTCTTCTTCTGGGATAGAGTGGAAAGAGCAAATATTTTCTTTGATAATATCTTAAATACTGCAGATAAACCGCTTGGTGACAGAACCGTTCACACTTATATGCAGGGCCCTGACGCTGATGGTGGTCAATGGGCAATGGCTGTGTCATTGATCCGCAAGTATGGTTTAGTGCCAACTTACGCACAAGAAGAAAGCTTTACTGCAAACAATACCGCTGCCTTCAACCGTGCATTGAACATGAAGCTGCGTGAAGATGGCTTAATTTTGCGTAAATTAGCTAAGGAAAATAAAACCGATGAAATTGAAACAAAGCGTCAAGAATTCTTGAGCGAAGTTTACCGCATGGCTGTCATTGCCTTTGGTGAACCTGTTCAAAAATTTGATCTTGAATTCAAGGATGACGATGGCAAGTACCACTTTGATGGTGATTTAACTCCACTTGATTTCTTCCATAATTACTTTACAGATGATCTTGATGATTATATTGTTTTGTTCAATGCGCCAGATCATGAATTTGATAAGCTTTATGCTTTGCCATTTGAGGATAATGTTGAAGGCGGCACTCCTGTCCAATTTTTGAATACTGAAATTGACAACTTAAAAGAGGCTGCAATTAAGCAACTTGAAGCTGGTGAAACTATCTGGTTTGGCTGTGATGTTGGCAAAGACAGTGATCGTCAAAAGGGTATCTTGTCTAAAGGCCTTTACCAAACTGATACTATTTTTAATATTGAAACCAAATTATCCAAGAAGGAACGCTTGCAAACTGGTGCTTCTGGTTCAACTCATGCCATGACGCTAGTCGGTGTTGATGTAGTTGATGGCAAGCCGCGTCAATGGAAGATTGAAAACTCATGGGGTGCAAAAGTTGGTGAAAAGGGCTACTTTGTCATGGATGATGACTGGTTCAACGAATATCTCTTCAAGGTAGTAGTTAAGAAGCAATATGTTCCAGATAAATTAGTTAAAATCTGGGAAGGCGAAGCAACCCCAGTTGAAGCATGGGACTCAATGGCATAATGGATATTGCGGCAGTTATTCGATTTACTAAGGAACACTTGAAAAATGAAAAAACAGGCCATGATTTTTATCATGGTGAACGCGTAGCTCATTTAGCCAGCAAGATGTATCTAGCTGATCACGAGTCAGCACATGAAGATAGCCGTGAGGTAGCGATTATTAAGACTGCTGCTTATCTGCATGATACGATTGATGAAAAAGTCTGTGCTGATTCCGAAAAGGTGGTTACAGAAATAGATGAATTATTGCCTCAAGTTGGCTTTAACGCCCTAGAAGTTTGGGATATTCTTTATACCATTCAGCATATGTCTTTTTCAGCAAATATTGAGCATCACTATCATTTGCCATTATCTGGGCAATACGTGCAAGATGCAGATCGCTTGGAGAGTCTTGGCGCAATTGGAATTGCTCGTGCTTTTACCTACGGCGGAAAGCATGGCAACAAGATTTATGATCCTGAGATTAAACCTGAGAAGCTAGTTAGTCATGATCAATATCGTAATCATGAAGAAACGACGATTAATCATTTTTATGAAAAATTGTTCTCGTTAGCTGATTTGATGAATACGCCAGCCGCTAAAAAAGAAGCTCAACGGCGAACAGAATACATGCGTACTTTTGTAAAAGAATTCATGGATGAATGGAGTGTTTAAAATAATTTAATATTTAATAAGCCTTGATGTAGCAACATTGAGGCTTATTTCTTTGCTTAAAGTTAAAATTATTATTAGAAAAAGCTTGCAAAATTAATAAGTACCGGATATACTTATAAACAACTTAAGAAATTTATTAATTTTCTCATAAATGAGAGGGGCAATAATATGAAGTTTACAAAATTATTTGCCGCAGGAGCAACAGTACTTATCGCTGGCTCCACTCTAGCGGCATGCGGTGGCAATAGTAATAGTTCGTCAGGTTCATCTAAGAAGACCATCAACTGGATGGACTCAGCTGAAATTCCAACTATGGATATTTCTAAAGCCACTGACGTTACTAGTTTTAACCAATTGGGTAACGTTGAAGAAGGACTTTACCGTTTGGGCAATAAGAGCAAAGTTGAAAATGCTTTGGCAACCAGTACTAAGGTTTCTAAAGATGGTAAGACTTGGACTTTCACATTACGTCCTTCTAAGTGGTCCAATGGTAATAAGTTAACTGCTAAGGACTTCGTATATTCTTGGCGTAGAACTGTAAATCCAAAGACTGCTTCACAATATGCTTACCTCTTCGAAGGTATTCACAACGCAACTAAGATTTCTGCTGGTAAGGCACCAGTTAACAGCTTGGGTATTAAGGCTGAAGGCAATGACAAGTTAGTCGTAACTTTGGACAAGCGTATTCCTTACTTCAAGTTGTTAATGGGCTTCCCATTATTCTTCCCACAAAACCAAAAGGTTGTTGAAGCAAATGGTTCTAAGTATGGTACTTCATCCAAGACTACTGCTTTCAACGGACCATTCGTACAAAAGGGTTGGACAGGTTCAAACCTTTCTTGGAAGCTTGTTAAGAACAAGAATTACTGGGACAAGAAGAATGTTAAGCTTGATGCAATTAACTACAGTGTTCAAAAGACACCTTCAACTGCTTACAATTTGTACCAATCAAAGAAGCTTGATGCAACTATCTTAGATGCACAACAAACTAAGAACTTGAAGCACAATGCAGGCTACACATTGCGTGACACAGCTGCAACATTCTACCTTCAATTCAACCAAAAGAGAAAGATTTTCCAAAACGCAAACTTGCGTAAAGCTATCTCAATGTCAATCAATAGAAAGGCTTTAGGTAATGCTTTAGGTGGTGCCAACACTCCAGCTGACAGTTTGACTGCTAAGGGCGTTGTTAACCACGATGGCAAGGATTGGGCTTCAGTAGTTGGCGATAAGGAAAGTGCTTCTTACAACCCAGCTGATGCCAAGAAGCTTTACCAAAAAGCTTTGAAGGAATTAGGCGTTAAGAACGTTTCATTCACCATCCTTTCAGATGATACTGACGCTGGTCAAAAGACTACCGAAACTCTTCAAAGTCAATTAGAAGAAAACTTGAAGGGCATGAAGGTTTCAGTAGCTAACGTTCCATTCAAGACTCGTTTGAACCGTTCAACTAATGGTAACTTTGATATCGTAGTATCAGGTTGGTCAGCTGACTTTGCCGACCCAATTTCATTCGTTGACTTGTTCACTAGCAAGAACGCTAACAACAACGGTAAGTGGAGCAATGCTCAATACGATAAGTTGATCGCTGATTCTAAGACTACTGATGATAATACTAAGCGTTGGAATGATCTTGAAAAGGCAGAAAAGATCTTGCTTAGCGAAGAAGGTATCGCACCACTTTACTACAAGACTGAAGCTTGGCTTGTACGTCCAGACATCAAGGGTATCGTTTACAACGGTGCTGGTTTGAACTACAACTTCAAGGAAGCTTACGTATCTGGTAATTAATCAATAGTACATTGACAAAAAAGAGTTAGCTGAATTGGCAGCTACTCTTTTCTGCACCTTGGGAGGCAAAATTATGTTAAGATTGAAAAAAATAATGGCTGTAGGAGTTGTTGCCTTGGCTGGTGCGGCACTTGCTGCATGTGGCAATAATAGTAGCAATTCATCCAGTGGCACTAAAAAGACTTTAAATTGGATGGATAAAACAGAAATTGAAGGCATGGACTTATCTAAAGTTACTGATGGTACAAGTTTTACCCAATTGAACAATACTATGGAAGGACTCTACCGCCTGGGTAAAAATTCTAAAGTTGAACCTGGTTTGGCTACTAAGACAACTACTAGCAATGATGGCAAGACTTGGACTTTTACCTTACGCAATAATGATAAGTGGTCCAACGGTGATCTCGTAACTGCACAAGACTTTGTGTACTCTTGGCGTAGAACCGTTGATCCAAGTACGGGTTCACAATACTCATACTTGTTCTCTGGTGTGAAAAACGCAGATGCAATTGTGGCAGGGAAGAAGAAACCTAACACTTTAGGTGTTAAAGCCGAAGGTAAGGATAAGTTAGTAGTTACTTTGGATAAACGTATTCCTTACTTCAAGTTGCTTATGGGCTTTCCATTATTCTTCCCACAAAATCAAAAAGCAGTTGAACAATATGGCAAGAGCTATGGTACTTCATCCAAGACAACGGTTTACAATGGCCCATTCATCCAAAAAGGTTGGACAGGCTCGAACCTTTCCTGGAAACTTGTTAAGAATAAAAATTACTGGGACAAGAAGAACATTAAGTTGGATACCATCAACTTCAGCGTTCAAAAGACCCCATCAACTGACTACAACTTGTATCAATCAGGTAAGTTAGATGCAGCTTTGCTTGGTCCACAAGCTTCTAAGCAATTGAAGAATCAAAAGGGCTACACGCTTAGAAAGACTTCTTCAACTATCTACTTAGAAATGAATATGAAGAAGAAACCATTTAACAACGAGAACTTTAGAAAAGCTATTTCTTTAGCTATCGATAGAAAAGAATTGGCTAACTCAGTTGGTGGTACTGCAGAACCAGCAGATACGCTTTCACCTGAAAATATGACTGAGGTCAATGGTAAAGACTACACTGACTTAGTAAGAGGTGAAGCAACCAAGCAGTTCAATACATACAACAAGAAGCAAGCACAAGCATTCTGGAAGAAAGCGCAACAGGAATTGGGCAAGAAGAGTGTCAACTTTGCTATCTTGACTTACGATGATGATGCTTCTAAGAAGGCGGGTGAATACTTGCAAAGTACTATTGAATCAACCTTGAAGGGCGTAAACGTCAGAGTACAAAGTATTCCTAAGAAGACAGCCTTGAACCATGCAGGAAGCGGCAACTACGACGTCTTCTTAATGGGATGGACTGCAGACTTTTCAGATCCAATTTCATTCTTAGACTTGAACACATCTAAGAACTCTCAAAACTGGGAAAAGTACTCAGATCCAACCTATGACAAGTTAGTTGCTGATTCTAAGGTAACTCCGAGTGAAACTAAGCGCTGGGATGATTTGGTTAAGGCTGAACAAAGAATCATTTCTACTCAAGGCGTAACACCTTTGTACCACCCAGAAGAAGCTTGGATGGTTCGCCCAAGCGTCAAAAACGTAATCTACAATGGTGCAGGTGCTCCTTACAACTTCAAAGGTGCATATGTTGCCAACTAACTATAAACAACAATAACTAAACAATAAAAACTCCTCTCTTAAGTTAAAAGCAGGCTGAAAAAATTCAGTCTGCTTTTAAATTTTTCCTTGAAAAATGGTAAATCTGCTAGTAAAGTATAGCTAATAATTTTTTTGAATGAAAAAAGGAGAGCATAAATGTCTAATTGGGATACAAAATTTGCCAAAAAGGGTTTAACTTTTGATGATGTTTTATTAATTCCAGCAGAAAGTCATGTTTTGCCAAATGAAGTAGATTTAAGTACTAAATTGGCTGATAATATTAAATTAAATATTCCATTGGTCAGTGCCGGCATGGATACCGTTACTGAAGGTGCAATGGCTATTGCAATGGCTCTCCAAGGTGGACTTGGCGTGGTGCACAAGAATATGTCAATCCAAGCCCAAGCTGGCGAAGTGGCCAATGTGAAGAGCGTGGTTGTACCAAGCAATACAACTAAAGCCGCAGTTGATGATCAAAATAGATTGCTTTGCGCAGCTGCAGTTGGTGTAACTAGCGATACTTTTGAAAGAGCCGAAGCTTTACTTGAAGCGGGTGCAGATGCAATCGTTATCGATACTGCTCATGGTCATTCAGCTGGCGTTTTACGCAAGATTAAGGAAATTCGTGATCATTTTCCTAAGCAAACTTTGATTGCCGGTAACGTAGCAACTGGGGATGCAACTAGAGCATTGTTTGATGCTGGCGTTGATGTAGTCAAAGTTGGTATTGGACCTGGCTCAATTTGTACTACTAGAATTGTTGCCGGCGTTGGTGTTCCACAAATTACCGCTATTTATGATGCTGCAAGTGCTGCTCGTGAGTACCACAAGCCAATTATTGCAGACGGTGGTATTAAGTATTCTGGCGATGTTGTTAAAGCACTTGCTGCAGGTGGCAATGCTGTAATGCTCGGAAGCATGCTTAGCGGTACTACAGAAGCTCCTGGCGATATTTTTGAAGATAATGGTAAAAAGTATAAGCGTTACCGTGGTATGGGTTCTGTGGGCGCTATGGCTCAAGCTCACGGCTCAAGCGATCGCTACTTCCAAGGTGGAGTTAACGAAGCTAACAAGTTAGTGCCAGAAGGTGTTGAAGCTCGTGTAGAATACAAGGGCGATGTTAGCGATGTTATTTTCCAAATTGATGGTGGTCTGCGTTCAGGTATGGGATACTGTGGTGCAGCTAATATTCCTGAATTGATTGAGAAAGCTCAATTTGTACAAATTACTAATGCCGGTTTGCGTGAATCTCACCCACATGATGTACAAATGACCAAGGCAGCACCTAATTATAAGTAAAATCATCGCAAGATTTCTTCAATAAATTAAAAATAAGAGAAAAGTATAAGCTTTTCTCTTATTTTTTTAATTTTATTTAGTATTTACCTAGATATTTTTGAATCATTTGGTATAATTAAAACAACATTAAAAAACAAAATATAAAATAAAAAGAAAAATGAGGGAGCAATTAATATGGCTAGATACCTATTAAAACGTATTTTTTATATGATCCTCACTTTGTTTATCGTAGCCACGGTAACGTTCTTCTTAATGAAGTTGATGCCTGGTTCACCTTACGCTAACGAAGCGAAGATGACACTAACACAGCAACATATTATGAATGAACAATATGGATTGAATAAGCCTGTTTGGCAACAATATTTAATCTATATTGCTGGGATGCTTCATGGAGATTTTGGAACGTCCTTCCAATACAGTAATCAACCTGTATCTTCATTGATTGGTGCTCGTTTAGGGGCTTCAATGCAATTGGGATTGCAAGCTTTAATCTTGGGCGTTGTATTTGGCGTAATCGTCGGTGCTATTGCTGCTGTGAAGCAAGGAACTTGGGTAGATTCAACTGCGACCGTAATTTCTATTATTGGTAAATCAGTTCCTAACTTCGTTTTAGCAGTACTTTTACAGTACTATATTGGTTTAAAGCTAGGTCTTTTTCCATTAGCTGGTTGGGGTCAATTCTCTCAAACGATCATGCCAACAATTGCTCTGGCGGTAGGACCATTCGCCGAGACGGCGCGGTTCATTAGAACTAGCATGGTTGATACCTTGAGTAGTGATTACATTGAATTAGGTAAAGCTAAAGGCTTGAGCCGAATGGAAGTTATTAGAAAGCACGCAATGCGTAACTCAATGATTCCATTAGTTACCTTAATTGGTCCTTATGCAGTTGCTTTGATGACCGGTTCAATGGTTATCGAGAATATCTTCAATATTCCTGGTATTGGTGAACAATTTATTAAGTCGATTTTGACTAACGACTACCCAACAATCATGGGAATTACGATGGTCTACTGTATCGGACTTGTAGTAATTTTGTTGATTACTGATATTATCTATGGATTGATTGATCCAAGAATTAGATTAGATGAAAGCGAGGCTTAGAAGACAATATGGCTGAAGAAAAATTAACCCTTCCTGCAGATGCCTTTGAACCTTTACCAAAAGATGAAGCGCAAGATAATGAAAATATTGCTGGTCCATCATTGTCCTTTGCCCAAAACGTTTGGATTCGTTTTAAGCAAAGAAAAGCAGCTGTGATTTCAGCAATTATCGTTATTATTATGATTGTTGTTTCCTTTGGTTCAACGCCATTTATTAATAAATCAACCTTGGTTAAATCACATCCACAATATGCCAACTTACCTGCTAAGGTTCCTGGCATGAGTGCAGTTAATGGCTTGAACGGTAAGATCAAGCAAAACGGCAAGTGGGTTGATGCATATGCTGAAAACAATGTGCCAAAAGATAAATACTTTATTGCCGGAACAGATTACTTAGGTCGTTCACTTGGTCAAAGAATTATTTATGGTACAAAGATTTCTTTAATTGTTGCCTTAGTTGCTGCCTTCTTTGACTTAACTATTGGGGTCGCGTACGGAATAGTATCCGGATGGAAAGGCGGAGGAGTCGATAACGTGATGCAGCGAATTATCGAAATTATCTCTTCCGTACCTAACCTGATTATCGTTGTTTTAATGTTGGTTATTTTAAAGCCAGGTATTACCTCAATTATTTTAGCCATCGCCATTTCTAGTTGGACGACAATGGCGCGGCAGGTCAGAGCTGAAACGCTGAGTTTGAAGAACGAAGAATATGTTTTAGCAGCCCGTTCATTGGGTGAATCATCACGGAAGATTGCTTGGAAGCACTTAGTACCAAACCTTTCAAGTATCATCATCATTCAAACGATGTACACTATCCCAACTGCTATTTTCTTCGAAGCTTTCTTAAGTTTCATCGGTATCGGTATTTCTGCTCCAGAAACATCACTTGGTGTATTGCTTAATGAAGGTCAAAAGAACTTCCAATTCTTACCATATCAAATGTGGTACCCAGCAATTGTTTTATGTATCTTAATGATTGCCTTCAACTTGCTTGGTGATGGTTTGCGTGATGCCTTCGATCCAAGAGGACAAAGATAGAAAGGACTAACCTAAATGCCAGAAGAAAGAGTTTTAGATGTTAAAAATTTAAAAATTGATTTTCACACTTATGCTGGTGAGGTTAAAGCTATCCGCAATGTGTCCTTTCACTTGAATAAGGGTGAAACTTTAGCAATCGTAGGCGAATCTGGTTCAGGTAAGTCTGTTACTACTCGTAGTATTATCGGTTTATTGGCACGTAATGCCAAAATCGAGGGTGGCGAGATTGATTTCCATGGCAAAAACTTATTGGATTTGCCTGAAAAAGAAATGCAGAAGATTCGTGGTAATGAAATTTCAATGATTTTCCAGGATCCAATGACTTCACTTGATCCTACGATGAAGATTGGTCAGCAAATTGCGGAACCTTTGATTAAACATAACGGCGTTTCTAAAAAAGAAGCTTGGGCCAAGGCACTGGATATGATGAAGGCTGTTGGAATTCCTCATGCTGAAGAAAGAATCAACCAATATCCACACCAATTCTCAGGTGGTATGAGACAGAGAATTGTTATTGCTATTGCTCTGATTTGTGAACCTGAAATTTTGTTGGCCGATGAACCAACTACTGCGCTTGACGTAACTGTTCAAGCTGAAATTTTGGACTTAATGAAAGATTTGCAAAAGAGAGTAAAAACTTCAATTATTTTCATTACACACGACTTAGGTGTTGTTGCAGGAATGGCTGATCGTGTAGCCGTAATGTATGCCGGTGAATTCCTTGAATTCGGCGGTGTCGATGAAATCTTTTATGATCCACAACATCCATATACTTGGGGCTTAATTAATTCAATGCCAACACTTGAAAGTGATACTTTGGAATCAATTCCGGGTACTCCACCTAACTTATTGGATCCACCAAAGGGTTATCCATTTGCCCCAAGAAATAAATACGCAATGAAAATTGATGTAGAAAAGAAACCACCATTCTTTAAGGTATCAGATACGCACTATGCAGCAACTTGGTTGCTTGCACCAGGTGCACCAAAGGTGAAACTGCCAGTGGAAATCCAAAGACGCTGGAAGAAATATGATTTAATGAAACAAGAAAACAAACTACCAGGAGTTAAGTAGTCACAGCAAAGGAGAATTTTATGCCAGAAAAAAAGAAAATTTTGGAAGTAAAACATCTAAAACAATACTTTAAAAATGGCCGTAATGTCACCAAAGCTGTTGACGATGTAAGTTTTGACATTTATGAAGGTGAAACTTTTGGCTTGGTAGGTGAATCAGGATCTGGTAAGACAACTACCGGTCGTTCAATTTTACAGTTGTATAAGCCAACTAGCGGTGAAGTTATTTTTGAAGGTAAGAATGTTGAAAATCTGAAAAGTAGAGCTGATAAATTAGCTTTTACTAGGGATGCTCAAATGATTTTTCAAGATCCTTATGCTTCGCTCAATCCAAGAATGACCGTTGAAGATATCATTGCTGAAGGGCTTGATATTCACCACTTAGTAAAAAACAAGGAAGAAAGAAGCAAACGAGTAGAAGAACTACTTGAAACTGTAGGTTTGAACGAAAGTCATGCCAGTCGTTTCCCACATGAATTCTCAGGTGGTCAGCGTCAAAGAATCGGGATTGCTCGTGCTTTGGCGGTTGAACCAAAATTCATTGTGGCTGACGAACCTATTTCAGCTTTGGATGTGTCAATTCAGGCTCAAGTTGTTAACTTGATGATTGAATTGCAGAAAAAACGCGGGTTGACCTATCTCTTTATTGCACACGATTTATCAATGGTTAAGTTTATTTCTGATCGTATTGGAGTTATGCACTACGGTAAACTGCTTGAAGT
Source organism: Lactobacillus helveticus DSM 20075 = CGMCC 1.1877 (assembly GCF_000160855.1). Lineage (GTDB taxonomy): Bacteria > Bacillota > Bacilli > Lactobacillales > Lactobacillaceae > Lactobacillus > Lactobacillus helveticus. Next base: position 409,330 of record NZ_GG700752.1, read on the forward strand.
TGGTCCTGCAGACGATGTATATGATCGTCCATTGCATGACTATACCAAGAGTTTAATTTCCGCTGTGCCAATCCCTGACCCAGAAATTGAACGTAGTCGTACTCGTATTCCTTATGATGCTCAAAAAGAAGAAATGGACGGTAAGGAACGCAGTATGCATGAAATTCGCCCTGGTCACTTTGTTCGTTGCAGTGACGATGAAGTTAAGCACTACGAACAAGTAGCAGCTAGTTATGAAGACTAATCCTTTAATCAAAACTCTCTAAATAAGTATAAAAAATAAGCCTCAGAACTTCTGAGGCTTATTTTTATGTTTTAATTTTCATTAAGCAAGTGAATCCCATGCAGGAAGATCAGTAATTGGGCCTTCTGCAAGTTCCTTTTGCTTATCAGTCAAATACTTCTTGTGAACGACAACTTCATAAACGTAATCGTTGAACCATTCATTGTTCATTACGTAGTAACCCTTTGCACCGGACTTGTCGCCCCATGAGTTTTCAACTTTCCATTGACGAACTTCACCGTTGTCTTCATCAACACCGACTAAGGTCATGGCGTGAGAAACTTCGCCGACACCAGTCTTTAATCTGTCAGCCTTTGACATCTTAAGGTCAACGCCAAATAAGTCATCCAACTTGTAAAGGTTAGTGTCAAGGTAGCCAGTCTTACGGTCCATTTGACGAAGCACATCATTACCGAACCAAACTGCTTCACCGTCTTTTAATTGAGCAATAGAAGCAGCGGTTAAGTATTCCATAGGAACATTCAAAAGTTTAATTCTGATTGAACCAGAGACGTTGTCTTCTGCTGGTAAACCATAAAGCTTGTCATATTCGTGGTCTGGTGCGTTGGTCAAAACAACGTAGTCATCAAAGTCAACGCCACCTAAGTACTTGTGCAAGAATTCAAGTGGAGTAAGGTCTTTTTCTAAGTGGTACTTCTTATCGTCATCACGGTATTCAAGATCGAACTTCTTAGGTGGTTCACCAACAGCAATAGCAGTCATTTGGTAAACTTCGCTCAAGAATTTTTCACGAGTCTTCTTGATTTCGTCATCTTTGCCTTCTTGCTTTAATTTTCTAAGAACCAAAGCATCCTTCTTAAGCTTGTCGCCTAATGCAGTGGCAAAACCAGTAGTGTCGTTAGTGTTAAAGGTTTCAGGCATAGCATATGAAGGTACGACACCATATTTTTCAACTAAGGCAGCAGCCATTTGGAATTGACCACCATCTGTACCTGCAAAGTCTAAGTCAGTCTTAACTTGACGAGAATCAAGTGGCATATCAGCGCTGTCTAAGATACGGTTATAGAACATGTTGGCACGTTCAATCTTGTCCCAGAAGAAGTTGTATGCTTGTGAGAAAGTAAAGTCTTTTGCCTTGTATTTCTTGCCAAATTCATGACGCAAAACGTTTAATGTGGCAAATAACCAGCAACGACCTGAGTGTTTTTGGTTAGTAACGTTGTCAGTATCAAGTTCAGTTGAAAAGACACGGGTTAATTCGCTTTGAACGCGGTCATTATAAGAAGCTTCAAGTACACCGCTACGTTGAGCAGCACGAGCAACGACTTTATTTTTAGGATTTTTATTAAAATCAGCAGAAAACTTTTCAAGTTCCTGCACAGTTAATTCATGAGCCATTTAAGAATTCTCCTTTTATAATTTTTAATTTTTTCTTAAATTAATTCTATTTTAAACCAAAATAAAAGCGGGTTCAATAATGAACTCGCTTCAGAGAATTATATCCGTCACTTATTAGACTTCTTGCTTAATCTAATAAATTAATCAATATGGATAGAATTGCTATCATCGCCAGCGTTTTGCTTTGGCAAGGTGATAGTCAATACACCATTATCATACTTTGCATGGATCTCACTTGCAACTATATTTGGCAATCTATAGCTTCTTGAAATGCGACCTTCGCTTCTTTCTTTGTGGATAATATTCTTATCCTTGTCGCTTGTATCCTTGAATGATTTTCTGCTACCTACAACTGTTAAAAAACCATCTTTGTAATTTACATTGATGTCTTCTTTATTCATACCAGGCATATCAATCTTAACAGTATAGTCTTTATCGGTTTCAGCAACATCTGATTGCATGATGTTTTCAATTTCAGTGTCATCAAAGAAGTTTCTTGGAAAACCCAAGAAGTTTCTTGGAAAACCAAACCAGTCGTTCATTGCATCCATCATATCATTACGACGATTCATCATATCGTTTGCCATATTGAAAACTTCCTTTCAATTTTTTTGCTTGTTTAATCTGTAAGGTCTCGTTCTTTTTCCTTACACTGATTATTATAGTCGTTTTTTAAATAAGTTAAACTATTTAGCATTCAAAAGCATATAGTGCTAATTTTTGTAGAAAAACTTTGCTAGATCAATGCTTAACACCTGTGGATAACTTTTGTATAATTAGAAAGAAAAAATGAATGAACTGTTAATCAGGTGTTAAATTATGGTATATTTTCAAAAAATGACGCCGGAAGGCTACAAACAAATTGAAGATGAAATTGCACGATTAAAAAAGGATCGTCCTCGTAGAATAAAGATTCTGCAGGCAGCGCGGGCTTTAGGTGACTTATCAGAAAATACTGAATATACAGAGGCTAAAAGAGACCTTGGTCACTTGCAAAGTCGTTTGCGTTATTTAGGTAAACAATTAAAGTATGCAGAAATTGTGAAAACTACAGATGACGGCAAAGTGGATTGCGGCAAGACTGTTGTTCTTAAGTTTGATGACGATGATGAAACAGAAGAGTATAAGATTGTAGGACGCATGGAAGCAGATCTTGCAGATGGAAAAATTTCTTGCGATTCACCCTTAGGCCAAGCAATTATGAAACAAGAAGCTGGTGGAGTGGCAACAGTTGAGGCACCAGCTGGAGAATATAAAGTGACAATTGTAGAAGTGAAATAAACGGACGCCCTATCTGTATTTAATAAACTGTACTTTTTTGTTATAATATGGAATTTGTAGGATAGAATCCAGAGTAGGAGTGAAAATTTTGAATACGCCAGAATCGAGAGAGGGAAATGTTATCCGCTATGCAGTATACCTGGTAGGGTATGTGATAGTCTTTGCTGTAGTCAAGTTTGTGACTAGGAAGACGCCATTGCATGTTTGGGATCTAATTTTATTTTACCTTGTTGCAGCAATGATATTACTGTTCTATATTTATCGCTTTAACCGCGAACAACGTTTTTTTGCTCGAGATTTTAAGCTGCCCTGGCTGGGTAACTTTTCGGCAGTAATGTTGCTTACTTTGGTGATTACGGCTACTCGGATCCTAATTTCGTACTTACAGGCGTATAATCGAATTCCACATTATGATTTTCAATTGATTTATTTAAAAAATGAATCGGTTGACATGTTTTGGTTTTTGATTTTAGTTCAAGGAATTATCCTGCCAATCCTGCAAGAATTTCTGGCAACAGGATTTTTATTTAATTATGCTTTTCGAAGAAATACCAAACAAGTTGCGATATTAGGAATTATTGTTTCAGGAATTATCTTTAGTTTATTAAACTTTCAAAGTTCACTTCTATTGTTTGTGATTGAGATTATCTATGGTGGGTTATTTGCCTGGAGCTATCTTTATACGCAAACACTCTGGATGCCAATTTATCTAGCTATTATTAGCGGAGTTTTAACTGTTATTATGGCTTAAAAAATAAACGGATGAGAAAAAATCTCATCCGTTTTTTGATATTAAAAAAGCGGATAGCGTGAATCGAACCCGCATCTACAGCTTGGGAAGCTGTCGTTCTACCATTTAACTATACCCGCAATACTTCTTTATTCTATCATACTTTTAATTAAGAAACCAATTATTTTTGATGGGGCTCTTTTTGAACTTCGAGGTTAATATCGCTGCGATCGATTAAACTGGTAAAATTTTGAAAAAGCCATCTGCGCAATTCACTTGGTTCAATGATTAACGGCATCCGATTATGAATGGGAGCCGTATCTTTGTTAGGAGCAGTAGTAACCATAGAAAAATCATTTTGATCATAAATACCCGCAATCATCGTGATAGGATTGTTAGTTTTAAAGCGGTAACGGTCATGATATTTTTTACCATTGGCTACTTGATAAGTAGTTTTTGCATATTCAAAAAATTCGCTACTTAAGATTAAACAGCGTTGTTTAGCAAAAGAATGATCCCACATCGAAGGTTTGTTTTCATAGAATCGTTCGATTCTAGCATTAAACATTGGCTTTTTGGGATCAACTGGACTAGGATAACCCCAGTTTTTATTGACGAGTTGCAGCTTATCATCATGATAAAGCAAAACGGGTGCAGCTTGGTTTGGAAAAATATCTCGTTGTTTTATTTCAATTTGAGGATCTATTAATGGCAGATTCAAATCCTCGGTCAGGTATTTTTTGATTTGCATTAAATCGGGTAAACGAAAGTGATTACACATAGATTATTTCCTTTCTTTGCTGGTAGTTTAATCATAGTCTAAATTTTGTTAAAATTAGGTATTAACTAAGAAATAAAATAAAAAAGTAAAGAGTATAAAATAAAATTAGAAAAGAGTAGAAGTTATGGCAAAAGAAATTTTATTAACCGGTGATCGTCCAACTGGTAAGCTTCACATTGGTCACTATATTGGCTCACTTAAAAATAGAGTAAAATTGCAAAATTCTGGCAAGTATGATCCTTATATCATGATTGCTGATACGCAAGCATTGACAGATAATGCTCGTAATCCAGAAAAAATTCGCAACAGTTTAATTCAAGTAGCATTAGACTACTTAGCTGTAGGTATTGATCCAAGTAAATCAACAATTTACGTTCAATCACAAATTCCAGCTTTGTTTGAATTAACTTCTTACTACATGGACTTGGTAACTGTTGCACGCCTTGAAAGAAACCCAACTGTTAAAACTGAAATTAAGCAAAAAGATTTCAAAGATTCAATCCCAGTAGGTTTCTTAAACTATCCAGTTTCTCAAGCTGCAGATATTACTGCTTTTAAGGCTACTATCGTTCCTGTTGGGGATGATCAGGAACCAATGCTTGAACAAACTCGTGAAATTGTAAGAACCTTTAACCGCGTTTACAACACTGATATTTTGGTTGAACCTAAAGGTTACTTCCCACCAAAGGGTTCAGGTCGTCTTCCAGGTCTTGATGGTAACGCTAAGATGTCTAAGTCACTTGGCAACTGCATTTATTTGTCGGATGATGCTAAGACTGTACAAAAGAAAGTTATGTCAATGTACACCGATCCAAATCATATTCACGTTGAAGATCCAGGTAAGGTTGAAGGCAATACTGTCTTTACTTATCTCGATGTCTTTGATCCAGATAAGGATAAGGTAGCAGAACTTAAGGCAGAATACCAAAAAGGCGGTTTGGGTGACGTTAAAATTAAACGTTACTTAAACAAAGTGCTGGAAGCTGAACTTGCACCTATTCGTGAACGTCGTGAAAAGTATGCTCAAGATGAAGATGCAATTTACGAGATGCTTTTAGAAGGATCAAAGAAAGCAAATACAGTAGCTAATGAGACTTTGGAACAAGTTCGTGATGCTATTGGTTTGAACTACTTTAAAAATAGATAATATTGAATAAACAGAGGTAAGTTCATGCACGATCGAATTCCTTGGAAACAATATTTTATGATGCAAGCACTAGTAATAGCACAGCGTTCTACTTGTAATAGAGCTCTTGTTGGTAGTGTTTTGGTAAAAGATAATCGTATTATTGGCACAGGGTATAATGGGTCCGTTTCTGGACAGCCACATTGTGATGAAGTAGGCCATCAAATGGTTGATGGACATTGCGTTCGGACTATTCATTCCGAGATGAATGCCATCATTCAATGTGCAAAATTTGGCGTATCAACTGATGATACTGAAATATATGTGACTCATTTTCCTTGTTATAATTGCTGCAAATCTTTATTTCAAGCTGGCGTAAAGAAAATTAATTATTACTTTGATTATCGCGACAATCCGTTGGCAATGCAGCTGCTTCATGATTGTGGGGTACCATATGAACAGATTAAAATCGATCGGAAATATGTGGAAAGCTTGGCTCATAAACTTGAAGAAGATGAAAACTAGATTTATTTGGCTATTTGGCTTGTTGGCCGTCTTTATGACGATGACGGGATTTGTGCAACCTAATATTGAGGATCATGCTCATATTTTAAATAAAGAGACTAAGACTTTAATTAAAGAGAAGAATAATCGTTATTTGCAAACCAAAGAGCAACCTCAAATAACTGTAATTACAGTGAAAAAACTTAAAGACTTAACGCCAAAATCGTTAAATCGATCTAAGCGCACTGTTTTTATTGTGGTAGGGCAAAAAGGTAAGAAGCGCGATGTACAAATTTTTTCAAGCAAAGATTTACATGGTGCTTTTACAGCAGATGCGAGATCAAGTATTCTTCGCACTGAGGTAGATCAACTTCAAAGTTATAATAATGCTACTTTTAACAAGGGGTTGCGATTTGTTTTTCGTGCCTGTGCAACCAAGGTAGATCAACAATATCAATATGCTCTTGATAAATTTGATTTATCGCAAAGCGAACAAAATAAAATTTCGCATCCCCATCGAGTAGCACTGCCAATCGCATTAGCCTTGGCATTCCTAATTATGGGAATAATATATATGCTTAGAAGATTCGGACATCATAGCTCTAATTTGCGCAAATAGGCAACTTGACTTATTTGAATTAAGTACTTAAACTTTTTGTAGATATAGTAAGTAAAACTGTTAGGTGAGACTCCTACGTGAATACACGCTATCGCCCAGAAACATCCAGAGATGCCAACGGGTTAAATAGGTGTCGTCGACTTAAGGCGAGATCCAGATAGCTAGCACGTGCTTACGTCACGTAGTGTTAAAACTGAACGACGAGTATGACAAAAGCCTTGTTTGGCGTGCAAGTCACCTGCAGAAATAGCAGGTGGCTTTTTTGTTTGCTTGTCTATTGAATGAGAGGAATTGTAGAATGTTAAAACCAGCGAGCAAAAAACATTCAAATGTTGACATTCAACGAATTCAACGGATTGCACGTGAATCACGTAGCGAAACGCTAGCGAGGCTGCAAGCGAGTGCCGAAGGACTTTCAACCAAAAAAGCTAATGAAAATAGAAAGGAATATGGCAAAAATGAGATAAGAACGAATACCAATGCATCTAAATGGAAATTATTGGGTGAATCCTTAGCAACACCATTTACTTTGGTATTAATTATTTTGACCTTGCTTACCACCTTTACTAGTTACATTGTTCCTCATGGCAATAGTGATATAGAGACTGTATTGGTAATGCTACTGATACTTCTGATTTCTGTTGTGGCAAATTTTATTCAGAAAATACGGATTGCTAAGGTTACTGACAAATTATTAAATATGGTGTCAGTTACTACCAATATCAGGCGTGATGGAAAAAATATGGAATTGCCAACTGAAGATGTAGTAGTTGGCGATGTGATCAACTTATCTGCAGGCGACATGATCCCAGCTGATATGAAGCTGTTAACAAGTAAGGATTTATTTTGTTCTTCTAGCTATCTTGATGGTGATTCCGAACCGACAGAAAAAGTTGCCAACGTTACGCTAAAACCGAGTATGTTAGCTGATTACCTAAATTATCCCAATATTTTGTATGAGGGAACTACGATTGTTTCCGGTTCCGGTAGCGGCATTGTTTTTGCGGTAGGAAACAACACCGTTTTTGGCAAAGAAGTTCAGAAAATTTCACGCAAAAAGGTCAAGACAACGCTGTTTGATCGAGAAATGAAGCAGCTTGCTAAAATTTTAATAATTGCGACAGCTATTTTGTTGCCCTTTTTATTCATAATTAATGGTTTAACAAAAGGTGATTGGGGAGAGAGCCTAATATTTGCTTTGGCAGCGGCAGTTGGACTTACTCCTGAAGTTTTGCCGATTATCGTTAACAGCAATCTGACTAAAGGCGCACTTGAAATGTCCAAACAAGGCGTGGTAGTCAAGCAAATGAATGCTATTCAAAATTTGGGCTCAACTGATGTTTTCTGTATCGATAAAACAGGTACATTAACTCAAAAGCAGGTAGTTCTAGAGCGTCACTATGATTTGGAAATGGAAGAAACGCCGCGTATTCTAAAGTTTTCGTATTTAAATGCTTATTATCAAACCGGGATGAAGGATTTGATTGATAAAGCAGTGATTGATGCGGCTGGTGATGAATTAGATGTAAACGAGATTCAGCGTGATTACAACAAGATAGACGAAATTCCTTTTGACTATAGCAGAAAAAGAATGAGCGTTGTGGTGGTTGATAATGATGAACACCACGGGCAACACTTATTGGTTACTAAAGGCGCAGCTGAAGGGATGCTGGATATTTCTAATCAAGTTGAAGTCAATGGCAAAAGCGAAAAGTTGACTTATGCTTGGCGCGAAAGAATCCTTAATCAAATCAATGAACTGAATGATGATGGTTTACGAGTGCTGTTAGTTGGTTATAAATTGAATCCAGCGCCAGTGGGAGAATTTTCTGCTAAAGATGAAAATGATTTAACAATTATTGGCTATTTGGCATATCTTGATCCACCTAAGGAAAGCACTAAAGAGGCTTTACAAGATCTTAAAAATGATAATGTAAACGTCAAAATCTTTACCGGCGATAATGAGGCGGTTACTAGAGCGATTGCTTTGCAAGTCGGCTTAAACGTCGATACAGTTTACGATGGTGAACAAATTGAAACAGCAACGGCAGAAGAATTGGCTGAAATTGTTGAAAAATGTAATATTTTTGTTCATTTAACTCCTGAATTGCGGGTTAAGATTATCCAGGCTCTAAAAAAGAATGGACATACAGTAGGCTACATGGGCGATGGCAACAAAGATGCTCTAGCAATGAAAGTCTCAGATGTAACCGTGACATCTAATAGTTCTGTCGATATTATTAAAGAATCCGCCGACATTGTATTTGAACAAAAAGATTTGCAGTTGCTTGAACAAATGATTATTACTGGGCGCAAAGTCTTCTCAAATACAATGAAATACATCAAGACCTTCTTGGTAACCAACTTTGGCAACATTATTGCGATGGTAATAGCTTCACTTACTTTGCCGTTTTTGCCATTACTGCCTTTGCAGCTGCTTATCTTAAATTTGATTTATAGTCTCAGCTGCTTAGTAATTCCGTTTGACCGCGTATCCAGAAATTATGTGAAAAAACCGCAAAAATGGTCAATTAATAAATGGCCTAAATTCGTATTTAACTTTGGCCCAATTCCCGCAATAATCGATTTAATCACCATAGCATTAATGTTTTATGTGATTTGTCCATATTTGGTGGGAGCAGACTATCATCATTGGGTATTCCAATCATTGTTTTACTCTGGCTTGTTTGTGGAATCTCTATGGACAAGAGAAATGGTTATTCATGTATTGCGGGATGAACGCTTCCCATTTTTTAGACAACATGCGACGCCAGTTGTCATTCTTGTCACCTTCGGCTTAGCTATTTGGGGCAGCGTTTTGCCATCTTCTAACGTTGCGCCTAGTTTAGGATTAACGCAATTGCCAATTGGCTTTACTTTAGTAGTCGTTGCCTTAGAAGTAATATATGTTTTATTAACTACTGCAGTTAAGCACTTATATTTGAAAAAAGAAAAATTTTAATGAAAAAGGAATTGGTGTTTTAGTCCAATTTCTTTTTTAGCATGTTATTATAGAATAGATATTTTAGACGAATAAAGGAGTATGACTAATTAATGGCTGATAAAGATACTTTTTACATTACAACCCCGATTTACTATCCATCTGGTAGATTAACTATTGGTAATGCTTATACCACAATTGCCGCAGATACCATGGCTCGTTACAAGCGTAGTCAAGGCTACGACACTTTCTTTTTAACTGGTACTGACGAACACGGCTTGAAGATTGAACAAAAGGCTGAAGCTCAAGGAATTAAGCCACAAGAATTTGTAGATAAGATGGCTGCATCATACAAGAAGTTATGGAAGAGCCTCGATATTTCTTACGATAAATTCATTAGAACTACTGACGAGGAACACGTTAAGGCTGTTCAAAAAATCTTTGAAAAGCTTTTAAAGAAGGGCGACATTTACTTAGGCGAATACACTGGTTGGTATTCAGTTGAAGACGAAGAATACTTCACAGAATCACAACTTGCCGAAGTTTATAAGGATGATAATGGCAACGTTATTGGTGGTAAGGCTCCAAGTGGTCATGAAGTACGTTTGGTTAAGGAACCTTCATACTTCTTCAAGATGAGCAAGTACGCTGACAGATTGGTTGAATACTATAAGGAACATCCTGAATTTATTTTGCCTCACTCTCGTGAAAAGGAAATGCTTAATAACTTCATTAAGCCAGGACTTGAAGATCTTTCAGTTACTCGTACTACTGTTAACTGGGGTATTCCTGTGCCAAGTGATCCAAAGCACGTGGTTTATGTTTGGATTGATGCTCTTTCAAACTATATTACTGCTTTAGGCTATGGTTCAGATCATGATGAATTGTTTAAGAAATACTGGCCAGCAGACGTTCATTTGGTAGGTAAGGAAATTGTCCGCTTCCACACCATTTATTGGCCAATTATGTTGATGGCACTTGATTTGCCGTTGCCAAAACATATTATTGGTCACGGCTGGGTATTGATGAAGAACGGTAAGATGTCTAAGTCTAAAGGTAACGCCGTTTACCCAGAATCACTTACTAGCCGTTATGGTATTGATCCACTTCGTTACTACTTGATGCATGCACTTCCATTTGGTGCAGATGGTATCTTCACTCCTGAAGACTTTATTGAAAGAATTAACTACGATTTGGCTAATGACCTTGGTAACTTGCTTAACCGTACTGTTTCAATGATCAACCAATACCAAGATGGTCAAGTTGCACCTGTTCCTGTTACTCAAGACAAGTTTGGCAAGGACTTGCAAGATACAGCTGCTAGTGTAATTGCTGACTATCGTGAACAAATGGATTCACTTCATTTCTCACAAGCTTTAGATAGTATTTGGAAGTTAGTAGCCCGCGCTAACAAGTGCATTGATGAAACTACCCCTTGGGTATTGAATAAAGAAGGCAAGAAGGATGAATTATCTCATGTAATGAGCAACTTAGCTGAAAGCTTGCGTTTGATCGCCATCATGATTTATCCAGTAATGACTGAAACTGCACCTAAGATGTTTGAACAACTTGGCTTGAACTGGGATGATGAAGATCAAAAGAATTTAGCCTTTAATGATTTTGGTTGGAACACCAAAGTTGTTGAAAAACCAAAGCCAATTTTCCCAAGACTTAAGGCCGAAGAAGAAGTTAAATACATCAAGGATGAAATGGCTAAGGCTAAGCCAAAGAAGACCACTAGAAGTGAACAAAAGAAGGGTAACGAAATTACCATTGACGATTTTGACAAGGTAAAGATTCAAGTAGGTCAAATTTTGTCAGTAGAACCAGTTAAGGGCTCAAACAAGTTGCTTATGTTCAAGCTTGATTTTGGCGATGGTAAAGAACGTCAAATTTTGAGTGGTATTCGCAAGTTCTACCCAGATGCAAGTGAACTTCTTGATAAAAAGGTGTTAGCTGTTACTAACTTGAAGCCACGCAAGATGTTAGGTCACCTTAGCGAAGGCATGCTTTTATCCAGTGAAAAAGATGGTCAAGTTAAATTAGCACTTGTTGGCGATGAACACTCAGTTGGAGCTGAATTAGGCTAATGGAGATTATTGATAACCATACTCACTTAAATGATGAGCCTTTTAGAGGCAAGGAACAGTATTATCTTGAACGTGCCAAAAGTTTAGGAGTAACTAAAGTAATATGTGCGGGTCAAGATCCGGATTTTAATCAGCGAGCTGTTGATTTGGTTCAAAGATTCGATAATGTCTATGCGATGGTAGGATATTGTCCTGATGTGGCCAAAGATTATGATCAAAAGGCTGAAGATAAGCTAATTGAGCAGTTAAAAATGCCTAAGGTTGTCGCAATGGGTGAGATCGGTCTCGATTATTATTGGGATGAATCGCCTAGGGATTTACAACGCGAAGTTTTTGCACGTCAAATCGAAGTAGCGCATGATCTAAAAATGCCGGTTGATATTCATACTAGGGATGCTTTTCCTGATTGCTACGATATTTTGAAGAATAGCAATTTAGAGTATGGCGCGATTTTGCATAGCTTTAATGGTGGAATTGACTGGTTAAACAAGTTTTTGGATTTGAATGTCTACTTCTCATATTCAGGTGTGGTTTCTTTTACCAAGGCTACTGAAGTTCATGAAAGTGCTAAAGCAGCTCCACTTGATCGAATCTTGGTGGAAACTGATGCACCATACTTAACGCCTAAGCCATATCGCGGTCGTCAAAATGAGACTGGCTATGTGCGTTATGTTGCAGAAGCCGTTGCTAAATTAAAAGATATTCCACTTGAAGAAGTCGCAGAAGCTACTTATAAAAATACAGTGAGAGTTTATGGTCTTAAATAAAAAGAATTTTGATGCGGTAGTAGTTGTTGAGGGAAAAGATGACACTATTCGTTTAAAACAATTTTTCCCAGGAATTGAGACAGTAGAAACCAACGGTTCTGCTATTTCAGATAGTGTTTTAACTCAGTTGAAGCAGCTTAGTAAAACTAGACAAATTATTGTTTTTACAGATCCTGACTTTAATGGTGAGCGTATTCGCCGGATTGTCACTAACGCGGTGCCTAATGCAAAGCAAGCCTTTATTACACGTAAAGAGGGCGAACCTCATAAAAAGGGGAGCCTTGGCGTAGAACATGCTTCAAAAGAGGCACTTGAAAAGGCTTTGAGTGATTTACACGAAGTTGCTCCGAAAAATAGTGATTTAACAAAAGAAGAATACCGTAAGTTAGGCTTGGCAGGTGGTACGGGCTCACGTAAATTGCGTGAACAAGTTGGCATTAAGTTAAGAGTAGGTTATGGCAATTCTAAGCAATTTTATAATCGTTTGCATACCTTTGGTGTTTCACTTGATGAGTTGAAGCAGGCAGTAGAGGAGGCAAAGAATGGCAAATAATATTCCAATTGGTTCTGCGGTGAGAACCCAGGTAATTATTAACCGCTATTTTGTAAAGGCTAAGAAAAACTTGGGTCAAAATTTCTTGATTGATCAAAATGCAATTTTGGGTATTGTCGAAGCGGCAGATATTCATGCAGGTGATCAAGTAATTGAAATCGGTCCTGGTATTGGTTCTTTAACAGAGCAGCTTTTACTTGCCGGTGCAAAAGTTTTTGCCTATGAAGTAGATGACAGCTTACCTGAAATTTTGCAAAATGAACTGCCTAAAAAAATTGGTGATGCTCCATTAGAAGATCGCTTTAAATTAATGCTTAAAGACGTACTGAAAGCTAATTTTAAAGAAGATCTTGCTGGCTTTTTTGATATGAGTAAGCCAATCAAGGTAGTTGCTAATTTGCCATATTACATTACTACTCCAATTATTTTTGCTTTGGCTGAATCAGATTTGCATTTTGCCAGTTTAACTTTAATGATGCAAAAAGAAGTGGCTGAAAGACTGGAAGCTAAGCCTGGTAGTAAAGAATATGGTCCTTTGACTATTTCTGTCCAAACTGAAATGGATGTCAAGGTGGCACTGGAAGTTAATCATAATTCATTCATGCCACGTCCTAAGGTTGATTCGAGCGTAGTTGTTTTAACTCCATTGAAGAATAAGCCTGAGATTGAGAATCGCAAACACTTCGTTTGGGTGGTAAAAATGTGCTTCTCCCAGCGCAGAAAGACACTAAATAACAACTTGAAAACCTTAATTCCAGATTCTGAAAAGCGTGAAGCATTAATCAAAAAGCTTGGCGTAGATCCACGAGTAAGACCTGAGAATTTAACAATTGAACAATTTATTGAAATATCTAGAAATATCTAGAAATATCCCAGCTAAGTAGTGTATAATATTGATTTTACCTTAAAAATGTGATAGAATGTCATTAAAGGAGTTGTTGTTTAGTGCCAACATCGATTATTACAATAAAGCATAAGTTGGATTCTCACTTAGGTGATACCTTAACAGTAGTAGCTCAAGCGGGTCGTAAGAAAGTTACTAAGAGACGGGGAATTCTCAGAGAAACATTTCCTGCAGTGTTTGTGGTCGATTTAGACCAACATCAAAATAATTTTAAACATGTTTCTTACAGTTACACTGATTTATTAACTAAGAATATTGCATTAAAGTTTGATGATGAGGCTGAGGAAGCTGAAGCTTAAACACAATTCAAAATGTCACTAACATTAAAAATGTTAGTGCTTTTTTGCTCTTTATAGTATATTTATTAAGTATAAAGCCAAACATTAGAAAGGAAATATCATGAAACGTTCAGAAAGATTGGTTGATATGACCAAATATTTAATGGAGCGTCCCCATACTCTAATTACGTTGCCATTTTTTGCTAAGCGATACGGTGCTGCTAAGTCCTCTATTTCAGAAGATTTAGCCATTTTGAAACACACACTAGCTAATAACCAAGATGGTATTTTGGAAACTGTAGCAGGAGCAGCTGGCGGGGTACGCTACATTCCATTTTTAGGTAAAAATCATGCAGAAGATTATTTATATGATTTAGTATCAAGAATTGAAGATCCTAGTCGAATTCTTGCTGGTGGTTTTGTTTATTTATCAGATATTTTAGGCAATACACAAGATTTACGTAGAATCGGTGAACTTGTTGCCACTCGCTACGCTTATGATGATATAGATGCCGTAATGACAGTTGAAACTAAAGGAATTGCCTTGGCTCAAGCTGTAGCTCGCTATTTGGATGTGCCATTCGTAACAGCGAGAAAACGTTCTAAGGTTACTGAAGGAGCAACAGTCTCAGTTAACTATATTTCATCTTCATTAGCCCGTGTTTCTAAGATGGAATTGCCAACTCGTGCTCTTAAAAAAGGCGCTAAGGTTTTAATTGTAGACGACTTTATGAAGGGCGGCGGCACCTTAACTGGAATGGAAGAATTAGTTAAGGAATTCAAAGGTGATATTGCCGGTATTTGCGTTCTTTGTGAAGCTGATTTTGATAAAGAAAAATTAGTTAAGAATTACCTTTCATTAGTAAAAATTAGTAAAATTGATACAGCAAAGAAGCTCATCTTGGCTGAACCAGGAAACTTCTTAAATGAGACTGATTTTGATCGCTTTTAAATGCTATACTAGACCAAAGTTTTAATTATTAAGAGGTTAATTACTAATGGAAAAATATGTAGTTGTTCTTGCCGCAGGCAAGGGGACACGAATGAAGTCAAAGTTGTACAAAGTTTTACACAAAGTTTGCGGTAAAACTATGGTAGAACATGTAGTTGATGCTGCTAGTGGAATTAATCCTACAAAGATTGTTACTGTAGTAGGTACTGGTGCTGGCGAAGTTGAAAAGATATTGGCAAATAAGTCTGATTTTGCCTTCCAAGAAAAACAAGTGGGTACCGGTGATGCAGTAATGACTGCTAAAGAAGCTTTAGGCGATAAAGAAGGTGCTACTTTAGTAGTTACAGGTGATACTCCGCTATTTACTACTGATACTTTTAATGAATTGTTTAAGTATCATGCAGAAAAGGGTAATTCTGCTACTGTTTTGACTGCAGAAGCTCCAAAT
Organism: Lactobacillus helveticus DSM 20075 = CGMCC 1.1877; assembly: GCF_000160855.1. Taxonomy (GTDB): domain Bacteria; phylum Bacillota; class Bacilli; order Lactobacillales; family Lactobacillaceae; genus Lactobacillus; species Lactobacillus helveticus. Next base: position 424,946 of record NZ_GG700752.1, read on the forward strand.
CCATTTGGCTACGGCAGAATTATTCGTGACAATCAAGGCAATGTTTTACGAATCGTTGAACAAAAAGATGGTAATCCTGACGAATTAAAAGTTAAGGAAATTAATACCGGTGTATTTTGTTTTGACAACCAAAAGTTATTTGAAGCTTTAAAGCATGTTGATAATGACAATGCTCAAGGTGAATATTACTTAACTGATGTACTTGAAATCTTGCGTAACAATGGTGAACGCGTTGGTGCTTACAAGATGCCTGACTTTAGCGAAAGCCTTGGTGTAAATGACCGTGTTGCTTTAGCTCAAGCTACTAAGACTATGCAAAGAAGAATAAATGAAGCACATATGCGTGATGGTGTTTCATTTATTGACCCTGATACTGCTTATATCGATGCAGATGTAAAAATTGGCAACGACACTGTTATTGAAGGCAATGTAGTTATCAAGGGCAATACTGAAATTGGTAGTGACTGCTACATTACTAATGGTTCAAGAATTGTTGATTCTAAGATTGGCAATGGTGTAACTATTACTTCTTCTACTATTGAAGAAGCAGAAATGGATGACAATACCGATATTGGTCCAAACTCTCACCTTCGTCCTAAGGCAATTATTCGCAAGGGTGCTCATATTGGTAACTTTGTTGAAATTAAGAAGGCAGAAATTGGTGAAAATACTAAGGTAGGTCACTTGACTTATGTTGGGGATGCAACTTTAGGCAAGGATATTAACATTGGTTGTGGTACTATCTTCTCTAACTATGATGGTGTTAAGAAGTTCCATACTAATGTTGGTGACCACTCATTTATCGGTGCTGGATCAACACTTATTGCCCCAATCAATGTTGCAGATCATGCCTTTATTGCTGCTGACTCAACTATTACTAAGGACGTTGGCAAATACGATATGGCGATTGCTCGTGGTCGTCAAACTAACAAGGAAGACTACTGGCATAAACTTCCACTTTCCAAAGATAAAGATTGGGAATAAAAATTAAAAAATAAATGTAGAAAAGATCGAATTTAAAATTTGATCTTTTTTATTATGCACAATATTAAAATAACGTTTTCATAATTCTTCATGTCTGCAGATCGCTGGCATTATGATACTTTCTTTTACAAAAATAACAAAATATATTAATTAAACTACAATAAAATTTTATAATATACGTGGATATAGACATAGACAGGGCAAATTTGATAGAAGGAGATCGAGAGATTATGAAGATGAATTCTAAAATTATTATGGCGTCAGCTATTGCAATAATGGGTATTAGTTCTGTTACTGGGATGACTTCTTCACATAATGGAAATGTAGTTTACGCAAGTGTATATAGTACAGTTGGTAACAATACGGTTGAGGTGGTTAAGAATACCAGTTTCGTTAATAGCCAAGAAAAGAAACAATCGATTATAGCTGAAAAAGGTGGCAGTCACCCTGTTTATGCTGTAAAGAATATGAAAGGCGAAACTTATTTAAGCGTACAAAAGAATAACCAATATTGGTTACCAGCTTCTGCAGTTAAAGGGACAATCTCTTATAAGAAGGGAAAATTAACATATACAATTACTAGCAATGAACAGCAGTCAATTAAGCCGCATGCAACGACTGCTCCAACTGCTAAGACTTTAACTTTGATTCATAATGCTTATGTTTATAATTACAAAGGTAAGCGCATCAAGAGCAGCTTGGGTAAATACTTCATTAAAAAAGGCACCTCTATGTCTTATGTTGGCACAAAGAAGATTAAGGGTAAAAAATATTACAATTTAGGACATGGTGAAATATATTAAGGCTGGCAACGTCGAGGGTTCATCTTCAATTAAGCCACACGCCACAGTAGCACCTACAGCTTCAGGAGCTACTCCAACTGATATGAGTAAGCCGAATTTGACCTTAAGTCATAATGCTTATCCTTATAACTCAAAAGGTCAACGTATGAATAACTACTTAGGCTTTACTTATATTAAGAAGAACACTACTATAAATTATTACGGCACTAAGACTATTAAAGGCAAAAAGTACTATTACATTGGTGATGGTGCATATATTAAGAGTGGCAATGTAGGCACAGTGCGTGGTTCTGTAGCCATTAAACCGCATGCTACCGTTTCTCCTGTTGCTGAACAATCTTTATCTATGCCGCGGGGGG
>NZ_GG700752.1:428188-428920 GCF_000160855.1 Lactobacillus helveticus DSM 20075 = CGMCC 1.1877
TTTAGGTTATACGTATATTAAAAAAGCACTGATCTTAACTACTATGGAACAAAGAAAATTGACGGCAAAACATACTACTATATTGGCGATGATGCTTATGTTAAGGCTGCAAATGTAGGTAAAGTAGTTAATAATTAGTAAAAAAAGTAAATTTTATTGCAAAATTACTGCAGAGTCTTACAATATATGTGCTAATAATTTTTAGATATGAGGTAATAAGTAATGAAATTAAGTCATAAATTAGTTTTAGTTTCAGCAGCTGTTTTGATGGGTGTTAGCCCAGTTGTAGGTATGGCAAATAGTGCTTCTGTACAAGCTGCACCAATTGCACATGCTAAAGGTGTTCATAATACTTATGGCAAAAATAGTCGTGTTAAGATGACTAAGACCATGAAGTTTGTAGATCGCTACGGTAAGAAGACTTCACAGACCGCAACCAAGGGTGGTCACTACACTATTTGGAATGTAAAGAACATTAACGGTGAAGTTTACTACAGTATTCGAACTGATTTGAAGTACTGGATCCCAGCTGCTGCAACTGAAGGTACAGTAACTTACAAGTCTGGTAATACAACTTATACTCTTAAGTCTAACGGCAAGAAAGTTGTAACTTCTACTTCAACTGCCAAATCAACTAAGAAATCAGCTAAAAAGACTACTAAAAAGGTAGTTAAGAAGACAACAAAGAAGACTGCTAAAAAGTCAGAATCTAAGGAAGACAGCAAGAAGACT
>NZ_GG700752.1:429669-444982 GCF_000160855.1 Lactobacillus helveticus DSM 20075 = CGMCC 1.1877
TAACATCGATAAGCCAACTATTATTACCTTAAAGAAGAACGCCTACATCTATAATGGCGAAGGCAAGACTAAGAAGAAGCTTGTTAAGAAGGGCAAGACTGTTAAAACTACTGAAGCTAGATACATTGGCACAAAGCTTTACTACAAGATTGGTGACGATCAATTTGTTAAGGCTACTAATGTAGGCAAGGTTAAGGGTACAGAACTTGATCCAGTCAATGAACCAGATGGTGCAGCAACCGTTAAAGTTCCAGACACTGAAGATGTAAATTCAACTAATGTAACTACTAAGCGTGTTGTTTCACTTTACGATATTAAGGGTCAAAAATACGCTAATAGAACATTTGATGCTGGTATAAGCCAACAAGTTTCTGAATTAAGATACATTGCAACTTCAGTAAACTCAACTCCACAATTGTTTTTCAAGTTAGCTAGTGGTAGAGGCTACTTGAAGTATGATGATGTAACTATGGATGGCAAGATTTTGAATCCAGTTAACACTCCAGAACAAGCTAAGGCTGATGTTACTGTAGCAACTGCTGCTGATAAGGCTAAGTTGACTCAAAGCATCAATGAAGCAGCTAGTGTTAAGGCTTCAGAACTTTACAAGCTTTCAAGTTCAAGTGCTAAGGCTGCATATGACAAGGCTATTACTGATGGTGCTATTGTAAACAACAACGCTAGTGCAACTATCGGTCAAGTTAACGAAGCTGAAGGTGCTATTGTCGCTGCTAAGGCTAAGCTTAACGGTGCTAAGATTGCCGTAGCTAACTTTAATAGCTTGACTCCAGATGAAGTAACTGCAATTGTTAAGGCTGCTGCAAATGCTAATAACGTTCCAGAAAGCGCAATTCAATTCTCAAACAACAACACTACTTTATCAATCGTAACTAATGGTTACACACAACCATTAAACATTAATGATTACGCTGTTCAAAACTCAGCTATCAATCGTTAATTAAATAAGAAATAAAATAAGACGTAGCGTCAAAAAATGCTACGTCTTATTTTTTAGGATATTTTCGTTGTACTAGAAAGTACAAGTATATTCTAACTTTTTTAATGGTGAATAGTTAGTGCTTTTACCGCTTTTTTACTGTTAAAATGAAAAATCTTGTTATAATTAAAGAGTATGTAGTTCTTTTTGGAATGACTTTTGTTAAAATAGAGCTGGTTAATTATTTTTACGGAGGAAATTATGTCCTATAAAGACGATATGATGATTTTTGCCCTCAACTCAAACGTGCCATTAGCACAAAAGATTGCCGATCGCGTGGGCGTACCACTTTCAAAGTCAAGTGTTGAACGTTTTAGTGATGGCGAAATTCAAATTAATATTGATGAAACTGTACGTGGTAAAGACGTATACCTTATCCAATCTACCAGTGATCCAGTAAATGATAATTTAATGGAACTCTTAATCATGATTGACGCTGTACGTCGTGCTAGTGCCCGTACAATTAACATTGTGATGCCTTACTATGGTTACGCTCGTCAAGACCGTAAGACTCGTGCACGTGAACCAATTACTGCTAAGCTTGTTGCTGATATGCTTCAAACTGCAGGTGCAAATCGTATTTTGTCACTTGATTTACATGCACCACAAATTCAAGGTTTCTTTGATATTCCAGTTGATAACTTAATGGGTGCTCCACTTCTTGCTGATTACTTCTTACGTAACAACTTAGAAGAAGGCGCAGTTGTTGTTTCACCTGATCACGGTGGTGTTAACCGTGCTAGAAAGCTTGCTGAATTCTTAGATTGTCCTATCGCAATTGTTGATAAGCGTCGTCCTAAGGCTAATGTTGCCGAAGTTATGAATATTATTGATGATGTTAAGGGTAAGCGTGCAATTATCATTGATGACATGATTGATACCGCTGGTACTATTACTTTAGCAGCCCAAGCATTAATCGATGCAGGTGCAACTGAAGTTTATGCTAGTGCAACTCATGCCGTTCTTTCTGGTCCAGCTATCAAGAGATTGAATGATTCACCAATTAAGAACTTAGTTCTTACTGACTCAATTAATCAACCAGCTGAAAAGAAGCTTGATAAGATGCTTCTAGTATCAGTGGGTCCACTTATGGGGGATGCTATTAAGTGCATTCAAGAACATAAGGCACTTAGTCCATTATTTAATACTAGATACGAAGCAGACAAGAACAAGTAAACGATATTTTTTAATTAAGCAAAAGAGCACCTATGTTATTAGGTGCTTTTTGTATGGGGGAGTATATGACACAGTATTTAACTTTCGATATTGGTGGTACTAATTTGAAGTATGCCTTAATCGATGAAGAAGGAAAAATTTTTGAAAAAGATAGGGTAGAAACAAACACAGAAAGTCTTGAGGCTTTCATGCAATCGATCTATCAAGTTGCAGATAAATATCAAGGAAAATATCGGGGCATCGCTGTTTGTGCGCCAGGTAAGATTGATACTGAGCATAAAATTATTTATTTTGGTGGGGCTCTGCCATTCCTTGATGGTTTAAATTTACAAGAAACTTTAGGTGAAAAATATAAGGTACCAGTTAGCGTAGAAAATGATGGCAAAGCTGCTGCTTTAGCAGAGCAATGGCATGGTGAATTGCAGGATATAGATGATGGGGTGCGATTACCCTTGGAACCGGCATTGGTGGCGGAATAGTAGTTAATCATCGAGTAGTTCATGGTTGGAAATTTCAAGCCGGAGAGCTTAGCTGGATGATTACCAATGCTGGAATAGGCACTAAGAATATGGCGGCATATACTGGATATACATGTTCGGCAGTAAATATGATTAAAAAAGTTAATTTGGCGCTGGGCAATGTTACTAATGTAGATGATGGGGTCGCAGCCTTTAAAGCAATTAATGAAGAAGATTTGCGTGCATTAGCAATATTTAAACGTTATTGTCGCAATGTTGCCATTATGATCATTAATATTCAAACCGTAGTTAATGCTTCAAAATTTGTAATTGGTGGAGATATTAGTGCGTAGCCAGTACTGATTGAAGAAATTGATAATCAATTGCATAAAATCTTAGAAAACAATCTAATGATCGGTAAACAAATGATTGATCCACCGGTGGTCGCCGCAAAATATGGCAATGACGCTAACTTATATGGGGCTTTATATGCGCTGCTGCTTGAGTTAAAAGAAAAAGAGTAAACAAAAATGGGCTAATTATTAACTAGTCCATTTTCATTAATTAAATTTATTCATTTTTGGATAAAGCTTTAGCAATACTTACGCTGGCTGCAGCTATGCTAACAACCATTGCAGTCTTGCATCCTGTCTTTACAACTTCTTTAACTAAATCCTTATTGTCATGAATGAAATCAAATGACAACTTAGTATAATCCATGCAATAACCATGAATAGTATTCATTAAGTCTTTGACTTGTCTGTAGCCGCTCTTTTCTACATGTTCAATCTCATCTTCAGGATTAATTTGAGTTCTTATGTTTTTGTTTAGTCTTCGTTGTTCATAGCAAATACCTCTTTCTATAAGTCTATTTACTTCTTACGAGGCTTTCTTAAGTATCTTAACGCTCCATTTTTAACGTATTTTTGGAATTGCTCGTAAAGAGGATCAAAAATTTGTGGTTGATCCTCATCGTGAGACAGCATGGTCTTAGGGAAGAAGAAGCGTTCATCACCTTGGAAAGTACCATTTAATGCCCGAACTAAAGGACTAAGCTGTGACAACTCTATCAAGCTGCCATCATCTTGCATGATTTCAATTTGACTATTGGCATTTTTGCCTGAAGGCTTATAAGCATCATAAGGTTCGTCAAAAGCAGAGTTAGTAGCAGTGTAGTAATCAGGGTTGAAGCCCGTTTGCTTAATGATGTTTCTAAGTTTAGGCAATAAATTCTTAGTTTCTTCATCAATTCTTACACTGGCAAAAGGCTTTCTGTATAAATATCTCTTGGCCAAATCTGATAAAATGGGATCTTGTGCTTCGGTCCATATTAAGAAGTTGGTTTCCATCACACCATCATCTAAGTTAAGGTAATCATCAAGAGTCCAATTTCCTTCCAAAAAGCTGGCTAAGCTAGAAGTAACTTTTAAATTGCCTTTCTTATAAATATCTTTTGCACGTTCAAGCAGATGCTGCAATATAACTTCCATAGAACGTCCTACACGGTGGAAGTAAACTTGTTGGTACATTTGATAGCGTGAAACTATATAATCTTCAACGGCGTGCATTCCGTTATTGGTAAAGCAGATTCCGTTTTGATAAGGTCTAATAACACGTAAAATGCGGGATAAATCAAATCGACCATAGTTAACGCCTGTAAAGTATGCGTCTCGTTGCAAATAGTCCATTCTGTCCGCATCAGCTTGACTAGAGATCATCTTAACTACTTGTGGGTTAGGATAAGTTTTAGCAATAACGCTAGCTACTAATTCAGGGAAATTAGGTGCAACCTGTTTTAAAGCTTTGTTGATTTCGGTATTAGGATCCGTAATGATTTTTTGACCGATCTTTTCATGATTAGTATTAAAAAGATGCTCAAAAGTATGTGAATATGGGCCATGACCAATGTCATGGAGCAAGCCGGCACATTCAACTAATAAACGATTGTCGTCGTTCCATAACCCATCCCCCGGTGTGATAGAAGGATATTTTTTGGCAAAAATATCACAGATTCTTCTAGTAAGTTCATACACACCTAGATTATGTTCGAATCGGGTATGAGTAGCACCAGGGAAAACATAGCTGACAGGTCCTAGCTGCTTAATTCTGCGCATGCGTTGGAATTCTTTAGATTTAAAAACATCTAGAACAACTTTGTCTTCGATATGAATATAGCCGTGTACTGGATCACGGAGTACAACTTCTTGTTTTAATTTTTTACTTTGAAATCTTGCCATAAAAACCACCAAGCTTGATAATTTAATTTTTAGAATTATATACTAAAATAGATTGTAACCACATAAAATTATAGCAAATATATACGCAGGGTGTTCAGGAAAGGGATGAGGACATGGCAGCAATTACGATTAATTTGACTAGCAAAATTACACAAGATGATGAAACTGAAACTTTTACTAAAGTAGCTCCAGGTCAGTTAGAAGAAAATAATGGAGTAATTCGTGTGTCTTATAAAGAAGATGATACTATTCCTGTTAAAATGTTGCTGAAAGAGGACGAACTCATAATTCGGCGCGGAGTAGATAGTAGTAATTACTCTTTAATGAAATTTGTTCCTGGTGAAAAGGCTAATTGCCGCTATGTTGTTGAAGGGCGACAAATGGATATGACCAGTGTGACAAATTTGCTTGAATATGAAGAGCAAGCAAGTTCACATCAACTTCGGCTTGAATATGACCTCTTTAATGGACTATACTTAATAGGTAACTATGCAGTCACGTTGATTTTTACTTAAACGCCTAGTAGAATAGTAAAGATTGTAAAAGAGAGGACGTACAGCTGTGGGATTAGATAAATTTAAAGACAAAAACCGCGATGAATTATCAATGATCGAAGTTGCACAAGCAATTTTGGAAGATAATGGTAAGAGAATGGCATTTGCTGATATTGTTAATGCCGTACAAAAATACTTGAATAAGAGTGACGAAGAAATTCGTGAATGTTTACCACAATTTTATACAGATATGAATACTGATGGTGAATTTATCTCTATGGGTGAAAATGTATGGGCACTTCGTACTTGGTTCCCATATGAATCAGTTGACGAAGAAGTTAACCACCCAGAAGATGAAGAAGAAGACGATGCACGTAATTACCATAAGAAGGTTAACGCATTCTTAGCAAGCGCAACTGGTGATGATGACATCATTATTGACTACGATAATGATGATCCAGAAGACGATGATTTAGACGCTACTGCTGACGATAGCAATGACGATTATGGTGATGATGATTCTGAATATGACGAAGACAATGACGATACTGATGATGTATTGCCAGACGGAATTGAAGGTCAATTATCACAATTAAACGATGATGATGACGAAGAAGATAATTAATTTGCTTGACTTAAGAGGACAAAGCAGATAGTATTTTTGGTGGGCACCCTATGTGCGTTTAGCTCCCTAACAAGGGGGGCTTTTTTGTTTAAAGGATAAGTTAAAAAGGAGCAAATAAATGACAAAATACATTTTCGTAACTGGCGGTGTCGTATCTTCACTTGGTAAGGGTATTACTGCATCAAGTTTAGGTCGACTTCTTAAAAATCGTGGCTTAAAAGTAACCATGCAAAAGTTTGACCCATATATTAACATTGATCCGGGTACAATGAGCCCTTACCAACACGGTGAAGTTTATGTTACCGAGGATGGTACAGAAGCTGACCTTGACTTAGGTCACTATGAAAGAATCGTTGATGTTAGAACCAGTAAGTATTCTAATGTAACTACTGGTAAGATTTATCAAGAAGTTCTTGAAAAAGAACGGCGTGGTGACTACAACGGTGCTACTGTACAAGTAATTCCACATATTACTGATATGATCAAGAAGAAGATCATGCGTGCAGCACTCACCACTGATTCAGATGTAATTATTTCTGAAATTGGTGGTACTGTTGGTGATATGGAATCAACTCCATTCATGGAAGCAATTCGTCAAATGCGTCGTGAAGTTGGTGAAGAAAATGTAATGTACATTCACTGTACTTTAGTTCCACTTCTTCATGCAGCTCATGAAATGAAGACTAAGCCAACTCAACATTCAGTTGCTGAACTTCGCAGTATCGGTATTCAACCTAATATGCTTGTTCTTCGTGCTGAACAACCAATTGATCAAGAACACAAGAATAAGATTTCAACTTTTACTGATGTTCCTGTTGATCGAATCATTGAATCTATTGATGCTCCTTCATTATTCGATGTGCCTTTGGCATTCCAAAAGCAAGGCATGGACCAAAAGGTTTGTGACTTCTTGCATATTGACAGTCCAAAGCCTGAAGCAGATATGGAAGCTTGGAAGAAGCTTGATGATCGTGCTAAGAACTTAAAGCACCACACTAAGATTACTTTGGTTGGTAAGTATGTAGAACTTGAAGATGCTTATATTTCAGTAACTGATGCTTTGCAACATGCTGGTTACCTTTACAACACCAAGATTGATGTAGATAAGGTTCAAGCAGAAGATATCACTGAAGACAACATCGCTAAGATCATGGAAGGTTCAGATGGTTTAATCGTACCTGGTGGTTTTGGTACTCGTGGTCTTGAAGGCATGATTACTGCTATCAAGTATGCTCGTGAAAATGATATTCCATTCTTGGGTATTTGTTTGGGTATGCAAATGGCAAGTGTAGAATTTGCACGTGACATCTTAAATCTTGAAGATGCTAATACTACTGAAGCAGAACCACATTGCAAGAACAATATTATTGATATTATGGCTGATAAGCGTGATGAAGAAAATATTGGTGGTACTTTGCGTTTAGGTCTTTACCCAGCTGCTCTTAAGAAGGGTACTAAGACTCGCGAGGCTTATGGCGATCAAGATGTGATTCAAGAACGTCACCGTCACCGCTTCGAATTTAACAACAAATACCGTGAAGCTTTTGAAAAGGCTGGTATGGTATTCTCAGGTGTATCACCAGATAATCATTTGGTTGAAATTATTGAATTGCCAAAGAAGAAGTTCTTTATTGCAGCTCAATATCACCCAGAATTTTTGAGTCGTCCACAACGTCCAGAAGGATTGTTTAAGTCATTTATTGGTGCAGCTAGTGGACTTCCAGAACAAGAATTTTAAAAATAATTACTTGAATTATACAAAATCTTAAGAAAACAAGAGTTGAGAGACCTCGGCTCTTGTTTTTTTCTCAAATATCCTTTAACATTATTATGATTAATTGAAAGTAAAAGAAAAGGATTTTCGCCAATGAAGCAGATGATTATTCATGGTGGAAAGCCTCTACAAGGTGATGTTTGGATTGGTGGCGCCAAGAACTCTACAGTTGCGCTCATTCCAGCATCGATTTTGTCAAGAACACCAGTAACTTTGGAAGGCGTCCCAAGGATTGCTGATGTTGCCAACTTAATGGATTTATTAAGCGAGATGGATGTACATTGTGATTTTGGAGAAACTACATTACGTATTGATCCAGAAAATATCAAGATGAGTCCATTACCAGCTGGTAAGATTAAGAGTTTGCGTGCATCGTATTACTTCATGGGTGCACTTCTTGGTCGTTTTGGCAAGGCAGTAGTAGGCTTCCCTGGTGGTGACGATATTGGGCCACGTCCTATTGACCAACATATTAAAGGCTTTGAAGCCTTAGGCGCCAGTGTAAAGAATGAAAATGATCAAATTATAATTACAGCACCAGAAGATGGATTGCATGGGGCAAAAATTCATTTGAAAATGCCATCTGTTGGTGCAACGATGAATATTATTATGGCCAGTGTAACTGCGCAGGGTCAAACTATTATTGAAAATGCAGCTAAAGAACCAGAAATTATTGATTTAGCCACCTTTTTAAACAATATGGGTGCAGTAATTCGTGGTGCCGGAACTGATTCAATCAGAATTGAAGGTGTGGATATGCTTAAAGCACAGATTCCACATACAATTATTCCTGATCGTATTGAAGCAGGTACTTATGTTTCTTTGGCCGCTTGCATTGGTAATGGTATTCGTATTCATAATATTATTGAAGAACACCTAGATTCTTACTTAGCTAAAGTAGAAGAAATGGGTGTAGTAATTGACGCAGATGAAGATTCACTTTATGTTTACCCAGCAGGGGACTTAAAGATGGTTCAGGTGAAGACCAATGTGTATCCTGGCTTTGCCACTGACCTTCAACAACCAATTACCCCACTTCTTTTAACTGCTAAATTAGGTGAAGGCATAGTAATTGATAATATTTATCCAAAACGTAACGGTCACATCCCACAATTACAAAAGATGGGGGCTGATATTAAGGTTGAGGATAATATTATTTTGGCTCATCCAACTAAGCAACTTCATGGTGCAAAAGTAACTGCTGGTGAAATTAGGGCAGGAGCTTGCTTGATGATTGCTGGATTAATGGCAAGTGGTACCACTGTAATTGATAAAGCTGGCAATATTTTGCGCGGGTATGATCGTGTACAAGAGAAGCTTCGTCAACTTGGAGCTGATGTCACAATTAAAGATGATCCAAGTGAACCTGATATATTAGACAATATCTAGTTAAAAAGGCATATTCGAATAAGAATATGCTTTTTTATTTGTTACAATGAAAGAGCTTACATAAAATAAAAAGTATAAGGAAAGTAAAATGGATTTAAAGAATAAAAAAGTAGCTTTTTTGACATGGATGGAACACTAGTTTATAGTGAGACATTATATTTTCAAACGCGTAAAGAAGTTTTAGCAAAATATGGTTTTGATTATCAAAAATCTGAAAATAATAAACTTTTGGCAACTGGGTTTGAGCCTACATTGAGATATTTACAGCAAAAAACAGGTGATAAGGCATTAGGGCAAAAGATTTTTGATGAGGCCTTGGCTTTATTTAATCAGCGAGTTGAATAAGGGAAGCTGGCAGTTAAACCTGGTGCAGAAAAATTGCTTAGTTTTTTACAAGAAAAAGGAATTAAATCTTACATTACCTCTTCTTCAGATATGGAAAAGATTAATTTTAATCTTAGCCACAACGATTTGCGTCAATATTCTGCAGGTATCGTTGCCGGTGAAGATGTAAAAAATAATAAGCCAGCTCCAGATATTTATCTTCATGCATTGGATATCGCAAAAGTGAATAAAAATGAAGCAGTGATTTTTGAAGATGCACCAAATGGAGTGGAATCAGGATTAAATGCAGGAATTGATGTGGTACTTGTTCCAGACCAAGTGATGCCGTCAGAAGAAATAACCAAAAAGGTGACTGTAGTCAAAACACTTGCCGATGCAATTCCATTATTTGAGTAAAAAATAAGAGCTTGAGATGATTCTCAAGCTCTTATTGCTTTTTATATTTGAATTATTAGTCGAGCAAGTCGTACTTCAAAGTCATTAAGCCGTGACCTTCGTCAACCATTTGACCCAAAAGTTCGACAGTATTGTTGTAAACAGTGTCAGACATCTTTTGGTTAGCTACAATTAATTTATCTTGCAATTCCTTGCCTGAAAGATTCTTAACTTCTTTATCAGTTTCATGTTGAATCTTGTGGCATTGCGCTAAACTCTTTTGTTCAAAGGCATCTTCAAGTTCGCCATATACACGGTAGTTGGTGTCGCCAAGTTGAGCAGTTAACTTGTTTAACCAGAAAATCTTGTTCAAGTTAAACTTAGGAGTGGTTTGCCAAGCTTCTGGAGTGGTTGTGACGTTGGTGTAGAATGGCAACATTGAGTTGAAGGTGTTAGGACCAAATGCTAACCATTGGACACCCGCAATTTCTGCAGGAACGTCATTTCTGATTTGTAAAATGTGGGTTTCAAAGTTTCTGTTAATTCCGATTGGACGGAAGGTCTTCTTTTGTTCAGGAGTACCTTGATCACCGTATGCATCGTAAGGGGTGTCTTGGTAGTGTGAGCTTTCAGCCCACTTAATATCTTCGATTGAGATTAAGCGGTTAGCACGGCAAATGAAAGGTTGATCTTGATCTGCTGGAGTGCCGCCAAAGTCGGGATCAAAGTAGTTGTGAATGTACCAAGCACGTGGGTTGTTGTAGTGTGCATCCTTGATAGTTGAAGAACCAAAGATGTGACGCATATTGTAACCTTCACGGTCTGGATTTAAATGATATTCATCGATTAAATCCTTTAAGTCGCTAGCTGCAGCGAAGTTTTCGCTGTCATCGAAGTCGAAAGTATCGATGTTTAAACGGTTTGGTGCGATAACGTAGGCATCATCAGGGATGCGGCGTGCAATCCAGTGGTGACCACCAATAGTTTCAAGGTACCAGATATTGTCTTTATCTGAGAAGGCCATACCGTTCATTTCGTAGGTACCATATTTTTCAACAAGGTAGCCGACACGCTTAACGCCATCGAAAGCAGAGTGAAGATATGGAAGAGTTAAAGTAACAAAGTCTTCTTCCCCAAGACCACCTTCGCTTGGATCAAGAATAGGATCAACGCCTTGGATGCGTGAATTAGTGGTAATAGTTTCAGTAGCGGTCATTGCCACGTTATCAGCGTTGATACCGGCAGCGCCCCAAATACCATTTTTACCAGAAACATCTGGAGCACTAGTATAACGAAGTGGAGTTTCAGCTAAATCTTCATCATCGATCTTTTGCTTGCTGATAACGCTAGTGTAGCGCTTAGGTTGGTCTTCTGGATTAACTGCTTTAAAACCTTCAGGGATAATTACACGGCCACCATCTTCACTACGAGCGATCATAGTTGAGCCGTCAATACTTGCTTTTTTACCTACTAAGATAGTAGTACATTCTGTTTGTTTCATTGAATCATTCCTTTACTGTTTTAATAAGTTATACACTATATATTGTATGCAAAGAAGCCTGAGTTAAGCAAAGAATATAATTAATTTCTACGAAATACATTGGGGCTAACACCACTGTAACGCTTAAATGCTTTTGAAAAAGTAAATTCGTCACCATAGCCAACTTTGTGGGCGATTTCTTTTAAGTTGGATGTGGTATTTTGCAATTCTTTTTTGGCTGCTTCCATGCGCAGCTGCATCAGATATTTTTGCGGTGAAATATTAGTATTTTCTCTAAATAATGAATATAAAAAACTACGTGAGACACCTAACCTGTTGCAAAGCTCCACAATGTTGCAATTAGGATCAGTATAATTTTTTTGCAAATAATTAATTGCGATTTGGTATTGATCATCTTTAGGAGTTTTTCGAACTGGAGGATGGTTAGGAAATTCTTTGACTAAATAGTAGAAGAACTGAGAAGTAAGAGACGCAATTTTAAGATTAGTTAGTAAAGACTTTCTTTTATTCAGCATTTCGTATAGTTCTAGTAAGATACTGTAGAATTCAGTTCTTTTGATTTGACGAAGAAAATTTTTATTAGGTAAATTGGATGCCTCAATTATTTTCTTAGTATCACTGCCAGCTAAGCCTAGCCAGAGATATTCCCACGGATTGTCTTTATCAGCTTTAAAAAAACATGTTGTATTGCGTGGTATTAAAAATAGATCTCCCTGACTTAAATTAACGGTGTGATGGCCATTGGATGAAAAAGTGCCTTCACCTGAAAGGATGTAGTATAAAACGTAGTTTTTTTGCAAATTATTGCTTTCAAAATATTCATTGGGATGACACTTTTGTTGACCATAAAATAGAATGTAGCTTTCAATATGTGGATTGGATAAATTATGGTATTGATTTGGCATATTAACCTCACTCAGTTATAGAAAATATCTTATATCTATTATAGATGAAAAAAATGAAGGACATCTAACTTGATGTCCTTCATTTGATTGGTTAATTTACTAGTTTTTTTGTTTATTGAAAATTAAATTAAGCAAAGTTGAACTTAAACTGGCTAATACGATACCATTGCCGAGGAAAAGCTGGATTGTTTGAGGTAAAGCTTGAAAAATTTGTGGATAAACTGTTACGCCTAATCCTAATCCGATTGAAATTGCTACTACGAGAATGTTGCGGTTGTTTTGAAAATCTACTTTAGTTAGCATTTTAATTCCTTGAACAGCGATCATGGTAAACATGACTAGCATTGCTCCACCTAAAACGGAATTAGGGATGATTGTAACTAGAGCACCGATTTTAGGCAATAAACCCATACCCATTAAAAGTCCCGCAGCCCAGAAAATAGGTCGCTTGGTTTTGATGCCAGATAGTTGGAGCAAGCCAACGTTTTGTGAGAATGTGGTGTAAGGAAGGGTGTTGAAAAGACCACCAAAGATTTGTGCAATACCTTCTGCACGATATCCTTTTTTTAGATCTTGTTCAGTGATGTCTTGATGAAGGAGATCACCGATGGCAAAGAATACGCCGGTTGATTCGACCATGGAAACTAAAGCGATGATAATCATGGTTAAGCAGGATGACCACTCAAATTCTGGAACTCCGAAATAGAAAAGTTGTGGTAAATGGAACCAGGAAGCTTGAGCTACTGGTGTTAGAGTTACGAGGCCCATGCAGCTGGCAAGCAGTGTTCCCACAATTAAGCCAATCAAAACGGAGATGGAGCGAAGAAATCCTTTGGTCCAGACTTCTATGGCTACGATGATGATAATAGTTAAAAAGGCAGCAATTAGATTTTTAGTATCACCGAAGTCCTTAGCTTGAGCATTGCCGCCACCCATGTTTTGAAAAGCGACAGGAATTAATGTTAGTCCAATGACTGTGATTAAAGTTCCTGTGACAACAGGTGGAAAAAGCTTTTTGATTTTTGAAAACCAGCCAGCGATTAGAAAGACGAAGATTCCGGCGACGATGATCGCACCATACATGGTGTTAATTGAGAACTTTTGTCCAATCATCTCTAGGGGTGCAACTGCTTGGATAGCACAGCCTAAAACGACGGGTAAGCCAATACCGAAATATTTATTTCTAAATAATTGAATTAAAGTGGCTAGACCACACATAAAAATATCAATGGAGACCAGATAAGTCATCTGCTCACTGTTAAATTTAAGGGCGGTACCGATCAAAAGGGGAACAGCAACCGCACCGGAATACATTGCAAGTAGATGTTGTAGACCTAAGATAGCTGCTTTTTTGTGGCTAACATCGTGTTCATAGTTTAATTTTCATTTTCAAAGTGAACCTGACCATCTTTAAAACTATCAATACTTGCTAAAGCTTCAAAATGAAGACCATGCTGCTTAACCCAGTCGCTACCGCCTTGAAAGGTTTTAGCAACAACGGCACCTACGCCAACGATGTTGCATTCAGCTTGCTTGGCGATGTTAACCATGCCTTTAACAGCTTCACCTTGAGCAACGAAATCATCGATAATCAGAAGATTTTCACCCTTGTGCAGGAATTTTTCTTCGACGCAGATTTTATTGTTAACCTTTTTGGTATATGAGAAGACATCGGCCCAATAAACGGCATCGTTAAGAGTTGATGGCTTCTTTTTTCTGGCAAAAACCATAGGTACGTCTAATACATAGGCGGTCATCACACCGGGTGCAATTCCAGAAGCTTCACAGGTTAAAACCTTGTCGATCTTTTGATCTGCAAAAAGGCGTTTAAATTCTTCACCACATTGCATCATCAGTTGGGGATCAACTTGATGATTCAAAAATGAATTGATTTTTAAAACGTCACCGTCTAAAACTTCGCCATCTTTTTTAATTCTGTCTTCTAATAACTTCAACTTTTACCTCCCGAGATAAACAAAAAGACCTCTTCTACCTTAACATAGGTAAAAGAGGTCCATAAGATATATCATTCTTAGGTAAAAGAGGTCCATAAGATATATCATTTTTAACTTTCAATCACCTATAGTCCATTATTTAGGGTAATGGGTAGAAACTCTCGACCATGTTACGACTTTATATAGATATTTTTGTTGGTTCAATCTTAGCAGAAGATTTTACCGAACACAAGTTAAAATTGAGAGTTAAATGTTCGATTATTAATGCAAGACCTATTCTGGTGCGATATCGTTGTTTTTCAGACTAAGAACTTTTTCAATGATGCCATAAAGAATACCGGCAATTGGCCAGATGATCCAGCTGTGCTCCCAGTTATTTGTCAAGAAGCTGTAGCCTAAGTAGAGCATTGTGGCAGTTAGCCAATAAATAGCAGCGTATTTGTTCATGATGCGGCGACCGTTTTTCTTTTTAGGCGTGTAGTCATCTGTTTGAAGCAAAATGTTGTAGCTGTCCATTGTGATGTTGCTCTTGATGAAGAAGAAAACGCCAATGGCTACTAAAACTAGGGTACCGGCAACAAGCCCAGTCATTAGGTGATCCATTTGGCTGCCGTTTAACATTTTAGTGAAAAAGACTCCGCAGAGAAGAGGAACAGCTGAAAGAATGCATAAAACAGTCGCTGTGATAATCATATTGGTGTATGGCTTAGAAAAATTTCTTTTAGCTTGTCTGATTTGCTCGGCTTGTTCATTGCTAAGTTCACAATTTTCATATTCTAGTTCTTCGTAAATCTTAGTCTGGTGATCAGCGGCAATGAAGAAGGAAACACCGATTGCTACTAGGATTAGCAGGATAATTACACCTAAAATGACCATCATTTCTAGAGGCAGTCTAAAAAGTCCAAGATGTGTGAAACTGATTAAAATCAACAGGGGAGCTGCTGCTAAAATGCAGAGCGGAACGCCGATGGCAATTTGCGTAGCTGCTTTTTTACGAGCAGCAAGAAATTGATGATAGTGTTTTGAGTTAGTGCATGTGTTGTCATGATATTCACCTCTATCATATATGAAATTAATGATTA
>NZ_GG700752.1:446445-449398 GCF_000160855.1 Lactobacillus helveticus DSM 20075 = CGMCC 1.1877
GCCAAGTAGAGTATAAGTAAGTGACAATTATGAACCAACATGTAAAAATAATGAACCAGTAAATGATGGAGATGTTAATAAATAATTGTTGATCTTTCTTCGATAATGATCTTTGTTCTTGAATTAATGTGGTATATGTTGCTTTTTGTAACTTGTAAATTGCAAATTGATAAAGAGCAATGCTGAATAAGAGGATAAATAAAGCAAGGGCTCCTACTTCGAAAAAGGGATAGTAAATAAAGCGATAACAGCTAAAGGCGGGATAATTGCTAGAATACATAAAACAACTCCAGCGATGATGCGCTTATTATTCTTGTCATGAAAGTTTTTTTGCTTATTTTGAATTTGTTTTAGTTGTTCGTTTGTTAATGTAAATTGCTTTCTTTTAATTTGATAAAAATCACGAGTTAACAAAAATCCATAAATAAAAGAATCCAACACTAATTGCCCAGGTAATTAACGTTGTGATAATGGCGGTTGAAGGAAAAATAGTGTAATGAATTGATTCATAGAATCCCATAATAGCAAAGAAAAGTGCTAGACCGATGCCTCCCAAAGTCAACCCAACGCTTTTAAACTTAGCTGCCTTTGCAGTGACCGATAAATAATCGTTAATTTGATCATCGGTTAACTTGGGTAACTCTACTTCTCTCTTTTCGGAATTTTGCTTTGCATTAGTGTTAAAAGAGGGCATGCCATTTTTCAATAAGTAGTCAGTAGTAACACCGAAAAGCTCCTATAAATCCACGATTTTTTCAATATCGGGAATCGATTGATCGCTTCCCCATATTGATACGGCTTGCCGACTGACATTCATTTTTTCGGCTAAGGCCTCTTGGAAAAGATGATCTTTCTTGCGTAGTTCTGCAATTTTTTGACCTAATCTCATGATTGAATCATCATTTCTATTTTTTGAACATCCTCAATTTACAAAAAAGCTCAGTTGCAAACAAGAACTTTTTGCTTGCATCGCTCGCAACTAGCGGTTGCAACTGCTAGTTGCCATAGTTAAAGCCGAACAATTGTGGCTGGTTTCATATTTTTTGATTGACCTTTTTAATTTTTCCTAGTAGAGTTAATTAAAAATGTTTAGTGAAAAGAGGGAGTACATAGTGGCTAAAAATCTAGACGATTTTGATAAAATTATAGTTCTTGACTTTGGTAGTCAATACAACCAATTGATTACTCGACGCATTCGTGACTTCGGTATTTATTCAGAACTTTTACCTCACGATCTTTCTATTGCCAAAATTAAAGAAATGCATCCCAAGGGCATTATTTTTTCTGGTGGTCCTAACAGTGTTTATGATGATGGTGCATTAAAAGTAGATCCAGAAATCTTCAAGTTGGGTATCCCAATTTTAGGTATTTGTTATGGAATGCAGCTCATGTCATATGACTTAGGCGGTAAGGTTGAACAGGCTGAGAACAAAGAATATGGTCGTGCTAATATTACCGTTGAAGATCCTGATAGTGCATTGTTTAAGGGCCTGCCAAGTAAGCAATATGTTTGGATGAGTCATGGTGATTTGGTAACTAAGGCTCCTAACGGCTTTGAGGTAGCTGCTTCAAGCAAGAACTGTCCAATTGCTGCTATTGCTAATCCAGATAAAAAGTTTTACGGTATTCAATTCCACGCAGAAGTACGTAATTCAGAATATGGTTTAGACATCTTGAAGCACTTTGCCTTTGATGTTTGTGGTGCTGATGCTAACTGGACCATGAACGACTTTATCGACATGAAGGTTGACGATATTCGTAAAGAAGTTGGCGACAAGAAGGTTATCTTAGGACTTTCAGGCGGTGTGGATTCCAGCGTTACTGCTACTCTTTTACACAAAGCAATTGGCGATCAATTGACTGCAATTTTCGTTGATCACGGGATGCTGCGTAAAGATGAAGGCGACCAAGTAATGCAAGCCTTGAATAAGGATCTTGGCGTCAACATTATTCGCGTTAACGCACAAAAGAGATTTTTGGACAAGTTAAAGGGTGTTACTGATCCTGAACAAAAGCGTAAGATCATCGGTAAGGAATTTATCGAAGTCTTCAATGAAGAAGCTAAGAAGTTAAAGGATGTAAAATTCTTAGCTCAAGGTACGCTTTATACTGATGTCATTGAATCAGGGACTAACACTGCCCAAACTATCAAGTCTCACCACAACGTTGGTGGCCTTCCTAAGGACATGCACTTCAAGTTAATTGAACCCCTTCGTAAGTTGTTCAAGGATGAAGTTCGTGAACTTGGTGAAAGATTAGGCATTCCACATGACTTAGTATGGCGTCAGCCATTCCCAGGTCCAGGTCTTGGTATTCGCGTGCTTGGCGAAGTTACAGAAGACAAGCTCAAGATTGTACGTGATTCCGATGCGATTTTGCGTGAAGAAATCAAAAAGGCTGGTTTGCAAGAAAAGATCTGGCAATACTTCACAGTTTTACCAGGTATTCGTTCAGTTGGCGTTATGGGTGACGGCCGTACTTATGACTATACCATTGGTATTCGTGCCGTTACTTCAATTGATGGGATGACTGCTGATTTTGCCCAAATTCCATGGGATGTACTTGGTCATATTTCAGATAGAATCGTCAATGAAGTAGATAACGTTAACCGTGTAGTCTACGATGTGACGAGTAAGCCACCTTCAACTATTGAATGGGAATAAAACCATTATATTAGTTAGAGTTGGAATGCCGATATATCAGCATTTAACAGGAACAAAAACTACTTAAAAAGGTATTAATTGACATAGAAGTATGCCAAAAGTATGGCAATAATAAAACTCTTAGTGTAAAAACTAAGAGTTTTTTAATGGGGGAAAGAATTATATGGGAAATTGGATTCCTATTGTCATATCTATCATTTCATTGGTAGTTTCATTTATTGGAATAGGTTTTAATATTTATAAAGATAAGATAAAAGAGACAATGCGGAATTAAGCGTAACTTGGGATAA
>NZ_GG700752.1:450744-452791 GCF_000160855.1 Lactobacillus helveticus DSM 20075 = CGMCC 1.1877
TTTGGACTTATGGATTATTTGATAGAAATAAAGGCAAAACAATTGCTTTTCAAATTAGCTAGTCGAAAAATTGAATGCATGGCGAAGAAATATCAAGTTCACTATCATTTTATCTTTGTTCATGCAGATGGAAAGCAGCTGCAAGAGGCTGTTGATATTCTGACTAAAGCAAATGTACATCCCGTTTATGGAGATATTTTTTCTTTAACTCAAACGAAAGAAGCCATGGATAAAGTGGCAAAGGGCCGCAATAAGGGAAAGATTTTGTTGAAAATCAATTAAGTCTCTTACAAAAAGTAGTTTTTTACGCTTTCATTAAAATTCTGATGTCACTATTATAATAATGGCGTTTAACTTTGTTTAAAAGGGTGTTATGCTGAGAGTGGACGTTCTTTATAGGATAATTATGTTTAAGTAATATATTGTATAAGTATACAAAAACATGCTTAGTTTCGGAAGGGCTAAGCATGTTGTCCCATAATCCCATAATAAGTAAGATCGCTAGTATTACTACAGGCGATTTTATTTTATAAAAAATATGCATTTTTGCAATGTCTAAATAAAGATATATATGAATAGAATGACAATTTTTTTTGCTAATAGTAAAAGGCTTGCATTAATAGTATTATTTTTATAAACTAACAATTTAATAGATACAGAGGGGGTACCTTATTTGAAATATGCAGAAAAATCTACCGCTTTATGGGATGCAATTCATAAAGAAGAACAACGCCAACAAAATACTATCGAATTAATCGCGTCAGAAAATATTGTTTCTGATGCCGTTCGTGAAGCCCAAGGCTCAGTTTTAACTAATAAATATGCAGAAGGCTATCCAGGTCGGCGTTACTATGGTGGCTGTCAATACATCGATCAAGTTGAACAACTAGCTATTGATTATGCTAAAAAGCTTTTTAATGCAAAGTTTGCCAATGTACAGCCACACTCTGGTTCTCAAGCCAATATGGCTGTTTACCAAGCACTTTTAAAACCTGGCGATAAGATCCTGGGTATGGGCATGGATGCCGGTGGACACCTTACACATGGTTCTAAAGTAAACTTCAGTGGTAAAGATTATCAATCTTATAGTTATGGTTTAAATGTAGAAACAGAAGAACTGGATTTTGATGAAATTCGTAAAATCGCTTTAAAGGTAAAACCACAATTAATTGTAGCCGGTGCTTCAGCTTACAGCCGTATTATTGATTGGCAAAAATTCCGTGAAATTGCAGATGAAGTTGGTGCTTACCTGATGGTAGATATGGCACACATCGCTGGTTTGGTTGCGACAGGTCAGCATCCAAGTCCAATTCCTATTGCAGATGTTGTGACTACAACTACACACAAAACCTTACGTGGCCCACGTGGGGGCATGATTTTATCTAATAATCTTGAACTTGGCAAAAAGATTAATTCGGCATTATTCCCTGGTACGCAAGGCGGACCGCTTGAACATGTAATTGCGGGCAAGGCGCAAACATTCTATGAAGATTTGCAGCCACAGTTTACAGATTATATTAAGCAAGTGATTAAAAATGCTAAGACAATGGCTGAAACTTTTGCTCAATCAGATAATATTCGAGTAGTTTCAGGTGGGACTGATAACCATTTGATGATCATTGATATTACCGATACCGGATTAACTGGTAAAGATGCTCAAAACTTGCTTGATTCTGTTCACATCACAACAAATAAGGAATCAATTCCAGGTGATAAGCGCAGTCCATTTGTAACTAGTGGCTTGAGAATGGGTACGCCTGCTATTACTAGCCGCGGATTTGATGAAGAAGATGCTAAAAAGACTGCTGAATTAATTATTGAAATTTTATCTAATCCAGAAGATGAAGCAACAATTAATCATGTTAAGCAAGGAGTTAAGGAATTAACTCAAAAGCATCCAATTGACTAACTTGAATAGAAAATGAACAGTTCTAGTTTTTTTGCTAGAACTGTTTTTGCGATAATTAAAAGCTAAAAAGCAAGAAATAAAACAGGCTCTTTGTCAAATCCTGTTGATAGAGAGTAAATGAAGAGAATCAAGCAACTA
>NZ_GG700752.1:454722-475473 GCF_000160855.1 Lactobacillus helveticus DSM 20075 = CGMCC 1.1877
CCCACAGGTTTTAATTTATGGATCTCAATATAAGACATTAAGTGATAGTGCAAAATTAGGATATATGATTTTACACGATAGACTAGATTATTCATTGAAAAACAACTGGGTTGATGAAGATAACCGGGTTTATTTCATTTTTACAAATCAAGAACTAACAGATCTTATGGGCTGGTCAAAAAAGAAAGTGATTAGGGTAAAAAAAGAACTTGAAAACCAAGGATTATTATTTCAGAAAACCATGCACTTTAATCCCAAAACTGGTAAAAATGAACCAAATAGATTGTATTTAGCAGATTTAGAAGTTACGGCAACAGACATTTATACAAAATCTCGGCAACAAGAGCCACGAACCCTTGGTACACGCGAAAGTGTCAAAACGGAACCTTCGCGGAAGTTCGTTAAAACCCTTGATACACGCGAAAGTGTCAAAACGGAACCTTCGCGGAAGACCGTTGACGATAACCCTCAAACCCTTGATACACGCGAAAGTGTCAAAAAGAGTCACAATCTAGACTATACTAATAATATAGATACTAATAGATACGATATAGATACTCAAAAGTTGGACTTTTCCACAGCCAATTTCTCACCAGCTGAAATTGAAGCCCAAAATCGGGATTTAGTAAAACATGCTAATGACTTCTTAACTGATGAAGACAGTGGCTTACCGGTTTTCTTAGAACCAGAAGCTGTGCAACTACTTAGTTTTTGGTGCCGCACCCCGCAACAAATGCGGCGCTTCATCGGCATTATCTTAAATGCTAAGTACCGAGTTGAGAAAGATCACAAAGATATTGGGGTCATAATCCCACTTGATGATGAGGAACTGAAACCTTTAATGACTAAAGCCTTAAGACGCTACTTTAACGCCCTAAGAAGCGATGAGAAGCATATCAAGAACGTGGAGAACTACTTATACGGTACTATGCAGAACCTGTTTGGCATTTGGTGGAATAAACAAGCGGCTAGAGAATATGCGGCTAAACACCCCGAAGAACAGAACACTGACAATGAGTGCACTTGGGATTAAAACACCGTATAAGTTCGCTTAAGCCGTTTTAAGCGTTACATGCATAATTATATTAAAATCGCTTTAAAACCGCTTAGAAGCAAAAATAGGCACCTTGAGTGGCTTAATTGGCGATGACTGAACTAAAGGAATGTAAAAGGAGCTTTTTAAATGACCAAATCCAGCAAAGAAGTCGAAACAATTGATCAATTGTTGGCTGACCCATGGGCAGTCGATATTCAAGACATTTGGGAACAAGCGGCATATAATCCAGATCCTGATAAACGCAAGCTGTTTGACGCGTTACACACTTACCTCTTAGACAAACGCCAAGAAAGAATCATCAACGAAAAGCATTTTGTGATTTAACATGGACAGGTCAAATAATCAGTGACTGAAATAGAAAGGAGGCACAAAATATGGCTAAAACTCGAACATATATGGACAAGTATCAATTTACAGCTGCAGAAAACCAACGGTTTGCCCGAGCAAACTTTACCAAGTTAGTGCATACTAATGCTCGTTTTGAAGGCGTTAATACCACTTTGCCACAAACACAAACTATTATGGACGGTATGAGCGTAGCAGGAGTACCTGTTGAAGATGTTTTGACGATTGTTAATTTAAAGCGTGGGTGGCAATATATCACTGCTCAAAATGCCCCTTTAACGTTAACCATGGAAAAGCAAATTAACAAGATTGTGGCAGCGGAAGACGCCTTAGTACCGGGAGAATTACGGCAAGGGAAAGGAGGAGTTGATTTAGGTAGTGAAGACTTTTTTGAACCGCCTTTAATCAACGAAAAACAAGAACAATCCTTTTTACAAAAAATCTTGGCTGATCCACAAATGACGACCACTGATAAAGCATTGACTGTTCTGTATCATAATATGCGCCAACAAATCTTTTGGGACGGGAACAAAAGGACGGCGACTTTAAGTGCCAATAAAATTATGATTGACGGTGGCGCTGGTTTAATCAATGTCCCATTAGATAAGTGGGATCAATGGAACGAACTAATTGCCAATTATTATCGAACTAATGACATGGCTAAAATTAAACGATGGACATATGACAATGGCATTCAAGGATTACAAATTAGAGCAAACTTAGCGCTTAAATCAGTTAAAGACAAAACTAGTAAAAGAATTCAAAAACAGTTAAAAGATTTTGCGGATCATAACCCAGAAGTTAAGCTAAAAAACAATCCTGAAAACAAAAACGATCGGCCTAGTTATTAGGCTGATCGTTTTTGAATTTGTTCGGTTTATGCGCATTAACATAATCGGCAAATATTTTTAAAAGTTCTTCGGTTTGTTCGACTGATAAGTTATCAGCCTGAAAGTATTTTTCGAGTAAGGCTCCTTTTTGAATTAGTCGGCGAGAACGGGCTTTGCGTGCTTGCCGATTTTCGTAGTATTTAGATTGCCGTAATTTAAAATCTTCCCGCTCAATTTTTTGCTTTAAACGTGCTTGTTGTTTAACTAATTTTTCATATTGATTAGGCATGGAATTTACTCATCTCTTATGATTAATGATCTACAGTCTTTTCCTTTAAAAATTCAGAAAATTGCTGGGCTAAAAGCTTAATCTGTTCGTTAGACAAATTAGCATAATCTAAATTGGCTTGACTGATGATTTGTTTACCTAGCCGTTGTTCAATCTTATTTTTTTCGTCCTTAATTTTTTGATTAAGGGCTTTTAATTTAGCTTCTTGTTTTTCTAAGTTGCTTTGAGACATGAGGATTCCTCCAATTGTTTTACAAATAATCACGGTCACTATATCATAATGAAAACGCCAAGTCAAAGGATAAAAGTTGAAATAGCGAAGCGGAAGGCATACACTACAGTTGAATTAATAGAATTCAGCAGGCCGAGTGAAACGAGGTCAATGCGCACTTATACATAGAATGAATTCTATGTTGTGCTAACCCCAAAATCCTGTATTAGAAGTCGCCGATGGCGACAACAAAGTCAAGCCCATAGAATCAAAGTAAAGAGGTGACTAACATGGCAATATTTCATATAAGTTTTAGTAATATTAGTGCTGGTAAAGGACGCAGTGCCATTGCCAGTGCCGCTTATCGAAGCGGTGAAAAATTATTTGATAATCAAGAAGGCCGCCACTATTTTTATGCCCGCCCGGTTATGCCAGAAAGCTTTATTTTAACCCCAAAAAACGCACCAGAATGGGCCAGTAATCGAGAACAATTATGGAATGAAGTTGAAAAGAAAGATCGTAAATCAAACTCACGGTATGCAAAAGAATTTAACGTGGCTTTACCGGTAGAATTAAGTGAATCCGAACAGAAAGAATTACTGACAAAATATGTGCAAGAAAATTTTGTCGATCAAGGTATGGTAGCTGACGTAGCAATTCATCGCGATAACCCAGACAATCCGCATGCACATGTGATGTTAACCAATCGCCCATTTAACCCCGATGGTAGTTGGGGATTAAAAGCAAAGACGCAGTACATTAAAGATGAAAATGGCAAGCAACTTTTAACCAAAAGCGGGTTTCCAAAACAAAGAAAAATTTGGTTGGTTGATTGGGATAAAAAGGAAAAAATTAATGAGTGGCGAAAAAATTGGGCGGCAAGTGTAAATCAGGCTTTAGAGCAAAAAAATATTCCGGATCGGATTAGTGAAAAATCGTTTGTCGATCAAGGGATTCAAGAGACACCTACCCAACACGAAGGCATTAACAGCCAAAGAAAAAATCGAAAAGCATTTAATCAACAAGTTAGAGCGCAAAGAAGCGCCCAAGCTAAATATCATAATCTTGACGAAAAGATTAGAAATCATGAACACTTTGACGCGTTAACTGACGAGCTATCGTTCTCTGAAAAACACACAATTAGTCATCTAAGTCAGCAATTGAAAACCTATGTCGATTTAGAACATTTAGATGATAAACAGCGCATGCTGTTTAATTGGAAAAACAGCTTATTAATCAAACATGCCATTGGTGAAGATGTAACCAAGCAACTGCTGACTATTGACCAGCAAACGACATCACTAGCACAAGCTAACCAGTTGTTAAATAAAGTGGTGGAACGAGCAACGAAAAAGCTTTATCCGGAACTTAATTTTGAACAGACAACCGCCGCTGAACGACGGGAACTGATTAAAGAAACTAATAGTGAACAAACGATTTTTAAGGGTAGCGAATTGGCAGAACGGTTAGCGGATATTCGAAGTGACTTATTAACCCAGCAATTATTGACGTTTACCAGGCGGCCATATACCAGCTGGCAGTTAGTTAATCAGCAGGCCCAAACAATTGAGAAGCAATTAACCACGGTGCTAGCCAAACATGGTCACCAGTTAGACGATTTGAAGCATACTGATCGGGGCATGCTAGCCGCTTATCAACCAAGCGAACTCGAATTCATTTCTAAAGCGGTGAAAAATTTACGGGTCATGCGGAAAATTAAAGCCGTAGTGCAAACCCAATACAACAGCATTCTAACGACTGCTTTTCCGGACAGTGACCTCGATAAGCTAGAGACGATTGACAAGGAGCAAATCTATACCGCCGTGGTTTACTATGACCCAGAATTAAAGCCATTAAGCGCCGATGATCTTAGTCAATTACAACAGCAGCCACCGGTAGTCTTTACTAGTCAGCAACACCAAGCCGGTTTAAATTACCTGTTAGGTAAAATGGAATTAAAAGATATTCAGGATCATCGACTGCAACGGGTCTTAAAACATGATGGCACCCGGCAACTGTTTATTGGCGAATGTGGCCAAGATCCTAAGTTGGATCACCAACAAATTGAAATGGTGCAAGCCCGTTTGAAACAACAGACAATGCGCTTTGATCAATATAAGCGAGCTCAAGTTAAGGACTATCAGGCCATTAATTACCATCCAACTAGCCCGAAAAATTACCTGATGAATATTTTGGACGAAGCCTTAATGACCATTTTATATGCGAAAAATACAGACTATCTAAGAAAGCAGCAACTACGTGGCTTAAAAGAGACCGAGTGGGCAATGACGAAAAAGCAGCGGCAACACCAAACCCGTAATCGGCATGAAGATGGGGGCATGCACTTGTAATCTAAATGTAAAATAAAATGGTATCAATGCACCTATTTATGCGTTAAACTAAAGCTAAAATAAAGAAAGGAGAATCCACATGTGGCAAACAAACAAAAATGGCATAGTCTAGCACAAGCAAGTCGTGAATTAGGACATGGGCGCAACTATGTTAGTGCTTGGTTGAGCAGACATAGAGAAGAATTCCCAGAAGAATTAATGCTTGGTTCTGGGAAAAGCAAGTTAATATCTGATGAAGGCATAGAGTGGATTAAAAACCACATAAAAAAAGAGGGCGTCCTCGTCAGCAGTAGAGTTGCTAACGGGGATCAGCACCTGGAAGTTACGATTCTAGGTGTCACCCTCCTAACAATCCATTTTACCGGGCGGGTTAGGGGAAAGCTAGTTGTTTAGCGTCCCTAACGCGCTTTTTTTTAGGAGGTGATCCAATGAGAGCAGAAAGCTGGCAAGGCATTAATGGCAAGTTAGTTCATGATGATCAAAAGGCGATTGTAGTCGATGATGATCAAAAATTAACCGATCAAAAACAGCTACAAGCAATTTTAGATCAAGATGGGCAGCCAATCGATGAAGTTCGCCGAGCAATGATTCAGAAGACGGTTAAACGTCAGCTAAAAACTCCGCCATTAAAACTTAGGGGCTGGTTTAATCGCCATCAAGACAGTCAAAATGCTAAAAAGACCGAAAAATTGGTGAGTGACAAACCGACCCATCAATATAAGCAGATCAAAAATGAAATGACCTTTTTTGGTGAGAGTTTCCTGGAAGGCTTCTTAGGTTTCTATGGTTTAGAAGTTGATAACGCCTTAGACCGTTACGAACATAATTTGCATGTCTTAGAGGCCCAAGAATTAGGCCAGTCAGAAAAAGAGTATTACTTAGCCACGAGTGAAAACGGCCGCGTCAAATTAGCCACTGATCCATTACCAAGCCAGCAAATTGCCGAGGAACAATTGAACAAGTTCTATCAGCGTGAGCCAGAAGAAACGCAGGCAGAACAAATTCAATTACGAACATCAGAAGACGATAGGAAGGAGGAATAACATGAAGTTCAGCAAAGTAAAAGCGTTAGCAACTACTGGAGCTACTGCGATTTATCTGGGCTTAATGAACGCCCAGGTTGTTTTGGCGGCGGGCGGTGGCGAAGTTAAAAGCAAGCTAACCAGCGCTGGTAAGACGATTCAAGGTATTTTAACTGGGTTGGTCGTTTTAGTCGGGATTTGTGTCGCGCTATTTATTATTATCAAAAGAATGCCTGACGCAGACGATCCGCGAGAGAAATCAGAGGTTTATCACGCGGTTGGTCGAGTAGCTGGCTTAGTGGCCCTAGCGGCGGCCATTATCTGGCTATTACCTTGGGTTTACAGTCTATTTACCTAATTTAAAAAGGAGCCTGCCAAATGAAGAAAGGAAAAGAATTTATCTTCCCAGAAAACGTAGATAAAGACTACGGGATCTGGAAAGACTACACCTTGAAGGATTTTGGCGTAGCGGGACTGGCAGGACTAGTGGGCTTAATTTTTATTGCGATCCCACCCTATGGTCTGATCTTAGTCCTGATAAAAATAGTGATTGTTGTCTTAGCCATGACGATTGTCATGGCTATTTTAACAATTCGACCAGTTGCGGCGCGGAAGAATATTAAAGTGCGGGATAACTTTAAGCTGAAACGCCGCTATGCCAATGGTCAGAAACTGTTTTATTTAAAACCGAAGAAGCGAGGTGAACTAAATGCGTTTGAAGAAGAACAAAACCGCCAATAAATCAGCCAGGCTAGATTGGGATTACCAACCGCCCAAAATCAATGGTGGCAAAGAAACCATTGATGACATGAGCTTGGTGGTGGGTATGTATGGTAATTACGAAGTTACCAAAACGGGTAATCTCGTTGGCATTTTGGAAGTTAGTGGGATCAACCTGGATCTACTTAATGAAACCGAACAGCAAGACGTTTTTGAGGACTATGGCGCGTTTCTCATGAGTACCTTAGGTGAAGGCGTTGATGACACATTACAGTTCTTAGAACCGACGATTCCCGTCAATATGACGGCTTATCTCAATGGTCTCAAACGGCGGTATCTCGCCTTACAAAAAGACCACCCGGAGCAACAGTTCAAAATCCAGCTCATAGCCAGTTACTTGGATCACTTTACTAAAGTCCAAGAATCCAAAAACATGACAACTAAGCAACATCTGCTAATCGTTAAGGTACCGATTAAAGACAAGAGCGTTAAAAGCTTAAACTTAGCCGTCACTCATTTAGACGAAAAGATCGAACAGGTTAAACGAGACATTGAAAATGCGTTAACGGATTTTGATGTGACGGCCAAAGTTTTGACTAGTCAAGAAGTCCAAGAGATTTTAAAGAACTTGATCAATTTTAATGGATAGGGGGCAACAGAATGAGTTTTGGTGATAAGGTCATTGATTTATTTATGCCAACTAAAAAAGAGCATAACCAAGGTAACAGCGACCAAACGGGTAGTAAGCCCAAACCGGAGGTTGAGGATTTTACCAAGCTGATTGATCGCGATAGCTTGCATTCACTATTTCCGTTCAGCTGGGAACAGTACCCCACCTACGTCCAGTCGGGCGAGAATTTTATTCGGGTGTTAGCGATCGCTGACTATCCCAAGCGGGTTTACGGCAACTGGTTGTCAGAATTGAAGCGCAAAAAAGGCGTTATCGATATTGTGCAATATATCGACAGCGCCAGTAACAATTCAATGATTACCTATTACAAGAAGACGATTCAAAACAAGGAAGCGCAGAAGTTAAATACGTTCGACCCGTATAAAAAGAAAATTCTGCAAAACTATATTGATTCAGCCAACATGCAACTAGATAAATACCTCGATAATTCTACCACATTTGTGTACCAACATATGCTGATTTATCTGCGGGCCAACAGTTTAGCAGAATTAGATGGCTTAACCGAAAGCGTTAAGAATACGTTGATTAAACTACAAATGAAGCCCTTAGTGCCCGTTAAAGCGACTTTCCAAGCATTTTGGTCAACCATGCCAATTAACGAGAACCTCATGGGGGATTACACCTATAAAGAGAGTAATACCGAAGTCGCCAGCAGTATGTTTCCTTTTGATGACGCTGAAATTCTGGACTTAAAGCCGAGAAGCGATATTGAAGGAGTTAACAAAGATACCAACAGCTTAATTGCCGTAGATATGTTGGATCGCAACAAGACCCTAAATCAAAATCAAGTGATTATCGGGACCTCGGGGGTCGGCAAGACCACCTATATGATCCAAAAAATCCTACGCTACGCCATTCAAGACTATCAACTCTACATTATTGATCCAGAAAATGAATATACCAAAATTGTCGAAGCCCTAGGTGGGGCAGTCCTGCACCTAACTTCTAATGCTAAGTACAAAATTAACCCGCTCCAAATCTTTTCCGAAGAAATCTTAAGCGCCGATGAAGCGGTCACAAACCTTGATTTACTAGTTAAAGATAAAATCCAGCGATTAAAGGGGTTCTTTGAAGTCCTTAAAACCGGGATTACCCAAGTTGAACTGGCAATCCTTGATGATGTCGTTAAACAAGCTTACGTCAACAGTGGCGTTTTGAAATACAGCCGCTTAAAAGAAATTAAAGACGATCAGTGGCCGACCTTATCCAATGTTTATGACGAGTTGGAAAAATTGGCAGATAAGGACGCCGACAAATTCAATCGGGTCAAAGACTTCTACTACATCTTAGGCAGTTATACCCATGGTTCTAACAGTTTATTTGACGGCCATACCAACGTTAACTTAAAAGGGAAAATCATTTCCTTTGATTTAAAACCGCTACAAAGTGAGCAGGAAGTCCAATCAGCCGCCTATCTGAATACTTTCCAGTATCTATGGGACGAAATTACCAAAGATCGGCATAGCCGCAAGAAATTATTTGTCGATGAATTTCATTTCTTGACCTTGCACAAAGCAGCCGCCACCTTTTTCCACCAAGCTTACAAGCGGTTTAGAAAGTATAATGCTGGGGCGATTGCCGGAACGCAGCAAATTCAAGATGTGATTGAAGGAACGACAGATACCGGGCAGAACATTGGTGAAGCCATTATTGGGAACTCCTATACCAAAGTGTTCTTTGGTCTTGACGGTAAAGGCGTTGATGATGTGATTACCAAATTGCGTATGACGTTCTCGGATAAAGAAAAGAAGTTATTAGAACGTCGTAGACAAGGTGAAGCCCTGATGATCTATGGTAGCCAACGCGCCTTTATGCGTGTCGAGTTGACCGAAGAAGAACTACGGCTAATTGACCCAGAAGCTTACCAAGAAAAATATCACCGTGAGACAGCCGGGCAGCCGGACTATCAAAAGCGCGTGGTCTTAACACCTAGTGAGATTGACGCTTTAACTACCACCGAGGAGGAAGGAGGGACTTTAAATGAGTAAACCAAACCAGTTATTGAATATAGAGGTTGGCACCTTCAAGCGACAGGGAAACCAGTTAATTCTCGAACTCAATCACAATCAATTTCGATATGACCAGTTGAGTGAGCTAAACGAATTAAAGGAAGCTGATGCCAATTTCTTACAGTTGGTTAACGTGGTTGAGCAAGGCCAGAAGGTTGTTTTAACTTATACCTTGCCGGATAAGGTCAGATCATTAAAGGAATTACCACATGAAAATAAAGCAATCCGGTCAGCAATTGCCAAGGAAATCATGGCGCAAAATGTGGTTAACGATAGCCAGTATCACGTTGCGTTGAACCCAGCTAACCTGTGGTATTACCCCATGCAACATGTTTGGTACGCCTACCGGGCCAATGAACTCATGCCTTATGATGACAAGCATAGCAATTTAGCCAAATACAAAGCACTGATTCTATTTTGCTTGACGGGGACGCCTTACGAACGGCTATTAAGCAATCCTCAAGAAGCCCTGGCCAAACACCCGGACGACTATTTACAACAAGTAGCTAAAGCTACGTCGTTAAATGAGTTAAGGGAAGTGGTTAACGGCATTGAGGATTTTGTGAGCTATCACGAATGGCAGGCAGTTGAAACGGCCCAACAGAAAACCAAACAACGTTTATGGTTGAGCGTGGCCGGAGTGGCGATTGTGGCCGTTTTGGCTGTCGGTTTAGTCCATAAAAGTGACGAACGGCAATATCAAAGCTTAGCTAACCAGAACCAAGCCCAGGTCACGCGATTAAAATATAGCGGTCAAATTCAGACCGCTTTAAATGATCAAAAATGGTCGGAAGCGCAAAAAGATATGAAACGGGCCGGCTATCCTTTAACTAAGCAAGTCAGTGTCTTTTTAAAGCATCGTCAGTACCAGCAAGCCTTAAACGTTGACCCAAGTCAGTTGAACAAGGTTGTTAATGCGGCTTATGCCAACAAAGATAGCGGACAGATTGCCAATTGGCAGTTACCAACTAAGGCGACAAGCACGCAAAAAGATCAATTGAAACTCGAAAAAGCGATTGTTAATTATGATACCAATACGCTTAATAACCAATTATCCTTTACGACGAACGCTGATGTTTTATTGAGAATGGGACAAGCGTATTTAGACCATAACGACACCCAAGACGCACAGACGGCACAAACTAAGTTAGCCGGGGTGAATACTGCTAAAGCTAAGTATTTAAAGGCGTTGTTAAGGCTTAATTCAGCAAAAGGTGACGTCAGCGCCGCCCAAAAGGCATTAGACGAGGCCAACAAAATTAATGGTAAGAAGAATAAAGCTAAGGCCAAAAAGGTGGCTGCGGACAAAGCGGATTTAAAGAGTGCTCAAGCCGATCAGAAGGCGGCCCAAAGGCAGGCTGATCAAACCAAAGCTAAAGCGGGTGATTAAATGCAGGTGATGGCCTTCGAATATAAGAAAAAGAAGTGGAAGCTGATTGCCTATATTGTGGGCGGTGCCATTCTGCTGATTATCTTATTGATAGCGGCGATTACCGGCCAATTACAAGAAAATAGTTGCGATAACTCAACCACTACAGAAACACAATTAGATAGTAAGAGCATGACGGAAAATGCCAAAAATATCTATGCGCACTGGAAACAGAAGTATGGTGCAACGCCACAAGCGGCAGCTGGCATCTTGGGCGTCTTACAACTAGAAAGTCGCCTTGATCCTAAGTCCGTCAATTCAAGCTCCGGGGCCACGGGCTTAGCCCAGTGGTTAGGCGGCCGTAAAGATAAGTTGGAGGACTTAGCCCACAAAGAAAGCAAGCCAGCGACCAATCTCGGGGTGCAGTTGGACTATCTCGATCAAGAATTGAACAGTAGTTACTATGCGTCAAACAAGAAGATTTTTAAGTATACGAACGTGCACAAAGCGACCAAAGCCTGGTTAATGGATTATGAAGGCATGAGCAAAAACCCGGAACAATGGTATTTAAGCCAAAGATACGGTTATGCCGATCATTGGTATTCCGTGCTGGGTGCGAGTGATTCCGTGGCCGGTAATACGTTAGACAATGCGAGTTCCGGCGATCTGACCGAGTTAGGTTGTGATAGTAACCCGAGCTATTCCGGTGGCAGCATTGTTAAAAACGCGGAAAGTATGAAAGGCGATTTCTACTATGTTCAAACCCACCCCGGCCCCGATTTAGGCAGTGATTTAAAGAATCCCAGCAAAACTGGTGGAACTGATTGTTCGGGCTTTGTCTGGTTAGCCCTGAATAAGGCTGGTTACAAGGTACCGGCCAACATGGGCTGGTTTACCGGCACGATGGCCAGTGACGCCAAAGGTAGCCATCAATACTTGAAACAGATCAGTGAAAATGATGCGAAAGCCGGCGATATTGTGATTGTTAATCAAGGCGCCGGGGCCGGAAACAACGGGCATACCGCCATTCTGTTAGATAAATGGCAAGGCAAAGCCACCAAAATCATTGAACAAGGTGGCGTAGGCGATAAGGTTAACGAAAGCACCTTTGGTACCGCCTTTTATAGCTTACTAAGTGGTAGCGATGTAACGTTAGCCCGGCCAATCAAGAAGTAAGGAGGAACCAGCAAATGAAGCGTAGCATGGTTTTAAGTATTGCACTTGGTAGTTTGATCTTAATCATGTCATTAGGGGCGAATGCCTATCAACATAGCCAAGTTAAGCAGGCGCAACAGCAGATTAGTCGCTTACAACAGCAAAAGCGACAAGTTAGTCAGCAATTGACTAAAACCAACCAACAAAAGCAGTTATTGAGCACCCAAATTGACAGTTATAAGACCTACCAAAATAATAAAGACAAAAGTCAGGCTGAACTGAGTTTTAATACGGTAGTCACCAAGTTCTTTAAGGTCATGAACAACTTTAAGCCCAAGACCTACGGCCAGCGTAAAGATGGCGTGAAAGACTTGATTTCCAACAAACTATATCAGCAATACTTTTCAAATAAGGGCACGTATGGTGATAGCAATAGTGTTTCAGCTAAGTTAAATCAACTGAACCTGTATACGCAAAGTAAGCAGGGGCGGAATCTGAAAGGCTTGGCCGTTGTCAGTTACGAAAGTAAGAGTGGCGACAACGACTGGCAAAAGGCGACGGTACTTTATCAAGTGACTTTCGATACCACCACGGATCGAATCACTGATGTACAGAATTTTGGGAACAGTTTTAAAGCGAGTGACCTTGATTAAAAAAGTAAGCAAAGCCCTAGCGGTGATCGTGGTGATACTTGCAGTATTAGGCTTTGCAGGTCATAGCTATGTGAACCATGTTGAGAAAGAGAAAACAGTTGTGACGCTGGCTAAGCACCCTAAAAAAGTGTTGTTCTTCTATCGCGATGATTGCCCGGATTGCCAAGCTATTTTTCATCAGATTTATTGGCACAACGCAATCAGTCACAACATCGTCTTGATTAACATGAACCAACCGCAGAATCGGCATTACATTCAAAAATATCAATTAACGTCAGTACCAACCTTGATCCATGGCACGCAACGATACTCCGGTACCAACCAACAAAGGATTAAACGAATCGTAGGTGATTAGATGAAAGACAAATTATTAAACAGCGTTAAAGCCAGTTGGCCGTATCTACTAACGCTAATCATTGGCTTGTATTTAGCGGAGATCTTAGCCGGATCAGTCATGGCCTTGTCGCGCTATAAGTTGACTTTTGCGGACCATATGCCAACGGTGTTAAAGCAGTTAGCCTTACACCCCTGGCATTATTACAACTTGTATTTGGGTCAAAAGAACCCGGTATTAATTATCGTCAGTGTCGCTGTGGTCCTGTACACCGTCTATTTTGCTTTGAAACGCAATAGCAAGCACAAAGCGTGGGAGACTGCGGACACTGAAACCCACGGGAGTGCGACCTGGGGGAATTTAAAAGAATTGAGTGACCATTACTTTAGTATCAATGCCAAAGACCTCACCACAGCGTTTAACAGGAGCACCACAACAGAAATATTAGAGGCATTAACAAAACAGGAAACACAATCCAAGGCAGACAAGTGAAAGGAAGTAAGAAGCATGAACAGACCAGATTTATTAGTACGAATAGTTACGATCATCACGTCGTTAATTGCGATAGTTTTGTTCCTATTTCAGGGAAAGAGCACACTAACTTTTGTATTTACAATTATCACAGTCATTTTATCTTTCATTTATCAGATAATCAGAATACAGATGAAAAAGAAGTAAATCAGAAAAGCCATCTAAATCTAACCGCATTGGAGGTAAACGCATGAACGGGACAATTTTAGGTATCGTAGATAAACGGATTGTTTACCAGAATAACAGCACCAAACCCAACCGGAACATTTTTGTGGTCGGGGGTCCTGGATCATATAAGACCCAGTCAGTCGTCATTACCAACCTGTTTAACGAAACGGAAAACAGCATTGTCGTGACCGATCCAAAAGGGGAATTATACGAAAAGACGGCCGGTATCAAACTAGCCCAGGGGTATAAAGTCCATGTCGTCAACTTTGCCAACATGGCGCACAGTGATCGCTACAACCCCTTTGATTATATTCAACGGGATATTCAAGCCGAAACCGTCGCCACGAAGATCGTCCAGAGTGAAAATGCCGAAGGCAAAAAAGATGTGTGGTTTAGTACCCAAAGACAGCTTTTGAAGGCTTTAATCCTGTTTGTCATGAACCATCGGTCACCAGAACAACGGAATTTGGCGGGTGTGACCCAAGTGTTGCAAGAAAACGATGTGGAAGCCGAGGAAAAGGGCGCAGATAGTCCGTTAGATACCTTGTTTCTTGATCTAACTATGACTGATCCAGCTAGACGCGCTTATGAGTTAGGGTTCAAAAAAGCCAAAGGGGAAATGAAAGCCAGCATTATTGAAAGCCTGTTGGCGACCATCTCGAAATTCGTTGACAAAGAAGTGGCCAATTTTACCAGCTTTTCTGATTTTGATTTAAAAGAGATCGGCAATGACAAAGTGGTGCTATACGTGATTATCCCCGTCATGGATAATACCTATGAAAGCTTCATCAATCTGTTTTTCTCACAATTATTTGATGAATTATACAAATTAGCCGCCGATCATCACGCTAAATTGCCCCACCAAGTCGACTTTATCCTTGATGAATTTGTCAATTTAGGGAAGTTTCCCAAGTATGAGGAGTTCCTAGCAACGTGCCGGGGGTACGGCATTGGCGTGACGACCATTTGTCAGACCTTAACCCAGCTCCAAGCCTTGTATGGCAAGGATAAGGCCGAGAGTATCTTAGGAAATCATGCCGTTAAAATTTGCTTAAATGCTGCTAATGACGTAACTGCTAAATACTTTAGTGATTTACTAGGAAAATCAACGGTGAAAGTGGAAACGGGAAGTGAGAGTACCAGTCATAGCAAGGAAGAGAGCCACAGTAAGAGCGATAGTTACAGCTATACGAGCCGTTCGCTGATGACTCCCGATGAAATTATGCGTATGCCTGAAGATCAGAGCTTATTAATCTTTAGTAATGCACGGCCGGTCAAAGCTACAAAAGCGTTCCAATTTAAACTATTTCCAGGGGCTGATCATTTGGTTAACTTGTCACAGAATGAGTATCAAGGCCAACCAGAAGCCAGCCAAGAAACCAACTTTAAGAATAAGGTAGATAAGTGGAATCAGACGGTTAAAGCACAACAACAAGCAAAAAAAGACGATCAAACAACCGATGACGAAGAAGACAAATTGCAGGACAATATTGATCAAGAATTAGAGTCTAGACATAAGAAGATGCTTGGATAATGGAGGACATATTAATGAAAAAATATCGGAAATATATAATCGCTGAGATGACAGTGTTACTGATTGTTGTTGGTCTTACCGCTTGTGGCAAGTCTACAGCACAGGATTTGCAAAGTAATAAATGGTATCTCAACCAAAAAGGACAAAGCTATAAAACCCAATTTAATAAAAAAACAATGACTATTGAAAGCCCCTTGATGAATGTAAATGCTAATTATTCAGTCAGTAATACTTCTGGTAAAGAATATTTAAAAGTAAATACTGATGATGAGAAGAATCAAAAATTTGAATTAACTCAAATTAGCGATGGTTATAAAGCTAAAGCAATAAATAAAACTGCCAAAGCAGATGACGGATTAGGAAGCTTTGAATTGCAAAAAAGGAAGTGATAGATATGTTTGTTTTAGGTGATATTTCAGGACTGGTTCGGGGAGCGATTGTTAAGTTTTTTGAATGGCTACTGTCTGGTTTGTTAGATGGTTTATTCAACATCTGTAAGGCAATCATTGACCAAGCCAATCAAAGCTTGCCGATTGTTAAAACGTGGTATGCCATCTTCCTGTCCTTTGCGACATCATTAGTCGTTGTGGTTGTCCTTGGGCGTATTGTGATGACAATTATAAAAGAGGCGGACGAAAGTACCGATGTGACTTGGGCTAATATCATCATGGACGGGATTAAATCAGCGGCCGTGATTCCGGTTTTCGTGTTCTTACAGGGCTTTATTCAAGGTTCAATTACCTTGCCCCTGCTAAAGTATATGCTTAGTTCTGATCAGCAGTTCACTGCTAAATCAATTACCGGCATGAATAAAGTTCCTGGGTTAAAAGATGTTGGCATTTCGCTACCCTTACAGATTTTGTTTCTGCTAATCTTCACTGTCGTAACCGTCGTGTTCTTTATCAAAATGTGTGTGTTTGTGGCTGATATGGCGTGGTATAACCTGACAATTCCTTTAGCTGCAATGAGCATGGCAACTGAAAGCTTTGATTATAGTGGTACGTGGTGGAAGAAGTACATTTATTACAATGCTTCCATTATTAGCCAGGTGCTTTGTATGTCATTATCAGTGTGGTGTTTCACTAATATGGCTAAATACGGGTTTATTGCTTTTATTGCTTCAATCGGATTCGGTTTTCTGGTGGTCAAAACACCTGACGCCGTTAAAGACTTTTGGGCTTCAACCGGTGTGACTAAAAGTGCTGGTATGGGTGCCATGAGAATGTTTCAAAATTATTTCCGTAACCACTAGGAGGAAAAATAGTTATGAAGAAAATCGCACACTGGTTATTGGAAAAAGCCAAAAAAGATATGCGAACCGATCCTTTTACAACACCTTCACGGCGGACTAAGCTGTCTTACTATTTTGATAACTTAGTTAGCATGGTCTTCTATATAATGGGAATTTACCTCATGTTAATGGATTTATACCAAGAGCTTTTCATGGCGAACCATACCGATTTTTTAGGAACTGCTCTAATGGCCTTAGTTTTACTGCTGGGTGGCTTATTATTCCGTTGGTCAGCCTATGCAGATCTCAAAGCCATCAACCGGTATCAACATTATTTGAAGCAACAATCGATAGAGCAACAACAAGAATTGCGCCGTGAAACTTGGTTGAAAGCGGCTGAACAAGGTAAAACAGAATTAGATCAAAAACTTAATCACAAGGAGTATGGAAAATGACAACTGTTATTTTGGCAGAAAAACCAAGTCAAGCCCGATCATATGTCGAAGCGTTCCAAAGGAGCACTAAGAAACAAGGCTATTACATCATTAACGATTCACTCTTACCGCCCGATACCGTTATCACGTTTGGATTCGGCCACCTAGTTGAACTAGCAGCGCCAGAAGCCTATGACGCTAAATACAAACATTGGTCACTGAGTAACTTACCTATTTTCCCAGCACATTACCAATTTATCGTCCCAACTGACAAGAAAGCTCAATTCAAAATTGTGAAAGAGTGGTTAAGCAAAGCAGATACGATTGTCGTTGCTACTGATAGTGATCGTGAAGGGGAGAACATTGCCTGGTCAATTATGAATCAGGCCAAGATTAATTTGAAACAGAAAACGATCAAGAGATTATGGATCAACTCGTTAGAAAAAGACGCCATCAGAAGTGGTTTTAAAGCGCTGAAAGACGGCTGGGCGTTTTACCCTAAGTACCAGGAAGCCCAAACCCGTCAAATTAGCGATTGGTTGATCGGTATGAATGGTAGTCCCTTATATACTTTGTTATTAAGACAAAATGGGGTACGCGGGGTATACTCAATTGGTCGCGTGCAGACGCCAACCTTGTATATGGTCTATCAAAGGGACCAGGCAATCAAAAACTTTAAGCCGGAACCTTATTTTGAGCTAAATGCGGAAATTTTAGCTAATCAGCAAAAATTTTTCGCAAAATTAGACCCCTATCAGCGATTTAAAGACGAAACAGGGCTAATGACATTCATGCAGGCTAAACACGTTCAGAAAGGCTCACAGGACGGTTTAATCAAGGACGTCCAAAAGCAAGGCAAAAAAAGCGCCAGTCCACGATTGTTCTCGTTGTCAGCACTACAAACCATGATCAACCGGCGGTATCATGCCAGTGCTGCCGATGTTTTAAAAGCTGTTCAAGCCTTATATGAAGCTAAATACTTATCTTATCCACGAACAGATAGTCAATACATTACCGATCAAGAATTTACGTATCTGCGCCAGAACTTGGCGCGGTATCAGAAGTTAGTCTCAAAAGAAATTGCCTTACCTCAAATCGAGCCACAAAGCCGATACGTTAACGGCAAAAAAGTGCAAGAACACCATGCAATTATTATGACAAAAACGGTGCCAAGCCAAGAGCAGCTGGCTAAGCTATCAAAACTTGAGCAACAAGTATATGACTTAGTATTAAGGACGACCTTAGCCATGTTTGCTGATCCGTACGAGTACGAGGAAACTACCATTATTACCCAAGTTGGTGACGCCAATTTTAAAGCAACGGGTAAGGTCCCAACTAAGCAAGGTTGGCAAGCTTTATTTGATGATCACAAAGCCGACCAGCAAGAGGCAGCCACCCTACCGATCGTTCACCAAGGCGACCAAGTTCAAGCAAATCTGCAAACGCCGCAAAAAGAAACGACCCCGCCGGTACCATTTACCGAAGGTACCCTGATTACGGCCATGAAGACG
Source organism: Lactobacillus helveticus DSM 20075 = CGMCC 1.1877 (assembly GCF_000160855.1). Taxonomy (GTDB): domain Bacteria; phylum Bacillota; class Bacilli; order Lactobacillales; family Lactobacillaceae; genus Lactobacillus; species Lactobacillus helveticus. Next base: position 473,168 of record NZ_GG700752.1, read on the forward strand.
GCCGGTAAAACGCTTGATGATGAAGCAGCCCAGGCGATTCTCAAAGACGTGCAAGGCATTGGGACAAGTGCGACCCGGGCAAATGTGCTTGAGATATTGAAGAAACGTGGCTATTTAGTTACTGAAAAGAATAAGCTACACGTCAGTGAAGCCGGAATTACTTTATGTAAAGCGGTCGAACTCGAACCCTTGCTAACTAGTCCAGAAATGACGGCTAAATGGGAGCAAGCTTTACAGCAAATCAGTACCGAAGAACGCACTCCGGATAATTTTTTGAGCCAAATCAAGAAGTTTGTGGCGAAGTTAATCGCTGATGTTCCCACACAATTAACCGGCAATGCAGCCATTAAGCAACAAATCAATCACCAACAGCAAGCACAAAAGTCCGCCGAGGTCTTCTTAGAAACACCGCAAGCGACCGTGTTAAATAAACAGAAGTTTTACATTGTGAAGCCCAAGCAAGGTGAAGATTTTACCTTACCTAAGAAATGGAGTAGCAAGACGCTCGGGAAGACCGCAATTAAAGCGTTAGTTACCAAGGGTGAAACCAGCAAATTAAAGGGTTTCAAGAGCAAAAAGGGGAAGTCGTTTGACGCCAAGTTAAAGCTTGACGGCCATAAATTAAGTTTTGATTTTGATTAGAACCTGCCTACCGCCCTTCACGTTGTTCCGGTTGGTGAACCCGTCATTTAGGTTCACTTTTATAAAGCTAAAAGTAAACCTAAACAACGGGTGAGATTAGCAAAGCAAAGGAGATCATAAAATGGATAATAAATTAGCAGTTATTGGGAGTGAATTACCAGTTTTACAGGCTAAAGGAACCTACAAGTATTTAAAAGAAATCACTGGTAACGGAGCCTATTATCAAGTGGCTTGGCAAAAATTAGCTGATGGCTACATCGCCCTTTATGGCACGACCCCGATTCAAATCAACGTAACCCCTATATTGAATGATATTTTTGAAAATGAGGAGGGGTAGACAATGCCGAGTAAAGCAGACGTTAAAGCCTGGAAAGCACAATTAGTCGCCCAAGCCGAACAACAAATCCTAAAATTAACTGATAGTGACCGATTTAAACAGTATCTTAATACCCTGGCTAAATTTCATCATTATAGCGCCAGAAACATTGATTTGATTTATGCGCAAAATCCGCAAGCCACTCAAGTCGCGGGCTTTAAGCAATGGCAGACGGCTTTTAACCGCACCGTCAAACGAGGCGCAAAAGCGATTCGGATTGCGGCCCCGATCATTAAGAAGTTAACACCAGCCGAGCAAAAGCGTCTTGATACCACCGATGAACGCGCCATTGTCGGTTACCGTTATCTACCCGTCTTTGACGTGTCACAAACTAGCGGTGAGCCAGTGTTAAGTGCCAAGGATTTTGTCAAAGAAAATTTAGCCGATCATCAGAATGTAACGAGCTTGTATAACGCGTTCAAAGATTATTTAAACCAGCAAACCGACCTTAAAGTCAGTGAAGTGCCTTTAGAGACGCTAAATGGGGCTAAGGGGTATTTTCAACCCAGCAGTAATGAAATCGTCATTGGTGGCGATGAGCCCGATAATGCTTTAAAATTGAAGACGTTATATCATGAATATGCGCATAGCCAGCTACACGGCTTAAAATCAGCCTTTAAAGATCGGCCACGAGCCTATCAGGAAACCCAAGCCGAAGCGATCGCGTATGTTGCCATGCAAAATATTGGTGTTGATACCAGCAACTACTCACTCGGGTATGTGGCTACCTGGGCTAAAGATAAAGCCGTGATCCATAGTGCTTTAAGTGAGATCCAGCAAGTGAGCAACAAAGTGATTGAGCTTAGCGATGGCTTAACCAAACAATTAGGCTTACAAGAAGCCCAAAAAGAGCCTGAGCATAATCTAAAAAAGCTATCAGCCCAGGAACTTAATAAGTCCTATCAAGGCTTGCAACAACAAGTTCAGCAAGCAACTAATCCACAACAAAAGTTAGGACTAAAAAATAAGTTAAATGATGTACACCATGAAATCAGTAATCGAACGCAAAAACAACTGAAAGCATTTGCTGAACAGAATCCGGAGATCAAACAACCCGAATCCGAACTTGATCAAAGTCTAAAACGTTAGCCAGTTTTTAAAGGTCATGCTATAATGTAATAGAAAAGGGAAGCCCTGCGCTAACAAGACTTCCCATGCAAGCCGCTTCAAAGGCGGTGGCATTAGTTAACTAAACGATACTGTCGTCCCGTAACTCGCCAAAGTTATGATCGGGGCGGCTTTTTTATTTGTGGTGCTTGTCGATATAGCTGAGTAGCGCAATTAAAAA
>NZ_GG700752.1:476942-480547 GCF_000160855.1 Lactobacillus helveticus DSM 20075 = CGMCC 1.1877
ACTTTAATTAGGGATATGGGGTGAGTTGTGTTATATTTTAAAAACCAAATCCGGATTAAGAAACATTCTAATTTTGTACTGGCACGGTTTCTTTTCCTTTGGCATCTTCAGTAGCATTTAACTTCCGTAATCCGATTCCCGTAAAGCCACTTAAGAGTGAGAAGACAGGGCAGAGAAGACTGAAGAAGACAAATGGCAGGTACTGCATGGTTGGAACGCCCAACGTGTTGGCAATGAAGACACCACCGACACCCCAAGGAACCAAGTAATTCAGAACGGTACCGCCATCCTCTAGGACCCGGCCAAGAGCTGAACTGGCTAAGCCGCCGTTATTGAAGGTTTGTTTAAAAGCCCGACCTGGTAAGATAATTGATAGGAATTGTTCACCCACGAAAATGTTTACCCCAATGCAGGCACATAAGACTGCTGTAATTAATTTGGCTGAATTATTTAACTTAGTGGCGATTGGTGTCATTACGGTGCTGATTAAACCAAAGTGAACGAGCAAACCACCAAGAGATAATGTTAATACAATCAGGGCAACGGTTGGCATCATACTAACAATGCCACCACGAGATAATAGTAAGTTGACTTCATGATTGCTGGTTTTTGCCACGAAGCCATTTGTGATGATATCGCTGGCCTTATTCATATTTAAACCGGTATTATTCATAAACATCATGGCAGCTGAAACAAAAATGTTGAGCAGCATGGTGGGGATGGCTGCCATTTTAAAGGCGGCACAGATGAATACCAGGGCGATCGGAATTAATGCAATAATTGAAATGTGAAAGTCATTATTCAATGCAGCGACCGTGGTGTTGATTTTTGCCATGTCAGCGTGATTGTGACCCATTCCCAGAACGGCAAATGCCACTGTTGAAATGGCTGCAGCTGGTAATGTCGACCATAAAATGGTTTTCATATGATCAAATAGATCCGTATCAACGACGGCGGCCGCTAAGTTATTAGTCTCGGATAATGGTGACAATTTATCGCCGAAAGTTCCTCCGGCAATGATGGCGCCGGCAACGAGGGCTGGGTTAAAGTTCATGGTTACGCCGATGCCGAAGAAAGCAATTCCGACGGTTGAAACGACTGTGAAGCAACTTCCAACCGCGGCGCCAACTAGGGAACAAACCAGAAAGACTGTTGGTAGGAACCATTGTGCGCTGATTGCCTTAAAGCCAATGACCATTAAAGTTGGAATTGTCCCGGCAGCAATCCAGGTACTGATCATTGCTCCAATTAAAATAAAAATAACAATTGGAATGATTCCTTTATCGATACCGTCCTTAATGCCGCCATTGATTTCATGCCAGTTAAATCCGCGCAGCTTTGCCCAAAAAATGGTGACGGTAATGGCTAGTAAAACTGGAACTTGTGGGGACAAGCCCAAGCCGATTATACCAGAACCCATAATTGCTAAGATGATAATTAGAACAATAATTGCTTCACTTAAAGATAATTTACTTTTCGTCATATTGATTAACCTCTTTTTGTTTTTTTGTGACTAATTGTTTTCATAAAGAGTGGCTATCAATATCGCGCTAAGCCCCCATTAGTTGATCGTTCCATGTTCAACATCCCTTTCTCTGGTAAATAAAAAATCGTCCCTATTGCATGTTCATATGCAATAGGGACGATTAGACTCTTTACCGTGGTACCACCCAACTTGTGTATTCAAAAAATACACCGCTCACTAGAAGATAATGGATTCTAGTTATTGACCATTGTCGAGAGTATTACGGTATTTCGTCTCCCTTATCCTGATTGGTTCGCAGCGACCACCAACTTCCTGACACCCAGATAAGGAACTACTTCATGTAATTCGACTTTAAATTATTTAATTAGGAGTATAGAACGATGGGTGAGAAAAAGCAAGTAAAGTTGGTAATTAATTAATTGGTGTTTCATTTAACCGGAAAGGATATTTTCTCTAAAACGAATATGTTATCAAACCTTACATTTTACCCGTGAAGGGCTCACATAATTAAGCAAAATTGCATAAAAGCGATTTCATATGTAAAAATATCTACCACGTATTGAAAATATGTGGTATAATAATGAAATTCCAATTAGAATTTAATTAGTAACTGTCTTATTTGCCCTTATTTTGTAGGAGGATGCTTATGAAATCAACTATTACCAAGAACTAGGATGGTACCATGCGAGCCTTAAGTAACCGGCATGTTCAGATGATTGCCATTGGTGGCACAATCGGAACAGGACTATTTTTGGGATCCGGAAGTACAATTAGTAAAACCGGCCCGTCCGTAATGTTGGTTTACCTAACATTGGGCTTGTTCTTCTTCTTTATGATGCGGGCAATCGGTGAGATGTTTTATTCCGATCCTTCCCAACACACGTTTGTTTCGTTCATTTCTCGATATTTAGGTCCGACAGTTGGTCATTTTAGCGGCTGGACTTATTGGATTGGCTTAGTCTTTGTTTGTATGGCAGAATTGACTGCGACGGCCACATATGTTAAATTCTGGTTTCCAAATTTCCCATCGTGGGTTGTTGAACTGATCTTTTTGGGAGTCTTGGCAAGTGTTAACCTAATTGCTGCCCGGTTGTTCGGGGAAGCTGAATTCTGGTTTGCCATGATTAAAATTATTGCGATCGTTGCCATGATTGTAACAGGTGTGTTCATGATGTTCAGCCATTCGGTTACACCATTGGGCCACGCAACGATTACAAATGTTTTTCACAATTATACACTGTTCCCACACGGTGTCTTTAACTTTGTCTCGGCATTCCCAATGGTTTTCTTTGCCTTTCAGGGAATTGAATTTGTCAGCATCACAATCGGCGAAGCTAAATCACCACACACCGTAATTAAAAAAGCAGTTAACGAAACGTTAATTCGAATCTTACTATTCTATATTGGCGCATTGATTGTCATCATGGGTATTATCCCTTGGACATCATTAACGGCTGATAGTAGCCCGTTTGTTCAAGTGTTTAAGTTAGCTGGTTTCCCTGCAGCGGCCGCGGCAATTAACTTTGTGGTATTGACCTCGGCAGCTTCTTCACTAAATAGTTGTATTTTCTCAGCCGGCCGGCATTTCTACCAGTTGGCAACCGAAGTCCCAGAAAATAGTTGGATGCACAAAACGTTCGCCAAAATTTCCAAAAACGGCGTTCCTGCAGCCAATTATTTTCTCAGCAGCGATGGTTTTGGTTACACCCTTGATGAGTTTAACCACTGCGATTACGTCAGTCTTCACGATTGTAACAGGGGTTTCCAGTGATATGTACATTATTGTTTATACCTTGTCGATGCTGGCTCACAGAAAATATCGGGCATCAAGTGATTTCTTACCAGACGGCTTTAAGATGCCATGGTACAGCGTCACCAGTCCATTAACCATCGCGTTCTTCGCGATTATCTTTTTCAGCTTATTCTTCATACCAGAAGATGTCATTGGGGCCGTTGGCGCAATTGTTTGGACATTGGTATTTGGCGGTGTCACTTATCTGCATCAGCGAAAATTGGTGCCAAACACACAGAATTAATGTTAATCCCGAGTTAAAAATAATGGCTTAAACTTTATCTAATTTCAAATAATTCCTCTAAATTGGCGAGTGAGTATCTATTC
>NZ_GG700752.1:482016-494444 GCF_000160855.1 Lactobacillus helveticus DSM 20075 = CGMCC 1.1877
ATTAAAAACGTGCCAAACAGCAACATCAACGAGAGTGTCTGGAAGACGCTCATTGACTGTGAAACCTTCTTGAAGATTATTCCATGTTCCCATGGGCCTCACCTCGCAAGGGAAAAGACAGCCACCGTCCTTAAAACTTCCTGCGTAATCCATTATACAGGTGAATTAAGTATTGACCAAGCACAATAAAAATTAAGTCAGGGGTTTTCTTAGGATCCTAAATTTGATCAAATTAAGAATCAGCAAAACATCTTTTGTAGATACCCCTTTTTAAGTTCTTGGAGTTTTTCAAGCTTACGCTGATGAAGAGTTATAAGGTGATCAAGTTGTTGGAAAAATGAGCCAATTTTTTGTTGTTCCTCTTCAACTGGTACCATAATTTTGGCGTCTTTAATATCGTTTGAATTGATACTTTCAAATGTTGAACCTGTGCTGTAACGAGTCCAATATCCGGTTAATTTCATTTTTCCAAGTTGTTGGAAGATAAATTCATTTCCTTTAATTGCTGCAACACCGCGGCCTAGAACTACGTCATAATCAGTCTTCCCAATATCTCCAACTGGTGCACGAACACTTAAAATTAAATCACTTTTTTCAGCTTTCTTAGTAATTTGTGTAGTCCAAACTCTTGGAACAACACGACCGTTTTTCATATCAGCATTACCTTGAACAAGAATGTAGTCATCTGGATTTTTTGTATAGTTTTCAGAATTTGGAGATTGACCCATGGTAAGTTGGGCTTCTTCTCCCAACTTACGCTGTTCCCAAGGATCAGTGAAACCTTTAAATCTTAATTGCGGATATTTAGCTTGGTTATCTTTCATTGTGAGCCTCCGGTTTTGACTGATCATTAACCTGGGTGGCCACTAACTGGCTAGCTAATTCATTAAAGGCTTGTTCATTCTGACTGATTTCCTCATCCAGTTGCTTTAGATCAGCTTTGACCTGGTTCAGATCAATCTCGGGTTCCGGCTCAAACGTATCAACGTAGCGCGGAATATTTAAATTATAATCATTCTCTTTGATTTCTGCCGGTGAGGCCACATGGGCATATTTATCGACATCCTGCCGGTTTTGATAAGTTGTCACAATTTTTTGAATATTGGCTGCCGTTAGCTTATTTTGATTCTTGTCCTTTTCAAATTCCCGGGACGCATCAATAAACAAGACGTTATCAGTGGTTTTATGTTTCTTTAAAATCATGATCAACGTTGGAATACTGGTGGAATGAAAAATATTAGCGGGTAGCCCAATAATGGCATCAATCCGGTTATCCAGCAGAAGCTTTTGGCGAATTTTGCCTTCCTTAGCCCCCCGAAATAGCACGCCATGGGGTAAGACGATGCCCATAGTTCCATGCTCCTGCAGATGATAAAAGCCGTGTAGCAGAAAGGCAAAGTCGGCTTTTGATTTAGGCGGTAAGACACCATAATCACGGAATCGAGGGTCTGACAAGCGTTTGTCGCTGTTATCCCAGTGCGCCGAGTAGGGCGGGTTCATAACGACGGCATCAAATAAGTAAGGCTCGTCAACGGGCCAATCTTTACTTAACGTATCCCCGTTGCGTAAGTGCATATCGTCATACGAGACTCCATGTAACATTAGGTTCATCCGGGCCAGGTTATAGGTCGTGGTGTTCAATTCTTGGCCGTGATAACTCACTAAATTGGGGTCTTGCACGTGCTGTCCGACATTTAATAGCAGTGAACCGGAACCAACCGCTGGATCATAAATAGTCCGCACTTGTTTGTCACCTGCATTGCGCTGATAAGTCACAATCTGGGCAATAATGTCGGACACCTGCCGTGGAGTATAAAATTCACCCGCCTTCTTACCAGAATCACTGGCAAATTGCGCGATTAAGTATTCATAGGCGTCACCTAAGACGTCGCCTTGATGATGGACGAGATCAATCGCATTTAAAGCTAACATGGTATCACTGATAGTTTGATTCCGTTGTTGTAAAGAACTGCCTAATTTATTACTACTTAAATCCACATCGGCAAACAAGCCCGAAAAGTCTTGCGCTGACGACAGGTTTTGCGTCGACTGTTCCAGATCATGAAGTGCTTGGGATAAATCATCTAATGCAAAAGTATGGGCTTGAATCTTGCCAATCAGGGTGGTGTACAACGCTTGTGGTTTAATTAAATAGCCGAGCGTGTTTTGCAAATACTCCACTAAACTGGGCTGCACCGAGACGCCTTCCAATTCAAACTGCGGATCCATATACTGAGCATATTTCTGAGTGACATTTTCGGTTTCACCCGCCCATTCACTAAAGGTCGTCAAGGTTTTCTCAGATAGGAACCGATAAAAAATTAACCCTAATAAATAATTTTTATATTCAGAAGCGTCCATTTTCCCGCGTAAGACATCGGCCGCATTCCATAGGGCGCTTTCAAGTTGACTAGCTTGCATTGTTTTTTCTGACATTGTTTAACCTCACTTATTTTTGTAGATAAATTGCTAAATCGTGTTCAATAAACTGCCGCCAAGCGGCCTGGGACTTAATCCGGTATAGTGGCAACATAGCTGGAATCTTCGGCCCAGTGGCAGTTTGAGCTTGTAAGGCCGCTGCTAAATTCGCTGACTGCGTTAATTCTTGTTCATGGTGCCATTCATCAGTCCCTACGGTGTGTTCACGCGCCACCCGCAATAGGGCTGCTTGATCTAAGCCCCACGTATGGGCAAAGGTCGTCGTTTTTTTGACCAATTGTTTCTGGGCGTAATCAGCCACCAACTCACGAGCATTCAACGCTACTGGCGCTTTATTTTGGTTACTCTGTTGCTGCGACTGTTGCATTTGTTGCTTAATATAGGGCATGGCTTCGCGAATTAACTGGGCCTGTTGCGGTTGCGTTTCTGCTAATTTATTCAAACTAGCCTGTACTTTAGCGTTGCTTTGCAAATAAGCAGTCATATGCGCTTGGGCTTGATCAGATGTCGTGTACCGTTGCTGTTCATCAATCCAATCTTGAATTAATTGCGTCAAATAATCATAATCCACCAAGACGACTGAACCAACGGCTAGGGAAAAGTCTAAGGCAGCTAATTCTTCGGGGACTTTCTCAGGCTCTTGGTTAGTAACCGCCGCTTTAATCCGCAGATATTTACCCGTATAGGATTCTACTTCGGGCTGAGCGATACCAAAGGCCTTTTCACTGTTTTCCCAAGTGAAATCGTTGTACATCGATAAGGAATTCAATTGCTGATTCACTTGGCGAAAGGCTTTCACAAACTGTACCTTAGCAGTGGTTCCTTTCAGGTCATCGGCCGCCGTCGGCGTCGGGGCAATGGTTTTTAAATCGACCACGGCCTTTTGAAATTTTAAGACAGCCTGCTGATAAGTGGGACGCATGATGACATTAAACGAGCCTTCGCCACTATATAACTTGTAAGCTTCACGTTCATTCGCTTCCATGATTGCCGGGACCCGAAAGGTCACAATTTGGCCTTCTTGTTTTAATTCTCGGTTTTGGAGCCGGTTGGTGCGTGAGTAGGCTTGAATGAGTTCTTGATAGGCTAAGGTACGGTCAACAAAAAGCGTATTTAGCCGAGGGGCATCAAAACCCGTTAATAACCGCCGCACCACAATCACTAGATTAATTTCCTGATCCGGTTTCAAATGAGCAAAGACCGCTTCACGCCGGGCGGCCCGTTTTGCAACATCTTCGTTATAGAGATTCAAATCGGCTAAATCAAAATTAGTGTGATACTGCCGATTATAATCTTTTAAAATGGTGGCCATTTGGTCATGTTTTTGCGCACTCTGATCTTCGTTTTCACTTAATGAATAAGTAATCGCAATCCGGGGCCAATCAGGATCTAGCTGATTGTGAGTAGTCTTTTTAGCGGCTTTAAAGGCTTGATAATAGCGTTGCGCCATTTCAATGGAACTGGTGGTTAAAATCGCATTGTAGTTGCCATGCCCCAAGCTGGTTTTACGTGGGCCGGTGTCTAAAATATATTGAACAACTTGTTGGATATGTTCATCAGTCTCAAAGTCAGCCAGAGTTAAATACGTTTCTTCCAAGTCCTTGACTGACATCGCTTGAATCTTGGCTTGAATTTTTGCTTCATCAGCTGTACTCAGCAGGCGGCCTTGCTTATCACGACGAGCTTTAACACGATTGGTTTCTTTTTCGCGGGCCCGGTTTATTAAAGCGTCTTTATCAATCGTTGCCACGTGTTCCACATTAAACGGTAACACGGCTTGATCCTCTAGCGCATCTCGCAAGTTATAAATGTGACAGACTTTACCAAATAGCTCCTCAGTCGTAACTGCTAGATCACCCTTGAGCTGTTTCTTATTTTCATTAAAGATTGGGGTGCCGGTGTAACCATACCAGTTACTATTGACAAACGCTGCGCGAATTTCCTTTTGCATCTTACCAAATTGCGACCGGTGGGCTTCGTCAACAAAGAAGATCACCCGTTGCTTTAAAGTTTTACTAAAGCGGGATTGCTTACCAGTTGCCAGCTGGGCTTGCGTTTTTTTGACCGCCCGATGAAGTTTTTGAATCGAGGTGACCAAGACCTTACCGTCATTTTGTTGCAACTTACGCATTAAATCACCGGTGTTTTGGGCTTCGTTAATGGCAATATCGTCATTGGCAGCATAGGCACTAAAGTTGCTAGTTGTCTGTTCATCTAAATCCCGCCGGTCAACTAAAAAGATGACCTTATCCACACCAGGATCTTGCGCAGCTAATTTAGCAGTTTTATATGAGGTGATTGTTTTACCAGAACCTGTGGTATGCCAAACAAAGCCATCCTGATGATCATGAATCCGGTGCATCACGGCTTCAATCGCATAAATCTGGTGAGGCCGTAAGATAATTAAGCTTTGCCGCTCTTGGTCAATGACCGTATATTCACTGACCATTTTGTGGGCCATGGGAATATTAAGGACTTGGCGCGTAAACGCTAAGCCGTTTTCCACGGGGTGATTATCCCGCGTCCGCCAATTGAACAAAAAGGCTTTATTGAAATGATCCGGTTCGGCATTCGCAAAATACGCCGTACTATCCGGCGTCATAATCACAAACATTTGCAGCAGCGAGTAAATTCCCTTATATTTACCTTCCTGCGCGTATTTTTCAATTTGATTAAAAGCCTGGTTAAGTTCGACCGTGGCTTTTTTTAGTTCCAATTGAATTAAGGGTAACCCATTAATCAATAGGGTTACGTCAAACCGGCGATCAGGATAGACATCTTGGGTACCAGCTAACCGTGGTCGCACTGCTTGCCGGACCACTTCATAACTAGATTTACCGCCAGCGACGTCCGCTTTCCAAAACAACTCAAGCGTCACCGTGCCCAGCTTAGCATCATCACGTTCAACTTCCACTTTGCCAATGCCATTTTCGGCGGCTAGTAACTTAGCCGCTTCGTAAGGTGTCGGGACCTCAATCGCCCGTTTAACCTGATTAAATTCGGTATCAGTTAAAGGGTGTCCCTGCAATTTAGCATAGTTATTGTTATTTAATTTATCGCGAAAATTAGCCCATAATTGATCCGGCGTCGCACCATACAGGTCTTTGCGTTCCACCCATTGATTGCTTCCAGTCGTTAAGGTTTTAACAACTTCTTTTTCAAACGATAGTTCTAGCATAAAAACAGTTCCCTCCTTTGCTTTTATTCACCAGGTTATTGTACGCAAAATAATTTGCATTTAGACTTCGGAATTTAATATATCAAGAATATCCTGAATTTTAACTAAACCAGTGGCTTCAATCTGCTTTCTTATATTTTTGTTTAACGACGGAATAGAAAAAAACAGTTCATGTCTTGCGCGACTCATTGCAACATAATAAACCCTGTCATCCTCATTACTTCCACTAAGGCTTGGTTTTAGTAAAAACGAAAAATTACTTTCTCTTTTTTTGCCACTGTCATCTATCATAATGAGCACTGCATCTGCTTCATCACCCTTGGATTGATGAATAGTCCTAAATTCGGAGTTAGTACCTTCTAAGGGAACATCAGACAATAAATATTTGACTTTCAACCCTAAAAAGCATTTATTTCTTCCTGTAATCTTCTTCATTATTTTCGAAATGTTATCAGAATTTGCTTCATGAATATTCTTATCAAGAAGAATCTCGTTGAACCATGTACTAATATCACGATTCAAGTAATTATTAATTTTATTGTAAGCATAATAAAACTTTGATATGACATATTTTTCGTCAGCATTTGTTTTTTCGTAAGAACGGAAGAAAGATGAAATACTGGCGTTTATTTGACCCTCAGAAGCTAACTTAAGTGATTTTATAATACTATAGATGAATCTTCCTCTATCATCAGTGCGCATCTTATTGATATTATCCTTAATTTTTTTAGAAGGGGCACTGTAATTCGGTTTTATTTGTTCAATATAGTCGTTACTGTAACTAATGATCATCTTGGAACATGCTGAGTTTTGGGGGTGATTTTTTAAAAACCAATTAACAACTAATCTAGGGTCTCCAACCACTATAGTTGGCTTAGGACCTGGTATGTTCTGTAAAATTTGAGGATCCTTCCCAGAATTTTCTGTAATTCCATTTAAAAGTTTAATTATCGGGTCGCTGCTCCGGTGATTTATATTAATGCAATATTTGTTTAGTTTCGGTAGACTGAATTTTCTAAAGGTTTCCAGACTTGAATGCGCAAATCCATAAATTGATTGATTCTCATCGCCAATAACTCCTACTTTGCTTCCATTATCAGCTAAAATACTAATGATTTCAGCTTGGATTATTGAAGTGTCTTGAAATTCGTCAATAAAGATAAATGGGAAACTATTAGAAATCAGTTTAGCAACAAATGGATTGTTTTCTAAAATGATTAATGATAACAACAAAACATCATCGTAATTGATGATGCCGTTTTTCCAACATGATTGTTTATATTCCATAAAAAATTTAGGATCATTTTTAATAGGATATCTTTTATTTGGAACTCGTGTATCTTTCTGATCAATAGTAAGACTGTAATGATCATTCAGCTTCTTAAAATATATACTTTAAGAAATACGATCCCGAATATTGTCATAATATGTCATATACTGGCATTTATATTTTTGGCAAAGCTCTTTAAAATCAGAAAAACTCGCTAATTGATGAGGGGTAATTGTGAGCTTCTTTGGTAAAGAATATTTGCCTTCTAATAACCATGAGTATGGTAAAAGTATAAATTCTGATAGAAAGCTGTGTATTGTTGAAACTTGCGTAAGACCAGATGTATATCCAATACGCCTTGAAAGATTATCGGCTGCAACATTCGTATAAGTAATCGCCAATACCTTTCTTAATGTGTTTATTTTTCCAGACTCTTTAATTATGTGATGAATATGGTTTACTAAGAATTCTGTTTTCCCTGAGCCGGGGCCAGCTGATACCAAGAAATTTTGATTAATATTTATGTTCTCATGAGATGATACTCTTTTATAATCCATTTTTATCTGCGATCCATTTGAAACATTTTTTGATGTATTTTGGCACTGTAATAGATTTACCACTACTTATTTCTTCGGAAAGTTCTTGCGCATAAAGGCCCTTATCTTTAATTGAATATAGAAACATTGTTCCTAGATATAGCTTAATTAACTTGGAATCAGTAATTTCTGATAAATCATTAGTATTGTGATTTTCCTTGAGTATTCCGTCGATTTGTTTAGATCTTTCGTTCTGGAAAGTATTCGATATTTTTTCAATACTCAGATTTTCAATGCTCATTTGTTTCAAATTTTCCCATGCATCACAATATCTCATAGAATCGTGAAAGATCAATGGCATTAGATCAGGATTATCCATATACAACTGATATTCAAACGTCCAACCTTCATTAGACTTATAGTCAGAATCTTCATCTTGTGAGAACACTTTAATATTAGCCGATTTCAAAGCCTTGATACTTTCTATATTCGGATTTTTGTTGTCAGGTTCCGCTTGAAATATTGGCGGACAGGATTTGTTTTGCTTTCCTTGAACAGGATCTAAGTCCGTTAGACAGGCAATCTGCTTATATATTGCGGTATTAGGATTCTTATTTGTATCAAACATTCTTAAAAAGGGAATGAAATAGCGCCCAGACAAATTAATAATAGAAATATGTCTGTTTTGTATGTTAGATGTATCGGCTTTCATAAATTGCGGTATTAGCATTTGTTCCGCTAACCCCTCAATAAAAATAAGTTGATTAGTAAAAAACAAATTGGATCGTGTGACATCTAAAAATCGTTCTACAAATTTCTTGTCTTTTGGATTATCGATAAACGTTTCCCCAGGATATCCAATTTTAACACCACTTTTATATTTACTGAGAACAATAAGATCATCTAAACTAGCAGCAGCTGTAATATTAGGAGAATGCGTGGTTATAATCACCTGCTTTGCTGTTTCACTAGTTGTACCATCCTTGATATTATTTTGTAAAAATTTTAAAAAATCATATTGCATATCAGGATGAAGATGTGCCTCAGGTTCTTCTATTAATAGAAATGGAAAAACACTTGAATTATCACCAAAATAAGAATTGTCACGACTTTGCTGAAGTTCAGCTAATACTAAAGAAATATAAATTAAATTGTTATATCCTAGCCCATTTAAATTTATTGGCACATTTGATTCACCATTTTTAACAACTAAACTAAATTCTTTTAGGATATCGTGATCATTTAACGCACTATTGAATTCTGGTTCTTCACCATCAAAAGTAGCCCCGGTTTGGCTTGAATACTTCAGCATTTCCTTTTTACCCTCTTTAAATCTAGGGCTAAGATTATTCAATAGTTTCACAGCCAGATCATGAAAATCTTTATGTCGCTTTTGCATCTTCTTTTCGATGTCAGATTTTTTCAACTCTTCATTGCTTTTTAAATCGTAATCAATGAAAAAATTTAAAAGTTTATTGAGTAGATATTTGTTTCCCGAATTCATTCTTTTTTCAGCATCTCGAATAGCTGGCAAATATTGGCAATTAAAACGACTTAACGAATTATCCATTAATGGTTGTGCGGACTCTCCTACAAAATATTTTCTTTGGTATTTTGGAAGAAACTCATCTTCCAACTCTAACCAGACACTGCCTATATCGTCTAAGTCTTTTACGGCGTCCAGATATGCTTTTTCATATTTAGTTGGAAGTTGAAACTGCATAGTAATCTTTGCCTTATATGGATTATCTATATCAGTCAGCCAATTGCGTATTGCTAGAAGATCGTCGCTATCACTACCTTCTTTGTTTGATTTTTGCAAGTTAACTGACACAGTGATTTTAGGAGAGCAGTTTTTCAATTCTTCTTTTGTTTCAGTCTTACTAAAATCATTTATATCTAATCCAAATTTATTTTTGTCGAAGATTAATCTTATCGCTGATATTATCGTGGTTTTTCCAATATTGTTGGGCCCGACTAAAATGTTAATTCCCTCTGTAAAACGAATTATTTGTTTTTCCTTAAAAGTTCTGAAGTTTGTTATTTCAACACTTGATATGAACAATTTAATATTCTCCAATCTTATAGATTGTTATAAATTTAATGTTAATCCATCTTACTAAATTATACTCTATAGTGTTGTACAGTTGACTTCTAAAGGTTAGATATCTCAGAATGTAGGGCAAAAAATGCATTTAAATATGAAGGACAGATCAACCACTAAATGTTTATACTTCTCCTTTATAAACTATATTTCGAATTTCTAGTAGTGGGATAAACCGATCAGAATCAACCACAATCTCATTGGCATTGTAACCATGAATCAAGGTGGTGATATCTCGTAAATGGCGGTTGTTTTGGTCAACCGTTTTTAATTGAATGGTCACTGGTTGCTGACGCTGATATGCGTCCGCCAATACCTCGGTAATTGTTGCTAAGGATTGTTGCGGTCGTGGAACGTATACTGCATTCAACTGCTGGTTCTGTTGGTTTAATGCGGCAGTATGATCGGATAAATAGAATCCCTGCCATTTCATCATGCCCCGGTCATGGTAATCATGTTCAAAAAAATGCTTAACCGTGGCTAAATCAAATTCTTGATTATTCAAGGGGCACCCGCTTTCGTTGAATCAGCTTTTGACTTGCCGGCCACCGTTCCCCAGTAAAGCCGACAAATTCGATCGTTAGTTTTATATCCTGTCGCAATGTTTTTAACAGCTTTTCTAAATCAGCTAAATCGTAGTGTGCTAATTTATGTAAGGGAACGGATTGCAAGCGCTCGTTAGCCCGTTGACTGTTAAAAAACAGATTATAGGTCTGATCGTAGGTATCATTAGTCAACATTAACCAATAGCGGGTTTGGGGACGCCGCTTAAACAATCGGGTTAACCGCCCCTTAATAATCTCGATATCGCTATTCATAGCTATTACCTCCATTATGTCCGCCCACTAGTGAAGCCCGCTTGATAGCGGTGCCTCCCTTTAATAAACTGGTCGCGTAAACTAGTTTGGTGAACCCAAATTGCCGGTGAATTTCATCAATCACTTGGTTTAACCGGCTACGGCGAATTTGGTTGTGCGGGGTTTCAAATAAATTAAGTTGTTGGCCCGAGTTGGCACTTAGTTTACTGCTATAAACACCAATATTCCGGACAGCTTGACCGTCCCAATTCTGACGGAATAACCACAATAATTGTTGTGTCAAAACTTGATTGTCATTAGTTGGTTCAATTTTTAAAGTCTGGTTAAAACCACCGCGACCATCTGCTTCAGCTGCAGCATAGGAAAACCCAATGCTTAGCGATAGACAACCGGCCAGTTTATGATGGTGCCGGAGACGAGCCGCCACCTGTTCCCCAATTTCTTTAATGACCGTTTCAATTTCGGCTTGGTTAAAATAGTCCCGTGGCAACACTTGTGAATTACCCAGGCTAGCTGCTTTAACCTTAGTTGGTTCCGTAACTTGCGCGCGATCAATTCCCCAGGCCGTAGCAAATAACTGGCTACCAATGACGCCAAGCTGCTGTTTGAGTAAATAAGGGTTGGTGTGGGCTAGCTCATACATATTGTGAATTTGAAGCCGGTTCAAACGTTTAGCCATACGGGGGCCAATCCCCCAAACGTCCGTTAATTCGTTGATTGACCAAATCTTATCCGGCACCGTTTCGTAATGAATTTCACCGATCAATTCATGATTATGTTTAGCGTAAAGGTCTAAGGCTAATTTAGCTTGCACCGGATTGTCACCAATTCCCACGGTGGTGTACAAGCCTAGCTTTTGCCGAACTGTCTTTTGAATCAAGCGTGCCACTTCGCGAACAGAATTGCCAAACAGCCGCCAAGTATGGGTCATATCAAGAATACTTTCATCAATCGAATACGGCCAAACCTCTTTTTCAGTGGTAAATTGATGAAAGATCTGATTGATCTGCAAATTACGTTGAATATAAAGGTTCATACGCGGTGGCACGACCCATAACTTGGAGTCATTGGGTAAGTCACGTTTACGGGAGACATTGGCTTTAAGATGAAATACATGCTTAGCTTCGGGTGACGTGGCTAAAATAAGCCCACCATTGGTATTTTCAGCTTCACTAAGGACCACTAACGGGACTTTTAAGGGATTAAGGCCCCGGGCAACGGCTTCGCAACTAGCATAAAAGGACTTGTTATCGATTAAGAAGAACACGCCATGCGGTTCATCATCAAAAAACATTTAGATCACTTCCGTTAGCTTTTACCTGTATTGTAGCATATAAAGCAAACGTGTGTTCCCTAAAAACTGGCAGAAAGTTGATTAAAAATAGTCGAAAGTCCATTATAGTCATGCTATAATGTAGACAGAAAAAGGGAAGCCCCGCTAGAACAGGACTTCCCATGTAGAGCCGTTAAAGACGGTGGCAGATTTTAACGATATTTAATAACCGCTAGCTGACCAGAGCTAAGGCGGTTATTTTTTTTGCTGACTTTTGATCAGCTCAACAATCAATGCAATTAAGGCTACGATAAAGGTACCGAAAGCCAGCATTAATTGTAAAGCGTCCGCAACGGACACTTAGGCTACTCCTTTCGTTAGGATTTATGGGCTTTAAAGGTTTAACACCATAAGCACCACCTCCGATTGGAAATAGCCACCGCCTTAACTTCTCTACTTGATTTATTATACAGGGAATCTGTATTACTATCCAAGCTTTAGAACAAATTCGTTGGATCGCTATATTACTAGTGAGAACCAATTTAGAAAGATTAATTTTAAGTTTAATCCTTATATTACTAGTAGAACACGATGAAATTTGGAAGAAGGTTTAAAGAGTTGGTGACGTAAAACAGTAAGATTCTTGATAATTTTAAAAATAATAATGCAACTGAAAACAAATAAGAAAGAAGAAGCTAAGATGTCAAAGAGTATTAAAGTTAAAAAGATATGCAATGGTAACAAAGAATCAAAAGATGTATTAAGCCAATATTTAAGAATCAAAGAATTAGAAAATTCATTAAACCTATA
>NZ_GG700752.1:495320-502787 GCF_000160855.1 Lactobacillus helveticus DSM 20075 = CGMCC 1.1877
TTAAAATATCACTCAAGGATAAATTATTTAGCAATTTAAATTGCTCTATCTAAAAATTTTTCACTCAATAAAACAGAATTTTTTCAAATTTGATCTCATATTTGTGTCTAGTAGATCACAAAAAAATAATTTTTTCAGGTAATCTATATTTTTCTAGTCCAACAAATGAAAAAAATTTTTTGTGCTCTGACTTTGAATTTGATTTTATTTTTTGCCATAGCTTTAAAATTAACTCGAAAGAAATTAGCACAAGAGCGCAAATTTGAATTAATTTTTTTGAGTAAAATCATTTAATTTCAAATTTTTATTGCGAAAAATTATTTTCTGCTTCAATTTTTTTGACGACAAAATTATGCTGCCAACATTTTTTAGCTTAATAAATTTTCACTGCGCTTAACAAAAATTATTTTTTCTTGCAAACATAATCTGTTTTTTTTGTGTGCAAGAAATTTCTTTTTCAAAACTCCAGAGATTATAATTGGCTTGTAAATATAATAATTATGTACAACACAAAAAGCTCCCAAGAAGCCTAAACAAGGCGACTGGGGCTTTTTTTTACACTTTATTTGCCAAAAATTCGTTGAAACCAGTTAGAGCGGGGCTTTTCAGCATTCTCGTTTGCTTGATTATCGGTTTCTACAGTTGAACTAACTTTCTCATCATTGCTCTCAGCACTGGTATTGCTATTTTCAAGGAGCTTCACTGTCATGTTATGAGAATCGTTAGCTAACTTACTAATGACTGCACTTTGACTCGTCCAATTAGAAATTTGTTGATCTTTTTCTTTTATTTGCTGATCTTGCTTTTCGATTCTAGCAACTAATCGCTTGTTTTCTGCTGTTAGTTGACTTACTTGTTCCTGTAACAACTCAATAGCTGTTGGTGTCTTGGAAGTCTTGTTAGACGGGGCTTTATGAGCTTCTAGATATTGTTTAACGTATGTTGCATTGAAATACTTAGCCTTACCTTTAGTGTGGTCTGGGCTAACATGTCTATCTGATAGCCATCTACTTACAGAAGCTTTGCTAACCCCTGCTATAGTAGCAATCTGAGTTACTGTATATGTCTTATTTTTGTCTATTTTCATGTTAGCTTACTCCTTGTTAGCCTAACTTGTAGAGTTAACATATAAATTGTAACATTCTTCTCAATAGTTTATATTAAACAATAAGAATAGCAGTAGAAATAAAGGATCATATTTTGATCGGGTTGCCCACTGCCTTAACACTATGCTAGTTAAAAGAAGGCGCACAATCTATGCAAAGACTTCTTAAGGAGCGGCACGTACGGAAAGCGGCACGTGCTTTTTTTGTGTACGATTAATTAGTTAGAAAGGGAAGATAATCATGACAACATGGAATGATGTAAAAAAAGAATTAACTTCTATTAGTCCAAAGGATATGAGTACTATTGAAGGTTTAGCATATCTACATGCCCAAAGGATTAAACAAGGAATCTCTCAAGTAGAGTTAGCTAAAAGAATTGGTATGAAACAACCACAATTAGCTAAAATTGAGAATCTAACTTCAATTCCCAGCTTAGAAACGCTAGATCGCTATGCTAAAGGCTTAGGCTTAAAGGCGGTAATTTCATTTAAACCATTAACTAATGGCGAGTAAAAAAGTTATGTCACAAATTTAAGGAACATAGCTTTTTTATTTAGCCTTACTATTAATGTGGCTTAGGTTAACCTGTTTTTTATGTTATTTAGATAGTTTAAAGTTACAAAAAAGGTTACAAAAACTGTAACCTTTAGAAATGTTGATATATAGGGCTTTATGTAGTATTGGTTACAAAGTTACAATTATTTTTTAAATATTATAATCATAAATTTAATTAAAATAGACCAATAATGAAGCATATATATAAATATATGTGGCTGTGTGAATTGAAAAAAATTGTAACCTTGTAACCTGCTCATAAACGTTGATACATAAGGAAAAATATGGTTACAAAAGGTTACAAAAAACTGTAACTTTTTTTGTAACCATACAAAAAAAGCCCCATTTAGGGCTCTTTTAATAGTTTATTTCTTTTAGACCAATTTTACTATCTGTATCATTTTCAACTCCATCAGGTAACAGCATCATATTTTGCCAAACTCTGGTAGCTTTGTAGCTAACTTTTCTAACAACTTCTTGGAATCCTAATTTTTTAATTTTCTTATTGAATTTTCGCTCTGTCATTCCCTTAACTTTCAAATTGTGCTTATCTGCCCAATCGATGAAATTAGTATATAGATCATGCTTCTCAACAATCCAACCATGATCCCCTGTATATTCTGGATCTGCCTCACATCTGGAAGCCACGAACCTGGCTACAGGGTCACTATCAAGCTGGAATTGTTTCCAATTCTCCTCGATAGCTTCACATTTAGGAAGCACATCCTGTTGAGATTCTCCTGTATCTCTACGTAACTTGGCAATTGAAAATGCATCAATACACTGTTTAGCGAATGCACCACGCTCTTTAGTAATTCTAAGCATTCCATATTTTTCTTCAAAATTCGGAATTTTGTGCCATTTGAAAATGTAAATTCTCCGTTTTTCCGCAAATCCTAAATTCTGAATCTCTGGCATGTCGTTTGTCGCAAATACCATTGTAGCGTAGTTGGCAAACCGCAAATTTCTTTTATTCTTGACCTCTGCGTCAAACGGATTACCACCAGTCAACTGTTTGGCTGTTCCCATCATTGATGAATCAATGTAAGAAGCATTCAAGTCATCATAGGTATTGAGTTCTTTGTGATACAGCTCTGCAAGTGCGAAATTAGTACCTGTCTTTACAATTTGATCAAACGACAAATGAGAGTTAGTCCGAGAACCAATTAACTTTGAACCCCAATAATCTAAAAATTCAGACTTACCGTCCCCACCTTCACCAGTAATGAAGATCACGAATTGAAGTGGTTTGTAGGAGCGGTAGAAGCTAGCACCAATAAGGATTTTTATTAATTCTAATAGCTTCTCATCACCGCCTAGACTCTCTAATAACCATTGATTTGTACATTCTGCGTCACCATCTTCAAGATCGTAATCTCGCTTATAAGTGAAATAACGCTCAGGAGAATGCTCGACATTCTGATTCGTCATAATGTTATAATCATAATAATCAAATGGAATGTAGTTCAGATTCAATGGGTCACTCTGATCGAATGTATCTTCATACTTTCGTCTGTCCATTAACGCTGTAACAAGGTTAGCAGTATCGTTTACGACCTTATTACTTAGCAGATTATAGGCATGGCGGTACTCATCATCGTAAAAGTAGCTTGCCACGATATTCCTAATCCCTGCAAGATCAACTGGTTCCCAATAATCTCCATTATAGATGTAGCTGGTTGACTTGCCATTGTCGTCAACTACAGAAAACATCTCATTATCATCTAATATGGTCTTCGCTAACAAGTTTGGCTTAGCTCGCCAGCCTCGTGTATTACCGTACTGATCGATAATCGGTTGTGCCCAGCTAGGACGCGCTTTAAAATTACTGTCCTTTTTCTCAACTAAATGTAGTGAATTTTCTTTTTCTTTCTTTTTTGGCATACTAAAAAACCTCCGTTTTGCCAGACACGAGTTTGGACAATTCCGAAGGCTTCTTCTGCTTTGATCTATCTCACGAGACTTTGCAATAGGTATATTTTTCGTGTATAATACTTAGAGAATTAAGGACATAAATAGCGTCTTGAATTCATATAAAATTGACTGTTAGATCAAAGCAACTTCGAATTAGTTTACCAGACTGAGTCATCGGAATTGCTTTTTTCGTGTTCTCTTTTTAATTTCTTTCATTATTATACCAAACTTAATAGTCTTTAGAAACGTTGATATAATAAGGCTTTTTTTGCTTTTAGTTGATTCTAAATCCCAAAAATGAAGTCTTTTTAATTTGAGTTGATGTTAGTTAATTTTAAAGATAATACCATATTTGATGTACACGCAAAAATTTTAGTTTTCTGTGTTACAATCCATGTAGCAACGAAGTAATTACAGTGTTAGAAAGCAACATACTCAAAAAGCCCTACCGTGTTAGCGGTAAGGCTTTCTTTTTGCACATTTGAAGAATTCCCGATCTTTTATCCAATAAAAAAGACGGTCATTCGACCGCCCTGCTAATTTTTGAGCTACCAGCTAGTAGCCCACGCACATCACGTGCATACTTTCTCGTACTAGTAGTTATACCGATCGACCGCGAAAGCATCAAGTGCTTTAAGAAAGCTCTTAAGAAGCGATTAAAGCATATGCTTGATCAGTTTCTACGTTGATTCGTAGCATAGCTGCGCCACTACCAAGTCGTCCTTCGGGGCGACTTTTTTGCATATTTGCAAAATTTCCAATCTTCTGGGTACAAAAAAAGCGGTCACTCGACCGCCCACGTTTTGCATGCTCTTGTATCTACAAGACCACTTCTTCAATTCTATTATCATTATATCATGGTAAAATGGTTTTGGCATGCTTAATGCCCCTACACTGCTGTAAAAGGCTAGAAAGGAGCTGTGTCATGCAAGATTTACTTACTTCAATTCTAACCATTCTGTTTTTGCACGAACTAAATGAATTGCTTAAGCATTAACATTCATGCATTAACGGTTAAAGTCGTCTCTCGGGGCGGCTTTTTTGCATATTTGCAAATTTACTTCTTCACTGCGGCTGCTTGAGCTTCTGCAGCAGTGTTTGATGGAGTTAATGCAGTACTATCAGGATCAAATTGTACATCACTAGCCTTTACGTAACCATCGGAAAAAGTTACTTCTCCATGATTACTGTATACTGAATTGCTGACTAAATGGTAGAACAACTCTGCTTTCTTTTCACTTGGAACCCAGATATAAAGCAATTTATCTACTCTATAACTTCCGCCTTGTTTTCTAACCTGATCACCCTTAAAGTCAATTTTAGTACCATCAGCATTATAAATATCGGTTGGTTTAGTAAACTGAATCAGTGACTTTTTGGTTTTATTGTAAGTTACAGTTGGTATTTCTTTTGCAGCTTTAACAGAATGACTGTAAATCCAATAATTTGTTCCTTTAATATGATAGATTGCTAATTCACCGTCATCATCACCATCACTACCAGTATCAGCACGTGTACCTTTTTCCAAACGATCTACTGTAAATTTATCGCCTTGTTTTGCATACTTTCCTGAAGGCTGAACAGCATCTTTATCAGGTACCTCAACACAAAGAGCAGCACGCTTATCAGTTACAGTAACGGTCGTTTCTTCTGAGTTAGTTTCTTGAGATGAAGAAGAATTAGTGTTGACATTTGTATTAACACTAATTACGGGTCCTAAATTGTACGATTTAATATATTGCTTTTGTGGTCCACCTACTCTGAAATAGTGCTTACCATTTCTAAATTTATACGAGCCACCATAAGTAGTCACAGTTTGTCCTGCATATAACTTCCAGCGGCCGTTGTAAGAAGTTCTGCCATTAGAAGAACGATAAATATACGTATTATGAGTAATCTTTCTGGTTACACCATCAATGTTAGTAGCTTTTATATATTGATTTGATCCATATATTCTATAGTAGAAGTCACCATTAATTTTTACAGGTGTTGTCATGACATTAACTGTTCTGTAGGCATAGTATTTATTTCCTGTGCTTTTTCCATTTTTGTCATATCCCATTGAAGTATGCATAATCGTCTTGGTAATCGCAGTATCTGCATCGGTGCTTGCAGCTTGAGTTGTACTTGTTAAAGCAGCCAAAGGTGCAACAGCCATTAATGCAGTTGCAGAAATTAATAGAGCCTTATTCTTCATCATAATCATCCTTTTCAAATATCTTCATTGCAATTATATCACTATAAACAAGTTAAAGCATCAAAAAAGGGCATTAAGCCGCTGCGACTTAATGCCCAAAGATCAATTTATCTATATTAGATTAATCCCAAGTTAATTCATAGATCTTATTTAAAACAGTCTTATTTTTACCATACACATTAGCATGATAAGCTACGGTTAAGTAACAGTGATCTTCATCAATAATTTGAATACTTTCTACTTCACTGTGCTTACCAGAAATATCTAATCCACCAAATGCGCTTAAGTTTACCGAACTCCATTGGGATTCTGCATCTTCACTTTGTGCATAGTAAGGAATTTTAACAATTTGCTTGTGGTGAACTGACCAATGTCCATTTTTTAGAGATGGATAATGTTGACTTGAAATATAGATATTGCCATTATTATCAAGATCAAAACCTTGAATTGAATTGATAATATTATCCTGACCATCACCATAAAGATTTGAAATAGTAAAACTAGTTTGATATGGGAAACCGTCTAAGCTTACATACCCAGTGCCCGCATTGTCTAAGGCATTGTTAATAGTATCTAAGTCATAAATCGTAAAGTGACCAATTTCACCATCTTCAATAGTTGCAATTAAAAATTTAGTGTAATCTGGTGAAACAGCAGCTTCCGCATGAGTCATGTCATCACCGCTAAATGGATCAGAACCAGCACGGTTAAGATATGCTAAACGTGGAAACTCAGTGTTTGAAGCATGAGGACCTGAAGTGTAGCGAATATCAACACGTGCAATTTGCTTTGCCCATTTATATTTAGGATCGTTATAGGATGGTTTAACGCCTACAAACCATTGGCCAGCTCTAGTATTACCATTGATATCATCATGATTTCCGGCAAATTCCCAAGTTTGGGTGTGGCCGCCAGCTTGTCCTGACAATTCAAGAATAGAGTTATTAATATTATATCCACGATAACCGCGCAAGATAGTTGTTGTGTCTCCACGTAATTGCAAAGCGTAAACATATTTTGATCCTACATTACCCTTTTGAACAACTGCTTGATATCCAGTACCTAAATCAAATTGACTTAAAATATTAACATTTGTAGTTTCATTCAATGTTTTCATAATAAAACCTCCGAAAAATTTAAAAATTATTACTACTTTTCTTGAGTCTGCTCATCCATTTGCTTGGCCACTTCCGCAAAAATATCCTGGACTTCCTGCTTGTTCAGTTTGAACCCTTTGGCTTCAAGACTGTTCACTACTGCGTTGCCGACGCGGTTGATCTTTTGCTCATTAGAAAGATTTTCCTTGTCGTACAAGTTGACGTAACTCTTCATCAAGTAGTCTGCAGTATTGCGAAATTGCTCTAAGCGCTTGTTCTTGAAATGAACCCTGCTCAAGATTCCAACACCAATCACGCTAATTACCCATAAAGCTAGGGTAATCAGCTCAATGCAATCATGAATATCCATGACTAAATGAATCACCTCTCTTTTGATCAAATGATCAGAGGGGGGTAATGAATGTCCATCGGACTTCACCTCTGTTTGATGATGTTCAACAAGACACTAAAGCACTTGACTTATATTAGCTTTTAAGCTAATATGTAGGCATAAGAAATAACCGAAAGCTGATGATCATTCCGCCAAGAATTCGATTAACTTAGGTTGTTTTCTTTTTTTCATATCTCGTTGACAATA
>NZ_GG700752.1:503779-511017 GCF_000160855.1 Lactobacillus helveticus DSM 20075 = CGMCC 1.1877
ACTATAAGCTAATAAACTAATATCTTCAATAAAAAGAGCTAAAAAACTATTATTTTTTCTGAACAAATATTCGAGAAAGGCTGACATGATTGAATTAGAGCGCACAAAAGAATTAGCAAAAAAATACAAAATGAACCTCCGTGAGGTAAACGATAAAGCAGGTTTGGGAAGGAATAGTATTTACAATTGGAAAAATCAAAGACCGGGCATTGACGCCCTCAATGCAGTCGCAGATGTACTACATACATCCACTGGCTACTTAAGTGGTAAGACAGATAATCCCGCGCCTAAGTCTGATGAAACCGGGGGTATCTCAATAGATGGTGAAGTACCATACTACTATCATGGCTATACCATTCCAGATGACTACCTTAACATAGTTCGTCAACTTATGGAACGTGACATCAAAAAAGGACTTATAAAGCGGCATGACAACAGCAGAGCAGAATAGACAAGAACTCATAGACTGGTTATTAGCCTATGCTAAAAAACACGAAATTGTAGTTGAATTTGTTGATGTAAATCCAACTTATCGCCCCTTATCTTTAAAGCAACACCGCTTGGCCATTATTAACATAAATTGGTATCGCCCAGAAGAGGTGCCGTTCTCAATTGGTCATGAAATAGGTCATATTATGCTGGCTAATGGCGACCTAGACTCACACAGAAATCAAACTTTTGCAGGGCATAACTCTGAAGAAGATCCAGCTGACATCTTTTCAGTAAAACTAATCTATGATTATTCCTGCAGAAAAGGCGACTGTTTCGAAGAACCTGGTCTCTTCATGCAATCATACGGAATACCAGACCGAGTAACTGACATCACTAAAGAATTATTTAAACGAAAATAATCGACACCTAGGAGCTTGCTTTAACAGGCTTCTTTTTGTTTGCATAAAAAAAGACGGTCAAATGACCGCCTACTCTCTGCACAGTTAACGTCATGTTAGCTTAACTTATTCCTAAACACATTATATCAAGCACATGGTAGCACCATGCTTAAATCTCCAAAGCTAATGTTTACATATTAGCTTTTCATTTTCAAAAATGCCACTATCGTTTTACTTCTAACTGCTCTTTTGCTACTTCGTCAAGGACTGCCCTAACAAAACCATTTCTTTACTCAATCAAATACACCTAATCCACTAACTTCATAAACTTTTGACCAAGCCCTGAAACAGTCCAATCCTTAACCTAAATCCAACTGTCATTTCATCCATTTCTACCAATTTTCCCTTTAAGTTATCCTGTAACAGTCTAACTATTGTTAATCTTCCTGAAACCCCGGCACTACGCCCTTCCTTTGACTTCCTAATCAATAACTGCTTCATCAGATAACTTTCTTCACCCTCTACTTTTTCAGAGAAACACTAGTCTCCTTCAATCATTCACTAAAACCTCCACTACTAACTCCCATATTCCAACAATCCCATTCTGACCATAAGGCTTCTTTGACTAATTCATATCTACTGCTTCCTAACCAGTTCCTACTACTTTTTTCTAAATAAACAAATTCATTCCAAACCCCAACCAACCTAAAAAGCCCATAAAAAAATCTCTCACGCCCCACGGGGCTTAAAGGTAGAGGCGTATGGCTTCCGTACAGTCGAAAATTAATTGCTCAAAAATCAAGCTTTTTTGCTTCAGATCTCAGCAATTAATTTTCGCCGACCGTTTGAACTCACCCTGCCCTTGTTCCTTTTCGATCTCGGTTTTACGTCACGTTGGACGAGAGTTTTTTTGTTTCTGTTCAATAACTCGAGTAAACTTGAACATTACGATCTAAAGGATAGTCGTTAGCATTTCCAAGGCTTCCTTATTGACTCAATTAGGTTAATCAACCCGCATGGACAATTTGCCACGTCTTTAGTATTTGCGAAATACCAGGTTTAGCTTACCTATGGTAGTTTACTCCCAGACTGGCGCTTCTCCAGCAACTGAGGGGCTTAAATTAGTGATTAACATGGATAGCCGTTCCCTAAGCGTTAAGGGTTATCAACCCACTAAAAAAGCTATAGTCAAACTCATTGACTATAGCCTGTTAATCATCTTTTTTATTACTTTCTCTCATAATTCACTGCTTTAAACTGTTGAATTATAGTGTTTACCTTGCTAAAATGGAAACATAAGAAAGTTTAAAAATCACTTATTGATTAATTGGTCTAATCAATGAGCTTGACCTTGAGAAGATACGCCAATATCTTAACAAGGCTTTTTTGTTAAACATTATTAATTAATCAGTAACTTTTACGGTTGCTGCAGGTTCTACAGCCAGCAATGCGATCAAAGCAAAACTAACATCGCTTGCACCTGAAATAGTAGTGAAGACTGTAGTCATCACTGGAGCAGTTGTCATAGCACAAGTATTTAGCGCAAGCCCAGCTCCTTATTAAATTACTCGGTTCGTGTAGACATAACTCTTTTAGTAGTCTGTAATTTTCTTTTACTTTGAATACATATTTTAACAGTGATTATCAAAACTAAAATTTCTATAATTAACAAAATCAATAGAGCATATTTAATGTTGCTAAAACCAGAAATACTAGTAAAAAAGGTCGTCATAATTGGTGCCGTTATCATTAAAATTGTATTTAATAGCCCGACGCTGGAAGCTAAAATTTTATGATCGACAGTTGTTACTAGCCATTGAGTTAGTTTAATAGAGCCTAAACTAGCAGTTACTGCTAACAAGAAATAGAAAGGTAAAATTACATAAAGATTAGCAATCAAGGCACCACTGGTAACACCAAAGCCAAAAATCAAAGCTAGAATAATAACAGTAAAAATAGAAACTTTTTTAAATAATTGTGGGCCGAACATACTACCTAAGGCGGCACCAACACTGATAATTACTCCAATAATAGCAATCGTGAAACTGTAAGTAGAAATAATCATCGTAGAGCGATGACCAGCCATGACAATTGGGATTAAAGCTTCCATGGCATCCAAAATGCCATTTAAAATAGCTATGATCAGTACGACACTCAACAAACTATGCTGTTTTCTGACCTGTTTATAAGAAGTTTTCATAGTTTCCCAGAAATTTTTCTTATTTATTTCTTGATGTTCAAGTGATTTACCCTTCTTCTGATGTATGTAGCCGACTCTTAAATAAAAAAAACCAGCAATTAAAAAAGTAAGAGCATTGAAGTAGGCTAAGCTAGAGTAAGACATAAACAGTAACAAACCGGCACCAGCAAATTGAGCCACTGTATTAATTACTTCAGCAACACCACTAGTAAAGCCTTCAGCAATACCAAAATCTTCTTTACCAACAATATCGGCCACCAAGGGAGAAATTAAACCACTTGAATATGAACCAAATGTATCGGAGATAAGGTTAATCAAAATAACGGCTAATACTAAGATCCAGTCATTTAAATGACTAGCAAAGAGCAAACCAACGACAAGATATAGGATAAAGCGGAGCATACACATTAAGAAGATATTTTTGAATTTGTGATGGGTTCGATCAGCTAAATAACCACCAAAAATATCAAAAAATCTTGGAATTGCTTCTGAAATAGCAATTAATGATAGGGCAAGTGAGTAGTTTTGTAATTTACTGGCATAAGTCATTAATGCTAAATAAAAGAGAATATCACCAGCACTGGATAGAAAACTGGCAATAGAAAATTGGCGATAGTCTTTGTTTTTTAGAAAAATATTCATAATAGAGGGCTCCTTCTTATTTAGTTTTCACAGATTAGAATAGAAGTCCTATAATAAAAATACGAAAAATGTCGTATTCGAAATTTTTAAGGAGATACAAAATGACCATTGGAGAACTTTTAAAAGAATATCGACTTAGCCAGAACAAAAAACAAAAAGAATTTATTGGGCAAATTATAAGTCCATCTTATTATTCTAAAGTAGAAAAAAACATTCATCGAATTACCGCAAGTGACCTATTAGCATTATTGCACTATAATGACATCTCACCGCGGGACTTTTTTACCCGGTTGGATCAAGATGATCAATTCAAATATCAGCAGTTGCGAGACTTTAATGATTTAATGCTAGATGCTTATTATAATAACGATAAGAAAGAGCTTGAGCACATTAAAAGTTTAATCGATCAAAGTAGCTTAGCGAAAAAAGACAAGCAAGAACAAAAATTACTAGTTGATGGCTGGCTAGAGTCAATGAAAAAACCAGATGAAGACCCCGACAATGAAGTCAGGAGAAAAATAAAGGAACAAATTTTTAATATTCCTAATCTTAATGAAGCTAAGATAACCTTATTTTGTAATTTTATGCGATTCTTTGACTTAGATACTGATAAGATGATAGCCACACAAATCATTAATCAATATCAAAAGGAAAATGATATTGACATTCAAGAGAAAATTCTAGCGATTATTATCAATATACTTGTTTTTACTATTGAGCAACATAAACTGAACGATATAGACTTTTTTATTCAAAGCGCGACGCAAATTAAAACTAATCCTGATCTCTTCTTTTATAAGAACGATTTATTATTTTTTGAGAATTTCATTGAATATCTTAAAACCAATAATAAGAAGGCATTAAACAATTGTAAGATTGCGATAAATAATTTTGGTCTTTTAGGTATGACAGAATATGGACAACAAATTCAATTATTTTTTGACAAATATCGAAAAAATAGATAATTAAAAATTTGAAATGACAGAAATGTCGTATTCGAAACTATTTTTCAAATACGACATTTCTTATTTTACTTTGTCTTTTATGAGTATATTAGAATCGTAATCAAGAAAGGAAGAGTTAAAAATGAAAATTAATCCTTTGGACGTCACAGTTAAAGTGATTATGAAGCATTGATTTTAATATCAAGGAGATGAACAAATAATGTGTTTTATGAGTGGGGTTCATATTGGTCCACCACCATACATTGGAACTTGGTAACCCGAATGAAGAAAAAGAAAAAAGTAATTAATCAATCTTCTGCTGGTAAACAAAAAAGCCAAAAATTACATCCAACAACAGATGGAGTTTTAATCAAATTTAAATAACTAAAGAGGTGAGATAAATGAGAACTTCAATTTTAGGTCATATTAAGATCGATATTAAATGGTAATTATTGAAAATAATAATACTTAAGCAGTTTCTTTTTAGAAACTGCTTTTTGTTTTGTAATCAAAAGTTGAAAGAAATACAAGATTAAACGAAAATAACTAATAAAGCGGTACTTTTTGTAATGCAACTTAATTTAGTTGCATTTTTTGTGATTCTGTTTATTTACAAATAGCATGTAATGTGGTATTCTGTATATACACAAAATAATGCAATACAAGGAGAGTGCTTTATGGATATTTTTAGCTTAGATTTAGGAAACAAGCAGACAAAATTAAAAAGCAGCAAAGCTGAATATGTACTGCCTTCAAGATATTTAAACCAAGCAGACATGCCGATGTCGGTTGGCAATTCTACAATGAATAATGACCTACACACTTATTCAGTCCCTTTTAGCGACGATAAGTACGTATGGGGTCGAGATATTGACCGACTTCACCTTGACGAATATTTAGCGGATACAATCATGTATGGTGCTCGATACAATAGTGAAGCATTTAAATTACTAGCCAATTTTGCGCTGGGATTATTAGCAAGTGATTTCAAAGCGGCTAAAGATCAAGTTTTAGAAGTAGTCGTCACTGCCGGACTTCCAACTGGAGATTACGCTGACCAAGGACAATTAAAAGCTTTATTAAAAGTCCTAGAGGGCCAACATCAAGTTACTATTGACGATAAAATTGTGACGGTAAGAGTTCGTAAAGTCTATATTTTGCCCCAACCAATTGGCACTTTATATAACGAGTTACTAGATGATGAAGGCTTTATCCAGAATAAAAATCTATTAGACGAAAAAGTCGGCATTGTTGACGTAGGTGGTGGAACAATACTAATTGATACGATTTTAAACTTTGAACTAAGTGGCAAAAACCGCCATCAATTTAATACCGGCGTAAATGATCTATATGAAGCCATTGCCAACGGGATTAACGGCGATACTAGCCTTTATCAATTAGAAAAAGATTTACGAAAGGGAAATCAGCAACATCATTGGAGCTACCGATTTTCTAAAAATCGTCAAGATGATATTACTGATTTGGTTTGCAAGGAAATTGACCGATTTACCCGGCGCCTAGTTGCTAATGTAACTTCAACGTTAAAGAACCTTAATAGTATTGATACTTTGTTCTTTACCGGTGGTGGTGCCAATTTGCTTAACCAAAAAATCTTGAATACTACTTTCACTAACGCAGTTATTGTTAAAAATACAGAAGTTGCTAATGTTAACGGCTTTTATAAGTACGGATTAAGTCAACAAGCTAAAAACGAAGGGGGCAAGTAATCATGGGAAAAGTTAAAACCTTGAACGTCCGTCTAAATCCCGAGAAAATTGTCGACAAAGAAATCCTTGATTACTTTGATAAATCATTAATTCCTAAAACCACACTTGTTAAAACCGCTTTAATCCACGAAATTGAACGGTTAAAGGCTCAAGGTGATCCTTATGTTAAAGATGAATTAAAAGCTCCAGAAGCACCTAAAAATAGCACAGAATCACCATCTGATTCCAAAGAACGCTTGCAAGGAGGATTTAATGCCTTTTCAGACAATGATATTTAGAAAGAGGGCCTTGTTATGGAAATTATACAAAACCAAA
Organism: Lactobacillus helveticus DSM 20075 = CGMCC 1.1877; assembly: GCF_000160855.1. GTDB lineage: Bacteria > Bacillota > Bacilli > Lactobacillales > Lactobacillaceae > Lactobacillus > Lactobacillus helveticus. The sequence continues at coordinate 510,438 of NZ_GG700752.1, forward strand.
TAAAGTTGCCGCTAGGTAAGCGCTATGCTAGACTAAGATTAATTTAACAACCAAATGAAGAGATCAAGCTAAACTAAAAAGATCCCCAGTTCACGAAGAACCAGGGACCTTTGGTTTAGCAAGTAGCTATCAGACAGCTACTTAGATTCAGTCGATTTTCACCGGCAAGTTAAAATCGACTGAACATTGTTACTAATTTGTAGGTTAATTATACCGCAAACCAGTCCCCAAGGACAAGTTAAGGATAGTTAAAAACAAATTGAAGTCAATGGACTAAGTAGCTAACTGAAGCTATTTAGTCCATTTTTGTTGTTAGAAATTTAAAAAAGTTGCCGACTGGGCAACCCAGAATAGACACATGCTGATGAATTTGCAAAGCCTCACCGCTAAATGAATGCTTTGTAATTCAGTTAAAGCATACCAGATTTGTATTTTAAAACAAGTCAGATGTTTTAGCAACTCTCTTTTAAGACAGCATGGGTCGAGTATAGAAAGGGAGTTTTTATTATGACAAAATCAACTAATTTCAATTTTATTGAGTCGGAAAAAGCTTATGCAACTCGTTTTTTCCAATTCCCAC
>NZ_GG700752.1:513289-513798 GCF_000160855.1 Lactobacillus helveticus DSM 20075 = CGMCC 1.1877
TTATACCATGTATGAAAAGGAAAAGACCAGAAAGTACAAAAACGATCCGACTAAGCTGGCTAACTAGTACTATGATAAAGCAGAAGATTATTATCTTGATCATTATGGCGTCAAATTTAGCTTTAAGTGTAATCAACAGCGTAAAGATTGTACAACTGGTCAGGTCCGCAATTTTAAGATCTACGAAGCAGATGAGGTTCAGAAAACACCTGAATTAGAGCAATTGGCTAAAACTGCAAGTGGCTGGCAGCGACAGATCCGTTATAATCCTAATTGGAACCAACTAAAAGAAAAAGCAAAAGAAGTTCTCCAAAGTCCTGAAAGCAGACACATCTACAGTATGAGAAAGTATGATGTGGAACCAATTTTTTGGACATTTGAAGAACGTTTTTGGCAACGTCGAACTCATTTAAGAAGCAAAAAGAAGGTTGAAACTGATATTGAATAGCCTTCATGATGATGAATTTAAGCAAATATTGGAACAGAAGATGGTCAAAAGACCAATCATC
>NZ_GG700752.1:515504-519187 GCF_000160855.1 Lactobacillus helveticus DSM 20075 = CGMCC 1.1877
TCATCTTTGTTCAAAAATAAAAAGAATAAGAAAAAGACGGTCAAGCAACTCAAATTAAGAGTTGGATTGATCGTCTTTTGGTATCTGAGGGTTAGTTATTAGAGTAAAATTATCCGTAAATTTGTTTAATTTGCTTGAAGCCAGTGATGAAGCCATCTTCAAGTGCTTTGAGATTTAATGCCTTACATGCGTTGATTATCTCGTAAATTCTTCTATTATCTTTAGTTTTAATATATGTTATAAATGCACGATATAGTTGAGCGTGCATTTTTTCGCAAGCATATCCGTCTGAAACCTTCATTTGGTCAAATCTATCTAGTAGTTTTTCAGCTAATAGATAATTTCTTCTGACTAAAATTGAAATTGAGTTTAAAATGGCAGCTAAAACTTCATCATACCAGCGTTGATGATAAAGTTTTTCATTAATTGAATAGGTAATCAAAGAACTACATAGCCGATTAATATTTTCTGGATCTAATAATCCCAATGTATTACCAAAATAAAAAATATTTTTATAATTCCATTCTGAGATGTTAGTTAGAATATTGGTTAGTCTTATTTTGTCATATTTAGTAAATATATTGTCAGAACTCAAATCTTGATAAAACATACAGGTAAAACAGTATTCCAAAAATATATCATTATTTTGGGGATGTTTTTTTGATAATTCTCTTTTTTTGATTACATATCTATGTAGAGTAACAGTATCACTAGCTACGTATGCTAAGTGAATCTTCTCGGATAAAGATAATAAGTCTGAAGAAATGATATTTTCAATAAATTCAATGGGTTGAGTATGAATATGTTTGAGTAATTCGAGTACTTGGTTAAAAGAAAGATTATCCTTTCCATTTTCCCATAGAGATAGAGTCGATTTTGATGTAATATCTTTAGCTGCTTTTGTTAGTGTAATATTTTGTTGTTTTCTTAATTCTCGAAATTTTGCACCGTAGATATTTTTTATCATAACCATTGCACTTTCTAGTTATTCTAAATATCAAGTTATAAAACTTTTTTGTTAAATATATTCTCTAAATTCCTATAAATAGGAATTTTGCAATTAAATAGATTACATTACTGTAAAATAATAAAAATATATATTTTTATAGAAAGTGAATAACCGTATGTTTAATAAATATATGCGAATCTTAATTAAATTTATTTGGAATGGAACTTTAATGACTGGTGGGACAAAAATATTGATTGCATTATTAAAATCAATATCAAATATAAAATAAAATTCTATTATTAGGAATTTAAAGCAAAACGATTTTTAGAGCATGTATAATTTTAGATACTTTAAGAAAGTATCTTAGAGCATTAGAGCCTTCTTAATCGAGGAGGTATTTCTTATGTCAGATATTTATGATGCTTATGTTGATCCAAACTATTATACTTTAAATAGTCCTGATCATAATGTTTTACGTCGTGTAGTTGTCCAAAAGGGTAACGTTGCAAGTCGTTATATTTATGCTGAGCAATTATGGAATAGTCAACAAGATATTTATGTATTTCGTGCTAATAAGGAATCATATGTTCCTTTCAACAAGAATAACCCTATTTTGATCATGGATGGTCAAAATGGTGCAACTGCTGGTGGTCACACTCAAACTTGGGAATATGCTAATAGAACCAACGAATGGTTTGTAGGTACTAAACCAAAGAATAAGTGGACTACCCAAATTGCTAGAGTACATATTTCTTCTTCTACCAGTCGTTATACGAGTAATACTCAATTACCGCGTTTGTCATATTTAAATAGAGCTGGTTCTCAACAAGGCATCAATTATGCTGGTGCTGACTTGAAACGTGTTGAAGCTGCTGTTTCTCCAGACTATCAATACTTCATGATTGCAACTATTGATAGATACAATACTGGATACTTTTCAATTTATTATTTAGATGATATTAATACTGCACTTGATAATGCAGGAGTTAATGATGTAAATATCCAGACACTTACTAGTGTAAAAGCATTTATTATTCCAAGCTTTGTAGATAATATTGGTTCTATTCAGGGGTATGATATTGATAATGGAGCAAACTATATTTATGTATCCAGTCAACATAGTCCAGGTTATGAAGATATTTCAAGAAAAATTGTAAAAATTCCATGGGGAAGCCAAAATCCAAGTGAATGGGATTTTGTTCGGTTAGATTCCAATTCTACAATTAATAGTTTTAGTGGAAACTATCAAACTGAGTTTGAGAGTGTTCAAGTGATTGATAATAATGTTTGGTTAACTGTAGCTTATCATGATATGGATACTTCAACTAATTTGACAGTTATGAATAGAATTTATAAGATTAGTTGGTAATTTTTAATTACTACATCATAAGTTTCTAGTTAGCTAGAAACTGACTAGAAACTTTTTCTTTATTAAAATATAGAAAGTGAGTAAATAAAATGACCAGGAAAATAAAAATGATTAGCTTAGCTGCAGCAGCCCTCCTTGCAGTGGCTCCAGTTGTAAGCCCAGCGGTAGTCCATGCAGCTGATACTACGTCAACTACTACAACTCTCAATAGTAATGCTGAGAATCCAGTAATTACTTATAACGGCAAAAAGTATGACAGTAATCAAGATATTACTGCGGCAATCGCAAACTCTTCATTTAGCCGAGTTCCTTTAAAGGGAAGTAGTACTTTTATCCAAGATGTTAAAAATGCATTTTCTGCTACCGAATCAAGTACAGATAATTCAAAAGTAAATATCGTAGTTTACACGGGTGATTTGTATACTAATATTGCTGGAAAATATCCTGTTAGAGTTTTAGCTACAAATAAAGCGGGAAAATCTACTGCTTTAACTTTTCAAGTTATCGTAGGTAATCAAGGGGCTAATGCAACTTATGCAGTAGCTCAACCACAAGTGAGAGGCAATGTAACCCTTTATACTATTCGTGATGGTAAGGTGATTCATAATTCATATGGTTCATATGTTTTAGATGGTGGTACAACCGTTGCAACTTTTGGCACTGTAGAAATTAATGGTATTTCATATACTAGATTGAATGGCCCAGATTCAGATTTGTTTATTGAAACTAAGTCTGTTGATGGAACTTACCCAGAATCTGCAACAAATGAGGATGGTCAAGCCAAGACAGTGACCAAGACTTTAATGCATACAGCTATTGCATATAATTCAGATGGTCATTCGACAGGCAAGAAGTATTATGCATACCGTCAATTGACTTTGAGTGCTGTTAAGAAGAATATTAAGGGTTCAATGTACTACAACGTTCAAGGTACGGGCGATTACATTAAAGTCGGTAATATTGACGGCACTAAGAGAACTTTAACTCGTAACGCTTATATTTATGCAACCAGTAAACGTCGTGCAGATAGAACTTTGCTGAGAAAGGGCGATACCATTACCACATATGGTGGCTCTTACAAGTTCAAAAACGGCAAGCGCTACTACCGGATTGAAGGCGCAACGTCAACCAACAAACGCTACGTCAAAGTAGTGAACTTTAAATAGGCTCACGCAAAATTGAATAGAAAAGAAGACGATCGAAATGATCGTCTTTTTTTCTGATCTGTAAAGTACTATTTCATCAATGATATTAATTACCCATGTTAGAATGATTACAAAATAGTTTTTAACTAAAGGAATAACATTATGGAAAAATATGTAATTTTAAACAATGGCGTAAAAATGCCGCGGCTTGGCTTTGGCG
>NZ_GG700752.1:520228-527814 GCF_000160855.1 Lactobacillus helveticus DSM 20075 = CGMCC 1.1877
TTACTGGGGCATTAAAACAGGATTACGCAAGATCGATCTTTACATTGAAAAAGATGATAAAAAATAAAGTTGCCGCCGGCAACTTTATTTTTTACTTTCGTGTTTCGTTTAGATATTTATTTAACACTTTGAAAACTCCGTTATCGTTATTACTTGGTGCAATAAATTTAGCAATCTTTTTAACGCTGTCTTGACCATTTTCCATGGCATAACTTAGTCCAGCTAATTTAAGCATTTCAATATCATTTTTGCCATCGCCAAATGCAATTAATTGAGTTCGAGGGACGTCTAGGTAGGCTAAGAATTCTTTAAGACCATTAGCTTTATTTACATTTTGAGGAATAATATCCATATAGTTCCAGCCACTAGTGGTAACATGAATTTTTTCTACACTTCGACTATTGAAGCCATACTCTAATTCTCGCCGAACCTTGCTAGGATAATCGACTGTAACTTTAGTATATTGATCATCTTCAGGAATTTGATCAAAATTATCAACTTCAATGCTATTAGGATAAAAATAATGATGTGATCGTTTAAATTGAGCCGGCGTACTTTTTAAGAAGTATGAATGTTTGACGCCGCTGATTAATGTGCTTTGTACTGCTCCGGGATAACGCAGCTGCAAATAATCAACTAAATTTAAAATACATTTTTTAGAAAAAGTTGTTGTATGAATAATTTTGCCATCACGAACCAAAACTGCACCATTATCAGCAACGAAATCAACTGAATCAATAAAATCACCAAAGTCTGCTTCTAATCGTCCAGCAGGTCTGCCACTGGCAATGATGAAGTGAGCTCCATGTTTGTGCAAACGATATAAAATTTCGCCGAACATCTCATGATCATACTTCTTTTCATCGTTTACGAATGTACCATCGACATCTATTGCAACAGCTTTAAAAGGAAGATCTTTCATCTAATTACCTCACTCAAAATAAATTCTGCTATTAGTTTAGCATTCCTTGTAAGAGGTTACATGCTATATTAGTTCCAATTTGTGAAAAATGTCTTGAATTAATTACTTGAAGATGTTATTCTAGTCCATGTTAATCGATTAATCTATGATCTGTAATATGGTCATGGCAAAGGAGTAATAAATTATGAAACAAGGTATTCATCCAGATTTTCAAAAAGTAGTTTTCATGGACTCAGCAACTGGTGCTAAGTTCTTAGCTGGTTCAACTTTGAAGCCAGAAGAAACTGTTGACTACGAAGGCGAAACTTACCCATTAGTACGTGTTGAAGTTTCATCAGATTCACACCCATTCTACACTGGCAAGCAAAAGTTTGCTCAAGCAGATGGTAGAATCGAAAAGTTCAACAAGAAGTACGGCTTGAAGAAGTAAAACTTTGTCTGGTGGAAGCAGTCCCATTGGGACTGCTTTTTTTCTCTATTAGATCATTTGGCAGAATGCTTGAAAGACAGTATAATGTTTTCTGTATAAAAATGTTTTTATGGGAGTAAAGATTCAATGAAAATGCAAATGGCTGAAATTGCCAAGGATTTAAATACTACTTGTGAAGGCGACGACAAAACTGTTATTACTTCTGTTGCCTTTGACTCCAGAAAGATAACAACTGGTGGTTTGTTTGTACCGCTTGAAGGTGAACGTGATGGACATGATTTCGTAGCGGGTGCTATTAGTAATGGTGCTTCTGCTACTTTGTGGAAAAAAGGCCATCCAAATAAGCCTGAAAATATCACAGTAATTGAAGTAGATAATCCTCTTACTGCTATGCAAGATTTGGCGCGTTATTATTTGCGCAAGGTTAATCCAACTGTAGTAGGCATTACCGGTTCTAATGGTAAGACTACTACTAAGGATATGATTGCTGCAGTTTTATCTAAGCGTTTTAACGTACATAAGACACAAGCTAACTTTAATAATGAAATTGGTGTACCAATGACCATTCTCGAAATGAAACCAAATACTGAAATTTTGGTACTTGAAATGGGTATGGATAGACCAGGTCAATTACATCATTTGAGTGAATTGACTCATCCAGATGTAGCTGTCATTACTATGATTGGTGAAGCTCATATTGAGTTCTTTGGTAGCCGTGACAAGATTGCTGATGCTAAGATGGAAATCACGGACTTTTTGCGTGAAGATGGTGAATTCATTTATAACGGTGATGAACCATTGTTGCAAGAACGTGCTAAGAAGCTTGATCAAGCTAAAGCTACATTTGGCTTCAGAGATGAAGATACAGTTCATGCAACTGGATTCAAGAGCTACATGCATCATGCTACTTTTACAATTAATGATTCAGAGCAAAAGTTCTCAATTCCAATGATTGGTAAGCATAATGTTTCTAATGCAATGGCAGCAATTAGTGTAGGACATCACTTTGGTGAAAGTGATGAGGAAATTGCTTCATCATTGTCTAACTTTAAGCCAACTGCTAACCGAATGGAATGGGAAAAAGGCGACGCTGGCGAAGCTATTATGAGTGATGTTTACAACTCAAATCCAACTGCTGTTAGAGCGGTTGTTACTAGTTTTGGTCAAGTTGAAGTTAAAGATGGTGGTCGCAGAATCGCTGTACTTGGCGACATGTTGGAATTAGGTAAAAAATCACCTGAACTTCATGCCGGATTAAGTGATACTTTGGATCCACAAATCATCAATGAAGTGTACTTGTACGGCTCTGAAATGAAGAATTTGTATGATGCTTTGCAGGATAAATACGAGCCAGAGAATTTACATTATTATACTCAAGATCAAATGGATCATATGATTAATGATCTTAAAAATGACATTAAGCCGGACGACATTATCGTATTGAAGGGTTCACACGGGATGCACCTTGAAAATGTCTTAGCCCGACTAAGATAGGAGAACAATTTTTTTGAAGTTTTCAGAATTAGGATTAAACGATGCGCTTCTTAAAGCGATTAAACGCTCAGGTTTTGAAGAGGCAACCCCAATCCAAGAGCAAACTATTCCACTTGCTTTGCAAGGAAAAGATGTAATTGGACAAGCACAAACTGGTACTGGTAAGACAGCAGCATTTGGTTTGCCAATTTTGCAATCTATTGATAAAAAAGAAAAGGCAATCCAAGCAATTATTCAAGCAATTATTATCGAACCAACGCGTGAGCTTGCTATTCAAACACAGGAAGAATTATTCCGCTTGGGTCGTGATGAACATGCCCATGTACAAGTGGTTTACGGTGGAGCAGATATTGGCCGCCAGATTCGTTCATTAAAGCAGCATGCACCATCAATTTTAGTTGGTACGCCAGGTCGATTATTAGATCACTTAAAGCGTGGCACAATTGATTTAGATAAAGTTAATACAGTAGTTTTGGACGAAGCAGATGAAATGCTCGACATGGGCTTTATCAAAGATATCGAAAGCATTTTGAAGTATGCTAAAAACTGTAAGCAAACTTTGCTTTTCAGTGCTACTATGCCTAAGCCAATTTTACGAATTGGTGAAAAGTTCATGAAGGATCCTGCTATTGTTCAAATTAAGGCTAAGGAATTAACAGCTGACTTAATTGATCAATATTTTGTTCGTGCCAAAGAATCCGAAAAATTTGACATTATGTGTCGTTTGATTGATGTTCAAGGCCCAGACTTGGCACTTGTATTCGGGCGGACTAAACGCCGCGTAGATGAGCTTACACGCGGATTGCAGGCACGTGGCTATAATGCTGCAGGTATTCACGGAGACTTGTCTCAAGCACGGCGTATGGCAGTCTTGAAGCGATTCCGTGAAGGTAAGTTGGATATTTTAGTTGCTACTGATGTGGCAGCACGTGGTTTGGATATTTCAGGAGTGACTCACGTATATAATTATGATATTCCTCAAGATCCAGATTCTTATGTTCACCGTATTGGTAGAACTGGTCGTGCGGGACAAAATGGTGTTTCAGTAACCTTCGTAACTCCAAACGAAATTGGCTACATGAGAACTATTGAACAACTTACTAAGAAAAAGATGTCACCAATTAGTCTACCAACAGATGATCAAGCTCTTCGTGGTCAATTAAAGCAAGCTAAGGCTGAAATCGAAGACTTAATGAAAGGCGACTTGGGTAAGTATACTCAAGATGCTAGTGAGCTTCTTGATAATTACTCAGCTCTTGATTTGGTAGCTGCCTTCCTTAAGAATTTGGCTAAGGATTCAACGGATATCAAGGTTAAAATTACGCCAGAAAAGCCTTTGTCATATAAGGGTGATGGTCGTCATGGACGTGGACGCCGTGGACATAATAATCATGGTCGTGGTAGCGGACATGGAAATTATCATCGTCGCCGCAATAGTAATAACGATTACCGTCATAATGGTAATCGTGGGCGTCGTGGACGTGGCAACGGACATGAATTCGCAATCAAGAATAAAAAAGATTAATTTTTTAGATTAAAAAGGGAGTTGTAATTTTTGCAACTTCTTTTTTGTATTATAATTATGTTATTGTGTGAGGTGAGAAACGATGATTAAAGGTGTAGGGATTGACTCAATTGAAGTTGAACGTGTTAAAAAGATCGTGGCAAAAGGAGACTCTTTCGCTGAGAAGGTTTTGACTCCAAAAGAATTTGCCCAATATCAAAAGATGAAAGGCAAAAGAAAAGTTGAATATCTCGGAGGTCGTTTTTCATTAAAAGAATCTTTTTCTAAAGCTATGGGAACAGGCTTAGGTAAATACGTAGGTTTTCAAGATGTGGAAACTTTATGGGATGATTTGGGCCATCCGGTGATGACTTCAACTAAGTTTGATGGAAATATTTTTCCAAGTATCACACATGATAATCATGAAATTATTACTTTTGTTGTATTAGAGGAGAAATAAAAATGGTTCCAGGCTATTATCGTCCAGCCGTAGTAAAGGTAAATTTAGGTGCAATTAGAAGAAATATTAAAAATGAGATGCAACATCTTGAACCAAATCAAAAGATGCTAGCTGTAGTTAAGGCTAATGGTTACGGTCATGGTGCAGTAGAAGTAGCCAAGGTGGCTGAAGAAGAGGGAGCAGCAGGCTTTTGTGTTGCTATTTTAGATGAAGCACTTGAATTGCGTCGTGCTGATATCGTTAAGCCTATTTTGGTTTTGGGAGTTGTTTCTCCTGAATATGCACCAATTGCTGCTGTAAATAATGTTTCATTAACAGTACCTAACTTAGAGTGGCTTAAAGATGCCGAAAAATACTTAGCTAAAGAGAATCTGCAATTAAAGATTCATTTAGGAATTGATTCTGGTATGGGCAGAATTGGTTTTAATGAAGATGATGAATTTGTTGCAGCTAATAAGTTCTTGGAAAATAATGATAATTTCTTTATTGAAGGTATGTTTGCCCATTTTGCTTCTGCAGATAGTGATGATGAAACTTACTTCAAGCATCAATGTGAAAAATTTAAGCATATGAAGAGCTTATTAACTGTTAAGCCTAAGTGGATTCATGTTGATAATACTGCCGCAAGTATTTTTCATTCAGGCATAAAAAGCGATTTAGTTCGTTTTGGAATTGGAATTTATGGCTTAAATCCATCTTCTAATCCTTCTTCTCCTGATTTAACTTCAGCGATTGAACTTGAACCTGCTTTATTATTTGAAAGTGAATTAACTCATGTTAAGACCATTCATAAAGGCGATGGTGTAGGCTACGGCTCTACTTTCATGGCTGAAGAAGATACAATTATTGGTACGGTACCAGTTGGATATGCTGATGGCTGGATTAGAAAGTATCAAGGCTTTAAAGTAAAAGTTGGAGATGAGTATTGTCCAATCGTAGGACGTATTTGTATGGATCAATTTATGGTTAAAATGCCTAAGAAAATGCTAGTCGGCACTAAGGTAGTAATTATTTCAAATAATCCATCTGATCCTAACAATATTAAGGCTGCTGCAGATTATGTTGATACAATTCACTATGAAGTTGCATGCTTATTGAATGATCGGTTACCACGAGTTTATTATGAAAAATAATAGGTAAAAAGGCCGAAATCACGATCGTTTTTCGTGATTCTGGCCTTTTTTAATTAAAAATAACATAGGGTATTAATTGTGATATGATCATGTTAAAATAAGATAAATTTGCATGTTGTGTTGAGAATTTAAAAACTATATATAAATAGTAAAATGTTTTTTATCTAGTAATAACAAGGTGGAACATATTGGATATTAGAACCCAAACAACAAAAAGTAATTTAAAAAAAGCTTTGCTTCAATGTATGAAAAAGCAAGCATTTAGTGAAATTAAAGTTAAAGATATTATTTTAGCTGAATTCAATAAAGCATTACTTGCTGATCGTAGCGCTGTTAACGGAATTGATCACGTTTTATCTCAAGATGAATTAATAACAGTAGCGGAAAATATTTCTAGAAATTCCATTTCTTTCTTTTTGAAAAACAAAACTAAACTTGAAATTTTAACTTCTGATAATGGTGACATCCGCTTTTTTAATAAAATGGTTGAATATGCCAACAAGGAATTTGCTGTGCGGATGGAGAAGATGAATCCAAACTATAAAGCTATTTTGGCACAAGAGCAGTCGCTTCCGCCTGAAATGGTTTTAGGAATTTTTGATATTAATATTATTAATGTCGTGTTGCAATTAATTAAATATAATGATGAATTATCACCAGCTGATATGCGTCGTTATATTGCAGGGTATTTAACTCGAACACCACTACAATTCTTAGGATTAATGCAATAGAAAAAAGCTTCTAACTTTTAATATAGTTAGAAGCTTTTTCTATGCAATTTTTTAATCTTTGTGTGGATGTTCGATGAATACACCAGGATTTTCATCGCTCATAATAGTCATGCTAGCTTGCAAATCTTCAATCTCAGAAACAACGAAACCTTTCTTTTGCAATTTGCCTACAATAGTTTTCATTGTGATTTCAGAAACACCGGCAGGCAAGGTGAATAGGGTTCTTCTTACGAAGTCTCCTTCAAGTTCTCCTGCTGCAGCGTCAAGTGTCATTACACTAGACATGTTAGTGTGCTTTGACACGATTTTTGACATCTTAATTAAATTACCACGTGCATTATCAGATAAAACTGTTAAGACGTATGAACCATTCTTTACATACCACGCATCTGATAACATGTCTAACAATCTTGAGTGGGTAAGGATACCGTAGAAATGGTTGTCTTCATCAAGAACAGCAATATATGGCAAGTCTTTGATGTTGAAGAATACTCTAAAGAATGGAGAATTTACCTTAATTGTCTTAGTAGCGTTTTTAAGCAAGTAAGTTACAGGCAAGTTCATATCTTCGCCTTGAGATTTGTGACGGTAAATGTGCATCTTATAAATGTTACCGCGGAAAATAGTGCCAGTGTCATCTACAATAGGCACACATCTATATCCAGATTCTTCTAGAATGTCCAATGCTTCTGCTAATGTGGCTTTTTCATTAACTGTTGTTAAGTAATCTTTCTTAATGACTAAAGATTTAATAAGCATGAGTTCGCCTCCAAAGTGAAAATGTTTTAACTAAGTATAGCATAATCAGCATATTAATTAAATGTTAATTAAAGACTAGCTAAAGTAATTATATATATTTTAACAATAGTTAGTGAAATAAAAAAGCATCTCTTCCTAAGAAAAGAGATGCTC
>NZ_GG700752.1:528702-553882 GCF_000160855.1 Lactobacillus helveticus DSM 20075 = CGMCC 1.1877
ATGCTCTTTATTAATGAACAAAATTAAAGATTATTGACGAACCTTAACGCCAGTTTCTTTGAAGGCCTTGTCCATAACCTTCTTTAATTGATCTGCTGAAGCAGTCATTAATTCTTGTTCCTTATCGCTTAATGGCATTTCGATAACTTGTTCAAGACCCTTGCGGCCAACAACTGCAGGAGTACCGATGTGAAGATCGTGTAAACCATATTCACCATCCATTGGTACTGAAAGTGGAAGTACACGGTGTTCATCGTTCAAGATAGCCTTAGCGATCATTGCTGAAGCAGTACCGATACCGTAGAAGGTAGCACCTTTCTTGTTAATAATGTCGTAAGCCATGTCCTTAACTTCTTGGTGGATGTCTTCAAGCTTAGATTCAGGCATGTTGTGAGCCTTAACCCAGTCAGCAACCTTTACGCCACCAACATTGTTGTAGCTCCATGCTGGGAATTCAGTATCACCGTGTTCACCAAGCATGTATGCATTAACTGAACTTGGGTCAACGTTTTCCATTTTACCAATAACTTTTTGAAGACGACCAGTATCAAGTGAAGTACCTGAACCGATAACACGATCCTTAGGGAAGCCTGACATTCTCCAAGTTGCGTGAGTTAAGATATCAACTGGGTTAGCAACTACTAAGAAAATACCTTCAAAACCTGATTCAACAACTGGTTCAACGATTGATGATAAAATCTTCAAGTTCTTGTTAACAAGATCAAGACGAGTTTCGCCTGGCTTTTGTGGAGCACCAGCAGTAATAACAACTAAGTCAGCATCCTTACAATCTGGGTAGTCAGCTGCGTAAATGTTCTTTGGAGAAGTCCAAGGAGTTGCGTCAGCTAAATCGATTGCGTCACCTTCAACGCGTTCCTTAGCGATATCGATAATACCTAATTCTTCAGCGATACCTTGTTGTACCATTGAAAATGCAAAGGTAGAACCTACAGCACCATCACCGACTAAAATAACTTTACGAGGTTTTTCCTCTCTTGCCATAACAATAAATCTCCTTTTTATTAGTGATAATTCTAACAAAAAAATTATACCATGATAGTAGGCATTAATAAAATTATTATTTGCTGATTGTGCTATTATATGAAAGATTATGATGTAATGAGGGGTATATATAAATGAAAATAATTGCAGGTTTAGGTAATCCAGGTCAAAAGTATGATAAAACCAAGCACAACACTGGTTTTATGACGATGGACCATTATCTTAATGAAAAAGGTTTGTCATTAGATAAAGACAAGTTTGAAGGACATTGGACTAAGCAAAAAATTAATGGTGAAGATGTAATTTTGCTTGAACCTCAAACTTATATGAATGAATCAGGTCGTTCAGTTAGTCAAATTGCCAATTTCTTTAAAGTAGCCCCAGAAGACGTTTTGATTATTCAAGATGATATGGATATGCCAATTGGAAAAATTAGAATTAGAGCTAATGGTAAAAGCGGCGGCCATAATGGAATTAAAAGCATTATCCGAGACTTGGGAACAGAAAAGTTTAATCGCTTAAAAATTGGCATTCGTCACCCTAAGAACACAACAGTTGTTTCATGGGTGCTTACGCCATTTAACGATGAACAACAAAAATTAATGGATGATGCATTTGATACAAGTGTAAAGATTATCGATGACTTTATTACAGGCCGCGATAGTCAATATTTGATGAATAAGTATAATTAAAATGCGTTTAACAGAAATATTAAAAGAAGATCAAGACTTAAATAATTTTATTGCAAAAACTAAACAAGTAAAGAATTCACTAATCACTGGCGCTAATGCCGGTGCTTTTAGTCTGCTTTTAAAACAAATCGTAACTGAGTTAAAAACTACACTTATTTTAGTAGAGGAAAATGAAAATAAAGCACAAAATTTATATGGAGAGTTAAGTGCAATTTTGCCTGATGGCAGTGTCCAAATCTTTCCTGTCGATGCCACTATCGCTACGCAAACTGCAGTTAGTTCACCAGATGAGTTAAGCAATCGAATTGAAGCCCTCAATTTTTTATTAAGCAAAAAATCTGGGATCGTAGTTACGACTCCGCAAGGTTTGCAGTATAAGCTATCAGATCCGCAAGAGTTTGCTCAGGCAAAAAAAGACTTTGAACCTGGTAAGGAATATGAATTAACTGATCTGAATAAATGGCTTGTCAGTTTAGGCTATAAAAAAGAAGCTTTAGTAGCGCGTCCTGGAGAATTCGCTATTCGTGGCGATATTTTGGATGTATATCCTTTAGATAGAGAAAATCCTGTAAGAATTGAATTCTTTGGCGATGAAATTGATACGATTAAGGAATTTGATTTAGCAACTCAGCGCAGTCAAAAAGAAATTGATCATGTTGAAATTTCTGCAGCTCAAGATCGGGTATTTTCCGTTGAAGCTATTAAAACTGCGGCAGAAGCGATAGAACAAGATATGGGGGATGCACCTGCACCAGACAAGGCAGTCAAAGACCATTTTACGATTGCACTTGATGCATTGAATGCAGGGGTACTGCCTGATAATTATGCCTTTTTGGTAGATTATTTAATTAAAAAGCCAAGCAGCTTATTAGAATATTTAGATAAAAATGGTCAAATCTTAATTGATGATTTGCCCTTGGTTAAACAAGCAGTAGAGACTGTAGATAAGCAAAATACTGCGTTTATTAGCGATGAACTAAAAACTGGTGCGATGTTGCCTAAGCAAACATTGCGCAATGATTTTGATCAAGTATTAACTAAAGACAAACACTATAGAATATATTTCTCTCTTTTCCAGCGCAGTATGGGCCGAATTCGTTTAGGTCAAATGTTCAATTGGCAAACGCGTGAACCAGCGCAGTTCTTCAGCCAGATGCCCCTAATTAAATCCGAACTTGAATCATATCAAAAATCTGGTCAAACGGTTGTATTGCAAGCTGATAATGCAAAAAGAGCAAAGCAAATTGACCAGACAATGGTTGATTTTGGCTTAAATTTGCCAATTGTAGGCGAGGATGAAATTACAGAAGGCAAATCACAAATTGTAGTAGCTGGTTATACTAGTGGCTTTAGCTTACCTTCAGTAAAATTAGTTTATTTGACTGAGCGTGAATTATTTAACAAGCGCCCACAACGTAAAAAGAGAATCAAAACTTTAGAAAATGCGCAAAGGTTACGTAATTATACTGAGCTAAAACCTGGAGATTATGTTGTTCATGTTAATCATGGTATTGGTCGCTTTGAAGGAATTAAAACGCTAGAGAATAATGGCGTAAAACGAGACTATATTACCATTACTTATCAACATGGCGATCAATTATTTGTGCCAGCAGATCAGCTGAGTTTGGTGCAGAAGTATGTGGCTTCTGAAGGAAAGACGCCACATATTAATAAGCTTGGCGGCAGTGAATGGGCTAAGATTAAGCGCAAGGTTCAATCTAAGGTTGAAGATATTGCTGATGATTTGATTGAACTTTATGCTAAGCGCGAGTCGGAAAAGGGCTTTGCCTTTTCACCAGATGATGATCTGCAAAAACAATTTGAAGACGCCTTTCCGTATGCGGAAACTCCGGATCAATTGCGCTCAATTAAAGAAATCAAAGAAGATATGGAAAAACCGAAGCCAATGGATCGTCTTGTTGTAGGGGATGTTGGCTTTGGTAAAACGGAAGTTGCC
Organism: Lactobacillus helveticus DSM 20075 = CGMCC 1.1877; assembly: GCF_000160855.1. Classification (GTDB taxonomy): domain Bacteria; phylum Bacillota; class Bacilli; order Lactobacillales; family Lactobacillaceae; genus Lactobacillus; species Lactobacillus helveticus. Next base: position 532,354 of record NZ_GG700752.1, read on the forward strand.
TTAAGAGCGGCTTTCAAAGCAATCCAAGATAATAAACAAGTTGCTTTTTTAGCACCAACAACCATTTTGGCTCAGCAGCACTATGAAACTATTCAAGATCGTTTCAAAGACTTCCCAGTTAACACTGCCATGCTTTCTCGTTTCCAAACTCCCGCTGAATCCAAAGAGATCATTGAAGGTCTTAAAGAGGGCAAGATCGATTTAGTTGTAGGTACTCATAGACTTTTGTCCAAAGACGTTGAGTTTAAAGATCTGGGATTATTAATCGTTGATGAGGAGCAGCGCTTTGGCGTTAAACACAAAGAACGATTAAAGCAGTTAAAGGCTAATATCGATGTCTTAACACTCACTGCTACGCCAATTCCTAGAACCTTGCATATGTCAATGGTTGGTGTGCGCGATTTATCTGTGATGGAAACGCCACCTCAAAACAGATACCCAATCCAAACTTATGTGATGGAACAAATTCCAAGTGTAGTAAGGGATGCATGTTTACGCGAAATGCAGCGTGATGGACAGGTCTTTTATTTACATAACCGAATTAGCGATATTGATGAAACGGTGGAAAAATTGCAACAACTGATTCCTAATGCGCGTATTGCTAGTGCTCATGGGAGAATGAGTCAAAATCAATTAGAGGATATTTTATATCGCTTTTTGAATCGAGAATTTGATATCTTGGTTACCACCACGATTATTGAAACGGGAATTGATATACCAAATGTCAATACGATGATTATCGAAGATGCTGATCATTACGGTTTGAGTCAGCTTTATCAGCTTCGAGGCAGAATTGGCCGTAGTGCCAGACTAGCTTACGCATATTTTTTGTATCAACCTAACAAGGTGTTAACTGAAGTTGGTGAAAAGCGGCTAGATGCAATCCGTGATTTTACTGAATTAGGCTCAGGTTTTAAGATTGCTATGCGTGATTTATCGATTAGAGGAGCCGGCAATATGCTCGGAGCCCAACAGCATGGCTTTATTGATAGTGTTGGTTATGATTTGTATTCACAAATGCTGAGTGATGCAATTAAAGAACGTAAGGGCAAGAAGACAGTTAAGAAATCAAATGCCGAAATTGATTTAAAGCTTGAAGCTTATATTCCAGATTCATATATTGGCGACCAAGAAGAAAAGATTGAATTTTACAAAAAGATTAAAGCGGTCAATAATCAGGAAGAATTAGATAAAATTGAAGATGAACTAATTGATCGTTTTGGAGATTATCCTGCAGCCGTTGAGAACTTGCTCGCTGTAGCTGGATTAAAAGTAGATGCAGATTTGGCTCAAGTCTTAAATGTACTGAAGAAAGACAATAATACTATTAAGGTTGAATTTAATAATGCTGCATCACATGAACTAGAAGGCCCCAATATTTTTAGAGCCTTAGAGCATGTGAGTCTTAAAGCACGTATTAGTATGAATCAAGAAAAAAGAATGGTTATTTTATTGCAGCTGCCTGATAAAATGAAGAATCGAGTTTTATTTAATGAATTAACTACATTCTTGCAAGCTGCTAGTGAAATAGTACAAAGATAGAGGTATAAATTATGAGAATTGATAAATTTTTAAAGGTTTCAAGATTAGTTAAAAGAAGAACTGTTGCTAAAGAAATGGCAGACCAAGGTCGAATTAAGGTCAATGGCCGAGTAGTTAAGTCAAGTTACGATGTAAAAATCGATGATATTATTGAACTTGGTTACGGTGCTCGAGTAATTAAAGCTAAAGTTTTAAACATTCGCGAAACTACTAAAAAAGCTGAAGCAAGTGAACTTTACGAGTTAGTTGATTGATGACTTTCCCATGAATCGTTGTTATACTTAACGTAAACGATATTTGTTATAACAGAGGATAAAAAATGAATTATGGTCCACATATTTACAATTCGTTAAGTCCTGAAGCCCAAAGAGAACAATTGCGACGTAAACAAGCAAAAATAGAGAAGAAAACGCATCGCATTCGGTTAAATAGAATTGTTGCTATTTTTGCCATAATTTTTGTTGTTTTAGGTGTTCAGATTGCAATTAGGGTTTCTCAAACAGCACGCATTAATAATCAAGTAAAAGCTGAAAAAGAAAACTTGACTAAGGTGAAGAAAACGGCCAATAATTTGAAAACCAAAAGACAAAATCTTAATGATCCAAATTATGTTGCCAAATTTATTCGTTATAAATTTTATTATTCTAAATCAAATGAAAATGTTTATAACGTGCATGAAAGAAATGATAATGACTGATGAAAAAGTATCAAGCCGGTAACCGGGTAACCGGGGTGATTAATAATATTACCGATTCTGGTATTTTTGTTACATTGCCTAATAGACATTCAGGATTAGTTCATCATAGCGATTTTGGCAATAATTGGGCGCGAGAAAGGCGACAATATCAGGTAGGTCAAGAAGTTCGCGTAGTTGTTGTGCATATTTACAAAGGTAGATTTAATCTGTCAATTGCGCGTGTAAATGATCCTGACTTGGTTGATCATGACAATCAATTCTCTGATACTAAACCTGCAGAATTTGATCAGGTTTTAAACAAGGTAAGTAGAGATGCCAAAAAAGAAATTAATGAATTGAAAAAGGTTTTAAATAAGAATTAAAAATGACCCGTGGTGGGTCATTTTTTCGTTAGGGATATTTATGAAAATAGCAGATTTCTTTAGAGAAAATAATATAAATGTAACCGATAAAAAATTACTAGTAGCTGCAAGTAGTGGTCCTGATTCAATGGCTCTACTTGATATGCTTAAAAACCTACAGGATAATGCACATTTTAAATTGATGGCAGCTCATTTTAACCATCAATTAAGAGCAGATAGTGAAGAAGAAAGTAAACTTCTTAAAAAGTACTGCAGCGAAAATCATGTGCCATTGTTTATTGCTAAATGGCCCAAGGAAGATCAACCTAAAGTGGGAATTGAAGCTGCTGCTAGACATGCGCGATATGCATTTTTGACGCAAATGGCTAAAGAGAATAATGCTGATTATTTGTTAACTGCTCATCATGGGGATGATTTGCTGGAAAATATTTTGTTGAAATTCATTCGTTCAGGCAATCCCGAAGAAATGAACAGTTTGCAAATGATAGGCAAAATGCATGGCATAAAGCTCCTGCGGCCGTTATTAGGCTACAGCAAAGCTGAGTTATTGCAATATAATCAAGAATATCAAATTGATTTTGTAATTGATTCAACCAATCAGGCTGATGAAACCATGCGTAATCGCTTGCGTCATCATGTGGTGCCATTACTCAAAAAAGAAAATCCTGCCTTAATCAGGAATGCGCTCTTTTTTAGCCAAAAAATGGATGAGTTGATTGATTATGTTGATGAAAAAAATAGTGCAATGGGGCAACTAGAATCCTTTTTGAATGTGGCCTATCGCATTAAGAGTGAGGCTTTGAGTCAACTGACAGAGAAAGAAAGAATTTTTTTCTGGCAAAGAACGATTTGGCAAAAATATCATCGACGCGTTAATGAAAATTTAGGTAATTTTGTAGTAATGGAATATCAGAATTACTTTTATTTGTATAAAAAGCAAAATATCCTGGAAGTAAGAAAACAGGAAATTAATCTAAATCAACCATTTGTGTTCAGAAATAGAAAAATGGTGTTAAGTACTGAAAGGAAGACAGATTTAAAGCTAATTGGTGATTTTTGGTTTAAGCCGGATACTGAATTTAGCATGGGAGAGTTAGTTCCTGGCAGTAAGCTTCTGCTTCAAAATGGTCATCATGTTAAAGCGAAAAAGAAGTTTGCAGAAAATGCGATTCCCTTGGCTTTGCGACCATTTTGTTTAGCCATTTATGCGGAAAATGAGCCAGTTTTTGTAGAGAAAATTTATCAAAATCAAAATTGGACTAAAAATGGCAAACATTATTTTCTATATAATTCTTAAAAAGTCTTCAAAATAGTTGAAAATATTAGTGGTAGCATCTTATTTTGTGATAAAATTTTAAACGTACAACTTAGAGACTTTGCGGAGGTTTTTTATGAAGAATAACCGGAATCGGCTGTTATCGAACGGCCTATTCTATATAGTTGTGTTCCTTTTGCTCCTATGGGGAATCAACTGGGCACTCGGCGGCTCTAACAGTGGTGGTAGCTCTGAAAATATCAGCTATTCACAATTTGTTAAAGATTTGCGTCAAGGCAAAGTTAAAAACTTTAGTGTTCAACCTGCAAATGGTGTATATACCATTTCAGGTAGTTACAAGACTGCACAAACAACAAAGAATCAATCAAATAATAGTTTTGATTTCTTTAGTAATAACTCAAGTAGAAAAGTATCACGCTTCTCTACCACTATGTTACAGAATGATTCTACCGTTTCTAACGTGCAAAACTTGGCACAAAAGAGTAACGCTCGGATGACGACTCAAGGAGAATCACAGTCTGGCAATTGGATTTCAACCATTGTCATGCTTGTGCCAACCGTTTTGTTTATTGTCATGCTTTGGATGATGATGAATCAGGGTGGCGCTGGTCGTGGTGGCAGCGGCGGAATTATGAATTTTGGTCGTTCACACGTCAAGCCAGAGGATCCTTCTAAGAATAAGGTTCGTTTCTCTGACGTAGCCGGTGAAGAAGAAGAAAAACAAGAATTAGTAGAAGTTGTTGAATTTTTAAAGGATCCATCAAAATATACTAAGTTAGGTGCCAGAATTCCATCTGGTGTTTTACTTGAGGGTCCTCCTGGTACTGGTAAAACTTTACTTGCTCGTGCTGTAGCTGGTGAAGCTAACGTGCCATTTTATTCAATTTCAGGTTCTGACTTTGTTGAAATGTTTGTTGGTGTTGGTGCAAGTCGTGTACGTGATTTGTTTAACAATGCCAAGAAGAATGCACCAAGTATCATCTTTATCGATGAAATTGATGCCATCGGTCGTCGTCGTGGCAATGGCACAGGCGGTGGCAACGATGAACGTGAACAGACTTTGAATCAATTGCTGGTTGAAATGGATGGTTTTGAAGGCGATGAAGGTGTTATCGTCATTGCTGCTACTAACCGTTCTGACGTTTTGGACCCAGCTTTGCTTCGTCCAGGTCGTTTTGACCGTAAGGTTTTAGTTGGTCGTCCAGACGTTCGTGGTCGTGAAGCCATCTTGAAGGTTCACGCTAAAAACAAGCCACTTGCTCCAGATGTAGACTTGAAGGAAGTTGCTCGTCAAACTCCTGGATTCGTTGGTGCAGATTTAGCTAATGTCTTGAATGAAGCTGCTTTGGTCGCTGCTCGTAGAAATGGCACTGAAATTACTGCTTCAGATATTGATGAGGCTGAAGACCGTGTCATCGCGGGACCAGCTAAGAAGGATCGTTTAATTGCTGAACCAGAAAGACGTCGTGTTGCTTTTCACGAAGCAGGGCACTCAATCTGTGGTTTGGTTTTAAGTGATTCTAGAACAGTTCGTAAGGTAACTATTGTGCCACGTGGCCGTGCCGGTGGTTACAACATTATGTTACCTAAAGATGACCAATTCATTTTGACTAAGAAACAATTATTTGAACAAATTGTTGGTTTAATGGGTGGTCGTGCTGGTGAAGAGGCAACTATTGGCGATAAGTCAACTGGTGCTTCTAACGACTTTGAACAAGCTACTGCTATTGCTCACAGTATGGTAGTAAATTACGGTATGACCGAATCATTAGGAATGGTTGAACTTGAAAAAGAAGGCGAAACCAATCCATACGGCTTTAAGCCATACAGTGAAGCTACCTCAGCTAAAATTGATGAAGCTGTTAAGAAAATCTTGGATGAAGCTCACGCTAAAGCTCTTGAGATTGTTAAGGAAAATAAGGAAAAGCATAGAATTATTGCAGAAGCCTTGCTCAAGTATGAAACTTTAGACGAAAAGCAAATCATGTCTTTGTATAAGACTGGCAAGATGCCTGAAAAATACGAAAATGAATATCCAAGTGAATCTAAGGCTTCAACTTATGAAGAAGCTAAGGCTGCCGCAGAAAAACGTGAAGTTGAAAAGGCAGAAAAGAAAGATTCAGATCAAGCATTGGCTGAACAAGAAAAATCTGCTTTGGAAACTCTATCAGAAAAGAATCACGAAGTTGAAGAAGAAAATCCTGAAAATCCAGAAAAAACGGGAAGTTCAGATAAATCAACTGAAGATCATTCGGCGGATGAAGAACACAAAGATAACTAAATGAAAATGGGGCCTGTAATGGGCTCTATTTTTTTAGAGAGAAGGATTAAAAATGAGTGATTATTTAGTAAAATCAATTGATAAAACTAAAAATTTACGTTTGCTAACAATTACTGCTAAAGATGTTGTTGGAGAAGCACAAAAGCGTCATGATTTATGGTCTGCTTCTGCTGCTGTACTTGGTCGTACACTGGTTGGCTCATTGCTTTTAGCAGGAGCAGAATTAACAGATAAAGAAGAATTAACAGTTAGATTGTTAGGCAATGGCCCCGTTGGACCAACCATTGTAACTGCAATGTCAGATTTGAAGGTTAAGGGATATGTAAAGAATCCGCATATTGCTTTGTCACCAAAGAAGAATGGCCATATTGATGTGAAAAAGGCCGTTGGTCAAGGGATGCTCGAAGTTACCAAGGACTTAGGTTTGAAAGAGCCTTATACTGGTCAAGTGCCAATTGTCTCTGGCGAAATTGCAGAAGATTTTGCATACTACTTAACTAAGTCAGAACAAATTCCATCAGCTGTTGGTTTATCTGTTTTCGTTAATCCCAATAATTCTATTGGTGAAGCTGGTGGCTTTATGCTTCAAGCTTTACCAGGTGCAAGCGATGCTTTGATTACTGAAACGATTAAGAGAATCAAGGCATTGCCAGCTCTTTCTACCGAATTTTTAGATGGTATGACACCAGAAGATTTAGCTCGCAAGATCTTAGGCACTGATTGCAAGATTCTTGAAAAAGATGATGTTGCATTTAGTTGTGACTGTTCTAAAGAAAAATATGCTGGTATTCTTGAAACTTTGAAGAGTTCACAATTAAAAGCCATGATTAATGAAGATCATGGAGCAGAACTTACTTGCAATTTCTGCGGAAATAAATATCATTACACTGAAAATGAATTAAAAGATATCTTAGCTAAGAAAAAAGAAGAAAAAGATTATTAACTAAATAAAAAGTCCTAGGGTTTTGTCCTGCGGGGCTTTTTTGATATTATAATAGGGTATTTTGAAAGGATGATTTGGTGGATAACAGCTGGAAAATTCGCGATATCACCATTCCTAACCGAGTTGTTGTTGCGCCGATGGCGGGAGTTTCAAATTCAGCATTCCGCGTTGTATGTAAGGGATTCGGAGCTGGGCTGGTTGTTTGCGAAATGATTTCTGATCATGGAATTATTTATCGAAACAAAAAGACCTTAAGTATGATGGATGTGGATCCACGAGAGCACCCAATGAGTATTCAGATTTTTGGGGGAACTGAAGAAACATTGCTTCAAGCTGCTCAATATATTGATCAACATACTGATGCTGACATTATTGATATTAATATGGGTTGTCCTGTACCTAAGGTAACCAAGACTGATGCTGGTTCAAAATGGCTGCTTGATTCGAATAAAATTTATCAAATGGTCCATGCAGTAGTGCAGAATGTTCAAAAACCTGTCTCTGTTAAAATGAGAACTGGTTGGGATAAAAAGCATGTATTTGCGGTAGAAAATGCTTTAGCGGCTCAAGAAGCAGGCGCTAGCATGATTGCAATGCATGGTCGAACCCGTAAGCAAATGTATCAGGGCGAAGCAGATTGGGAGATCCTGCACGATGTTGCTCAAGTGCTCGATGTTCCTTTTGTGGCTAATGGCGATATCAGAACCCCTGAGCTTGCTAAGAAAGCACTGGATGAGATTGGTTGTACTGCGGTGATGGTAGGACGTGCGGCTTTAGGTAATCCTTGGATTTTGAAGGATATGACCCATTACCTAGAGACTGGTAAAAAATTACCGCCACAAACGGTACGTGAAAAGGTAGAAACTGCTAAGCATCAACTTCATGCTTTGATTAAAATTCATGGAGAAAAGCGTGCAGTGCCAGAATTTCGTCAACAAGCGGCATACTATTTGAAGGGAATTCCCCGTTCGGCCCGTACTCGTGCTAAAATAAATGAGGTCTGGACGCGTCAAGAAGTATATGACTTACTCGACAATTTTGTTGATGAGTATGAAAAAAGAGAAAAAGCTCGTGCTGCAAGACGCGCGACAATGAACAAATAATGGAGGAAAAATAAATTGGCAAAGAAGGAAATGAATGACCAATTACGTGTTCGTCGTCAAAAGATGGACGAAATGCGTGAAAACGGAATTGAACCATTCGGTCAAAGAAAGTTTGATCGTCAAGATTTGGCAAGTACTTTGGAAGAAAAGTATGGTAAAGAAGATGAAGACGAATTAAACGATGATATGCCTAAGACTAAGATTGCAGGTCGTATGCTTGCAAAACGTGGTAAGGGTAAAGTAGGTTTTGCAGACCTTTACGACCGTACTGGTAAGATTCAAATTTATGTACGTAAAGACATCGTAGGCGAAGACAACTACAATATCTTCAAGAAGTCAGATATTGGTGATTTCTTGGGTATTGATGGGGAAGTTATGAAAACCGATACTGGTGAGTTGACTGTTCGTGCTACTCACGTAACCTTCTTATCTAAGGCTCTTCGTCCTTTGCCAGACAAGTACCACGGCTTGAAGGATGTTGAAGCAATCTACCGTCAACGTTACCTTGACTTGATTACTAATCGCGATAGCTACATGCGTTTTGTTCACCGTACTCAAATTATCCAAGCTATTCGTGATTACTTGAATAAGCAAAACTTCTTGGAAGTTGAAACTCCAGTATTGCACAACATTCCAGGTGGTGCTGAAGCTCGTCCATTTATTACTCACCACAACGCTTTGGATATTGACCTTTACATGAGAATTGCTTTGGAACTTCCACTGAAGCGTTTGATTGTTGGTGATATGGAACGTGTTTACGAAATCGGTCGTGTATTCAGAAACGAAGGTTTGGACACTCACCACAACCCAGAATTTACTGAACTTGAAAGTTATGCTGCATACTGGGACTTCCACGATGTTATGGACGAAGCAGAAGGCATTATTCGTGCTGCAGCTAAGGTTGTTTCAGATGATGGCAAGATTACTTACCAAGGTCAAGACATTGACTTAGGCAAGCCATTCCGTCGCATTCACATGGTTGATTTAATCAAGGAAAAGACCGGCGTTGATTTCTGGAAGCCAATGACTCTTGAAGAAGCAACTAAGATTGCTGAAGATCACGATATTCATGTTGAAAAGTTCTGGAAGGTTGGCCACATTATTAACGCTTTCTTTGAAAAGTACTGTGAAGAAACTATTGTTGACCCAACATTTGTTTACGGTCACCCAGTAGAAATTTCACCACTTGCTAAGAAGAATGCTGACGATCCAAGATTTACTGACCGTTTCGAAATTTACATCATGGGTGAAGAATACGGTAACGCCTTCTCAGAATTGAACGATCCTGATGATCAACGTGCTCGTTTCGAAGCTCAAATGGAAGAACGTGAAGCAGGTAACGATGAAGCTGATATGGTTGATGAAGATTACCTTCGTGCTATGGAATACGGTATGCCACCTACAGGTGGTTTGGGTATCGGCATTGACCGTTTGGTAATGCTTTTGACTGATGCTCCAGCTATTCGTGATGTTTTGCTCTTCCCAACAATGCGTCCAGAACGTGCTGAATCAATTGATGCCGAAGTTAAGGCTGATTTAGCTAAGAAGAATAAAGAAAACAAGTAGAATAAATTACTAAAAGATAAGCTATTTTGGAAAAGAAAATAGCTTATTTTTTATTTTTTTGAAAAAAGGTATTGCAAAGTGAAATGGTTTTGCTATAATAATAACTGTTCTGCGGAAGTAGTTCAGTGGTAGAACATCACCTTGCCATGGTGGGGGTCGCGGGTTCGAATCCCGTCTTCCGCTCTAAGATGAAGACTCATGATTGTGAGTCTTTTTATTTTTATAAAATCTAAATTTTTAGCGTATAACGGTTCAGCAATTCTTTATTGAATTTTGCTGAACCGTTTTTTTCTTTGAAAGAAAGGTTAATTATGAAAAAAGGCTATATGCAATTACCACACAATGTTCATGAAACTATGATTTTTATGGGGATTGTTTCAATTATCTCGGTAAATATTATTACGCCATTAATTTCAATGTTTGAGACAAGTTTTAGTTGGCATAATTATTTAATGACACTATCAATTATTCCATTCATGTGGATGGCAGTAATTATAATCGTTTTGCTTGCACAAAAACCTGCAATAGTTTTAAAAAATCAATTTGTTGATAAGCATGATAGTTTTGGCGCACAAATTACTGTTAATATTCTGTGTAATGTAATTATTATTTCTGTGATAATGACTATTATTGGGACTTGGATTGGTCAACGGCAAATTTCATTTGCTCCTTTTTATACTTATTTCAATAATTGGCCACGAAATTTTGGCATAGCATTTGCTGTTGAAGCTTTAATTGCTCAGCCGATTGCGCGTAAAGTATTACTATTTAAACATATTCATTTGGCAAATTAATGTGGATTGATATGTTACAACAGTTGATTATGGTGAAAATCAAACTTTTTTCAAAAAAGGTATTGCAAAGCATAAATGATTTGCTATAATTATATTTGTTGTTGCGGAAGTAGTTCAGTGGTAGAACATCACCTTGCCATGGTGGGGGTCGCGGGTTCGAATCCCGTCTTCCGCTCCAAGATAGAAGGCTCACTGAATGGTGAGCCTTTTTTACGGGAAATGGCTCAGTTTGGTAGAGCGCTGCGTTCGGGACGCAGAGGCCGCAAGTTCAAATCTTGTTTTCCCGATAATGAAAAGCTGTCTAGTAGGACAGCTTTTTTCTTTTTGTTATAATAAGCTCTAAAATCATAGGGGATGTTTATAGATGACTGCAGCCAAAAAAGAGGAATATGAATTATTAGTTGAGCAAGCAAAAGCATTAGTTGCTGGAGAATCAGATTGGATTGCTAATACAGCCAATTTATCTGCTCTTTTGTTTAATTCATTGAATAATGTTAACTTTGCCGGCGTTTATCGGTTTGAAAACGGTGAGTTGATTTTAGGACCATTTCAAGGGATGCCAGCTTGCGTTCATATTCAAATGGGCAAGGGCGTTTGTGGTACAGCAGCTCAAACAGAAAAAACACAAATTGTTCCTAATGTTCATGAATTTCAGGGACATATTGCATGTGATAGTGCTTCTAATTCTGAAATTGTTGTGCCTATTTTTAAAGATGATCAACTTTGGGGCGTTTTTGATTTTGATTCAACTAAATTAGATAATTTTGATGAGACAGATAAAAAGTATTTAACTGAAATTGCAAACGTGATTTTTGCATAATTATTTGCATAGTTATAATGAACTTGGATATAAGTCGAAATATTTTACTAACTGTTAAAATAAAAGTACAATACCATAGCGTATTTTAAAGGGATGGTGTTTATATGGAAAATTCATATAGTAAAAGCGCTAATCAAGTGTTAGAAATTGCGCGTGAACAAGCACAGGAGTTTCATCATCGGCTAATTGGTACTGAGCATGTGTTATTGGCTATGGTGATTGAAACTGAAGGTGAAGCAGGAAAAATCTTGCGCTCATGGGGATTGACGCCAACTGCCGTACGAGAAGAGATTGAACGTTACACAGGCTATGGTTCAGCAGCTAAGTCAAGCTACATGGAAATGTCACCTCGTTTAAGCTTAGCGTTAGATTATGCCAAAAGACAGGCTGACCAAGGTGGATATAAAGAAATTGAAACTAATCATGTTTTGCTAGGAATAACTGCTAGTGAACAGGTTTTGTCAGCCATGATTTTAAAGAACTTAAATGTTGATATTGGCCGTTTGCGTCAAGATATTAATGACAGCTTGGATCAAGAACAAGACTTTGGCGATTCAGCAAGCTGGTTAGGCAATAGCAATACCGCTACTAGCCAAAAGAAACGTAAAAATAGTACTACACCAACTCTAGATAAAGTAGCGGTTAATTTAAATCAACGTACCCGTGAAGGTGGAATTGATCCAGTTATTGGCCGTGAAAAAGAAATTAAGCGAGTTATTCAAATTTTATCTCGTCGTACTAAGAACAATCCAATTTTGGTAGGCGAACCTGGTGTAGGTAAAACTGCGGTCGCCGAAGCAATTGCTACAGAAATTGTTAATAAAAAAGTTCCAGAAGGCTTGCTTGATAAGCGAGTAATGGCTCTTAACATGGGCAGTTTAGTAGCAGGCACTAAGTATCGTGGTGAATTTGAAGATAGAATGAAAAAGATTTTGGATGAAATTGCCAAAGACGGTAAAGTCATTCTATTTGTCGATGAAATGCATACTTTGATTGGTGCTGGTGGTGCTGAAGGGGCAATTGATGCTTCTAATATTTTGAAACCTTCACTTGCGCGCGGCGATATTCAAATGATTGGTGCTACTACATTTGATGAATATCAAAAGTACATTGAAAAGGATCAAGCATTGGCTCGTCGTTTCCAACAAGTACGTTTGAATGAACCTACTAAGAAGGATACGTTAGCTATTTTAAAGGGACTTAGACCTAAGTATGAAAAGTTCCATCATGTGACTATTTCAGATGCTAGTCTTGAGGATGCTGTTGATTTATCTAGTCGGTACATTACTAATCGGTTCTTGCCAGATAAGGCGATTGATTTGGTAGATGAGGCTAGTGCAGCAGTTAAAATTAGAACTAATGTTGGTTCAAACAAAGATTTAGTTCAAATTAATGAAAAGATAAAGAATATTATTGAACAAAAGAATGAAGCAGCTGCGAGTCAGAACTTTGTTAAAGCAGCTCAACTCCAAGAAGCACAAAACAATTTGCAAATGCAGCGAGAAGAAATGGAGAATGCATTGCAAGTTAAGGTTAGTGCTGAGGCTGTTGTTGGCCCCGAAGATATTGCTAAGGTAGTATCTGACTGGACAGGTGTACCTGTTACTCAGATGAAGAGGGATGAAAGTCGCCAATTAGCTAACTTAGAGAGCATTTTGCATAAACGCGTGATTGGGCAAGATAAGGCTGTTTCAGCTGTAGCTCGTGCAATTCATCGTAGCAGAAGCGGTATTAAGGATGAGCGCCGTCCAATTGGATCATTCTTGTTCTTAGGGCCAACAGGTGTAGGTAAGACTGAATTAGCTAAATCAGTTGCAGCAGCAATGTTTGGGTCAGAAGATAATTTGATCAGATTAGATATGTCTGAATACATGGATCAAATTGCCTCAAGCAAGTTAATTGGCTCAGCTCCTGGTTATGTTGGCTATGAAGAGGGCGGACAACTTTCTGAACAAGTTCGTCGTCATCCATATTCAGTTGTTTTGCTTGATGAAGTGGAAAAAGCTCATCCTGATGTATTTAATTTGCTTTTGCAAGTTTTGGATGAAGGATTTTTGACAGATTCTAAAGGCAGAAAAGTCGACTTTAGAAATACAATCATCATTATGACTTCTAATTTGGGTTCACGTACGTTATTTGACAGCAAGGCTGTAGGTTTCAATGCTGATAAGGTTGACCAAGCTAAAGTAAGACAAGCTAAAGTTCAACAGGCAATTAAGCAATTCTTCCGTCCGGAATTTTTGAACCGAATTGATGAAACGATTATCTTTGATGAATTAACTAAGAAGCAGTTGCGGGACATTGTAACTTTACTTACTCACAAGTTGGTAGTTCGTTTGCAAAAGAAGGGAATTACGCTTAGGATTTCCCGTGCCGCTTTGGATAAAATTGTTAAAGATGGTTATGACCCTGAAAATGGTGCTCGTCCACTTAGAAGAGCAATCCAAAATGATATCGAAGATAAATTAGCAGAAATGTTGATTATAGGTGAAGTAAAAGCAAACGACACTTTGAAAATTGGTAGTCAACATGGTCATTTGAAATTTGATGTTGTGCCAGAGAAAAAACTGGTGAAAACTAAGTAATATCAAGCATCAGACCTTGACAAAAAGCAAAAAACGATGTAAAATTTTTACTGATTTAAAAAGACTGAGATTCAGGATTTTGCTGATCTATTGTCCAGCAAAATGATAAGGACAAAAACGAGAAAACTTCGTTTTTGTCTTTTTTATGCCTAAAATTGCAGTTTTTTGAATTTGTAACAGAAATGTAATATTTGCTTTCTTAGACAGAAAGGATGTTTTTCCTTGTTAAATGGACACGTAGTGAACTACGGTAAACATCGAACTAGACGTAGCTTCTCTCGCATTAAAGAAGTATTGAAGCTTCCTAACTTAACTGATGTTCAAACCGAATCATATAAGTGGTTTCTTGATAAAGGCATTAAAGAAGTTTTTGATGACATTATGCCTATTAGTGACTTCTCAGGTAAGCTTTCATTAGAATATGAAGGCTACAAGCTTCAAAAGCCTAAATATACAGTTGATGAAGCTCGTGATCACGATGCGACTTATGCTGCACCAATGCGCGTAACCTTAAAGCTTACTAACCAAGAAACTGGTGAAATTAAGACTCAAGATGTATTCTTTGGCGATTTACCATTGATGACCGAATCAGGTTCATTCATTGTTAATGGTGCTGAAAGAGTTATTGTTTCTCAATTAGTAAGATCTCCAGGTGTGTACTACACTGGTGATTACGACAAGAATGGTCGTCAAATCTTTGGTACTACAGTTATTCCTAACCGTGGTGCTTGGCTTGAATATGAAACTGATGCTAAGAATGTTTCATTTGTTCGTGTAGACCGTACTCGTAAGTTGCCACTTACTGTATTGATTAGAGCTATGGGTATCGGCTCTGATAGTGACATCATTGACATGTTTGGTCAAAGCGATACTTTACAATTTACTTTAGACAAAGATGTTCATAAGAATCCAGCAGATTCTCGTGTAGCTGAAGCCTTAAAGGATATTTACGAAAGATTACGTCCAGGTGAACCTAAGACAACTGATTCATCACGTTCACTTTTGTATGCTCGTTTCTTTGACCCACGTCGTTACGACTTGGCACCAGTTGGTCGTTACAAGATTAACAAGAAGCTTTCACTTAAGAACCGTTTATACGGTCAAACTTTAGCTGAAACTTTGGCTGATCCAGATACTGGTGAAATCATTGCTAAGAAGGATACTGTTGTTACTCACGAAGTAATGAACAAGTTAGCTCCATACCTTGATCGTGATGACTTTAAGATGGTAACTTACCAACCTTCAAAGGAAGGCGTATTACAAGATCCTATTACAGTTCAAGAAATTAAGGTTTACTCAAAGGTAGATCCTGAACGTGAAGTTAAATTAATGTCAAATGGTCATATTGCTGCAGATGTTAAGCACTTAACTCCAGCAGATGTTTTGGCATCAATTAACTACTTCTTTGCTTTACAAGACAAGATTGGTACCACTGATGATATCGACCACTTGGGTAACCGTCGTATTCGTCGTGTTGGTGAACTTCTTCAAAACCAATTTAGAATTGGTTTAGCAAGGATGGAACGTGTTGTTCGTGAAAGAATGTCAATCCAAGATCCTTCAACCGTTACTCCACAACAATTGATCAATATTCGTCCAATTGTTGCAAGTATCAAGGAATTCTTCGGTTCATCACAACTTTCACAATTTATGGACCAACACAACCCATTAGGTGAATTGACTCACAAGCGTCGTATGTCAGCCTTAGGGCCTGGTGGTTTGACTCGTGACCGTGCTGGTTATGAAGTTCGTGACGTTCACTATACTCACTATGGTCGTTTGTGTCCTATCGAAACTCCAGAAGGTCCTAACATTGGTTTGATCAACTCACTTGCTTCATACGCAATTATTAACAAGTATGGTTTCATTGAAACTCCATACCGTCGTGTATCTTGGAAGACTCACAAGGTTACTGATAAGATCGACTACTTAACTGCTGATGAAGAAGATAATTACATCATTGCCGGTGCAAACACTCCTTTAAATGACGATGGTTCATTTAAGAGTGATGTGATCTTAGCTCGTCAAAAGGAAGATAACGTCGAAGTTACTCCTGATAAGATTGACTACATGGACGTTATTCCTAAGCAAGTTGTTTCTGTAGCTTCAGCATGTATTCCATTCCTTGAAAACGATGACTCTAACCGTGCTTTGATGGGTGCCAACCAGCAACGTCAGGCAGAACCTTTGATCAACCCACATGGTTCACTTGTTGGTACCGGTATGGAATATCGTGCCGCTCACGATTCAGGTGCTGCTTTAATTGCTAAGGCTGCTGGTACTGTTGAATACGTAGATGCAAATGAAATCCGTATCAGACGTGAAGATGGTACTTTAGACAAGTACACTCTTGAAAAATACCGTCGTTCAAACAACTCTAAGTCATACAACCAAACTCCTAATGTTAAATTAGGTGATCATGTTGACGTAAGTGATGTTATTGCTAACGGTCCAACTATGGATCACGGTGAACTTGCTTTAGGTCAAAACCCACTTATCGCTTTCATGACCTGGAACATGTACAACTACGAAGATGCCATCATGCTTTCAGAACGTTTAGTTAAGGATGATGTTTACACTTCAATTAGTATTGAAGACTACGAATCAGAAGCTCGTGACACTAAGCTTGGCCCTGAAGAAATTACTAGAGAACTTCCTAACATCGGTGAAGATGCTTTGAAGGATCTTGATGCTAACGGTATTGTACGTGTCGGTGCTGAAGTTCACGATGGTGATATTTTGGTAGGTAAGGTAACTCCTAAGGGTGTAACTGAATTATCTGCTGAAGAAAGATTACTTCACGCAATCTTTGGTGAAAAGGCTCATGAAGTTCGTGATACTTCACTTCGTGTACCACACGGTGGTGGCGGTATCGTTCAAGACGTTAAGGTTTATACTCGTGAAGCCGGCGATGAACTTTCACCAGGTGTTAACACTATGGTTCGTGTTTACATTGCACAAAAGAGAAAGATTCAAGTTGGGGACAAGATGTCTGGTCGTCACGGTAACAAGGGTACTGTTGCTGCTGTTGTACCAGAAGAAGATATGCCATACTTACCAGATGGTACTCCAGTAGACATTTGTTTGAACCCAATGGGTGTTCCATCACGTATGAACATCGGACAGCTTCTTGAATTACACTTGGGTGCAGCAGCACGTCAATTAGGTATTCACGTAGCTACTCCAGTATTTGCTGGTGCTAACGAAAATGACGTTTGGGACACTGTTCGTCAAGCTGGTATTGATAAAGATGGTAAGACTATTCTTTACGATGGTCGTACCGGTGAACCATTCCACAACCGTGTATCTGTAGGTGTCATGCACTACTTGAAACTTACTCACATGGTTGATGACAAGATCCACGCTCGTTCAATTGGGCCTTACTCATTAGTTACTCAACAACCTTTGGGTGGTAAAGCTCAGTTCGGTGGTCAGCGTTTCGGTGAAATGGAAGTTTGGGCTCTTGAAGCTTACGGTGCAGCTTACACATTGCAAGAAATTTTGACTTACAAGTCAGATGATGTTGTTGGTCGTGTAAAGGCATACGAAGCAATTGTTAAGGGTGAAAGAATTCCTAAGCCAGGTGTTCCAGAATCATTCCGTGTTCTTGTTAAGGAACTTCAATCATTAGGTTTGGATATTCGTGTTCTTGATATGAATCATAATGAAATTGAACTTCGTGATATGGATGAAGATTCAAGTGAACACTTAAACATTGATTCATTGTCACGTATGGCAGAAGAACAAGAAAAGAAGAAGTTAGCCGAAGAAACTGGAAAATCAGAAGATAAGAAAGAAAACAAGAAAGATGCAGATAAGCTAGTAGCTCCTGCAGATGAATCTGACGACGAAGTTTCTAAATAGTAGGAGGTTAAACTTTTGATCGACGTAAATAAATTTGAAAGTATGCAAATTGGTCTTGCATCACCTAACAAGATCAGAAGCTGGTCATATGGTGAAGTTAAGAAGCCTGAAACCATCAACTACCGTACTTTAAAACCTGAAAAAGATGGTCTATTTGATGAAAGAATCTTTGGACCAACTAAAGACTGGTCATGTGCCTGTGGTAAATATAAAGGTGTTAGATACCGTGGTATCGTTTGTGACCGTTGTGGTGTTGAAGTTACCTCTTCAAAAGTAAGAAGAGAACGTATGGGACACATTGAATTAGCTGCCCCTGTAACTCACATTTGGTACTTCAAAGGTATACCATCAAGGATGGGCTTAGTATTGGACATTTCTCCAAGATTGCTTGAAGAAGTTATCTACTTTGCTGCATATATCGTAATTGATCCAGGTGATACTGATCTTGAGCCTAAGCAATTATTGACCGAAGCAGAATATCGTGAACAAAAGGCTAAATATGGCAACCGTTTTGAAGCTAAAATGGGTGCTGAAGCTATTCGCGAATTGCTTAAAAAAGTTGACCTTGACAAAGAAGTTAAGGATTTGAAGAAAGAACTTCAAACTGCAACTGGTCAAAAACGTACACGTGATATCAGACGTTTGGACATTTTGGATACATTTAAGAACTCTGGTAATAAGCCTGAATGGATGGTTATGGATGCTGTTCCAGTTATTCCACCAGATCTTCGTCCAATGGTTCAACTTGAAGGTGGACGTTTCGCTACATCAGATTTGAACGATTTATACAGACGTGTTATTAACCGTAATAATCGTTTGAAGAGATTGCTTGATTTGAACGCTCCTAATATCATCGTTCAAAACGAAAAGCGTATGCTTCAAGAAGCTGTTGATGCTTTAATTGATAACGGTCGTCGTGGTCGTCCAGTTGTTGGACCAGGTAACCGTCCACTTAAGTCACTTTCACACATGCTTAAGGGTAAGCAAGGTCGTTTCCGTCAAAATTTGCTTGGTAAGCGTGTTGACTACTCAGGTCGTTCAGTTATCGATGTTTCACCAAAATTGAAATTCTATCAATGTGGTGTTCCTCGTCCAATGGCTTTGGAATTGTTTAAGCCGTTTGTAATGCACGAATTGGTTAAACGTGGTATTGCTTCTAACATTAAGAATGCTAAGCGTAAGATTGATCGTGAAGATGATGATATTTGGGATGTACTTGAAGATGTAATTAAGGAGCGTCCAGTTCTTTTGAACCGTGCACCTACTCTTCACCGTTTGAGTATTCAAGCATTTGAGCCAGTTTTGGTACCAGGTAAGTCAATCAGACTTCACCCATTAGCTTGTGAAGCCTACAACGCCGACTTCGATGGTGACCAGATGGCCATCCACGTACCACTTTCAGACGAAGCTGTTGCTGAATCTCGTTTACTTATGCTTGCTGCTCACCACATCTTGGCTCCTAAGGATGGTAAGCCAATCGTTACTCCATCACAGGATATCGTTTTGGGTAACTACTGGTTGACTCAAGCTGAACGTGGTCGTGAAGGTGAAGGGATGATCTTTAGTTCACCTGCTGAAGCTACTGTAGCTTATGAAAATGGTGACATTCACTACCACACTATCATTGGTATGTCAGCTGATGCTATGCCTAAGAAGCCATGGCCACAAGGTCATGAACATGGCATTTTCATTACTACATACGGTAAGCTTGTCTTTAACCAATTATTCCCAGATGATTACTTCTACATCAACGAACCAACTGAAGAAAACTTAAATAATCCTTTGGATGCTAAGTACTTCTTGGGTGAAGGTCAAGATATTCATGACAAGATTGATGAAGTTGGCGATGATTTAATTGCTACTCCATTTAAGAGTGGTTTCTTATCTGATTCTATTGCTACTATTTACAAGTACTACAAGGTTCAACGAACTTCAGAATACTTGGATGATTTGAAGAAGTTAGGTTACACTAGTTCAACTACTTCAGGTATTACCATTGGTATGAATGATGTTCCAGAAATTAAAGATAAGGATGAAAAGGTAGCTAAGGCACGTAAACAAGTTGATATTGTTTCTAAGCAATTCAGACGTGGTTTAATTACTGAACAAGAACGTCACGATCGAGTAATTAGTATTTGGAACGCATGTAAGGACGAAATCCAAAACGAAATTGCTCAAATTCACTCACCACGTAACCCAATTTCAATCATGGCCGACTCTGGTGCCCGTGGTAACATTTCAAACTTTACTCAGTTAGCTGGTATGCGTGGTTTGATGGCTACTCCTAACGGTGGTTTGTTCGAAATCCCTGTTACTTCAAACTTCAAGGAAGGTTTGTCAGTATTGGAATTGTTCATGTCAACTCACGGTGCTCGTAAAGGTATGACTGATACTGCTTTGAAGACTGCTCAGTCAGGTTACTTGACTCGTCGTTTAGTTGATGTTGCTCAGGACGTTATTATTCGTGATGATGATTGTGGTACTGATCGTGGTATTACAGTTAGTGCCATTATGGAAGGTGATGAAATGATCGAACCATTATTTGATCGTTTGGTTGGTCGTTTCACTGCTGAAACAGTTAAGGATCCTAAGACTGGTGAAGCTATCGTTGGTAGAGATGTTATGATGGATGAAAACATGGCTCATAAGATCTGTGATGCAGGTGTAACCCATGTTAAGATTCGTTCAATTCTTACTTGTGATACTCCACACGGTGTATGTCGTAAATGTTACGGTATGAACCTTGCTACTGGTGAAGAAGTTGAAGTTGGTGAAGCAGTTGGTACTGTTGCCGCTCAATCAATTGGTGAACCTGGTACTCAGCTTACTTTGAGAACTTTCCACAACGGTGGTGTTGCCGGTGCCGAAGATATTACTCAAGGTTTGCCTCGTGTGCAAGAATTGTTCGAAGCACGTAACCCTAAGGGTCGTGCAACCATTTCTGAAGTAGATGGTGTAATTGATTCAATTCAAGAAAACCCAGCAGACCATACTCGTGAAATTACTGTTAAGTGTAAGATTGATACTAGAAGTTACAGTGTTCCTTACACTGCTTCTGTGGCTGTATCTGAAGGCGACTATGTTCACCGTGGTGATAAGTTGACTCTTGGTTCTATTGATCCTAAGGAATTGATCCAAGTTACTGATACTTTGACTACTGAAAAGTACATATTGGCTGAAGTTCAAAAGGCATATAGAATGCAGGGTGTAGACATTGCCGACAAACACGTCGAAGTATTGACTCGTCAAATGCTTCAAAAGGTACGTGTCCTTGATCCAGGTGAAACTGACATCTTACCAGGTGAAGTTATGGATATCGGTCAATTTAGAGACCGTAACAAGGAAGTTATTATTTCTGGTGGTATCCCAGCAACTGCACAAAGCGTTATCTTAGGTATTACTAAGGCCGCTTTGGAAACTAACAGTTTCTTGTCAGCTGCTTCATTCCAGGAAACTACTCGTGTTCTTACTGATGCTTCAATCAGAGGTAAGAATGATCCACTTCTTGGACTTAAGGAAAACGTTATTATCGGTAAGATTATTCCTGCTGGTACTGGTATGCCTGTATACCGCAACATGGAACCTGAAGCTGACGTTAAGAAGCCAGATTCAGTTTACTCAATTGGTGATATTGAAAAGCAAATGAAAGAAAAAGAACAAAGTAAGTAAAACTAGTTCTATATAAAAAGCGTTTCT
>NZ_GG700752.1:554863-583379 GCF_000160855.1 Lactobacillus helveticus DSM 20075 = CGMCC 1.1877
CTATTCATAAAGTAGGAACGCTTTTTTAGTTTAAGAATTGCGTAAAAATTAGTCCTAAAAAGATAAAAGGAATGAAAGGATAGTGATAGTTGGCATCATTGTTTTCAATTGCAAAAAATAATAAAAGCAAGAAGCAGGCAAATAAAAATATTATGTTAGCAGTAGAAGGCGTTAAGTAACTGGCAATAGCGAGATAAATTAATAGATCGCCTAATCCCATTTTATGTTTAATAATATTCCAACAAAAAATTGAAATAATTGATACGAAGGAAATAAAATCTAAGGTCGTAAAAGCAGAAAGTTTATTTTCGAAGGTAGCAATAAACATTGCAGGGAAAAGAAATAATAGATCGAATTCATTTTCATAGAAATCAGAGATGGCAGTTAAAAGAAGAGAGGAAAGGAATACAGAATTCGTAATGCCATTAATAGAGCTGAAATCAATTAGAGAAAAAGCAAATCCTTCCACCAATTCAAATAAAAACAATTCGCTTGGAATAGGTTGCTTGCAATAACGACAACGTCCTCTTAATAGTAAATAAGAAATAATGGGAATCTCGTCCAGCAGGGATAATTCAAAGTGACAATATTTGCAATAGGAACGAGAAAAAATAAAATTTTTATTCTCCCATCGATCAAAAATTACAGCCATGTGGGATGCAATACAAGTTCCAATTACAAAATTAGTAAAAAGATAAATTAAATTCAAAAAAATCACCTCACTATTTAATACGCAAAAAATCATCACTTTTCTTTTTTTATTTTGAAAAAGTTTGATTTCTCTTAAAAACCGAGTACAATAGTGTTTGTATGTTTTGAACAGTCTATTCGTGAGTTTAAAAAGAAACTCCCGGATGTGTGAACAAAATAGTAATTTTAGGAGGAAATTTTAATGCCAACCATTAATCAATTGGTAAGAAAAGGCCGTCATTCAAAGGTTACTAAGTCAAAGTCACCTGCTTTGAATTACAGCTACAACAGTATAAAGAAGGAATCAGTATTCAACCCAGCTCCACAAATGCGTGGTGTTGCAACTCGTGTTGGTACTATGACTCCAAAGAAGCCTAACTCAGCTTTACGTAAGTACGCTCGTGTACGTCTTTCAAACTTAATCGAAGTTACTGCTTACATTCCAGGTGAAGGCCACAACTTGCAAGAACACTCAGTTGTTTTAATTCGTGGTGGTCGTGTAAAGGACCTTCCTGGTGTTCGTTACCACATCATTCGTGGTGCCCTCGATACTGCCGGTGTTGATGGCAGAAAGCAAAGCCGTTCTAAGTACGGTACTAAGAAAGATTAAAGGAGGAGTTAAATAATGCCTAGAAAAGGTCACGTAACTAAAAGAGCCGTTTTAGCAGATCCAGTTTACAACTCAAAGCTTGTTACCAAGTTAATTAACCACTTGATGATTGATGGTAAGAGAGCTAAGGCATCTTCAATCCTTTACGATGCTTTCAACATTGTTCAAGACAAGACTGGTAAGGAACCACTTGATGTATTTGAAGAAGCTATGAACAACGTTATGCCAGTTTTGGAAGTTAGAGCTCGCCGTATCGGTGGTTCAAACTACCAAATCCCAGTTGAAGTACGTCCTGAAAGAAGAACTACTTTAGGTTTAAGATGGCTTGTTTCATATGCTCGTTTACGTAACGAACACACTATGGATGAACGATTAGCTAACGAAATCATTGACGCTTCAAACAACACTGGTTCAGCTGTTAAGAAGCGTGAAGACGTTCACCGTATGGCTGAAGCTAACCGTGCATTTGCACACTACCGCTTCTAATTTGTTCGTTTTAATTTAAGGAGAGAAACAATTTATGGCTAACAAGCGTGAATTTCCATTAGCAAAGACACGTAACATTGGTATTATGGCCCACATTGATGCGGGTAAGACTACTACTACTGAACGTATCCTTTACTACACTGGTAAGATCCACAAAATTGGTGAAACTCACGAAGGTGATTCACAAATGGACTGGATGGATGAAGAAAAGGAACGTGGTATCACTATTACTTCTGCAGCCACTACTGCACAATGGAAGGACCACAGAATTAACATTATCGATACCCCAGGACACGTTGACTTCACTATCGAAGTTGAACGTTCACTTCGTGTTCTTGATGGTGCTGTAACTGTTCTTGATGCTCAAGCTGGTGTTGAACCACAAACTGAAAACGTATGGCGTCAAGCTGAAACTTACGGTGTTCCTCGTATTGTTTTTGTTAACAAGATGGATAAGATTGGTGCTGACTTTGATAAGTCAGTTAAGTCATTGCACGAACGTTTAAACGCTAACGCTCACGCAGTTCAAATGCCAATCGGTTCAGCTGATACTTTTGAAGGTGTCATCGACTTAATTAACATGGTTGCTGATATCTACGACGAAGACAAGCTTGGTTCAAAGTGGGCTACTGTACCAATTCCTGATCAATACAAGGAAGAAGCTGAAAAGCGTCGTGGTGAATTAATTGAAGCTGTTGCTGATGTTGACGACGGCATCATGGAAAAATACCTTGGCGGTGAAGAAATTTCTAACGACGAATTAAAGGCAGCTATCCGTAAGGCTACTTTGAACTTGGAATTCTTCCCAGTATATGCTGGTTCAGCATTCAAGAACAAGGGTGTTCAAATGATGCTTGATGGTGTTATTGACTACTTGCCATCACCACTTGATGTTAAGCCTTATGTTGCTCACGATCCTAAGACTGGTGACGAAGTTGAACTTATGGCTGACGACAAGAAGCCATTTGCAGCTCTTGCATTTAAGATTGCTACTGACCCATTCGTAGGTCGTTTGACATTCATCCGTGTTTACACTGGTTCTCTTGAATCAGGTTCATACGTTTTGAACGCATCAAAGAACTCACGTGAACGTGTAGGTCGTTTGCTTCAAATGCACGCCAACTCAAGAACTGAAATTCCAGAAGTATTCTCAGGTGATATTGCCGGTGCCATCGGTTTGAAGAACACCACTACTGGTGACTCATTAACTGACCCAGATCACCCACTTATTTTGGAAAGCTTGAAAGTTCCAGATCCAGTTATCCAAGTTTCTGTTGAACCTAAGTCAAAGGCTGACCGTGATAAGATGGATGTTGCTTTGCAAAAGCTTACTGAAGAAGACCCAACCTTTAGAGCTGAAACTAACCCAGAAACTGGTCAAACTTTGATCTCAGGTATGGGTGAACTTCACCTTGATATCATGGTTGAACGTATGAGACGTGAATTTAACGTTGATGCTAAGATCGGTGAACCACAAGTTGCTTACCGTGAAACCTTCACTAAGGAAGCTAAGGCTCAAGGTAAGTTTGTTCGTCAATCAGGTGGTAAAGGTCAATACGGTGACGTTTGGATTGACTTTACTCCTAACGAAGAGGGTAAGGGTTACGAATTTGAAGATGCCATCGTTGGTGGTGTTGTTCCTCGTGAATTCATTCCTTCAGTTGACCAAGGTTTACAAGAAGCTATGAAGAATGGTGTTCTTGCAGGTTACCCATTAATTGACGTTAAGGCTAAGCTTTACGATGGTAGTTACCACGAAGTCGACTCATCAGAAGCTGCCTTCAAGGTTGCTGCTTCACTTGCTTTGAAGAATGCTGCTTCAAAGGCTGGCGCTGTTATCTTGGAACCAATTATGAAGGTTCAAGTAACTACTCCAGAAGAATACTTAGGTGATGTTATGGGTTCAATCACTGCTCGTCGTGGTACTATGGAAGGTATGGAAGACAGAGCCGGTGCTAAGGTCATTAACTCATTTGTTCCACTTTCAGAAATGTTTGGTTACGCAACTACTTTGCGTTCATCAACTCAAGGTCGTGGTACATTTACTATGGTATTTGATCACTACTCACCAACACCTAAGTCAATTCAAGCTGATATCATTAAGAAACGCGGCGGCGAAGCTGAATAATTTTTAACGATAAAAAGTTTTAATACTTTTAGCTTAATTGAAAACAATTACATATAAAAAAGAGTTATTGAGAATTTTCAATAACTCTTTTTTGTAAATCTTTTTAAGAAAAAATGCCCGTAAGCCTTGATATTTAGGGGAAGACAAAGTACAATAGTTTTTGTGCTTAAGGGACAATTGTGTCCTGGGCAATTAATATTTTTGTAAAGTGTTGACGCAAAAGGTTGCGGCACGCCAGGCTGCATTGCCACAGTGGCGTGCGGGGAATTTTTGCCGAGCAAGTCATCTTTTAAAGAAGACGTTAAGGGGGTAATTTAATGGCAAGTCAAACAATTCGTATTAGACTTAAGTCTTACGAACACGGTATTCTCGATGAATCAGCTGCTAAGATCGTAGCTACTGCAAAGAGAACTGGTGCTGAAATTTCAGGTCCGGTTCCTCTTCCAACAGAAAGAACTTTATTCACTGTTCTTCGTTCACCACACAAGAACAAGGACTCACGTGAACAATTCGAAATGCGTACTCACAAGCGTTTAATCGACATTTTGAATCCAACACCTAAGACTGTTGATTCATTAATGAAACTTGATCTTCCAAGTGGCGTAGACATCGAAATTAAATTGTAATTTAAATAGAAAGAGGTGTAATCATGACCAAAGGAATCTTAGGAAGAAAAGTTGGTATGACTCAAATCTTTACTAAAGATGGTGTCCTTGTTCCTGTAACAGTTGTAGAAGCAACTCCTAACGTTGTTATGCAAGTTAAGACTGTTGAATCAGACGGTTACGAAGCTGTTCAATTAGGTTACCAAGACAAACGTGAAGTTTTGAGCAACAAACCAGAAAAAGGTCATGCTGATAAAGCAAAGACTTCACCTAAGCGCTTCATTCGGGAAATCCGCGGTGTTGAGCTTAAGGACTATGAAGTCGGCTCAGAAGTTACTGTGGATACATTCAAGGAAGGTGACGTTGTAAACGTTACTGGTACTTCAAGAGGTCATGGATACCAAGGTAACATCAAGCGTTGGGGCCAATCAAGAGGACCAGAAACCCACGGTTCAAGATACCATAGAATTCCTGGTTCAATGGGTTCCATCATTAACCGTGTACCCAAGGGCAAGCGTTTGCCAGGTCACATGGGTATGAAGAAAGTTACCATTGAAAACTTAGTAATTGAAAAAGTTGTAGCAGACAAGAACGTATTGATGATCAAGGGCAATGTTCCAGGTGCTAAGAACTCATTGATCGTTGTTAAGACTGCTTCTAAAGCTGTTAAGGCTGATAAATAGGAAGGAGGACTAGAATGGCTAATTTAAAAGTTATGGATCAAAACGGTAAAGATTCTGGTGAAGTTACTTTAAACGATAAAGTTTTTGGTATTGAACCTAACGAAAGTGTCGTTTTTGAAGCAATCATTAGACAAAGAGCCGGTAAGCGTCAAGGTACCTCAAAGGTTAAGAACAGATCTGCCGTTCGCGGTGGTGGTAAGAAGCCTTGGAGACAAAAGGGTACTGGTCGTGCTCGTCAAGGTTCTATCAGATCTCCACAATGGCGTGGTGGTGGTACAGTGTTTGGCCCAACACCTCGTTCATACGCATACACGATGCCAAGAAAGCAACGTCGTTTGGCTATTAAGTCAGTTCTTTCCCAAAAGATGATTGATAAGGATTTGATTGTTTTAGATAAGTTGGCTATGTCAGCACCTAAGACTAAGGATTTAGTATCAATGTTAAACAGCTTAAATGTTGATGGTAAAGTTTTAATTGTTTCAGATGATAACAATGTACAACTTTCCGCCAGAAACTTAGCTAAGGTTAAGGCTGTTCCAGTTAACGGTTTAAACGTTGAAGACGCAGTTAACTATGGTAAGTTAATCTTGACTCAAGATGCTGTTAAGAAGATCGAGGAGGTTTTGGCTTAATGGACGTACGCGATATCATTTTAAGACCCGTCATTACTGAAAAGTCCACGAACTTAATGGATGATAAGAAGTACACATTCGACGTGCTTTTAACTGCAACCAAAACACAAGTTCGCAATGCTGTTGAAGAAATCTTCGATGTTAAGGTAAAGAACGTTAACATTATGAATGTTCGCGGTAAAGACAAGCGAGTAGGTCGTTACACTGGTAAGACTGCTCGTCGTAGAAAGGCAATCGTTACTTTGACTAACGATTCAAACGACATCAAGATTTTCCAAGACGAAAATAAAGAAGACAACAAGTAATAGGAGGTCAGTCAATTGGCTATTAAGATTTACAAGCCAACCACTAATGGTCGTCGTCATATGACTTCTTCCGACTTTGCTGAGATTACCAAGACAAAGCCTGAAAAGACTTTACTTGAATCACAATCACATACTGCAGGTCGTAACTCATATGGTCACATCACTGTAAGACACCGTGGTGGTGGTCACAAACAAAAATACCGTATCATCGACTTTAAGCGTAACAAGGACAATACAAAGGCAGTTGTAAAGGCTATCGAATACGATCCAAACAGAACTGCTAACATTGCATTGCTTCACTACACTGATGGTATTAAAGCTTACATCTTAGCACCTAAGGGATTAAAGGTTGGCGATATCGTTGAATCAGGCGATTCAGTTGACATTAAGCCAGGTAACGCATTAGCATTAAAGAACATCCCATCTGGTACTTCAATTCACAACATTGAATTAAAGCCAGGCAAGGGTGGCCAACTTGTAAGAAGTGCTGGTGCTTCTGCTCAAGTTTTGGGTGTTGATGG
Source organism: Lactobacillus helveticus DSM 20075 = CGMCC 1.1877 (assembly GCF_000160855.1). Lineage (GTDB taxonomy): Bacteria > Bacillota > Bacilli > Lactobacillales > Lactobacillaceae > Lactobacillus > Lactobacillus helveticus. The sequence continues at coordinate 561,524 of NZ_GG700752.1, forward strand.
TGACTACACTTTAGTAAGATTACAAAGTGGTGAAGTTCGTAAGATCTTGTCATCATGCCGTGCAACTATCGGTGTTGTAGGTAACGAACAACATTCATTAATTAAATTAGGTAAAGCTGGTCGTAAGCGTTGGTTAGGCAAGCGTCCTCAATCACGTGGTTCCGTAATGAACCCTAACGATCACCCACATGGTGGTGGTGAAGGTAAGGCTCCAGTTGGTCGTCCACAACCTATGACTCCATGGGGTAAGAAGGCTCGTGGTATCAAGACTAGAGATACCAAGAAGGCTAGCGAGAAGTTAATCATTCGTCACCGTAAAGGTAGCAAGTAATAGAAGGAGGGTTAATTAATGAGCCGTAGTATTAAAAAAGGTCCTTTTGCTGATGCATCATTATTAAAGAAGGTTGATGCACAAGCAGATGCAGATAAGAAGCAAGTTATTAAAACTTGGTCACGTCGTTCAACTATTTTCCCTTCCTTTGTTGGGTTGACTATAGCTGTTTACGATGGTAGAAAACATGTCCCAGTATATATTACTGAAGATATGGTTGGTCATAAGTTAGGTGAATTTGTTCCAACAAGAACTTTCCATGGACACAAATCCACTGAAGATAAAACCACAGCAAAATAGAGGAAGGAGAAACATCTAAATGGCAGAACAAATTAGTTCAGCTAAGGCAGAAGCAAGAACTGTTCGCATTGCTCCAAGAAAAGCTCGTTTGGTCGTTGACTTAATTCGTGGTAAGAGCGTTGCCGAAGCATTAGCAATCTTAGAATTTACGCCTAGAGCTGCTTCCCCAATCGTTGAAAAAGTTTTACGTTCAGCAATTGCTAACGCAGAACACAACTACGATCTTGAAAGTGCAAATCTTTACGTATCAGAAGCATATGTAAACGAAGGTGCTACTTTGAAGAGATTCCGTCCCCGTGCTAAGGGTATGGCTTCTCCAATTAACAAGAGAACCAGTCACGTAGTTGTAGTAGTTTCAGAAAAGAACGATTAAGGGAGGTATATTAATGGGTCAAAAGATTAACCCAAACGGTTTTCGTCTCGGTGTCATCCATGATTGGGAATCAAAATGGTATGCTGACAAAGGATACAAAGAAACTTTAAATGAAGACCTTCGAATCAGAAAGTTTATTTCAAAGAAATTGAAGGATGCTTCAGTATCCACTGTTGAAATTGAACGTGCAGCTAACAGAATTAACATTTCAATTCACACTGCAAAGCCAGGTATGGTAATTGGTAAAGGTGGTTCTGAAGTTGAAGCATTGAGAAAGCAATTAAATGCTTTAACTGGCAAGCAAGTTCACATTAATATTGTTGAAATTAAGAAACCAGATCTTGATGCTGAATTGGTAGCAGATAGTATTGCTCGTCAACTTGAAGCTCGTATTGCTTTCAGACGTGCTATGCGTCAAGCTACTCAAAGAGCTATGCGTGCTGGTGCCAAGGGTATTAAGGTTCAAACTTCTGGTCGTTTGAACGGTGCCGACATGGCAAGAAGAGAATGGCACACAGAAGGTCGTGTTCCATTACAAACTTTGAGAGCTGATATTGATTACGCTTGGGTAAATGCCTTCACTACTTATGGTGAAATTGGTGTTCGAGTTTGGATCAACCGTGGCGAAATCTTACCTACTCGTAAGAACAAGCCAGCTTCAAAGCCAGCGAAGGGAGGAAATAGATAATGCCTTTAGTACCAAAACGAGTAAAACACCGTCGTGAATTCCGTGGTAAGATGCGTGGTGCTGCTAAAGGTGGTAAATATATTGCCTTTGGTGAATACGGTCTTGAAGCCCTCGAATCACATTGGATTACTAACCGTCAAATCGAAGCTGCTCGTGTTGCTATGACACGTTACATGAAGCGTGGCGGTAAAGTTTGGATTAGAATTTTCCCTCAAAAGTCATACACTGCAAAAGGTGTAGGTGTACGTATGGGTTCTGGTAAAGGTGCACCTGCAGGTTGGGTAGCTGTAGTTAAGAGAGAAAAGATTATGTTTGAAATTGGTGGTGTTGATGAAGCAACTGCTCGTGAAGCTTTGAGACTTGCTTCAACTAAGTTACCAATTAAGACTAAGTTTGTAACTAGAAGTTCGGAAGTAGGTGGCGAATCTAATGAAGGCTAAAGATATCAGAGCATTAACCACTGATCAAATGTTAGAAAAAGAAAAGCAATATAAAGAAGAGCTCTTTAATTTGCGTTTCCAACAAGCAACGGGTCAATTAGAAAATACCGCTCGCTTGAGTAAAGTCCGCAAGAATATCGCCAGAATTAAGACTATTCTGAGCGAAAAAGCATTAGAAAACAATTAGTGGAAGGGAGCTATTAACTTGAGCGAAACAAACGAAAGAAATCGTCGTCACGTATACCAAGGTCGTGTAGTTTCTGATAAGATGGACAAGACTATCGTAGTCGTTGTTGATACTTACAAGAACCACCCAGTTTACAGCAAGCGTATTAGATATTCTAAGAAGTACTACGCACAAGACGAAAATAACGAAGCTAAAGTTGGCGATACTGTACGTATCATGGAAACCCGTCCATTATCTCGTAAGAAGCGCTTCCGTTTAGTAAAGATTGTTAAGAAATCTGTTTAATTTGCGGATTTAGTGAGGGGAGGATTCTACAGTGATTCAAAACGAATCTCGTTTAAAGGTTGCTGATAACTCTGGTGCCAGAGAACTTTTAGTTATTAGAGTCTTAGGCGGTTCAAAGCGTAAGACTGGTAACATTGGTGACATCGTTGTATGTACTGTTAAGCAAGCAACACCAGGTGGCGTTGTCAAAAAAGGCGACGTTGTAAAAGCTGTAATTGTCAGAACAAAGTCAGGTGTACGTCGTGAAGATGGTTCATACATCAAATTCGATGAAAATGCTGGAGTAATTATTAACGCAGATAAGAGCCCACGTGGTACTCGTATCTTTGGGCCAGTTGCACGTGAGTTACGTGAGTACGACTTTATGAAGATCGTCTCTCTTGCTCCTGAAGTCTTATAATTGATAGTGAGGTGCACTGATGTTCGTTAAAACTGGTGACAAGGTAAAAGTTATTGCCGGAAAAGATAAAGGTAAAGAAGGTACTGTTCTTTCTGTTAATGTTAAGAAGAACCGTGTAGTTGTTAAGGGTGTTAACAAGATTAAGAAGCACCAAAAGCCTTCTCAAACCAACGCTAACGGTGGTGTAGTTGAATCAGAAGGTTCAATTCATGCATCAAACGTTAAAGTAATTAGTAAAAAAGAAGATAAGTAGAAGGGAGGACACAAATGGCAAGTTATTTAGCTGAAGAATACAAAGAAAAAGTAGCTCCTGCATTGGCAGAAAAGTTTGATTACAAGTCATCAATGCAAATTCCAAAGATCGATAAGATCGTTTTGAACATGGGTGTCGGTGACGCTGTTTCTAACGCCAAGAACTTGGATGAAGCTGTTGAAGAATTAACTTTAATTTCTGGTCAAAAGCCATTAATTACTAAGGCAAAGAAGTCAATCGCTAACTTCCGTTTACGTGAAGGTATGTCTATCGGTGCTAAGGTAACTCTTAGAGGCGACAGAATGTATGACTTCTTATACAAGTTAATCAATGTTTCTCTTCCACGTGTTCGTGACTTCCGTGGTGTATCAACTCGTTCATTTGATGGTCGTGGTAACTACACTTTAGGTGTTAAGGAACAATTGATTTTTCCAGAAATCGATTTTGATAAAGTTAACCGTACTAGAGGTTTAGACATTGTTATCGTAACTACTGCCAAGACTGATGAAGAAGCTCGTGAACTTTTGATTCAATTTGGTATGCCGTTTGCAAGATAGTGGAGGACATTAATGGCTAAAACATCACAAAAAATCAGAAATCGTCGTCCTGCTAAGTTCTCTTCACGCGAATATACACGTTGCGAGAGATGTGGTCGTCCACATTCCGTGTACCGTAAATTCGGTTTATGCCGTATTTGCTTAAAGGAATTAGCACACAAGGGTCAAATCCCTGGTCTTAAAAAGGCTAGTTGGTAGTATACGGTTAGGAGGATAGCTTAAATGGTCATGACAGATCCAATCGCAGATTACTTGACTAGAATCAGAAATGCCAACATGGCAAAGCACGATTCAGTTGAAATTCCTGCATCAAATATTAAAAAGTCTATTTCAGAAATTTTGAAACGTGAGGGTTTCATCCGTGATTACGAAGTTGCTGATGATAACAAGCAAGGCGTTATCAAGGTATTCTTGAAATATGGTCCAAATGGAGAACGTGTTATTTCAGGCTTAAAGCGTATTTCTAAGCCAGGTCTTAGAAACTACGTAAGTGCTGAAGACTTACCTAAAGTTCTCAATGGTTTAGGCATTGCCATCGTTTCTACTTCTGCTGGTGTTATTACTGACAAAGAAGCAAGACAAAAGAACGTTGGCGGCGAAGTAATTGCCTACGTTTGGTAATACTGACAGAAAGGAGAACAATTAATGAGCCGAATCGGTTTAAAGACTATTGAAGTCCCTGACAGTGTCACTGTTACCAAGGACGGCGACAACATTACTGTTAAGGGCCCTAAGGGTGAATTAACTAGATACTTCGATCCAAAGATCACTTTTGAACAAAAAGATGGTGAAATTAACTTTTCACGTTCAAGCGAAAGTGATAAAGCACTTCACGGTACTGAAAGAGCTAACTTGGCTTCAATGATCGAAGGTGTAGTTAACGGTTATAAGAAGACTTTGAAGTTAATCGGTGTTGGTTACCGTGCACAAGTACAAGGCAACAAGGTTACTTTAAACGTTGGTTATTCTCACCCAGTTGTATTGACTGCACCAGAAGGTGTTACTGTTAAGGCAACTTCAGCAACTGATGTAGAAGTTGAAGGTGTTTCAAAGCAAGATGTAGGTCAATTTGCAGCTGAAATCCGCGCCGTACGTCCACCAGAACCTTATAAGGGTAAAGGTATTCGTTATGTTGATGAATACGTACGTCGTAAGGAAGGTAAGACTGGTAAGTAATAAGTAGTTATTTTGAGGTGAAATTGTGATTTCTAAACCAGATAAAAATAAGTTACGCTTAAAGCGTCATAAACGTATTCGTAGCAAGATTTCTGGTACTGCTGAGCGCCCACGCTTAAGCATTTTTCGTTCAAATAAAAACATCTACGCTCAATTAATTGATGACGTAGCGGGTGTTACGCTTGCAAGCGCCTCAAGTTTGGATGAAAACGTATCAGAAGATGCAACTAAGGTAGAACAAGCTACTGCTGTAGGTAAGGCTATTGCTGAAGCTGCAAAGGCTAAGAACATTTCTACTGTTGTATTTGATAGAAGTGGTTACTTATACCACGGCCGTATTCAAGCATTAGCTGATGCTGCTCGTGAAAACGGATTAGATTTCTAGGAAAGGAGAATTAACACATGGCAAACCGTAATGATTCTCGTAATAATCGCAGAAACAAAGACGATATCGAAGATCAATTAGTCGCTGTTAACCGTATCACTAAGGTTGTTAAGGGTGGTCGCCGTATGAGATTTGCTGCTCTTGTTGTTGTTGGCGACAAGAAAGGCCGTGTAGGCTTTGGTACTGGTAAAGCTCAAGAAGTCCCAGAAGCAATCCGTAAGGCTGTAGAAGACGGTAAGAAGAAGATGATTAACGTACCTAAGGTTGGTACTACTATTCCTCATGAAGTTATTGGTCACTACGGTTCAGGTAACATTTTATTGAAGCCTGCTGAAGCTGGTTCTGGTGTTGCTGCCGGTGGTGCCGTACGTATCGTTATGGATATGGCTGGTATTTCAGACGTAACTTCAAAGTCACTTGGTTCTAATACTCCAATCAACGTTGTTCGTGCAACTATTGATGGTTTGAAGAAGCTTAGAACTAGCGAAGAAGTAAATAAACTTCGTCAACCTGAAAGAGCTTAGATTAGGGAGATCATAGATGACTGATTTAAAGATTACTTTAATTAGAAGTGCTGCTCACAGTCTACCTGAACAAAGAAAGACTGTTAAAGCTCTTGGCTTAGGTAGAGTAAATAGTACTGTTGTTCTTCCAGACAACGCTGCTACTCGCGGTGCATTATTAAAAATTGCTCACTTAATCTCTGTTGAAGAGATTAATAAATAAGATATCAAGGAGGTGCCAAATTAATGAAGCTTCATGAATTACATTCTGCTGAAGGCTCACGTCGCAATAGAAAGCGTGTTGGTCGTGGTACTTCAAGTGGTTACGGTAAGACTTCTGGCCGTGGTCAAAAGGGTCAATTGGCTCGTCAAGGCGGTCATACACGTTTAGGTTTTGAAGGTGGTCAAATGCCATTGTTCAGAACTATGCCAAAGCGTGGTTTCAAGAATATTAACCGTAAAGAATATGCAATTGTAAACTTAGATGACTTAAATAAGTTCAATGACGGCAGTGAAGTAACTGTTGAAACTCTTAAAGAAAACGGTTTGGTAAAGAAAGAATTATCGGGCGTTAAGTTACTTGGCAACGGTGAATTGAAAGTTAAATTAACTGTAAAGGTTAACAAAGTTTCCGCAGCTGCTAAGAAAGCAGTTGAAGCCGCTGGCGGAACTGTTGAGGTGATCTAATGTTTTCGACCTTGAAGAACGCATTTAAGGATAAAGAAATTAGAAATAAGATTTATTTTACTCTCTTTATTCTTTTAATATACCGGATTGGTGCTAATATTGCTGTTCCTGGTATTAATGCAAAGGCGATCACGCAGGTTGCTCAAACTGGACTAGTTCCAATGCTAGATACTGTATCTGGTGGTGGACTAGATAACTATTCAATATTCTCCTTGGGTGTTTCTCCCTACATTACGGCACAAATTGTAATTCAATTATTGCAAATGGATATCGTACCTACATTAGTAGAATGGGGAAAACAAGGTGAAGTTGGGCGTCGTAAAACAAATCAAGTTACTAGATACTTAACATTAGTAGTTGCTTTTGTTCAAAGTATTGGTATTACACTTGGTTTTAACGCTTTAACTCAAATGGGGTTAGTAAAAAGCCAAACTCCACAAACCTATATAGAAATTGCTATTATCATGACTGCCGGAACCATGTTGTTAACATGGTTGGGTGATGAAATCACAGATAAAGGTCTTGGAAATGGTGTATCAGTAATTATCTTTGCTGGTATTATTGCAAGATTACCTAGTGGTTTATGGCAAATCTATAAAGAAGGGGTTATTAATAATAGTGCCAGTGATCGTTGGCAAGGTATTTTGTTCTTCATCGCGATTATAGTTGCAATCCTTATCGTAACCCAATTGGTTACGTGGGTTGAACAAGCTGATCGTCGTATTCCTATTCAGTATACAAGAAGAGCGACGATTAGTGGTTCTGAAAGTTTTCTACCATTAAAGGTTAATGTATCTGGAGTTATTCCAGTTATTTTTGCCAGTTCTTTTATTGTTACACCGGCAACAATTTTAATGGCCTTTCAAAGAACCCAAGGTGATCAGCAATGGTTTAAAGTAATGAACCAGATCTTTAGTTTACAAACTACACCTGGAGTTATTATCTACACCTTTTTAATTATCTTATTTACATTCTTCTATGCTTTTGTACAGGTTAACCCTGAGAAGCTAGCAGAAAACTTACAAAAACAAGGTGCTTACATTCCTAGCGTTTGGCCAGGAAAAGATACCCAGAATTATATTTCAAAAATGTTGATTAAATTATCAACTGTAGGTTCAGTATTTTTAGGCTTAGTTGCATTATTACCTCAATTAGCTACTAACTTTTGGAATCTCCCAAGTTCCATTGGTTTAGGAGGAACAAGTCTTTTAATTGTTATTGGGGTTGTTCTTGAGTTATCTCGTCAAATTAATGGATTGTTAATGAAGAGAGAATATGTTGGATTCATCAGATAGGAACGGATAAATGATTAACTTAATTCTTTTAGGTTTACCAGGTGCTGGTAAAGGTACAGCATCAGAGAGAATTGTCGATAAATATCACTTAACTCATATTTCAACTGGAGATATGTTTAGGGAAGCAATGGCTAATAAGACTAAGGTAGGCCTTGAAGCTAAAAGTTACATTGATAAAGGTAACTTAGTACCAGATGAAGTAACTGCTAAGTTAGTTGAAGAACGTTTAAGTCAACCTGATATTAAAGAAGGTTTTATCTTAGACGGTTTTCCAAGAACTACTGTACAAGCAGAACTTCTTGACGGTATTACTAAACGCTTGAAGAAACCATTAACAAATGTTATTGCGCTTGAAGTTGATGAGGACACTTTGATTAAGCGTTTATCAGCTAGATACATGTGTAAAAATTGTGGTGCTACATACAATAAACTTTCAAAGCAACCTAAAGTTGAAGGTACTTGTGATCGTTGTGGTAGTCATGAATTTTATCAACGTGAAGATGATAAGCCAGAAGTTGTTAAGAATCGTCTTGAAGTTAATGAAAAGATGAATGCACCTTTGAAAGACTTTTATCAAAAGAAAGGTTTGCTTACTGTAATTAATGGTGAACAAACTCCAGAAAAAGTCTTTGAAGATATTGATGCGGTATTGAGTAATAATCAATAGAATAAATTTGTATAATTTTTTATCCGTGTTATAATTTCAAAGTATGACTGTTTAATTGCGGAGGAACAACTTTGGCAAAAGATGATGTCATTGAAGTAGAGGGTAAGGTAGTTGATACCTTACCTAATGCTATGTTTAAAGTTGAATTAGAAAATGGAGCTACTATTTTAGCACATGTTTCAGGTAAAATTAGAATGCACTATATTCGTATTTTGCCTGGAGACCGTGTAACAGTAGAATTATCTCCATATGATTTAACTAAAGGTAGAATTACGTATCGGTTTATAAAGTAATATAACGGAGTGAAACATGAAGGTTAGACCATCTGTTAAACCAATGTGCGAACATTGTAAAGTCATTAAAAGACATAGCCGTGTAATGGTTATTTGCTCAGCAAATCCAAAGCACAAGCAACGTCAAGGTTAATAGTAAGAAAAAGAGGAGGTGTAGTTTATGGCTCGTATTGCTGGTGTTGACTTACCAAGAGATAAAAGAATCGTTGTTGCTTTAACATACATTTATGGTATTGGTGATGCAACTGCTAAGAAGATTTGTGCTGATGCTGGTGTTTCTGAAGACGTTCGTTCAAAAGATTTAACTCCAGAAGATCAAGAAAAGCTTCGTACTGAAGTTGATAAGTATCGTGTTGAAGGTGACTTGCGCCGTGAAGTAAGCATGAACATTAAGCGATTAGTTGATATTGGTTCTTATCGTGGTATTCGTCACCGCCGTGGACTTCCAGTTCGTGGTCAAAATACCAAGAATAATGCTCGTACTCGTAAGGGTACTAAGAGAAACCGTTAATTTATTTATAAGGAGGTTTATTGATGCCTGCAAAGAAAACAGCACGTAAGCGTCGTGTGAAGAAGCATGTTGAAAGCGGTGTGGCACACATTCACTCAACGTTTAATAATACTTTAGTCATGATTACTGACGTTCAAGGTAATGCAGTTGCTTGGTCTTCAGCTGGTGCATTGGGCTTTAAGGGTAGTCGTAAGTCTACTCCATTTGCAGCTCAAATGGCAGCAGAAGCAGCAGCTAAGAGTGCAATGGACCAAGGTATGAAACATGTAGAAGTTTCTGTAAAAGGTCCTGGTGCTGGTCGTGAATCTGCTATTAGATCACTTCAAGCAACTGGTCTTGAAATTACTGCAATTCGTGACGTTACGCCAGTTCCCCACAATGGTTCCAGACCACCAAAACGTCGTCGTGTTTAATATTGTCCTTGATATAGGACGTTACGTTTTGAAAGGGGCCCAGTAATGATTGAATTTGAAAAACCAAATATTACCGTTGTTGAACAAGAAGATTCTTACGGTAAGTTTGTTGTTGAACCACTTGAGCGAGGCTTTGGTACTACTTTAGGTAACTCTTTAAGAAGAGTCTTACTTACTTCTATTCCTGGTACTGGACTTGTTTATGTGCAAATTGATGGCGTTTTACACGAGTTCTCAACAGTTCCTGGCGTCAGAGAAGATGTAACCAAGATTATTCTTAATTTGAAGAAGCTTGAATTAAAGTCTCTTTCAGATGAAAGAAAGGTTATTGAATTGGACGTTGAAGGTCCTGCCACAGTAACTGCTGATGATCTTAAAGTTGATGCAGACGTTCAAGTCTTAAATCCGGATCAATACATTTGTACCATTGCTGAAGGTGGACACTTGCACATGGAAATCGCCGTACAAAATGGTAGAGGTTATGTTGCTGCAAGTGACAATAAGAGTGATGACATGCCAATTGGAGTAATTCCTGTTGATTCTCTATTCTCACCAATTAAAAAGGTTAACTACCAAGTTGAATCAACTCGTGTTGGTAAGAGAGACGATTTTGACAAGCTCACTTTTGAGATTTGGACTGACGGTTCAATCAAGCCTAATGACGCCCTTAGTTTTGCTACTAAGATTTTAGTTGAACATTTCAAAGTATTTGAATCAGCTGATGCAGATACTAAATTCAGCGAAGTAATGGTGGAAAAGGAAGACGACAAGAAAGAAAAGAAACTCGAAATGACAATTGAAGAGCTTGATCTTTCTGTTCGTTCATACAACTGCCTGAAACGTGCCGGCATTAACACTCTTCAAGAGTTAACTGATATGACAGAGTCAGATATGATGCGTGTACGTAACTTGGGACGTAAATCATTGGAAGAAGTTAAGAATAAATTAACCGACTTAGGTCTTTCACTTCGTCAGGAAGACTAAAGTAGGTAAATAAAGGAGGCAAACCCATGGCATACCGTAAATTAGGTCGCGATAGTGCTCACAGAAAAGCAATGCTAAGAGAAATGACTACTCAATTAATCATGAACGAACGTATTGTTACTACTGAAACTCGTGCTAAAGAAGTTCGTAAAACTGCCGAAAAGATGATCACTTTAGGTAAGCGCGGCGATTTAGCTTCAAGAAGAAAGGCTGCAGCATTCGTACGTAACGAAGTTGCAGATGTTCATGAAGAAAAAGATGCAGTTGTTGTTAAATCAGCATTGCAAAAGCTTTTCAGCGATGTGGCACCTCGTTACAAGGATCGTAACGGTGGTTACACTAGAATTTTGAAGTTAGCTGTTCCTCGTAAAGGTGATGCTGCTCCAATGGTTATTCTTGAATTAGTTTAATTTAGGATTACCACAACTTAATACGTATTAAGAATTATCCATGAAAGTGAGAAAAAGCGTAAAGATGATGGCGAAAGCTTAGTCTAGCTTAGATGATAAAATCATCCCTCTTCATGGATGATTTTTTTGCTCTTTTTTCTGTTACAATTACTAATAAGTAATCTAAGAGGGGAATGTGTGAGTATGTCTAACGATAATGCTATTGAGTTTAAACATGTTAAATTCACTTATCCAGATTCAAAAAAAGCGGTCTTAAAAGATGTTAATTTTGTAGTTAAAAAAGGTTCATGGACGTCTTTAATTGGACATAATGGGAGCGGTAAATCTACAATTTCCAAGTTAATCAATGGGTTACTTTTACCAGATGAAAATTCTGATAGTAAAATTACTGTTTTAGGGACCAATGTGACTGCTGAAAATATTTGGGATATTAGAGAAAAAGTTGGAATAGTTTTTCAAAATCCAGACAATCAATTTGTTGGCGCTACTGTCGGAGATGATGTAGCATTTGGTTTAGAAAACCGTGGTGTACCTAGACAAGAAATGATAAAAATAGTAAGAAATGTTTTATCTGAAGTGGGTATGCTGGAATATATTGATTCTGAGCCTGCAAATCTTTCTGGAGGACAAAAACAGAGAATAGCTATTGCTGGAATATTAGCCGTTGAGCCCCAAATTATTATTTTAGATGAGTCTACTTCTATGCTTGATCCAAGTGGTAGAAAGCAAATTTTAAAAATAATTATTGAGCTGATGAAAAAGAAGCAGTTAACAGTTGTTTCTATCACACATGATATCGATGAAGCCAATATGGCAGATAGTGTCATTGTTTTAAATTATGGCGAAATAATTGATCAAGATTCACCAGTAAAGATTTTTAACAAGACAACGATGCTTAAACAAATAGGTCTAGATATTCCGTTTACTAATAAGTTGATACTAGCATTAGATAAGAGTGGAGTATCGGTACCTCAGAATTTAAGAACGAAAGATGAGTTGAAGCAATATCTATGTCAATTAAATTTGAAAATATAAATTATATTTATTCTCCTGGAACAACAATGGAGAAAAAGGGATTAGATAATATTTCTTTTGAATTATTAGACAAAAGTTTTATTGCATTGATCGGACATACAGGTAGTGGTAAATCGACTTTGATGCAACATTTTAATGCATTATTAAAGCCTAGTTCGGGAACCATTGATATAGCTGGATATCATATTACACTGCAAACAGGAAATAAAAACTTAAAAAAGTTGCGCAAAGAAGTGGGATTGGTATTTCAATTTCCAGAAACTCAGTTGTTTGAAAATACTGTGCTTGAAGACGTTAAATTTGGGCCTAAAAATTTTGGGGTAAGTGACAAAGAAGCCGAAATTAAGGCAAAAAAATGGTTAAAACAAGTAGGATTACCTACTGATGTGATTTATAAATCTCCATTTGAGCTCTCTGGAGGGCAAATGAGGCGTGTGGCAATTGCAGGTGTAATGGTCAATGAGCCTCAAATACTCTGCTTAGATGAGCCAGGAGCTGGATTAGATCCACGAGCTCGAGAAGAAATGATGCAAATCTTTGTAAATTATCAAAAGACAGGGCATACTGTCATTTTAGTCACACACAATATGGATGATGTGGCTAAGTATGCTGATGATGTTTTAGTAATGGAACATGGCAAATTAATAAAGCATGATAAACCACGAAAGATTTTTGAAAATAAGGAATGGTTGAAGAAACATTACTTAGATGAGCCTACTCCAAGTTTATTTGCATCATCTTTAACAGGTTTTAAATTTAAAGAAAATCCATTAACTATAAAAGAATTAGTTGATGGGATTAAGAAAAATGTGCAGGGGGGGTTTAATGAGTAAGATAATTATTGGACGATATATTCCTGGTGATTCTCTTGTTTATAAAATGGATCCCCGAGGCAAATTATTAATTACTATTTTGTTCATTTGGGCTATTTTTTTAGCAAATAATCCGATTACTTATGCAATTATTACTTTCTTTTGTTTTTTAGCGATAATTGCTACAGGATTAAAAGCAAGAGTTTTTTGGAACGGTATTAAGCCTTTAATAGGCTTAATTTTCTTTACTTCCTTATTGCAATTATTTTTTATGACTGGTGGCCATGTTTTTTGGCATTGGTGGATATTTAGTATTTCAAGTTATGGTGTCGAGAATGCAATATATATCTTCATTCGATTTACGTTAATCATTTTAATTTCTACAGTGATGACGGTGACAACTATGCCTCTAGAGATAGCAGATGCAATGGAGTGGCTGTTAAAGCCTCTAAAAATATTTAAAGTTCCTGTAGATGAAATTGCCCTTGTCATTTCGATCGCCTTACGTTTTGTCCCAACTTTATTTGATGAGACTTTAAAAATCATGAATGCACAAAGATCACGTGGAGCTGATTTTAATGATGGTGGCTTAATAAAAAGGGCTAAAGCAATTGCACCGATTCTTGTACCATTATTTATTCATTCGCTTGAAACGGCGATTGATCTTTCTACTGCGATGGAATCACGTGGATATCGTGGAAGTGCAGGACGAACTAAATATCGAGTTCTAAATTGGTCAAAGTATGATTTGATTTCTTTGGCATATTTTATTTTGTTGGTAGGACTATTGTTAATTTTTAGGACACATTAATTATGACAACTAGATATAAGATGACAATGGCATACGATGGTCATTTATTCCATGGCTTTCAGTTGCAACCGGATCAACGTACAGTTCAAGGGACCGTTGAAGATGCATTAAAGAAAATGACTAAGGGAAAGCGAATTATCGTTCAAGGCTCGGGTAGAACAGATGCTGGTGTTCATGCCATTGGACAAGTAATCCATTTTGATTATCCTGGTAAAACTATTCCGGCTAATCGGATGATTTTAGCATTAAATTCAATGATGCCGACTGATATTATTTTTAATAATTGTGAAATAGTTAATGAGAATTTCCATGCTAGATATTCTATCAAAGGTAAATGGTATCGCTACAGAGTAAGTTTGGATCATTTTGTTAATCCTTTTAAGCGATTCTACACAGGACATTTTTCTTATGCATTGGATGTAGGAAAAATGCAAGAAGCCGCTAAAGACTTGCTAGGCAAGCATGATTTTACTAGCTTTGCAGCAAGCGGTGGACAGATAGAGGATAAGGTCAGAACTATTTATTATGTGAACATTGCTAAAGATGAAAAAGAAAATGAAATAGTATTTGATTTTATTGGTTCTGGTTTTTTATACAATATGGTTCGAATTATGGTTGCTGCATTGCTTGAAATTGGCAATGGAAGGCGCCCGGTTCATGATTTGAAGCGTGTAATTGCCGCTAAAGATAGACAAGAAGTACGACAAACTGCTCAAGCAAGTGGTCTTTATCTATATCACGTTTTTTATGATGAATACCACAAAAATATCGACAGGACCGGCATTTATAATTGACTTTTTAGCAAAAAGGACGTACTCTAGTAAAGTATGTTTGTCCACGATAGGCCCCGGAAACTTATTGTTTTCAAACTGCAAATAAACGGAGGAATTTAAATTGCGTACTACACCATTAGCAAAATCTAGTGAAATCGAACGTAAGTGGTACATTATTGATGCAACTGACGTATCTTTAGGTCGTCTTTCTGCAGCTGTAGCCACTATTTTGAGAGGTAAGAACAAGCCTCAATACACACCTAATGTTGATACCGGTGATAACGTTATTGTTATCAACGCTTCAAAGATTAAGTTGACTGGTAAAAAGGCTTCAGACAAGTTCTACTACCACCACTCAGAATGGCGTGGTGGCTTGAAGGCTGTTTCATACGGTGAATTGCTTGCCAATAACCCAGTTAAGATGGTTGAAATCTCAGTTAAGGGTATGCTTCCAAAGAACACTCTTGGTCATCATGAATTCATGAAGATGCATGTTTATGCTGGCGAAGACCACAAGCACGAAGCACAAAAGCCTGAAAAGTTAGATATCAACAAGTTAATTTAATTAGGAGGTTAAATAATGGCACAACAAGCTGCATACACAGGTACTGGTCGCCGCAAGGATTCAGTTGCGCGTGTTCGTTTAGTACCAGGTAACGGTAAGATCACTGTTAACGGTAAAGATGTTGATCAATACATTCCATACCCTAACTTGGTTAAAGATTTGAAACAACCGTTAACATTAACTGAAACTGAAGGTCAATACGACGTTCACGTTAATGTTAACGGTGGTGGTTTCTCTGGCCAAGCCGGAGCTATCCGTCACGGTATCGCACGTGCTCTTCTTGAAGTTGACCCAGATTTCCGTGGTCCACTTAAGAAGGCAGGTTTCTTAACTCGTGACCCAAGAATGAAGGAAAGAAAGAAGCCAGGTTTGAAGAAAGCCCGTAAAGCTTCACAATTCTCAAAGCGTTAATCTTCAGATTTACCTTTATACAAAAAGCATCCCAATTAGGGATGCTTTTTTGATGCCAATTTTTATTTAGTAAATAAGTAATTGCCCCATCTAAACAGTAGGCAAAATCATAAAGTAAATGATAAAAATCCAGCCAAATGGTACTAAATATAGTAAAATCCACCAGCCTTCATGGTTAGTATCATGTAATCGTCTGACTGCAGTACCTAATAGTCCTAGTTTTAACCAAATCAATAGAATAGCTACAATCACATTGATAATAATAAACGTGATTGTGATAGATGATACAGGTTCAGTCCAACCAGTATCGTTGGTATCAACTGTGGTATAAGGTAAAAGTGCAAGCAATTCGATGGTACCAATAATAATACTTATAACGAGTTGAATAGCATAACTGACCCAAAATTCTTTTCTTGTGCTTCGAGCATTCCACTTAAAAGGTGCAAAAAAGAAATCTTTCATAATTTCTGAAAAGCTTGGATTAGGAACCTGGCTTTCCGGTTAATGATAGGGTTGTTTATAATATTCTTTTTCCATAATGAAATCACAAATTATAAACTATCTTTAATGTTATCAGCTAAGTAGTCGTAAAGCATACCATGCTTCAATTGCTTAGTATCAACGTCAAGTGCTTCTGCGATAGCGTAGGCAAATGCCCAAGCAGTAGCTGGACCACGGCTGGTCAAAACTTTGTGTTCCTTGTCAGTGACAGTAATTCTTTCGCTAAAGTGAGCACTTGGATCATACTTTTCACATTCTTCTTCGATACCTGGGTAGCAAGTGAATTCAGCATCCTTTAATACGCCATAGCGAGCCAATGCACGAGGAGCAGCACACATTGCAGCGTCCCACTTACCAGCTTCATGGCGCTTAACCATTAAATCGCGTAATTTTTCATCGTCACGCAAGTTAGCTGAACCAGTCATTCCACCTGGGAATGCTACCAAATCGTAATCAAGCAAGCTGTCGTCCACAACTTTATCACAAGTTAATTTAATATGGTGATCACCATCAACGTCTTTACTGTGTAAACCGACCATATCGCATTCAACGTTTAAACGACGCAATACATCAACAACACTTAAACCTTCAACTTCTTCGCAACCGTCTGCAAAGATAACAGCAACTTTTGTCATAGAATCATCCTTTCTAAGTTACATATATCTATTATAACTGTTAGTTGAGATCTAGATAAAAATCAAGGTCTGCTAATTTGCTTAAATGCAAAGTAGGGCGAGGTGAGATAGGAATCTTGTCCTTTTTTGGTGCGAGCCATAATGACTTTAGATTTGCATTCTCTGCGCCCTGAATTTCTTCATCTAGATTTGTACCAATCACAAGAGTATTGTCAGGATCAATCTCAGGATGATCTTTCAATATCTTGAAGAAGATATTTTTACTAGGTAATTTGACTTTGAAGTCATCTGCGAAATAGGCAAAATCTAAAGAGCTGAGTAATTCTGTTGGTGCTAGGCGCGGTTCAATCTGAGTTCTAGTTTCTTTAGTAAGCAAGATCATACGCAGAGAACCACTGACCTCATCTAAAAAATCGGTAGCACCTTTAACCAAGCGAGTTTGTTCTTGCATTTTTTGTGCAAAAATAGTTCGTGTTGCAGCTAAATTTTCTTTTAAATATGTAGATAAAGCTAAATCGATTTGTTCATCTGTGGATAAAAGCTTGAATTGTTTCTGCAGGCTAGTATATTTAATCCGTTCTGCAGGTCCCCCAATCTACGCCATAATGTTTTAAGGTTTGGCGAAGAGCATTTCTTTCAGCTAGTTTTTCATTTAAAAGACTGCCCTCGGGAATAAAAATTAAAGTATTGAATGTAGACATGTAATGACTTCCTTTGTGTTAGTAACTACTAGAATTATAATGAAGAAGATAGTTTAAGGAAAGGGATTAGAAAATGACGATTTGGACGACAATTTTCTTGTTGCTAGGTGGAGTAGCTGGTGGGTTGCTTTCCTCTATTGCATCGATGGCATCACTTGCCTCATATCCGGTGCTGTTAGCTGTAGGTATTCCGCCTGTTTTTGCCAATGTGACCAATGACGCTGCATTAATTTGGACTAGTATAGGTTCAACCGTTTCTTCTACGAAAGAGTTAAAAGGGCACTGGAAGCAGGTATGGTTTTACACGATTTTTACTGTAGTTGGTTCAATTATTGGCTGCATGCTTTTGCTTTCGTTTCCATCCAGCGTTTTTGAAAAAGCAGTACCGTTTTTCATAGCATTTTCTGGAATTATGATCATTGTTTCGGGAAAACATCACAGTTTAAATACCAAAAAGCAGCCGACATGGTTAAAGATAATCTATTTCATTGCACTTTTAATAATGGGCGCCTACACCGGTTATTTTGGCGCTGCTGGTGGTGTAATAGTACTCGTGCTTTTGACTTATATAACTAATGAAAGATTCATTGTAATTAATGCAATCAAAAATGTAATTTGTGGTTTTGCTAATCTAGTGGCTCTCATCATTTTTATTTTTACTTCGCACATCTATTGGCTGCAGGCGATACCATTAGCTATCGGGATGTTTATTGGTGGTTATATTGGACCAGCAATTTTAAGACGAGTACCAGAAAAACCGATCCGAATTTTTATTGCCACATTGGCGTTTGTTCAAGCCGGATATTTCTTTTATAAAGCTTATTTACATTAAGTTTGATACAATATTTAGTAATGTAAAGGGAGATTAATATGTCAACAGAAGTTTATTTAGTTCGCCATGGTGAAACCATGTTTAACCAATTGAATAAGGTTCAAGGTTGGTGTGATTCACCGCTGACTGTTAAGGGAATTAACGATTTAAAAGTGACCGCTAATGCTTTGAGCCAGGTTCACTTTGATAATATGTATTCATCTGATTTAAAAAGAGCAATTGACACTGTTCACTTAATGAAAGATGCTAACTTGGTCTCAGATATTGGTAAAATTAAAAAGTTACCTGAATTTCGTGAAGTATTCTTCGGAACTTTTGAAGGTGACGATATTAACCAAACCTGGGATCGGGTAGCAATGGCAGCAGGCATAGGGCATGAAGATAATGTTGCCAAGATTATCAATCAAGTAGGTTTGCGAGAATTTCGTGAAGCTACTAAGAGAGCAGATCCAAGACATTTGGCTGAAGATAAAGATGAGCTAGATGAACGCATGGTTCGCGCAATTGATGTCTTAAGAGATGTAACCAAAAATGAACAAAGAGTGTTATTAGTAACTCATGGTGATTTTATTAAGACCTTATCAATCAAGTACTGGAATAAAAGCGATGACAAACACGATATTATTTTCCCAGATAACGGAAGTGTCACTCGGGGGATTTTGCACGATAATGGCAAATTTGAAATTGTAGATTATAATGTCGATGCCGAAAAAATATAAAAATAAGTCCTACTGCATAAGTAGGGCTTTTTTGGTACACTGATAACGGAAGGAAGATATTTATGAATAAAGATCATACAACAAAGCGTTATGTATTTGTTACATTGCTTAATGTGATAATTACTATTGCGGAATTTTTAGGTGGTATTTTATCAGGCTCATTGGCATTACTCTCAGATGCTGTGCATAATTTAAGTGATGTAGGGGCCATTATTTTGTCTTTTGTAGCGCACTTGATTAGTAGAAGAAACCGCAATCAGCGAAAGACTTTTGGCTATGATCGAGCCGAAACTTTGGCTGCATTTACTAACGGTGTTGTGCTAATAGTTATTAGTGTTGTATTATTCGTTGAAGCTATTCAAAGATTTTGGAAACCAGAACATATTCATGGCGGAATTATGCTGGTCGTGTCAATTATCGGACTGGTAGCTAATATTATTTCTATGTTAGCCATGCATCAGGATGCTAAAGGTAATTTAAATGTCCGTTCAACCTTTATTCATATGCTTAGTGATGCCTTGTCTAGTGTAGCTGTTGTAATCGGCGCGATTTTCATTTATTTCTGGAATGTGACTTGGCTTGATCCGGTTTTGACAATTTTGGTTTCAATCTTTGTTTTGCATGAAGCTTATGAAATCACGATGAAAGCTGCTAATGTGTTGATGGAATCAAATCCCAATATTGATTTAAATTCAGTTAATGATATTGTGCTTTCTTTTCCAGAAGTAAAGAATATTCACCATGTCCATGTATGGCGCTACAGTGATGACTTTATTATGATGGATGCCCATATTAATGTTGATCGCAATCTTCACGCAGATGAACTTGAGAATCTTTATCAAGATATTGGTAAAAAACTTAAATCAGAATTGGATATTAACCATGTAACTTTACAAGCGGAATGTGAACGTGGACGTAATGATAAAATGATCGTTCCATGCCGTGGAACTAATGAGGATTAGGTGAAAAAATGTTCTCAGTTAATATTTTTACAGCGATAATTGTTTTGATTATGGGGATCTATGACATGTCTTACGCCTTTAATAGACGCAAGCAGCTCAATAATAAAGGTGGCATTAGAGCCTTCATGATTATGGGGATAATTTTTACAATTGCTGGTATAGTAATGATTATTAGATGTTTACTTAAATAAAGGAATCGATAAAATGGCGAAATTAGTATTGGTTCGACACGGTGAAAGTGTTGCTAATGCCGCAAATGTTTATACGGGCTGGAATGATGTGCAGTTAACCAAAAAAGGTGAGCAACAAGCTAAAAAAGCAGGTGAATTGATTAATACTATTTCTGATTTTGCACCAACGCATATTCATACTTCTGTTTTGTCGCGTGCTATTGTAACAGCCAATATCGTAGCTGAGACGTGCAATCTCTTATGGCTACCTATGACTAAGACGTGGCGTTTAAATGAACGGCATTATGGCGCCTTAAGAGGCCTTAACAAGGATACCTCACGTAAAGTCTTTGGCGTAGAGCAAGTTTTATTATGGCGGCGCAGTTTTGACTCTGTTCCGCCAAAGCAAGGCTCGCCAGTTATCGATCAACGTTATAAGTTGTGTGATCAACATTTAATGCCGCGTGCGGAGAGTTTGCATCAAACACAAAAGCGACTAATGCCATATTATTATGATCACATTGCTTCAAGATTGCTTAATGGTGAGGATCAATTAATAGTAGCTCATGGTTCAAGTTTGCGAGCTTTAATTAAAAAATTAGAAAATATTAACAATCACGATATTGTAAACTTGGAAGTGCCTAACGCAGAACCAATTGTTTATACTATGGATGAGCAGTTAAATATTGTTAAAAAAGAAATACTGAGGAGTTAAAATGCAGCTTGCTGCATTTTTTTAGTGCTCTTAATAATGATTTTCGCGTATCTATGGTAAAATCTAATATGATTTCTAGTATATTTAGTTTGGAGTATTAGGCATGCGTAAATTATTTTTATTACGAGGTGCACCTGGCTCCGGTAAATCTTCTTTTATTGTACGCCATCACTTAATGCCTTATGCGATTAGTCGAGATCAAATAAGGTTATTATTGGCGAATTTGACAGTTTATTATCAAGAGGATGCGGATGTATTACACCAAGTTATTCCGCGGCACGTAACAGTGCGTACTGAGCAAATGGTGGATCACCTTGTAGAACACAAGATGGAACATGGGGAAACCGTAATTGTCGATGGAACGCATATTGTTCCGAGTGCAATTGAGCATTTTAAGCCATGGGTAGATAAGTATCATTATGAATGTTTTGTAGTTGATTTTATGCAGCACAATACATTAGAGAATTTGCTTAAACGTAATCAGACGAGAATGCATTATGACTGGGTAAAACCAGAAGTAGTTAAACAAATGTATCGTTCATATGAGGCTCATCCTGAGGTACCTTACTGGGCACACAAGATTATCCCTAATCAAATGGATCACGCTTTGTCCCAGAGAGAAAGTAATTTAGATCGTTATGCACATGTGATTGCAGTTCCAGATCAAGTGGAAGAAGAAGATTTTCCACATGTGCATATCTCTAACTTCTACTTTTCATTCAACGAAAAGTTTACTGAAAAATATGGTACATATCGAAATGTAGTTTCTATTGCAAAAACTGAAGATGAGGCTGTAAAGCAATTCAAGTTACCATACTTTGTATTCAAGTTTCATCATAAGCATTTCTTAATTTCTGCTTATCCAATCAGAAATGAAATGCTTGATCCAATTAGGAAAGTTAAAGGGGTTTGGACGTATTCAACAGGGCTCTACAATGTAGCCGATTTTATTAAGAAGTTTCCAGAAAATTCTAAGCAGCACGTTCATCAGTTTAACTTAAGCAAGTTAGATCCAACACGGTTATTACATATTTGGTAAAAATGAGTGAGTTTGGAAAAATATTTTTCCAGACTCA
>NZ_GG700752.1:584501-590770 GCF_000160855.1 Lactobacillus helveticus DSM 20075 = CGMCC 1.1877
TTTTGGGGTCTGATAATTTTTTAATAGCAGTTATCTAAGAATTATATGAAGAAAAGATAAAGATTTATTAAAAGTACTTGTATATCTGTCCTTGCCCTTTTATGATGAAGTTGTTAATTAAATAGTTAAAGCAAATGAACTGTTAGGTGAGACTCCTACGTAAATATACGCTGACGCCCAGCAACATCCAGAGATGCCGATGGGTTAAACAGGAACTGTCGAATTAAGGCTTTGCCCAGTCAGCTAGTTGAACAGACTTCACGTTACGTAGTGTTAAAACTGAACGACGAGTAGAAATCGCTTGATAACTAAGACCAATGCAGTTTTTGCGTTGGTCTTTTGTTTGTTTGCCGATTTTTTAGGGGAGGGATTAGAATGTTAAAAATTTACTCTAAAGATCGTGTGGTAACAGATGCGACTTTGGCTAAACAGATTGCAGGAGAGGAAAAAAGTGAGGTATTAGATAGATTACATACGTCGGTTGAAGGATTAGAAACTAGTCAGGCAAAAAAACGATTAGAGCGTGATGGATTAAATGAGGTTTCCAATAAAGAGCATCATCCTAAGTTACATTTCTTAGTAGATGCATTTATGACTCCATTTACTGGAGTGTTATTGATTTTAGCAACTTTATCGTTTTTTACTAATTATCTATTAGCAGCACCAGCTGATAAGGATTTGAGTACCGTAATTATTATGTTGACTATGGTATTGATTTCTGGACTAACGAGTTTTATTCAAAATGTAAGAACAAATGATGCTGTAGAAAGTCTTTTAAATATGGTTTCCGTAACTACTAATATTAGACGGGATCAAAAAGACCAAGAATTGCCAACTAAGGAAGTTGTAGTTGGTGACATCATTAATTTAACTGCAGGGGATTTAGTTCCAGCTGATATGCGGTTACTTCGAAGCAAGGATCTATTTTGTTCAGCTAGTTCTTTAAATGGTGAATCTAATCCGGTAGAAAAGATTGCAGATCAAAAACCAAAAGATGATGAAAGTTATCTTGATTATCCTAATATCCTGTACGAGGGTACTAATATTATTTCCGGTTCAGGCATGGGAGTTGTATTTGCGACAGGTGATAAAACCGTTTTTGGTAATCTAGCACGTAGTTTAGCTAAAAATAAGACTAAGGAAACTACTTTTGATATTGGTATTAAAAATATTTCTAAGACCTTATTAACGATGACTGCAGTTATTACGCCATTGGTTTTCTTGATCAATGGGCTAACAAAGGGCGATTGGTTTAATGCCTTAATTTTTGCGATTGCAACTGCTGTAGGTCTAACACCAGAAATGTTACCGGTAATTGTTACCAGTAACTTGGTTAAGGGGTCTGTAGAAATGGCTAAGCATGAAACGATTGTTAAGAGAATGAGTTCAATTCAGAACTTTGGCTCTGCAGATATTTTGTGTACTGATAAGACAGGTACTTTAACTCAAGATAAGGTTGTACTTGAAAGACATTACAATCTAAATCTAGAAGAAAAACCAAAAGTCTTAGGATTATCCTTTTTAAATAGTTACTATCAAACAGGGATGAAAGACTTGATGGATGAGGCCATCATTCATGCTGCCGATGATGAAATAGACACAGTTAAGATTAAACAAGATTATCAAAAAATTGATGAAATTCCTTTTGATTTTAAACGTCGGCGGATGAGTGTAGTTGTTAAAAATAAGAAAAATGAGCATCTATTAGTAACTAAGGGAGCTGCGGAAGAAATGTTGGCATGTTCTAATAGAGTAGAAAAGGATGGGGAGATCAAACCGTTAGATGAAGCGCAGCGAAAAGAGATTTTAGACAAGATTGATGAAATGAATCGTGATGGTCTTAGAGTTATTTTGCTTGCTTACAAGAAAAATCCAGCTCCTGTTGGTGAATTTAGTGTAGCCGATGAAAAAGAATTGATTCTCGCCGGATTTTTAGCATTCCTTGATCCACCAAAGGATAGTGCTAAGGAGGCATTGGATGCTTTAAAACAAGATGGAATTACAGTTAAGATTCTGACTGGTGATAATGAAGCTGTAACGAGAAATGTTGGTGCGCAAGTAGGTCTGAATATTGATAAAGTATACCAAGGTAAAGAACTTGAAAATAAAACTACAGCTGAATTAAAGAAGATAGTGCAAGAATGCGATGTTTTCGTTAAGCTATCACCACAGCAAAAGGCCAAGATTATTAAAGTATTGAGAGAAGATGGGCACACCGTAGCTTACATGGGTGATGGTATTAATGATGCTCCAGCTATGAAGGCTGCCGATGTTTCAATTTCTGTGGACACGGCTGTGGATATCGCTAAAAAATCTGCAGATATTATTTTGCTTCATAAAGATTTACGAATCTTGGAAAGAGCAGTTCAAATTGGTCGACAAGTATTTGGTAATGCAATGAAGTATATCAAGATTACACTTTCATCTAATTTTGGTAATATTTTATCAATTTTAGTAGCATCTTCATTTTTACCATTTTTGCCAATGTTGCCAATTCAATTACTAATTCTCGATTTGATGTACGGAACCAGTTGTTTATCAATTCCATTTGATACAATGAATCGTCATTATCTTTCAGAACCAAGAAAGTGGAGTACTAAGAAGTTGCCTAAGTTTATGTTCTACTTCGGTCCAACTTCATCGATTTTTGATATTTTGACTTTTGCAATTCTATTTTTTGTAGTTTGTCCACAAGTTGTGGGTACCAGTTATGCAGGAGCAACAGCTTCACAAAAATTATTGTTTAGTCTTGTCTTTAGTGCTGGTTGGTTTATTGAATCTCTTTGGACACAAGAAATGGTGATCCATGCTTTAAGAGATCCAAGAGTACCTTTTATTAAGCAACATGCAACGGCAATTGTTACTTGGTCAACCATTAGCATGGCAGCAATCGGAACAGCTTTACCGTTTATTAATCCAATTGCAAGTGCAATGAAGTTTGGTCCGATTCCGGTATACTTCTTGGCAATCGTATTTGTTTTATTAGTTTTATATATTGCCTTAACTACTGTAGTTAAAAAGTGGTACATGAAATCTGAGAAATACTTGATATAACAAAAAAGACACAGTCGGTAAGATTTGCTTACCTAGCTGTGCCTTTTTTATTTTACTGAATAAATTATTCTAATTTACCAGCTTTGGCTAAAACTTCCTTAGCCTTTTCAAGTGAGTGGTGTTCTTCACGATAACGTTTAATATCAGTATCACTTAATCTATCAAGCTTTTCATCAAGTTCCTTGAATTCTTTTTCAAGATCCTTAATAACGCCTTATTCATCCTCTACATAAACATATTCGTTTTCATCAGCTTTAGCGTCAATCTTGGCGTCATATTCACCGACTTTTCTAGCATGCTTTAAAATGGACTTAATGTCCTTAATAGTTTCATGTTGTGCAGTACGGTGACGACGGTCAGGAACTGAATCTTCGATTCTAGCTAAGTGACTTTTAGCGTTCACTAATCTTCTTAGAAATTCTGTCTAAAGCTTTCAATTGTCTCTTTGAATAATCTGTCTGTCTCTTTGAATAATCTGTCATGTTTATTACCTCCTAGGTAAATGATCATCTCTAATAAATAGGCTTTCACTGTATGTTTCATTTTTGGATAAAGCAAGAATATGCACTTGGAATTTTTTAAACATTATAAGATTGAGAATACTGGCAGGAAATGAAGAAAAGACTTCAGAATAAATCTGAAGTCTTTCATTAATTTTTAGTATTCATTGAATAGCAGCACCAATGATAATTAAGATTAGGCCAACAAAGGTTGCAATTAATTCGGATTTAGTCTTATTTTCACCGATAAAGAAAATACCGCCTAAAGTAGAAATTATTACGCAAAGTTGACTGTAAATAAAAGCAGTAATAACGCCGTTTAATTGAGCTGAAAAGATATATGCGAATGCGGCGATCCCAAATGAAAAACCGGAAAAGATATTAAGCCAGGTAGCTTTTTCTTTTAATACCTTGGTTTGGCAAGATACTAACAAAAAGATAATACTACCAATAAAGATACCAATCATTTGTGGTAAAAATAGGGTCTGTGCATCGGCTGTGATAGCTTTGGGAAATGATGAATAAATCCAATAACCAATTGATGTGAAGAGCAATAGAATAATATCTCTCATTTTGAGTTTGGCGCTTTTATCTTTGCTGATGGCGGTCAAACTAACACCAACGATAATTAAGATTAAAGCTAAAGTACCAATTAAATATTGAGAGCTGCTAGTCCATTCTCCAAAAATTATTGCCCCAATTAAAGTATTACCGATCAGTTGAAAACCTGTTGATAATGGCATCGTTTTACTGATACCGATATTTCTCATTGAAATGAATTGACCAGATTGTCCAAGTGCACAAAACATTCCAGAAATTAGTGATAACGAAAAAATTGTAATGTTGGAACTGGTTGGATGAATGATAGCTGTAATAATACCGATTATTAATGCCCCAGTTCCTAACCCCATTAACTCATTAGCAGGATGACTATTTTTAATTTTGCCAGCAATAAGTGAAAAAATTCCCCAACCAAGTGCTGGAATTAAAGCAATAAGTATATTCATAAATTAACTACCTTATTTTTTGTAAGTACTTACATAATATTAAAATAAATCTAAATTGCTAGCAAATTTTTTGCCTTTTCATGAAAAAGACTAGAAGTGTCAAACATTCCTAGTCTTTTAATTATGTGGAATAAATCTAATTATTAATACTTAAATGCTAAAGCACCCATTGGATCCCATGGCAATAATTGAATAGGATTATCCTTGCCTTCGTCGTAAGCCTTCTTAAGATCTTCTGGCAAAATATCTTTGTTAATAACTGCTTGGTAAACAAATGAGTCAAACCATGAATCACTCATTACGAAGTAGCCTTTAAAGCCTGGCTTTTCACCCCATGAGTTTTCAATCTTCCACTTAGTTGGTTTGCCATCAACGATGTCAACACCAGTAATAACCATTGCGTGGTCCATCATGCTTTCGCCTGAGTCAAGCTTATCAGCCTTAGACATTGAGAAGTCAACGTCAAATAATTGATCACGGCGGTAAAGATTGGTGTCAAGAAGTCCAGCGCGACGTTCAGAATCCTTAACAACGTTTGAACCAAACCATACAACTTCGCCGCTCTTTAATTGCTTGATGATCAAATCCTTCATTTCATCAACCTTTAAGTTTAAGTGACGAACTTGACGACCACCTTCAACGTTACCTAAGTATTCAACTGAGAATACCTTGTGGAAAGGCTTGTCGCTAGTTGGGGCATTGATAGTTGAAATATGGTTGGCTAAATCCATACCAACATATTTGTCAAAGAATTCCTTAGGTGTAATGTCCTTGTCGATGTGGTAGTTGTGATCATCGTCACGGTATTCGAAGTTAAATTTCTTTGGTGGAACACCAAGTGAAATTGCAAGAACACGGAAGACATCATTTAACATTTCTTCCTTGCGAGCTTGTACTTCGTCTTCTGATTTGCCAGCATTAACAAGTCTGCGTAATTCAAGACCATCTTTGCGAAGCAAGGTGTTTAAAGTATCATTTAATGCACTTGAGTTGGTTGCATTAGCAGTTTCTGGGTAAACGCTCTTTGGTACGATACCGTATTTTTCGATAATACCGCAAAGCATATCCCATTGACCACCATCTTGTTGTGGTGTTGCAAACAAGAATGAAACCTTACGATCGCCTAAATCTTTGTCAGCAGTCGCAATCACGTTTTCGAAGAACCAGTTAGATTTTTCAAATTTATCCCAGAAGTTAGTGTAGTTTTGAGATAATTCGAAGTCCTGTAACTTAAACTTCTTTTGTAATGGGTGGCGCATAGTGTTTAAAGCACTAAACATCCAGCAACGACCTGATTGCTTTTGATTAGCTGGCTTACCAGTATCAATTTCAATTGAGAAAATTGGGTCTAAGTCGATCTTAGTTTGTAAGTTTTGACTTGCTTTGTAAATACCGTTTTCTTGTGCTGCGTGACTTGCAACATTGAAAACAGGATGATTGTTTAAATCATTTTCAAATTTTGCAATGGTATCGTTATTAATTTCTTTTGCCATTAAAAATCCTCCTTTAATGTATACCTTCTCATTCTATATTTTAGCTGATAAAAAGGAAGTAGTCTATCTCTAGATGGATATATCTAGAGAATATATTTTGATAAGCTAAAGATAGCGAGATGAAGGGAGAAATTATGACTGAAAAAAAGACAAAGAAGTACACAAAATAATGAAACTAAATTAGTATAGCAACAAACAATTTGAAATGGCTACAA
>NZ_GG700752.1:591892-605525 GCF_000160855.1 Lactobacillus helveticus DSM 20075 = CGMCC 1.1877
AAATTGCCTGATAGAGCAAAATACAATCAATTACAAAGAAAATAAAAGTCCACAAACATGGGCTTTTATTTTGCGTAGGGACGATGATACCAAATCTTGTGGAATTCGGGATGCTTTTCAAAGTAGTCGATAACTATTGGATCAAGTGGCCAGATAGGATAGTCGGATTCTTGAGCAACGGATAATGCAGTTGGCATTTCTTTTGCTAAAGCTGCTTCTAGATTAGAATTAGGATTAATGAAGAAATGATTCATCACCCAAACGGTGCCGTCATTTCTTTTTATTTTGTCCATTGTCCAACTACTGGTTAAAACATTGTTGTCATCATGATCTTCAAAGGACAGATGGGATTTATTAATATCAAACATAAAATTTCACCTTTTAAAAGAAAAATCGTTCTTTTTTGCGTAATAAATAATAGAGAGCTAAATATTTTTTGTTTACTCAAAACATTGTAGAATATATATCTGTCATATGAAAAGTAATAAATGGAGTTATCGAAATGAAAACACGCGGATTTGAAGTAGTAAAGAAATATCAGGATAAAGGGATTAATTTACCACGACGCCAAACTATAGCTAGTGCAGGCTACGATATTGAAGCAGCTGAGGATATTACTATCCCTAGCATTTGGCGGTTAGATTTTGTTAGAATTTTTCGTTTAATTCGTAATGGTCATCAGTTGTATCAACGTGATTTTGAGATGGCCGATAAAATTTTAAAGCCAATTTTAGTACCAACTGGTTTGAAAGTTTATATGCCAGAAGATGAGGTGTTAATTTTGGCAAATCGCTCATCCAATACTTTTAAAAGACACTTGTCTTTACCAAATGGAATTGGAGTCATTGACGCTGATTATTACAATAATCCCAATAATGAGGGTGAGTTATTTGTTCAAATGCTAAATTATGGCGTTTGTCCGCTGCACATTCATAAAGGTGAACGAATTGCACAAGGTATTTTTATGAAATATTTGAAAACCGATGACGATAATCCGATTAGTCGTGAACGATTAAGTGGTTTTGGTTCAACGAATGAAAAGGGAGATGATTAATGGCTAGAGTAAAAACGCAATATAAATGTCGTTCCTGTGGTTATATTTCAGCTAGTTACTTGGGTCGTTGTCCTAACTGCGGTGCATGGAATCAATTTGAAAAAAAAACTGAAGAAGTACAGAAAAGATCTACTAAAGCAACGGCAAGCCGTTTAATTCAAAAAACAGGTCTTAATGAACCTGTTCATTTGGATAAAATCAAGGCTGAAAAAGAAGAACGAATTCCTACTAAGTCCGAAGAATTAAATCGTGTATTAGGTGGCGGGATCGTTCCTGGATCCCTCGTCTTAATTGGTGGGGACCCTGGTATTGGTAAGTCAACTTTAATGTTGCATATTATGAGTGATCTGGCAGAAAAATATAAAGTGCTTTATGTTTCAGGAGAAGAGTCAGCTAATCAAATCAAGCTGAGGGCAGATCGGCTTGGAGTTGGTCAAAGCAACATGCTTTTATATCCAGAAACAGATATGCATGATATTCGTGAGCAGATCAATGATGTTAAGCCTGATTTTGTCGTTATTGATTCTATTCAAACGATGAATGAACCTAGTCTTGATTCAATGACTGGTTCTGCTTCACAAGTACGTGAGGTAACAAGTGAATTGATGAAGATTGCTAAGATGGATGCAATTACTGTTTTTGTTATTGGACACGTGACTAAAGAAGGTGCGATTGCTGGCCCCAAAATTTTGGAACACATGGTGGATACTGTCCTTTATTTTGAGGGGGATGAACACCACACGTACCGGATTTTGCATTCCGTAAAAAATCGTTTTGGTGCTGCTAACGAAATCGGCATGTTTGAAATGAAAAATGAAGGCTTACGTGAAGTAACCAATCCATCTTCGATTTTCCTTGATCAAAGATTACCTAATTCAACTGGGTCAGCCGTAGTAGTTTCACTTGAAGGAACGCGGCCACTTTTGGCAGAAATTCAAGCATTAGTAACGCCAACTGCATTTGGCTATGCCAAACGAACTACTTCAGGAATTAGTTTTAATAAAGCTTCACTATTATTAGCGGTTCTTGAAAAACGCGGCAATTTAATGCTTCAAAATCAGGATATTTATTTAACGGCTACTGGCGGTATTAAATTAAATGAACCTGCAATCGATCTAGCTATTGCTATGTCAGTAGCATCAAGCTATACCGATAAAGAAATCTCACCGACTGATTGTTTTGTAGGGGAAGTGGGATTAACCGGTGAAGTTCGCCGCGTTGATAAAATCGAAGCTAGAGTAAAGGAAGCTGCCAAGGTAGGTTTTAAACGTATTTTTATTCCTAAGCATAATATGTATCAAAGTCTAACGGAAAATGGCATTGAAGTAATTCCAGTTGCCAGCATTCCACAGGCATTAGAATTAGTTTTTGGCTAGCACAGATTGAATTCTTCCTATATAACGAGTAAACTAAAATTGTTTGAATTTACTATTTTGAAAGAGGCATGAATTTTGGCTAAAGAAAAAATCCGTGTAAGATATGCACCAAGTCCAACTGGTCACTTGCACATTGGTAACGCACGTACTGCACTTTTTAACTATTTATTCGCCCGTCACAACAAGGGTACTATGGTATTGAGAATTGAAGATACCGACCAAAAACGTAACGTTAAGGGCGGTTCCAAGTCTCAGATGGAAAACCTTCACTGGTTGGGTATTGACTGGGATGAAGGTCCAGATAAGGGCGGAGACTACGGTCCATACCGTCAATCAGAAAGAAAAGAAATTTACCAAAAGTATATTGATCAATTGATCGATGAAGGTAAGGCATACTATTCATACAAGACTGAAGAAGAACTTGAAGCACAACGTGAAGAACAACGTGCTATGGGTGTTGCACCTCACTATACTTATGAATATGAAGGCATGACTGCTGATGAAATCAAGCAAGCTCAAGATGAAGCTAAGGCTAAGGGCTTGAAGCCAGTTGTTCGTATTCATATTCCAGAAATGGAAACCTACTCATGGGATGATATCGTTAAGGGTCACCTTGAATTCGAATCAGACACCATCGGTGGCGACTTCGTTATTCAAAAGCGTGATGGTATGCCAACTTACAACTTTGCCGTTGTAATTGATGACCACTTGATGAAGATCACTCACGTACTTCGTGGTGATGACCACGTTTCAAACACACCTAAGCAATTAGTTGTTTATGAAGCACTTGGTTGGGAACCACCTAAGTTTGGTCACATGACTTTGATTATCAACTCAGAAACTGGTAAGAAGCTTTCTAAGCGTGATGAATCAGTTCTTCAATTTATTGAACAATATCGTGACCTTGGTTACTTGCCAGAAGCTATGTTTAACTTCATTACTCTTCTTGGTTGGTCACCAAAGGGTGAAAACGAAATCTTTAACAAGCGTGAATTCATCAAGCAATTTGATCCAGCTCGTTTATCTAAGTCACCTGCTGCATTTGACCAAAAGAAGCTTGAATGGATTAACAACCAATACATCAAGAAGGCCGACCGTGATACCTTGCTTGACCTTGCTTTGAACAACTTGCAAGAAGCAGGCTTAGTTGATGAACACCCAACTCCAGAAAAGATGGAATGGATTCGTCAATTGGTTAACATTTACTCAATACAAATGTCATACACTAAGCAAATCGTTGACATGGCTAAGATCTTCTTTGAAGAAGCAAAAGATCTTTCAGATGAAGAAATCGAAGAAATCAAAAACGATGATGGTCGTGGCGTAATTGAAGAATTCAAGAAGCAATTAGACCTTATTCCAAGATTTACTTCAGTTCAAATCATGAATGCTATTCAAGCTACTCGTAAAGCAACTGGTGTTAAGGGCAGAAAGCTCTTTATGCCAATCAGAATTGCTACTACTCGTTCAATGGTGGGCCCTGGTATTGGTGAAGCTATGGAACTTTTAGGCAAGAAGCGTGTGGTTGAACACATTGATTTGACCTTAAAGCAAATGAGCGAAAATAATCTTTAATTTTATATTGATCAGAAAAAGAAGCTGCAGATAACTGCAACTTCTTTTTTCTTCTGCTAAAATGAGGATAGCTATTTTTACAGAAGGGATAAGTGTTAGTCGTGAAAGTATATAATACACTGACGCGTAAAAAAGAAGAGTTTAAACCATTAGTTCCAGGCCAAATTAGCATGTATGTCTGTGGACCTACTGTGTATAACTATATTCACATCGGAAATGCTCGTAGCTCGATTGCTTTTGATACTATCAGACGTTACTTAGAGTACAAGGGCTATAAGGTTAAGTATGTTTCTAACTTTACTGATGTTGATGACAAGATGATTAATGAAGCCCATGCTGAAGAGACCACGGTTCCTAAGTTAGCCGAAAAGTTTATTAATGCGTTTTTAGAGGATACAACTGCTTTAAATATTGAACCGGCAACACTGCATCCCCGTGCTACTCATGAAATTAAAGAGATTATTGCCTTTGTTCAAACTTTGATTGATAAGGGCTATGCCTATGAAAGTCACGGTGATGTTTACTATCGTGCTAAAAAATTCAAGCATTATGGTGAACTGAGTGATCAAAATATTGAACGCCTTGAAGAAGGTGCATCAGAGCACATTAATGATGAAGAACAAAATCGTAAAGAAGACCCAATCGATTTTGCTCTTTGGAAAGCTCAAAAAGAACCTGATGAAATTGCTTGGGATTCACCTTGGGGCAAAGGCCGTCCAGGCTGGCACATTGAATGTTCTGTCATGTCTACCAAGTATTTGGGTGATACAATCGATATTCATGGTGGTGGTCAAGACTTAGAATTCCCTCACCATGAAAATGAGATTGCTCAAAGTGAAGCCAAGACTGGTAAGAAATTTGTTAATTACTGGCTCCACAATGGTTTTGTCACTGTGGGCAAGGATCAAGAAAAAATGTCTAAGTCATTGCACAACTTTGTAACAGTGCACGATATTTTGAAAGAAGTTGATCCGCAAGTTTTACGTTTCTTCATGGCAAGCGTACAATATCGTCGTCAGATCAATTACTCTGCAGAAAACCTGCAACAAGCAGCTACTATTTTGGATAGATTTAAAAATACTCTGGTTAATATCAATTACCGTCTTGAAGACGATACGCCAAGTAAAGATTCAGATGAATTAGCAAAAGCTATTGCTAAAACAAATGAAAAATTTGAAGTAGCAATGGATGACGACTTCAATGTGCAAAATGCTTTAACTGCTATTTATGATTTATTGCCAATAGTTAATGCCAATGCTAATGCAGAAAAAGCTGATAAAAAGTCATTGAAGCTTTTCAAAGACAAACTTTCCGCATGGTTATTGGTATTTGGAATTGACACTGAAAAACTCTGCAGTCAAAGTGCTGACTCAAATGATGAAATTGATCAATTAGTTAAAAAACGTGATGAAGCACGTAAGAAAAAGGACTGGGCAACTAGTGATCAGATCCGTGATCAATTAAAAGAAATGGGTATCACTATTCAAGATACTCCACAAGGAACAAGGTGGACTCGTGACTAAAATTAAGAAATTGACGGAAGAAGAAGTAAATCCTGATACTCTAAATGGACAAACGCTTGCCTATCTAGGGGATGCAGTTTATGAAGTGATTATTCGGCGCCATTTAGTCAAAGGTGGAATTGTTAAACCCCAAGTTTTGCAGCGAGAAGCTACTCATTATGTTTCCGCTAAGGCTCAAGCTGGCTTAGTTACTAAAATGCAAGATGAAGAACGACTAACGGAAGAAGAATTGACAGCTTTTCGCCGCGGCCGAAATGCCAAAAGTCATACTAAGGCTAAAAATACTAGTTTGAAGACATATCAATTATCGACTGGGTTTGAAGCCATGATTGGTTATCTTGATTTGTTGAATAAAAATGAACGCGTTCAAGAAATAACTGAGTGGTGTATTAACACCGTAGAAGAGGATGGATTAAAAGATTATGACTTCAAGTAAAGATTTTGTTTTTGGTCGTCATGCTGGTCTTGATTATTTAAAAACGCAAAGTGCTGATAAAATCAATAAAGTTTTTTTACAACATGGTATTCAGGAAGATTTTGCTAATCAGGTTTATGCCATTTGTAAAAAGAAACGTTTAGTAATTCAAAATGTGCCTAAAAATAAGCTTGATCGTTTAGTTGATGGTGGTAATCACCAAGGCTTGGTCTTGGCTATTTCTAGTTTTGAATATGCTGATTTAAGCAAATTGTTGGATCAATTTGATGATGAAGGCAAAGAACCATTTTTATTAATGCTTGATTCTATTGAAGATCCACACAATTTAGGTTCAATTTTGCGTTCGGCTGATGCTACTGGAGTTGACGGTATTATTATTCCTAAACGCCATGCAACAGGGTTGACCTCAGTTGTAGCGAAGACTTCAACTGGTGCAATCGATTATGTGCCAGTTGCTCGCGTTAACAATTTGGTACAAACTACCAAAGAATTAAAGAAGCGTGGCTATTGGATATTTGGTACTGATATGGCTGGTACCGATTATCGTGAATGGAATGCAAAAGGAAAGACCGTTTTAGTAATTGGCAACGAAGGTAAGGGAATTGCACCATTACTCAAAAAGCAAATGGATCAAACAATCACTTTGCCAATGATCGGTCATGTACAATCTTTAAATGCTAGTGTAGCAACCGGGGTTTTACTTTACCAAGCTTACAATAGCAGACAACCATTGCATTAATTGAATAGGGATGGACAAAGGAATAGCTTTGCCCGTCTTTTTTTATACAGAAAAATAGATATGTAGTGATAAACATCTGTTTTCTTCTCAGCCTCTGAGGACGCCAGGTATTCTCAACGAAGAAAAGTTGAGGAGAAATAAAATGCATGCTAAAGAGAAGAAGCTGATTAAGCAGGTCAAAAAGGGAGATGACGCAGCCTTAGAGGAGTTATTTGCTTTATATCAACCTTTGGTTAATAAGGTATTGAAGGGATATTATTTACGACACTATGATCAAAAAGATTGGCAACAAGAGGCGATGATTATCTGTTATGAAGCTGCGATGGTTTATTCAGAGCGTAAGGGACATTTTGCTGGTTTATATAAGGCAAAGCTGACTAATCATGCTCGAACTTTAGTCCGTTATCACACTGCATTAAGGCGGCGAACGTACAACAATTCAATTTCTTTAGAAAGAATTGATTTACAGGGTATTAATGAACCTAAACGCTCTGAACTCGCGATCCCGATCAATGATACCTATAATAATTTTGTTAAAAGCTTGTCACGACTTGAATTAATTGCCTTATTAACAATATTGGGCGAGATGAGTGTTGAGTACGTAATTGATCAGTTGAATATTGGAGCTGCTCAGTTATTGCGAGCACGATCCAGAACAATTCAAAAGATGAGGAATGTTCTTTTTTAGTATGTCTATTTGTAGCTGATCAAAGGAAAGTGCGGTATAATAATAGATGTAGAATATTTTAGGAGGTAATTTAAGATGGCAGACGAAATTATTAAGACTGCATTGTTAGACCGTCACATGAAGGAAGCTTTTGACTGGAGTGATTCAGATATGCCAGTTAGAGATGCCCTTTGGGACTACTTTATGGAAAAGAATGGTAGAGATACCATGAAGACGGAAGAAGATATGCTTCCATTTTTGAAAGACTCAGATGAAAAAATCGAAGCCTTCGTTAACGAAAATCTTAAGAAGTAAATCCGACTAAAAACAATGTTCTACGCACCGTGGTCACGTATGTTTGACCACCAAGACAGCTACTCTCCGGCAGCTGTTTTTTTGTTGCAAAAATGAGTAAGGAATAGATTTATGAAATATATAATTGGCATGGATATTGGAACAACGGCAGCCAAAGGGGTGCTGTATGACTTAAATGGACAGATGATTATATCTGCAAGTCGAGGTTATCCATTAATTCAAAGAAAATTGGGACAGGCAGAAGAGGATCCACAGGTAATTTTGGATGCTGTGCAAAAGATTATTTTTAAATTAGCTGAAAAAGTACGGGGAGAAGTCGCTGCTATTTCATGGTCGAGTCAAATGCACAGTTTAATTGGACTAGGAAAAAACTATGAGATTTTAACTAATAGCATTACCTGGGCAGATAATCGCTGCACCAATATAGTTGAAGAAGCCAAGAAGAATGGATTAGCGCAGAAAATTTATCACACAACAGGGATGCCGATCTATCCGATGGCTCCGATCTATAAGTTAATGTGGTTGAAGCAGAGTAATCCTAATCTTTTTCACCAGGTACAAAAATGGATTGGAATCAAGGAATATATAATATTTCGTTTGACTGGCAAAATTATGATAGATACAACAATGGCGGCTGGTACGGGGATGCTTAATCTGAAGACATTATCTTTGGATCAGGATCTGTTGCAAAAAGCTGGAATTGCTGCAGATCAATTGCCTGACTTAGCTAGTCCAACAGAAATTGTAGGTTCAGTTAGTACGGAATATGTGCAAAAACTGGGGATAAGTGCAGATACTAAAATCGTTTTAGGAGCGAGCGATGGCTATTTATCTACAATCGGCGTAGACGCTGTGGATGAAAATCATTTTGCTTTGAATGTTGGTACTTCTGGCGCGGTCCGAACTATTTCACCCCAAGCACAAGTGGATCAAGATGCGCGCTATTTTTGTTATCCAGCAAGTAAAAGGCAATTCTTACTGGGCAGTCCAATTAATAATGGCGGTATTATCTTGGATTGGGCAAGACAAACTCTAACTCTATTAAATGAAAAGGCAACCGTAAAAGATTTTTTGCGATTAGCTAAAAGTGCACAAGTTGGCAGCAATGGCTTGATCTTTTTGCCATATTTGGGAGGAGAGCGAGCTCCAATCTGGGATGCCAATGCTCGCGGTTCTTTTGTTGGCTTAACTCGGCAGCATACTAAAGCTGACATGGCACGAGCAGTGATCGAAGGAATTATTTTTAATCTTTATGATGCAGCAACAGGATTAATTGAGAGCACAAAAAAGCCAGCTGCGATTAATGCAACTGGCGGATTTATGCAAAGTGATCTTATCAGACAAACGTGTGCCGATATTTTTGATGTGCCAATTGTCACGATGAAGGAGCAACAAAGTGGCTCCCTTGCTGCTATGTTTTTAGCAAGGCAGGCACTAGGATTAAATAAAAATGTTGATGAAATAGGTCGGTTTGTTGAAAAAGGCAAAGTTTATTATCCTAATCAAAAAGAAGCAGCCATTTATCAAAAACTGTTTCCACTTTATCGTGAAATTAAGAATGATTTAGCTGCTTCTTATCAAAAATTTAGGGATATTAATACTATTTAAGCGTTCTTTACATCTTCAACTATTTGCTCAACCGTCAAGCGATTATCCTTCAAGATATCCTTTAATGGGGTTTGGTCAGTGTAGACTCTCTTTTGACCATAGTTCAAAACTTTGACATCTTGGTCACCTAAGTATGAAGCTACTTTTTCACCAAAACCACCATCTAAAACATTGTCTTCAATAGTGATAATGACTTTATTTTCTTTAGCTAATTTATCCAAGGCATCTTTGTCTAAGATATTGGCTGAAACTGGGTTAACTAAAGTGGCGCCAAGTTCATGAGCTACCTTTTCACCAAGCATGGCATACATATCGCCTAAGGCGAGAACAGCCACATCTTTGCCAGGTTTAATTTGGTATTTAATTTTGCTGTAGTCTGCTTGTGCATCTCCATTTTCAGGGACAGCTTTAGTTGGCATCTTAATTGCTGCGGGATGCTTTCTTTGCTTAATAGCCCATTTCATCATTGCTTTTTCTTCGGCTAAATTAGTAGGAGCTAAGTAGATCCAGTTAGGCAAGTTAGAAATCATACTTGGTCAAAAATACCAAGGTGAGTTTTACTTGTGCCAGAGATTCCGCCACCAGCAACCATCATAACAATAGGCAAATCATTAGCTGCGACATCATGTGATAATTGGTCAAATGCACGTTGCAAGAAAGTGGAGTTTTAAAATAAAACTGGAACTGCACCTTCTTTAGCAGCACCCGCGGCAAAGGCAACGGATTCTTGTTCGGCAATACCAACGTCTGTGTAGTGGTCTGGATATTTATTTTTAATTTTATCTAAACCGAATACGCCAGGAATAGCGGCGTTAATCGCCATTAATTTGGTACCTTTTTCGATTTCTTCGCTAACTACATCTAAGGCAACGGAGTTAGCAGTTGGTGCACTATTTGCAGGTGCTAATGGCTTATCAGTCTTTAAATCGAATGGCATTACCCAGTGGTAAGCTTCTTCTTGATCAATTGCTGGCTTATAGCCTTTGCCTTTTAAAGTAT
The DNA here is from genome assembly GCF_000160855.1 of Lactobacillus helveticus DSM 20075 = CGMCC 1.1877. Classification (GTDB taxonomy): domain Bacteria; phylum Bacillota; class Bacilli; order Lactobacillales; family Lactobacillaceae; genus Lactobacillus; species Lactobacillus helveticus. The sequence goes on from NZ_GG700752.1 coordinate 602,185, forward strand.
TGATGTGTAAAAGAATGGGGTGATCAACATCCTTAACTGCTTTAAAGGCTTCAATCATTAATTTAATATCGTTACCATTAGCAACATAACGGTAGTCAAAGCCCATTGCAGTAAATGGATTTTCCTTAGTTTCGCCATTTGAATCACGAAGCTTCTTCAAAGCAGTGACTAAACCACCAACGTTTTAATCGATAGACATTTGATTATCGTTGACTACAACGACTAAGTTATGCTTTTCGATAGCGGCGTTGTTCAAGCCTTCATAAGCAAGGCCACCAGTCATTGAACCATCACCAATCAAAGCCATGATGTTTTCGTGACCACCCATTAAATCTCTAGCTTTAGCCATCCCAGTTGCTAAGACAATTGAAGTAGAGGTGTGACCAACAGCGTAATAATCATATGGACTTTCGTCAGGATTGCTGTATGGCATAACATTTTCATAATGATCAGGATCAAGCCAAGTAAGGGCACGTCCTATTAACATCTTATGTGGATAAGTTTGGTGAGATACATCCCAAACAATCTTGTCTTTTGGAGCGTCGAAAACATAGTGATATGCAATAGTAGCTTCAACGATTCCAAGATCAGGACCTAAGTGACCACCTTCAGCGGCATCTTTTTCTAAGATCAAGGTTCTAATTTCTTGTGCTAATTGTTCCATTTCAGGAATAGATAATTTCTTTAAGTCTTGCGGACCAGAAATTTTATTTAATAAATATTCTGGATGTTTGTTCATAAGTAGTCCTTTCCTTAAACTCGTTATACTTATTATAGATAAGTAATAGAATGATTTGAAATATTAAGTTGCTATGGATTAGGATAGATTTTAGTTATTGGTATTTAGAATATTGACGTAATTGTGTTTGACAGTATAAAATACTCATAAGTATGTGTTTTTACGTAAAAGTTTGGAAGTGAGATTATGGCAGTGAAAAAAGCAGCTTTAGCCTGTAGCGTATGCGGGTCACGCAACTACTCAATCACCGCAAGTAAGAATCGCACTAAGCGACTTGAGCTGAAGAAGTTCTGCAAGCATTGCGGTAAAATGACTTTACACAAGGAAACGAGGTAAAAGGTTAATGATTAAGTTCTTTAAGAGCGTTGCCCACGAAATGAAATTGGTTACTTGGCCAACTGCAAAGCAAAATAGACATGATACTATGACTGTTATTACAAGTTCAATTTTGTTTGCGGCATATTTGGGTGCACTTGACTGGCTCTTTAGCTGGTTAACTCAAAAGATGTAGTAATCAATGAGAATAGAAATTCTTATTAGTTCATGTTATAATAAACGATAGCTAGAAAAACCTCTGTGGGAGGTTTTTTTGTTTACCCAAAAATAAGGAGAAGAATTATGGTCGAAACTGCAAAAAAGCAATGGTACGTTTTACACACTTATTCTGGCTATGAAGATAAGGTTAAGTCAGACTTGCTTTCTCGTGTTCAAAGTATGGGGATGCAAGATTACATTTTCCGCGTAATGGTTCCTGAAGAAGAAAAGGTTGAAACTGTCCGCGGTAAGAAGCAAGAAGTTGAAGAAAAGATTTTCCCAGGTTACGTTTTAGTTGAAATGGTAATGACTGATGAAAGTTGGTTCATCGTAAGAAACACTCCTAACGTAACTGGCTTTGTTGGTTCACACGGTGGTGGTTCTAAGCCTTCACCACTTCTTCCTGAAGAAGTAGATCGTCTTCTTAAGAACCAAGGCCAACCTGCTAAGCAGCCAACTGAAAACTTTGAAATTGGTGAAGCAGTAACTATTACTGAGGGTGCATTTAACGGCATGGTTGGTAAGATTACTGATATTCAACCTGATAAGTACAAATTATACGTTTCAGTTGATATGTTTGGTCGTGCTACTACAGCTGAACTTGATTATGATCAAGTTAAAAAGTTGGATGTAAACGAATAACTATAAATTTTAGTTGTAATTGCAGCTAAACGATGTTATTCTAATACGGTACATTTATTGTTGTGGGAGGAGAAAAAAATAAAATTCTCCATTTTAACCGCATCACGGAATCAAGGAGGTTTTGACCGTGGCAAAAAAAGTTATTAACGTAGTTAAGTTACAAATCCCAGCTGGTGCTGCTACCCCAGCACCTCCAGTTGGTCCTGCTTTGGGTCAAGCTGGTATTAACATTGTAGGTTTTACTAAGGACTTCAATGCTAGAACTGCTGACCAAAAGGGCATGATTATCCCTGTAGTTATTACAGTATATGAAGATCGTTCATTCGAATTCATTACTAAGACTCCACCAGCACCAGTGCTTTTAAAGCAAGCTGCTAAGATCAAGAAGGCTTCTGACGAACCTAACACCAAGAAAGTTGGTAAGGTAACCAAGGACCAAGTCAAGGAAATTGCTGAGACTAAGATGAAAGACCTTAACGCTGCTGATATTGAAGCTGCTATGCGCATGGTTGAAGGTACCGCTAGAAGTATGGGTATCGAAGTCGAAGACTAATCCTGTTAATTTTATTTAGTTAACACTTTAGGTGGGAGAGTTAGAGAAGCTCGTTTGACCACATATACAAGGAGGAAATCACATGCCAAAGCATGGTAAGAAATATTTAGATGCTGCCAAGAAGGTAGACTCAAATAAATTATACTCAGTAGCAGAAGCTATGAAACTTGTTAAGGAAACCTCATACGCTAACTTTGACGCTACAGTTGATGTAGCTTACAACTTGAGCGTAGATCCTAAGCAAGCAGACCAACAAATCCGTGGTTCACTTGTTTTACCAAATGGTACTGGTAAGACTCAAACCGTTGTAGTATTTGCTGAAGGCCCACAAGCTGATCAAGCTAAGGCTGCAGGTGCTGACTTTGTTGGTTCAGATGATTTAGTACAAAAGATCCAAGATGGTTGGTTGGACTTTGACGTTGTAGTTGCAACCCCAATGATGATGGCTAAGGTAGGTCGTTTAGGTCGTATCCTTGGACCTAAGGGCTTAATGCCAAACCCTAAGACTGGTACTGTAACTATGGACATCGAAAAGGCTGTTAAGAACGTTAAGGCAGGTCAAGTAGAATACCGTGTTGACCGTCAAGCAGCTATTCATACTCCAATTGGTAAGGTTTCATTCACTGAAGATCAATTAGTTGAAAACTTTGATGCTTTACGTGACGTTATCTTACGTGCTCGTCCAGCTTCAGCTAAGGGTCAATACATCAAGAGTGTTGCTGTTTCTGCAACCTTTGGCCCTGGTATCAAGCTTGATCCATTAAACTTGGACTAATTTAAAATTGATTAATAAAAAGTCTCGCTTTTGCGAGGCTTTTTTTGTGCTTAAAAAAACTTAACCTAATTATGGCTTAAGAAGCCATGGATATAATT
>NZ_GG700752.1:606949-626724 GCF_000160855.1 Lactobacillus helveticus DSM 20075 = CGMCC 1.1877
ATAGAGCCATATAATTGACCTAGCATTTTTTAACATGGTATCATAAATTGGCTATATGAAATCGTATTCTGTTTACTTAAGGAAAATGTTAATGAAAAAACATTCTATTGGAAAAATATTTGTTTTAGTGCTGCTGATGTTAGCCTTTGTGACAGGCTGTGCTAAGGATAATTCTAAGATTACAATTGTTGGCTCTAGTGCATTGCAGCTTCTAGCAGAACAGGCTGGTAATGATTATCGTTTGACCCATCCAAGTAGCAATATTGTTGTTCAAGGTGGCGGATCGGGTACTGGATTAAGTCAAGTACAAGCTGGTGCAGTTCAGATTGGAACCTCTGATGTTTTTGCGGAGACCAAAAAAGGAATCGATGCAAAAAAGCTTAAAGATTACAAAGTTGCAGTTGTTGGCATTGTACCAATTGTAAATAAAGGCGTCGGTGTTAAGGATGTCTCTATGAAACAACTCCGTCAGATTTTTACCGGTAAGCTAACTAACTGGAAACAACTTGGTGGAAAAAACATTCCGATTACTGTAATTAATCGTTCTAAAGGTAGTGGTACTAGGGATTCTTTTGAAGATATTGTTCTACATAATCAAAAAGCTATTAAATCACAAGAGCAAGATTCAAATGGTGCGGTTAAGAAAATCGTTGATTCGACGCCGGGAACGATTAGCTACATATCTTTTCCATATGCTAATGGTAATAATATTCAAAAACTTAGTATTGATGGCGTGAAGCCAACTAATAAGAACATTACTACTAACAAGTGGCAATTATGGGCTTATCAGCATATGTACACTAAGGGTGAACCAGATAAAAAGACTAAGGCTTTCATTAAATACATGTTAGGTAAAAAAGTACAACAGGATCTTGTACCTAAGATCGGTTATTTGAGTATTGATGAAATGAAGGTAACCCGAGATAGTAATAATCGAGTTATTAAAGTAGGAAAATAATTTATGAACGATAAAGATAAATTAAAAGAAGTGGTTGACCAGGCGATAGCTGATCAACAGGTCCCACACGTTAAATTGAAAAAGATGGGTCCGAATAATGTTGATATTGAAAAATTAACTAAGCCCTCGAAAGAAACGCGTCAAGAATATTGGGGCAAAGGATTAACTTACATGGCTATCGGTTTAATCATTGTATTGGTTGTATCAATCATTGGCTTTATAGGTTATCACGGACTTGAAACTTTTATTGATAACCATGTAAATGTCTTTCATTTCTTGACCTCAACTGATTGGGATCCTGGTGAAGAGAAGAATCATGTGGGAGCTGCAGTAATGATTGTTACCTCATTTGCAGTAACGCTTTTGGCAGCCTTGGTAGCTACGCCATTTGCTGTCGCTATTGCACTATACATGACAGAATATTCATCTAAAAAGGGAGCTTCATTTTTACAATCAGTTACAGAATTGTTAGTAGGTATTCCATCAGTTGTTTATGGTTTCTTAGGTTTAACTATCATTATTCCAGTGATTAGAACATTGTTCGGTGGAACAGGTTTTGGTATTTTAGCTGCAACCTTAGTTTTATTTGTTATGGTTTTGCCTACTATTACATCCTTAACTGTAGATAGTCTAAAAGCCGTGCCTAGTCATTTCAGAAAGGCATCAATGGCATTAGGAGCAACTCACTGGCAAACCATTTATCGTGTGGTTTTGCGTGTAGCTACTCCTAGAATTTTAACAGCAGTAATTTTTGGTATGGCTAGAGCCTTTGGTGAAGCGCTAGCCGTACAAATGGTTATTGGTAATGCGGTTCTTATGCCATACAACTTGGTTAGTCCATCCGCAACATTGACTAGTCAATTAACCAGTCAAATGGGAAATACCGTAATGGGTACATTGCCTAACAATGCATTGTGGTCATTAGCCTTATTGCTTTTGATTATGTCATTAGTATTTAACTTTTTAGTTAAATTAATTGGAAAGAGAGGCCAGAAATAAGATGGATGCAAAAAAGAAAGATAAATTAGCAACCGCTATTATCTACATCTTGGTTGGAATCGTTGTATTAATTCTGGCTGGTATTTTAGGTAATATTTTAATTACCGGTGTTCCTCACTTATCATGGCATTTCTTATCATCAGAAGCTTCCTCATATCAAGCTGGTGGAGGGGTGCGAGATCAATTATTTAATTCAATATATTTATTGATCTTAACCACGATCATTTCATTGCCTATTGCGTTAGGTGCTGCAATTTATTTGGCAGAATATGCTAAAGATAATTGGGGCACGAACTTGATTCGTACCACTATCCAAATTTTAAGTTCTTTACCTTCAATCGTAGTTGGTTTATTTGGATACTTGCTCTTTGTAGTTCAATTTGGATTAGGCTTTTCGATTATTTCTGGTGCTTTAGCTCTTACATTTTTCAATTTGCCTATTTTAACTAGTAATATTGAAGAAGCAATTAAGGGCGTGCCACAAGATCAACGTGAAGCTGGTTTGGCATTAGGATTATCTAATTGGAAAACTATTCGCGGTATTGTTTTGCCAGCGGCACTTCCTGGTATCTTGACTGGTATCATTTTAAGTGCAGGTCGAATTTTTGGTGAAGCAGCTGCATTAATCTATACTGCAGGTCAAAGTGGATCAACTATTAACTATGCAGATTGGAATCCATTTAGTCCAACTAGTCCATTAAATGTGATGCGTCCAGCAGAAACTCTTGCAGTTCATATTTGGAAAGTTAATACAGAGGGTATTATTCCGGATGCAACAATCGTTTCTGCGGCTACATCTGCTTTACTAGTGATTGTGGTTATTGTGTTCAATTTAGGTGCACGTTATTTAGGTAATAAATTGTACCGTAAGTTAACCGCAGCTAAATAAAGGTGATATGATGCAAGAATTAAAACAAAGCTACGGCAAAACTTTTGCCAAGGATGATTTAGAGCTTTCTACAAAGGATCTAAGTGTTTTATACGGCGGAAAAGTACAGAAACTTTTTGATGCTAGTTTACAATTTAAGAAAAATACTATTACTGCTTTAATTGGAGCTTCTGGCTCTGGAAAATCAACTTTTCTGCGTTCGCTTAATCGTATGAATGATCGAGTTGCGACTGTTAATGGCGAAATTTGGTTTCATGGTTTAGATGTGAATAAGCCCAATATTAATGTTTATGAGTTAAGAAAACATATTGGTATGGTCTTCCAGCGTCCTAATCCATTCCCTAAATCAATTAGAGAAAATATTGTCTATGCTTTAAAGGCTGATGGGCAAACTAATAAGGCTGAGCTCGATAAGATAGTAGAAGAAAGTTTACGTGCTGCAGCTTTATGGGATGAAGTAAAAGACAAGTTAGATAAAAGTGCTTTAGCTTTATCCGGTGGACAGCAGCAACGTTTGTGTATTGCAAGAGCTTTGGCTGTTAAACCTGAAGTACTGCTTTTAGATGAGCCGGCTAGTGCATTAGATCCAGTTTCTACTTCTAAATTGGAAGATACCTTAAAGCAGCTTAGGAGCAAATATACGATGATTATGGTTACGCATAATATGCAGCAAGCATCAAGAATCAGCGATTATACGGCATTTTTCCATTTAGGACATGTAATTGAATACAATGCAACGGCGGATATCTTTACTAATCCTAAGGGTAAGATTACTGAAGAATATATTCAGGGAAGTTTTGGTTAAAATGACAACAATAATTTCAGCAAAAGATGTTCATTTGAGCTATGGCAATTATGAAGCACTTCATGGCATTAGTCTTGATTTTCAAGAAAAAGAATTAACAGCATTAATTGGACCTTCAGGATGTGGGAAGTCAACATTTCTGCGTTGCCTAAATCGAATGAATGATGATATTGAAAATATAAAAATTACTGGAGAAATCAAGTTTGAAGGGCAAAACATCTATAGCTCTAAAATGGATTTAGTTAAGCTTCGCAAGGAAGTAGGGATGGTTTTCCAACAACCTACACCATTTCCATTTTCTGTTTATGACAATGTAGCTTATGGTTTAAAAATCGCTGGTGTAAAAGACAAGGATTTAATTGATCAAAGAGTTGAAGAAAGTCTAAAACAAGCCGCTATTTGGAAGGAAACCAAGGATAACTTGAAGCGTAATGCGCAAGCATTCTCTGGTGGACAGCAGCAACGAATTTGTATTGCTCGTGCATTAGCGGTTAGACCTAAGGTAGTGCTTTTAGATGAACCAACTAGTGCACTAGATCCAATATCAAGTAGTGAAATTGAAGAAACCTTAATGGAATTAAAACATCAGTATACTTTCATTATGGTTACTCATAACTTGCAGCAGGCAGGACGAATTTCTGATCAAACAGCATTTTTAATGAATGGTGATTTGGTTGAAGCGGGTCCAACTGAAGAAATGTTTATTGCACCTGAAAAACAAATGACGAGTGATTATCTTAATGGTCGTTTTGGTTAAATTTTGAGGTAAAAAGATGCACGAAATATTTTTAGATGAATTAAAGAAACTAAACACACAATTTATGGAAATGGGTGTGTTCGTAAACGAACAAATTGATCAAGCCACCCGAGCTTTTGTCGATCACGATAAAAAGACCGCACAATCAATGGTTGATAATGAGGAAAAAATTCCAACTGAATCAATTGATATTCAAAAGAAGGCATTAAAATTAATGGCCTTGCAGCAACCAGTAGCTACTGATTTTAGAGTAGTGATCAGTATTTTGAAGGCTACAACTGACATAGAGCGTATTGGTGAAAATGCTATGAGTATTGCTCTTGAAACTATCAGAGTAAAGGGTAATCCAAGAATTCCGGAAGTTGAAGAGATTATTTCTAATATGACTCATAATGTTCGTCATATGTTGATTCAAGTTTTGACAGCTTATGTTCAAGATGATGAAAAAATGGCGAGAGAAGTAGCAAGCCGCGATAGCGTAATTGATCACGATTATGTTAGAGCACGAAAATTGATTGTCGATGGAATAGAAGATGATCCTTCTAGAGCGGTGGCATCATCAAGTTATTTTGTGGTAACTAGATTGCTAGAGAGAATCGGGGATCATATTGTTAATTTAGCCAGTTGGGTAGTATACAAGACTACTGGTGAATTAGAAGAATTAACAAATCCAAGTGAAACAAAAACCATTTAGAAAAAGGAGAAAAGCGTGAGCTTTTCTCCTTTTTTAAATTATTTACGTTATCAATTTACTTTTTAAAGATAAATGTCCATAATAAATGTGTATTCATATATAGAAAGTGCTTTAAACTAGCACAGTATGGAGAAGAGATATCATCTCAGGAGAAAATTATGGTTGCAATTTTGGTAAATGACATCGTACCTATCCTTGTCATTATGCTATTAGGCTATATTTGCGGCAAATTTACATTCTTTGATGATGATCAACGCCAGGGGCTAAACAAGTTAGTTCTTAATATTGCTTTGCCGGCTGTCTTGTTCATTTCAATTGTTAAAGCCACAAGAGAGATGTTTGCTCAAGATATCGTTTTAACTTTAATTTAAATAATAGGTGTAACAGGCCTATTTATGGTTAGTTATTTCTTGGACAAATTAATGTTTCATCGTTCAACACAAGAAGCTGCCATTTGTGCGCTATTTGCTGGTTCACCAACGATCGGTTTTTTGGGTTTTGCTGTACTTGATCCAATTTATGGTAATAACACCAATACTAACTTGGTTATTGGGATTGTTTCAATCGTAGTTAACGCGATTACTATTCCATTAGGCTTGACTTTAATTAATAAAGGTCAAGATAAATTAAAGCAAAGAGTAGCTGCTAAAAAGAGTAACGGTTCTACTCAAGTAGAAATTAAACTTGGACAAAAAGGTACCACGAAGAAGACTATCAAGAAAGTTTCAGTTCCTGATAACGTTCCTGTTAGTGATGAAGAAGCTAAGGCTTTGAGTGAAGTTGGTATTCAACGTGAAATTGATTTAGTACATGCGGAATTTGCTGATCATGCTGGTAAAAAAAGATGCTAAGCCAATGAATCCAACATTAAAGTCAGTTATCATCGCTGTCAAGAAACCAGTTGCTGCAGCTCCACTTTTAGCTGTTATCTTTATTTTAATTGGAATTAAAATTCCTGCTTCATGGGCACCAACCTTTGATTTGATTGCTAAAGCCAATGCCGGTATTGCTGTTTTGGCAGCTGGGTTAGCATTATCAACTGTTAAATTCTCAATTGATAAAGAAGTTATTTGGAACACATTCTTCCGTTTGTTTTTAACTCCTGGAATTATTGTGCTAGTTTCATATTTATGTGGTATGGGCACTCAAAAGATTTCTATGCTTTGTTTAGCTACTGGATTACCACCAGCATTTTCAGGAATCATCATTTCAAGTCGTTACAACATCTATGTTAAAGAGGGTGCCAGCTCTGTTGCTGTTTCAACTGTCTTCTTTGCAGTAAGTTGTATTTTCTGGATTTGGATTTTACCAATCTTTGCTGGTGTATCCCACTAATTAAGAATAAATAGATAAGGTCAACTACAGTTGATCTTATTTTTTTGACCTATTTTTAATTTTAGACTTGTTATTTAGACTTTTGCCTGCTATACTAAATAAATGTAAATTCTACCTAAGACTCGGGTGGCATGACGCCTCAAAATCCCGCCGAGGCCAGAAGATAATGAAGATTTTTATGCTCCATGTCTTTCGGCATGGAGTTTTTGGTTTAAAAGGCCTTATAGAATTTATCAATGTAATTATGGAGGTGAAATAATTTGAGTAAAGCTGCTATTGCTGAAAAGGAAAAGTTTGTTGATGCATTTGCTGAAGAACTTAAAGCTGCTAAGGCTATCTTGGTAATCAACTACCTTGGTTTAACTGTTGAAGAAGTTACTAACATGCGTAAGGAACTTCGTGATAACGACGTTAAGATGAAGGTTATCAAGAACACCTACTTAAGACGTGCTGCTGCTAAGGCTGGTATTGAAGGCCTTGACGATACTTTCGTAGGCCCAACTGCTGTTATCTACACTGATAACGCTGATGACATTACCGAACCTGCACGTATCGTTTCTAAGTACGAAGATGATTTCGACGTTATCGAAATCAAGGGTGGTATGCTTGAAGGCAAGTTGACTTCTAAGGATGAAATCAAAGAACTTGCTTCAATCCCAGGCCGCGAAGGTGTGCTTTCAATGCTTGTTTCTGTATTGCAAGCTCCTATCCGCGACTTCGCTTATGCTGTTAAGGCTGTTGCTGAATCTAAGGATGAAGACTCAGCTGAATAATAAAGAAATATATTTAATATCTAGATTCTAATTTTTCGGAGGATACTTAAATGGCTTTAGATACTGATAAGATTATTGAAGAATTAAAGGGTGCTTCAATTCTTGAATTGAACGACCTTGTAAAGGCTATTGAAGACGAATTTGACGTTACTGCTGCTGCTCCAGTTGCTGCTGCAGGTGCTGCAGACGCAGGTGCTGCTAAGTCGGAATTCGACGTTGAATTGACTGAAGCAGGTCAAGAAAAGGTTAAGGTTATTAAGGCAGTTCGTGATATTACTGGTCTTGGCCTTAAGGACTCAAAGGACCTTGTTGACGGTGCTCCTAAGAACGTTAAGGAAGGCGTTTCAGAAGACGAAGCTAACGACATCAAGGCTAAGCTTGAAGAAGTTGGCGCAACTGTAACTCTTAAATAGTTACAGCCCAACTGGGCATTAAGAATAAGCTCTTTGCTATGTGCGAAGAGCTTATTTTTTTGTATAATGAATTTTATGATGATCGATTTAGATAAAAAATTAACTCCGTATCAATGGGTAATGGCAATTTTATCCATTATTTCTATTTTTTAATTATTTTAGATTTTGCCGCTGTTATTAGCATCAATCAGCCAACCAGTAAATGGTTTTGGATAAATTGTGCTATCGTCATATTTTTTGCAATAGATTATTTCTATCATTTTTATAAGGCTGATGATAAAAAGCTTTATTTTAAAAAGCATATTTATGATTTATTATCTATTATTTGTAGGCTTAAATGTTTTTAATCTATCTGGCCTGGTTTCGGATTTAAGATTATTAAGATTAATTCGACTTGCGGGATTAATGGGAAAATTAAAAATAATTTTTCATACAAATGGTTTACTGTATGTCGTTTTCATTACCATCACTTTTTTACTAGTTGGTGCTGAAGCATTTGCAATTACGGAACATGTATCATTAGATACGGCGTTTTGGTGGGCTTTGTCTACAGCGTCAACGGTAGGGTATGACGCGATTTTTGGTAAAACAATTCCGCCTCATAGTATTGTGGGAAAGTTTGTTACGTTAGTAATGATGCTACTCGGTATTGGAATTGTGGGTATGCTTACATCATCAATCACCTCTTACTTAATGCGTAAAACCAATGGTGCCAATACTTTGCATACGCATGATGATATTGAATTGGTATTAAGAAAGCTTGATGATCTTGAAAAAAATAAAGATTTAGCCGATCAAAATAAGCAAATGCAAGCGGAAATCCAATCTTTGAAAAAGGGTCGAGATGAAAAGGAAGTTCAAAAATTTAAAGATTGGCTAGAAAAAAGAAAGGAAAAATAGGATGAGTGCAGAAAAAAATCAAATGTATTTTGCAACAGATCCAATGACTGCGCATGATGAACATGTAATTGATTATCATGTGGATAATGTAGATTTAAAGTTTACGACTGATGCTGGCGTTTTCTCTAAGATGCGAGTGGATTATGGTTCCGGCGTTTTAATCAAAGCAATGAAGGATGCAACTTTTCCACAAGAAAATATTTTAGATGTGGGAACAGGATATGGTCCGATCGGATTACTTGCTGCAAAGTTTTGGCCAGATCAAACTGTCGACATGGTTGATGTCAACGAACGTGGCCTAAAGTTAGCTAAGCAAAATGCACAGGTAAATCACATTTCCAACGTAAATATTTATTCTTCTGATTGTTATACACAGGTGGATAAAAAGTACGGCTTGATTTTAACTAATCCACCAATTAGAGCTGGTAAAAAAGTTGTTAGTGAAATTATTGCCGGTGCGAGCGATCATTTGGTTGATCAGGGTATGCTTTTAGTCGTAATCCAAAAAAAGCAAGGCGAACCAAGTGCCCGTAAGTTGATGACTGCTACGTATGGCAATTGCGAGATTCTCACTAGAGACAAGGGATACTATATTTTGAAGTCTGTTAAGAGGGATAATAATGCTGTCTAGCGCTGATAAAAAGAAATACATGGAATTAGCCATAGATCAAGCTAAAGAAGCTGAGAAGCAAGGAGAAGTTCCTATTGGAGCTGTAGTGGTTGATCCCGAAGGAAAAGTGATAGGTACAGGCTATAATAGACGTGAATTGGATGAAGATTCTACTCAGCATGCTGAAATGATCGCGATTAAAGAAGCATGTCATAATTTAGGGATGTGGCGTTTAATCGATTGCAGCTTATTTGTTACTTTAGAACCTTGTCCAATGTGTGCTGGCGCCATTATTAATTCACGAATTAAGGATGTATATTTTGGTGCACTTGATCCAAAAGCTGGCGCCTGTGGATCGGTTGTGGATTTATTTGAAGTAGAAAAATTTAACCACCATCCTCATAGTATTAGTGGTCTTTATCGTGATCAATGTGCTCAAATGTTAAAAGATTTCTTTAGAGCAATTCGAGAGAAGCAAAAGGCTGAAAAGTTAGCTAAAAAAGCAGAAAATAATTAATTTTTTAAGCTAGAAACTAGAAAAAAGTTGTGAAATACGTTATCATACTTTGTGGGCAATGTTTGACCTCTGAATCGTGTCAGGACCGGAAGGTAGCAGCACTAAGGTTGTTCAGGCATGTGCCTTTTATTAGACAATTACAAACTCTTAACTCTTTAAAAGAGTTAAGAGTTTTTTACTAGGGAAGAGAATTTATGGCTTATCAAGCGCTATATCGTAAATGGCGACCACGGACTTTTGATAGTGTGATTGGCCAAGAGTCAATTACTGATACTCTTAAAAATGCGATTAAAAGAGGCAAAGTATCCCATGCATTTTTATTTGCGGGACCTCGCGGTACAGGTAAAACCTCCTGTGCTAAAATTTTTGCTAAAGCGTTAAACTGTACTAATCTTCAAGATGGCGAACCTTGCAATGAATGTGCTAATTGTATAGCTGCAGATAAGGGTTCAATGCCTGATATTATGGAAATTGATGCAGCTTCAAACAATGGTGTAGATGAAATTCGTGAAATTCGCGATAAGGTAAAATATGCTCCAACAGAGGGAAAATACAAGGTCTACATTATCGACGAAGTTCACATGCTATCAATGGGTGCTTTTAATGCTTTGCTTAAGACACTAGAAGAGCCACCAGAGCACGTTGTGTTCATCTTAGCGACAACCGAATTACAGAAGGTTCCAGCTACCATTATTTCAAGAACGCAGCGTTACAACTTTAAACGTATTTCAAAAGATGATCTTGAAAAGAGAATGAAATATATTCTTGATCAAGAAAATATTAAGTATGAAGATAAAGCTCTAGCTGTGATTGCTCAAGTAGCAGATGGTGGTATGCGGGATGCGCTTAGTATCTTAGATCAGCTGCTCAGCTATGAAAAAGAGAGCGTCAATTACCAAGATGCTTTGGAAATTACAGGTTTTGCTGCTAAGGAAAATATTGAAAAAATATTATTGGCATTGCTAGAGCAAAATCCAGAATCAGCTTTAAAACTAGCTCAAACCGAATTAACACAAGGTGCTAGTTCTAAAAATATTTTGGATGAATTGATTGACATGGCAACTAAGAGTTTGATGTTAATCAAGGCTGGAGACGATAGGCAAGGTACATTTTTATCAGAAGATTTTGTCCAAAAAGTTAAGGATATACCTACAAAGATATTCTATCGGTTGATCACTCTAGCAAATAAAGCGTTGAATGATTTACGTTATACTAACCAGCAACAAATTCCGCTTGAAGTATTTTTAGTAGAAGCAGGTAGCAAGCAAGAAGAGCAAGTTGCACAATCGTCAGCTGGTCCAGTTCAAGCCAAGCCAGCTAAAGTTAATACTGATATGCAGGCAGAATTAGCTGCATTGAAAAAGCAGGTAGTGGATTTAACGCAACAAATTAGTAAGCTATCCAATAAGCCGATGCTGGCTAAGGATCAAGTATTCCATTTGGATACGGCTGTACCAAAAACATCTCCTAAGATTGCGAAAAAAGCAATTGTTAAGGAAGTTAAAAAATCACCACGAAAAATCAAAAAAACTACAGCAGAAAATCGAAAACAGGTTTATCATGTTCTTGAAAATGCAACCAAAGAAGATTTGACCACTATCAAGAATGTATGGCCAGATTTACAATCTGTGTTAGAAGTCTCAGAAAAGGCACTATTAGATGTGCTTGAGCCTGTGGCTGCAAGTTCGGACCAGGTTGTAATGAAGTGTAAATATACTTTATGGTTTGAAAATGCTTCAGATGGTGACTTGCTAGATAAATTAACAGATCTGATTGAAAAATTTGCTAAGCATTCATATGGGATTGTTTTAGTCCCAGATGATGACTGGCTTGCTGTCAGAAAAGAATTTGTCGAAAGTCATAAAGAAGAGTTGCTGGCTAAGAAAAAGCAACAGATTGAGAGCAAGGAATCTAAAGAAAATTCTGAAATAGTGAATAAAGCTAAAGATCTCTTTGGGGATGCTGTAACGATTAAAAATTAAGGAAAAAATAAAAATGAAAGGAAAAAATAAAAATGAGTAGAAGACCTAATTTCGGCGGTATGGGCATGGGCGGAATGAACATGCAACAAATGATGAAGCAAGCAAAGAAGCTTCAAGCTCAAATGGCCCAAGAACAAGAAAATATTACTGCACAAGAATTTACTGGCAAGTCAGCTGATGATCTTGTAGTAGCTACTTTTACAGGTGATCGTAAGCTTAAGGATATTAAGATCGATAAAGAAGCTATCGATCCAGATGATCCAGATATGCTTCAAGATTTAGTTATTGATGCTGTTAACAAGGGGTTATCTCAAATTGATGAGGCAACTCAAGCAAGTTTAGGCAAGTACACGAAAGGTTTGATGTAATTGCAATATCCATTACCAATAGCCCATTTGATTGATGCTTATATGAGGCTGCCTGGAGTAGGTGAAAAAACAGCCACTCGTTTGGCTTTTTATACAATGGATATGCCCGAAAAGGATGTTGAAGATTTTTCAAAGGCTTTAATTCAAGTGAAGAATGATATTCATCAATGTCCTATTTGTGGAAATATTACTGAAAAAGAGGTCTGTGATATTTGTTCCAATCCTAATCGTGATCAAACAACTATCATGGTTGTTGAACAACCAAAGGATTTGATGGCTTTTGAAGAGATGGGCGAATATGATGGCCTATATCATGTGCTTCACGGCGTCCTTTCACCAATGGACGGAATTGGACCAGAAAAGATTAATATTAAGTCATTAATTACTCGTTTACAAAAAAATGATGATGTAAAAGAAGTAATTTTAGCTCTTAACTCAACTCCAGAAGGTGAATCTACTGCTATGTATATTAGCAAGTTGATTAAGCCAGCCGAAATTAAGGTAACTCGTTTAGCAGCTGGCTTGTCTGTGGGCAGTGATATTGAATATGCTAATTCCATTACTTTAAAGCGAGCAGTGCAAGGGAGAACGGCATTATAATGGCTAGAAAAAAGAAAAAGAAAAATAAAATTAAAGAGCTAGGTGATCAAAAGCTAGTAACTGAAATTGAAAAATTGCAGAATCAATTAGCTTTAGAGCAAGATCTAGATCAAAATACTGTGGATTTATCAGATGATAACTATATTCAAGGTAGAATTTTAAAAGCAAAGTATACTTTTTTATATAATGAGGCCCGTCAGCGAGGCACAAGATTTAGTGGTATCACTAATGCGATTACGCAGTAAAATTTAAGTCCTTTTATGGGACTTTTTTTATTTTATAAATTAAAAATTGCTAGGGCTGTTAATCTCTGTGAAACTTTTGTAAAATAGACCTATGGAGGATTTTATGAGAGGTTATTTTGTTAGTTTTGAAGGTCCTGATGGTGCAGGAAAAAGTACAGTTTTAAAGGAAGTTTTAGACCAAATTGGGCCAAAACTTAAGCCACAATATCTTGTGACCCGTGAACCTGGTGGATCAAAAATTGCAGAAAAAATTCGCGATATTATTTTAGATCCAGCAAATGATAAGATGGATGCTAAAACTGAGGCACTTTTATATGCAGCTGCGAGAAGTCAACACGTAGAAGAGATAATTCGCCCAGCTCTTAGTGAGGGCAAGATTGTTTTTTCTGATCGTTTTGTTGATAGCTCACTTGCATATCAAGGAGAAGGCCGAGATCTAGGAATTGAAGAAGTTAAGCAAATCAATGATTTTGCAACAGGAAAATTAGATCCTGATTTAACTTTCTTTTTGGATATTGCGCCTGAAATTGGTCTTAGTCGAATTCAAAAATTGCGTCCAGGCCAAGAAGATCGGTTAGAACAAGAAAACATAGCTTTTCATAAAAAGGTTTACAATGGCTTTTTAAAAGTTAAAGATTTATATCCAGATCGTTTTGTAACAATTGACGCCACTCAGCCAATTGAAGATGTAGTAAATCAGGTAATTGCCACTTTAGAGAAACGATTGCCGGAGATATTTTAAGGACTGATTAGATGAAGTTAGTAATTGCAATTGTACAAAAAGAAGATTCAAATAATTTGCAAAGAGCATTTGCTAAGAGCAATTTTCGTGCTACTAAATTAGCAACTTCAGGTGGATTTTTGAGTCAAGGTAATACCACATTTTTAGTGGGATGCAAAGACGAAGAAGTCGATGATGTACTAAAAGTAATTAAGAAAGAATCACGGGCAAGAGAAGAAATCGCAACACCACATATGATTTCTACGGGATATGAAATAACCCAACTATTGAAAGTTACTGTGGGTGGTGCAATTTGTTTTGTTGTTCCAGTTGATAAGTTTAAGCGGTTTTAAATGATTGATATTTCTAATATAGGGACTAAGCAAGCTGAGTTTTTAAAAAGAGCATACCAGCAAAAGAAATTAGCTCACAGTTATTTGTTTGTAGATAGCGATGAAACGCGTGCGCTTAATACTGCTTATTGGCTAGCCTGTTTATTTAATTGTACTGGTGAAAATAAGCCAGATGGGACCTGTCAAAATTGCAAACAAATTTTATCGGGCAATCACCCAGATGTTCTATTAGTTGAACCCGAAGGTAAACAAACCTTGGGGATCGATCAAGTCCGCCCCTTAAAAGAAGAACTGGCTAAAAGTCCGGTTGAAAGTAGTCGGCGCTTTTTCTTTATTAACGAGGCACAAAAGATGACCTTGTCAGCAGCTAATGGTTTGCTTAATTTGCTGGAAGAGCCGATTGCCCCTGTAGTTACAATTTTAATTACAAACAACAGTGATCAGATTTTGCCAACGGTTCGTTCAAGAACTCAGATTATTAACTTTGATAATGGAGAAAAGCTAACTGGCAAAACAGCACTTTTATTAGAGAATGGCTTTTCTAAAAATGAAATTGAAGAGTTAGGCAATCTTGATAAATTAGATCAATCGATTAAATATTTTTATCAAGAAATGTTAGAACATAATAGTCTTGCCTTAGTTAGTGCTCATAAATTATCGGAGAGTGCTAAATTAGTGTCTGAACAACGCTATATTTTGGTTAAGTTAAAATTGTTGGCAGAACATGATTTAACTGATTCACTTAAGATGAATATAGCTGCGCGAATGCTAGATAATTTGGTTGAAATAGATAAGATGCGTTTAAACAATGTTAATTTTCGTAATTCTTTAGATTATCTTGCTTTAAATTGGAAGTAGGTGTTTTAAATTGGATCCATATTCAAAGTTGCAGAGACTGCAGGAAACAACTGAAAATATGACTAAGACTATTGCTAGTCTTGAAAATGATATTTTAGATACTTTAAAAGAAAATACTGAATTAAAAGTAGAAAATCAGTTGCTTCATGAAAAATTAGATAAATTAACTGCAAATCAGCCTGCGCCTGAAACCAAGACGCAAAGTGGCTTGGAATCATTAAAGAAGATCTATGATTCTGGCTACCATATTTGTAACATGTATTATGGCTCACATCGTGATACTAGTGCAGATTGCATGTTCTGTCTTGATATTTTAGATAATTTCGGTGAAAAAAAGGGCATAAAGAAGGATAGCAGATAAATTGAAACGGCAAAGCAGTTATGTAAAAGATGAAGGTAAACTATATTTGGTTCCTACACCTATTGGTAATTTAGAAGATATTACGATTAGAGCTAAAAAAGTTCTGACAGATGCAGATTATATTGCAGCTGAAGACACTAGGACTAGTGGAATTCTGCTAGAAAAAATTGGCGTTCATAATCGCATGATTTCATTTCATAAATATAATTCTAAAGAACGCGCACCTGAATTGATTAAGTTAATGCAGGAAGGCAATGTAATTGCGGAAATTAGTGATGCAGGGATGCCGGTTATTTCTGACCCAGGTTACATCTTGGTACAAGAATGCATTAAGAATGATATTCCAGTAGTTCCTCTTCCAGGTCCATCTGCTTTTGCGACCGCACTTATTGCATCTGGTTTTGATGCACAACCATTTACTTATTATGGTTTTTTACCACGTAAAAGTTCTGAACAAAAGCCTTACTTTGAGCAAATGAACAAAGCTAAGGCTACTTCTATTTTTTACGAAGCTCCTCATCGTTTAGCTAAAACTTTAAAAAATTTAGCTACTGTTTTACCTAAAGATCGTCAAATTGTGGCAGCACGAGAATTAACTAAAATTCATGAGGAATTTATTCGTGGCACTGTTGAAGAAGTAACCGAATATTTTGCTCAAAATGCACCTCGTGGTGAATTTGTAATTTTGATTTCACCAAATACTGAGGCTCCCAAGCAATTATCTTGGTCAGAACTAATTGATTTAGTTAATACTCTAGTCAAAAAAGGCGAGTCTAAGAAAGATGCAATTAAGCAAGTAGCTAAGGAGCATCATGTTTCTAAAAATGAATTGTATGATGAATATCACCAAGGATAAACATGAAATACACTGAAAACTATCAAATTGAATTTAAAGATTGTGATGAGAATCGTCGGCTGAAGTTAACTTCTTTAGTTGATCTAATGAGGCAGGTTTCTGAGCATCAATTAGATGAAGGCGGCGCTGGAACTGATGATTTAGTTAAGCGAGGGTTAGGTTGGGTCGTTACGCAATATCATTTTAATATTAAGGCTTTGCCTCAGCCAGGTGATCAAGTAGTTTTAAGTACTAATGCTAGTGGCTATAATCGCTTTTTTGAGTATCGTGATTTCGGCGTTGCAGATCAAGCTGGCAATCCATTGGTTACGGTAAAGAGTCAGTGGGTAATGCTTGATTTGAAAAAGCGTCATATGGTTCCCGCTGATCAAAAAATGATGGCAGACTGGGGCGTACCGCTACTTAAGAAGATGCCTCGTTTTCCGCGTCTGCGTCCATTAGATAATTATCAAGCCCAGCGAAGCTATCGCACTCGCTATGATGATTTAGATACTAATCATCATGTGACTAATAGTCATTATTTTAGTTGGTTTATTGATTTGCTTGAACGCGATTTCTTAAAAAGCCATGTAGTAGATACGATTGATCTTAAGTTTGATAAAGAAGTACTTTATGGCGAGAAAATTAATTCTTGCATTAACTTAGTAGAAGATGATAATATCAAATCATATCATGTTATTAAGGCACAGGATGGAACCGTAAAAGCTGTCTGTGAACTAGGTTGGCGTAAGGTATAAAAACATGATATTAGTTATACTTTTTTATAGGGGATGACGGAATGAATATAAGGAAGATTTTGCAAACGGATTTGCAACAAATGGTCTTTTTGGGTATGGTTGTCGCAATGAAGATTATTTTAGGACAGATTTCATTTGGATCGACTACTGTAAAAATAGGACTAGGTTTTGTAGGGAGCGTCTTGTTAGGCTACTTATTTGGTCCGTTCTGGGGGACAATTGGAGGCGGCATTAGTGATCTAATTGCCTCAGCTATTTTTGGCAATCAAGGTGGTTTTTTTATTGGTTTTACATTGACTGCAATGGCTGGGCCACTAATTTATGCCCTGTTTTTGTATAATAAGCCGGTCAAGATATGGCGAATTATTGCTTCAACGATTTTAGTTACAATCATTGTAAATATCGGGATGAATACGCTTTGGCTGCATATCATGTATGGGCTGAATTTTAATGCGCTTCTAGTGCAGCGTTTACCGAAAGAGATGATCATGCCTTGGATTCAAATGATTGTGGTCTACTTTGTATTGAAAGCTGTTTCTCGTGTTAAAATAAAAAAGTAATTTAAAGCGGGAAGAGAATTGATAATGAAAATCTTAAGTGTTTCTACAGCTACTAATCATTTGAGCGTTGCCTTAAATGAAGATCAACAAGTCATTG
Organism: Lactobacillus helveticus DSM 20075 = CGMCC 1.1877; assembly: GCF_000160855.1. GTDB lineage: Bacteria > Bacillota > Bacilli > Lactobacillales > Lactobacillaceae > Lactobacillus > Lactobacillus helveticus. Next base: position 624,338 of record NZ_GG700752.1, read on the forward strand.
TTGAGAAGAATGAGCGAGATGAACGTAATCATAGCAAACACCTTGATCCATTAATTGAAGAGATTTTAAAAGAAAATAAATTAACTTTAAACGATATAGATCGTTTTGCCGTAGCAATTGGGCCTGGTTCATACACTGGTTTAAGAATAGGGATTACTACTGTAAAAATGTTTGCAAGCATTTTAAATAAAGAAGTAGTTGGTATTTCTACTTTGCAAGCTTTAGCTAAAGGTGTTAAAGAACCAGCTTTAGTAATTACAGGCTTGGATGCCAGAAACAATAATTATTTCGCTGCAGGATACATTAGTGGCGATATTCCTAAAAATGTAATTCCAGATGGTCATTACAATATTGATGTTTTGATTAAGGCTATTCAAGAATATGCAGCACAAAATAAGGTCAATAAGATTATTTTTGTTGGTTCTGGTCTTGAGAAGCGGGATGAAAAAATTAAGACTTTGGATATCCCATATGAATATGGCACTGATGAACAAAATGTAATTCACGCTGGTTTGATTGGTCAATTAGCAGTTGATGCTGAACCAGTAGATCCAGATAAGTTGTTACCAAGATATCTACGCAGAACGCAGGCAGAAGTGGATTGGCATAAGAAAACAGGAAAGCCATTCGAGCCGGATAGTCACTATGTTGAAGAAGTTTAATCAGTTTTTTCATCAATCAGTTAATCAAATTGATATGAGTTTTACACCATTTATATTGGTTATAAATGGTAAAATTTTGCAAGTAATGCAAGCTAATGATGATAATATTCCAGATCTATTAGTATTAGAGCAGCAGGTTTATTCTGGCAGAACGCCTTGGAGTCAGTTTTCTTTTGCGACCGAATTGAGAAAAAGAAATAATTCTTTATATTTAGTGGTTTATCACGCCTCAAACTTGGTGGCATTTATCGGTGCAAGATTTAGTCCAGAAGAGACGCATATTACTAATATTGCCGTCTCGCCGCTATATCAACATCAGCATATTGGTCATTATTTAATGGAAATGATGATCAATAGTGCTCGTGATAATGGCAGTGATTGCGTGACTTTAGAAGTACGTACGGATAATGAGATTGCGCAACGGCTATACCGTTCATTAGGATTTACAGGCAATTTTATTCATAAAAATTATTATCAAGATACTCATACTGATGCAATAAATATGGTTTTATGGTTACGCCACATCAAATTAGAAAAAAAGAAGTTTGCGTTTTGAGTAAGAAAAAAGATGTTCGCGTTTTGAGTGAGAAAAAAGATGTTCGCATTTTAGCTTATGAAAGTTCATGTGATGAAACTTCCACAGCTGTTATCAAAAATGGACGTGAAATTGAGAGTTTAATTGTGGCAACACAAATCAAGAGTCATCAAAGATTTGGCGGTGTAGTACCAGAAGTTGCCAGTCGTCACCATATTGAAGTTGTTAGCCAAATCACTAAGGAAGCTTTAAATGAAGCTAACTGTGATTGGAAGGACATTGATGCAATTGCTGTTACCTATGGCCCAGGACTTGTTGGTGCGCTTTTGATCGGTGTCAGTGCGGCTAAGGCAGCTTCAATGGCTACAGGTATTCCTTTGATTGGTGTTGATCATATTATGGGACACATCATGGCAGCGCAATTAAGGGATGAGATCGAATATCCTGCTTTGGCATTGCAAGTTTCAGGTGGACATACTGAGATTGTCTTGTTGAAAGATCCAGTTCATTTTGAAATTATCGGTGATACCCGTGATGATGCGGCTGGTGAAGCATACGACAAGATTGGCCGCGTACTTGGAGTAAATTATCCAGCAGGTAAGACCATTGATGCCTGGGCTCACGAAGGAAAGGATACCTTTAATTTCCCACGTGCAATGATGGAAGATGATGACTATGACTTCTCATTCTCAGGACTCAAGTCAGCATTTATCAACACTTGTCACCATGCTGATCAAATTCATGAGAAGTTGAATAAATACGATTTAGCTGCTAGCTTCCAAGCTGCGGTAATTGACGTTTTAGCACATAAGACGATTCGTGCAATTAAGCAGTACAAGCCTAAGACCTTTATCATGGGTGGTGGGGTTGCTGCTAACCATGGTTTGCGTGATCGCATGAGTGCAGAAATTGCTAAGTTGCCTAAGGCAGATCAACCAAAGGTGATTTTGCCAGACATTAAGCTTTGCGGTGATAATGCTGCAATGATTGGTGCCGCCGCATATAATCTTTATAATGATAATCAATTTGCAGATTTGACTTTGAATGCTGATCCATCACTTGAATTGCCATATGCTAAGAGCATGTTGAATTAAATAGAAGATGAAAGATAAAAATCCTAGAAATTATTCTAGGATTTTTATTATGTAATTACATATGTATTGGCTTTTATTTAACTAAGCTATAATATC
>NZ_GG700752.1:627769-628276 GCF_000160855.1 Lactobacillus helveticus DSM 20075 = CGMCC 1.1877
TCTATGTAAGTAATATGTCATTACATGATAGAAGAGGCTTAAATTATGAAATACACTTTAGATGATTTTGCTAGATTAATCGATCACACTAATTTACATACTGACGCAACTCATGAAGGATATGAAGAAACTTTGTGATGAAGCTAAAAAATATCATTTTAAGATGGTTGCCATTAACCAAGTGCAATCTAAATTTTGTGCTGAACATTAAAAGGTACTGATATCGATACGGGTGCAGCTATTGCCTTCCCTTTAGGACAACAAACGATCGAATCCAAGGTCTTTGATACCAAAGATGCAATTAAAAATGGTGCTAATGAAATTGATTATGTCATTAATATTACCGAGTTAAAGGCTAAGAACTACTACATCAAGCGTGAAATGCAAGAAATGGTTGCTGTCTGTCACGAGCACAACATTCCATGTAAGGTAATTTTTGAAAACTGCTACTTAACTAAGGACGAAATTAAGAAGTTAGCTGAAATTGCTAAAGAAGTTAAACCAGAC
>NZ_GG700752.1:630302-632670 GCF_000160855.1 Lactobacillus helveticus DSM 20075 = CGMCC 1.1877
GACCTCAACTGGCTTTGGTACTGGTGGTGCTAAAGTTAATGAACTCAGTAGTAGGCGATGATGTCAAAGTTAAAGCTGCTGGTGGTATTCGCAACAGCGATGACTTTTTAGCTATGGTTCGTGCTGGTGCTGATCGTATCGGTTGTTCTGCTGGTGTGAAGACTTACGAAGCTTTGAAGCGCCGGATGGAAGACGATCATGTTGATAGTATTGAAATTAATCGTTAGGAGTAAGAAATGAAATTAGGAATCGTTGGTAGTGGCCAAATTGTTCATGACTTTTTGTCAGCCTCTGATCAAATGCAAGATGTAGAATTAGTGGCAATTTCCACTTTAGCTAGATCAAAGTCAGTCGCAGAAGAATTAGCCGAAAAATATCAAATAAATAAAGTCTACACAGATAATGAGGCAATGTTTGCAGATAACGATATTGATACTGTTTATATTGGTGTGCCTAATTCATTGCATTTTCCAATCGCAAGACAAGCTTTAACTGCAGATAAAAATGTCATCTGTGAAAAGCCACTGGTTGAAACTAGTGAGCAGGTAAGAGAACTTAAAAAGACTGCGGACAAACACCACGTTTTGCTTTTCGAAGCAATGACCGTTCTTTACCTTGAGAACTACTTCCACTTAAAGGAAGACTTGAAAAAGATCGGCAAGGTTCATGTAGTAGCTTTGAATTTAACGCAAATTTCTAGTCACTATGCAGAATTCTTGGCAGGTGTTCATATTCCTAAGTTTGACCGCAAAATGGGTGGCGGTGCCTTGATGGATATGAACATCTACAACATCAATTTCTGTGTCAGTCTATTTGGTCAACCTAAGCAAATCTCATACTTGCCAACAATTCAACGCGATACCGATACGTCTGGTATCTTGAATTTAACTTATGATGATAAGCAAGCTAGTTTAATTGCAGCCAAGGATGCAGCGGGACCAACTCGTTCATACATCGAAGGTGAGAAGGGCTTAATCTACTTCGATGGACCGTTCAATGTTTTGCCTGACTATTATATTCAAATAGAAAAAGAAGAGCCAAAGCATTATAACTTCAATAAGTATGGTCACCGAATGATTAGCGAGTTTAATTACTTTGCTAAAAAGATCAAAGAACATGACCAACAAGCTGCTGATGAGGCTTATGAACATAGTTTGAATGCGATTAGTGTTTTGGAAAAAGCACAGGAGTTTTTGCCACATGACTAAGGCAAAGTATCAAGAAATCGAAGAAATCTTACGCAAGCAGATAACTGATGGTCATTATCAAACTGGTGACTTGATTCCTAAGGAAATAGAGCTTGCGGCTAAATATCAGGTATCACGCCCAACGATTAGTCATGCGGTCCAGGATTTGGTTAATCAGGGCTACTTAGAACGTCGCAAACATGTGGGGACAATTGTTAAGCAAACTAAGATTGCTCAAGAATTTATTCATGTCATTCAAAGCTATGATCGCGAAATGGAGCAAAAGGGATTAACTGCTCCAACCCAGGTGCTGTATTTTAAAAAGGCTGAACCAACGGAAGAGGTAAGACAGGCTTTAGAGTTAAAAGACGACGATGAGGTTTATAAGTTAACGCGTTTACGTTTGGCTGATGGTAGTCCTAATGTAGTAGTTACCACCTATTTACCTGTAAAGCATTTAGCTGATTTAGAGCAAGTTGATTTTGCAAAGCAGTCGCTTTATCAGGAGTTGGATAAAAGAAATTTACCAGTCGTTCATGTTAAGCGAAAATTGGAAGTTAAGGTAGCCAATGAGATGACAGCTGACTTATTAGATATTACAGAAAAGGATCCTGTCTTCTATTTTCATACTTATGGCTATACCAAGAATGAGGTTCCGATTGAATATTCCATTGCGACATATCGTGGGGATGAAAATTACTTCTTAATTGATTTGAAAAAGTAAAAAACTAGTACAAATACCACAGTAGCGGGTAGATGTACTAGTTTTTTAGTTGATTAGTTTATTTAATTTTCTTTAGAAATTTTACGACAGTATTTTTCTAGCTTATTAAAATCGCAACAAAATTTATTGATATTTTTGTGTCTTTCAGGTTCATAACAAATGAACTTATGAATTAATTTCGCATTTTTGATAATTCGTCGTGCGAGACTGTAAAATAGTTTGTGTAAGGATGAATGATTCCTTAAATTAATTTCTTAAAATATTAGAAAAAGGAGTTCCTTTCTCGTATGATTGGTTTGAACAAAAAACACATACAGAAAGAAGAACTCCTTCATGAATGATTTTACCAAAAATATTGCTCAAGCTCTATTCAATCAAGACAAAATTAATGATTTATTGCGCAAAGAACTACAACAGGCAGTTAATGACTTGTTAGAAGCTGAATTAACTGCCTTTC
>NZ_GG700752.1:634281-642176 GCF_000160855.1 Lactobacillus helveticus DSM 20075 = CGMCC 1.1877
CAATAATTTCAAATAATATCTTATTCAAATTCCTTACGAATTTTGGCGCCATCTTCATCAAGTTTTGGTGAATCTTTTTGTAAACCGTATGAGTTCCAAGTACCGTATTTCATTGGTGAACCAAGAACTTCATTACCATCTGGCAGAGTCTTAACCATACCACGATCAATAATTTGATCAAGGCGGCGTGTCTTATCAACGTTTAGAACTAGGCCAGCAGGAACGCCTGCATCATGCAAAATTTGGTTCCATTTAGCGGCATCTTTAGTTTCAAGGACAGATTGCATTGCGTTTTTGACATCTTGCCAATTCTTTTCACGCAAGTCATTGGTATTGAAGTTAGCTTGGTCAATCCATTCTGGATGGCCTAATGCATTAGTCAATAAGCTCCAAAGGTGATCGTTACCACAACAGATAGCGATTGGTTGATCTTTACAGTCAAAAGTATCGAATGGATACATATCTGGGTGACGGTTACCGATACGGTGAGGAACCTCATGTGGCCCTAATGCCAACATCAAATCCTGAACCATCAGTGAGAAGGTTGAATCAAGCATGGAAACATCTACCGTAGTTCCTTTACCAGTTCTTTCACTAGCAACGAGTGCAGTCATAATAGCACTGTAGCCCATAATGCTGGCAACCACATCAGATACAGAAGTACCAACTCTAGTTGGTTTGCCATCAGGAATACCTGTGGCATCCATTAATCCAGAAACGGCTTGAACAATAGTGTCGTAAGCGGCTTGCTTAGACCAAGGACCATATTGACCGAAGCCGGAAATTGAGGCAAAGATCAATTTAGGATACTTCTTAACCATTTCATCTGTACTAAATCCTAAACGCTTCATTAGATCTGGACGGAAGTTTTCAACTACCACGTCAGCTTTAGCAATCATCTTTTCAACCAAGGCATGATCTTTAGGATCTTTTAAATCTAGGGCAATTGATTCCTTACCGACATTACAAATTCTAAAGTATTCACTGGAGCCATCTTCGATGTATGGCCCCATGTGACGGGTATCATCCCCAGTTTTTCTTTCAATATGAATCACACGTGCACCAGCATCTGCTAACATTCTGGTACAGGTAGGACCGGATAAAACGTGGGTGAAGTCTACTACTAGCAATCCGCTTAAAGGGTAGGGCTTATCTTTATCTAGATGAGGATTGTTTTCCTCTAATTCGTCGTATTTAGGTTCTGTCATCATTAGTACACTTTCTTTTAAAAAACAAAAAGCTGTTCAAACCTGAACAGCTTTTTGAATAGAAATAATAGTATTATTCTTCATTACCCTTGATTACTTGAACGCGTGGGTTCTTAGGACCTTGAGCCTTAGAAATTACGCCTTCTTCAGTCAATTTATCAATTTGATCTGGATCATAACCAAGTGAAGCTAAGATTTCTTTGTTGTTTTCACCAAGGTCTGGTGCACGCTTGTAATCAGGCTTGTAGTTAGCAAGGTTAAATGTTAAGCCAATGGTCTTAAATTTACCACGGTTGCCACCTTGGTCGATAGTTACGATAGTACCATCTTTGTTCAAGTCTGGGTCGTTTTTAATTTCGTGCCAGTCAAGAACAGGACCTACTGGAACACCAGCAGCACCAAGCTTCTTAGTTAATTCATACTTGTCGTATGCTTAGTGTAGCTTTCAATTAATGGATAAATTTCTTCCTTGTGTAATTGGCGGTTTTGCCAGCCATCAAAGCGAGGATCAGTAATCCATTCTGGGTGACCCATGGTGTTGGCAATTGCTGCCCAGCTCTTGTCGCTGTTTTGAATAACGATGTAAACATAAGCGTTAGGATCAGTTTCCCAACCTTTAGCCTTGTAAGTCCAACCGATAACTTGATACGGCAAAGGTTCAATACTGCATCTTGCATTGATTGATATACAAAAGCACCTTCACCAGTGTGTTCACGTTGCAAGAGAGCAGCTAAAATATCGATAGTAAGGTGCATACCTGAGTTTGAATCACCTAAAGCAGTTGATTGAGTAGGAGCGTTAGCTTGGCCTTTGTTCCAACCAGTAGTAGAAGCAGCACCACCAGCAGATTGAGCAACTGGTTCAAAGGCCTTAACATCTTCAAAACGTGAACCTTCGTTGAATCCCTTTAATGAAGCATAAATCAACTTAGGATTCATTGCGTGCAATTTTTCCCAACCAAAGCCATTACGTTCGGCAGAACCAGGAGCGATGTTTTCAACGAAGACAGCGGCTTTCTTGATTAAGTCGTACATAATTTTTTTACCTTCATCAGTCTTGATGTTTAAAGTCAAAGACTTCTTGTTGGCATTTAATTGCAAGTAGTAAAGGCTCTATGAGTCTTGAATATCAAGCAATTCATTTCTAGTTGGGTCACCAGTGTTAGTACGTTCAATCTTAATAACATCGGCACCAAGCCATGCTAAAAGTTGAGTACATGATGGACCTGATTGAATTTGTGTCCATTCAACAACCTTAATACCTTTTAAAGGTGCGTAATTATTTTCTTCAGTCATTATTTATTCTCCTCTTCTTCAAGAGCAGATAAGTCCAATTTTGGATTTAAGTTGCCAATGTGTCCAGATTCCTTACCCATTGAAGCAGGAATTTGAGCATCAATAATAGTTGGGTTGCCTGATTCGTAAGCTTTTTCAAGTGCGTCTTTCATTTCAGCATAGTTGCTTACTCGGTAACTATCACCACCAAATGCCTTAGAAATATCACCATAGTGAGCATCGTTATCCAAAACAGTAGGACCTAATTGATCCTTAATCACGTTAACATCACCATTGTAAATACCACCGTTGTTAACAATGACAACAGTAATAGGTAAGTGGTAACGACAAATGGTTTCCATTTCCATACCATCGAAACCAAATGACCTTCAAGGGCGATAACTGGCTTGCCAGTTTCAACAGCTGTAGCAATAGCATAGCCTAAGCCGACACCCATAACGCCCCAAGTACCAGTGTCAAGACGGTGACGAGGCTTTTGCATACCGACCAAGTTACGACCGATATCCAAAGTGTTGGCACCTTCACTTATGATGTAAGTGTCTGGGTGCTTTTGCATTAAGTCGTTAATTGGTTCAATAGCACTGTAGTAACCTAAAGTTGGCTTTGCTTCAGAAGCAGAAATTCTAGCAGCAAACTTGTCGTTGTTCTTCTTGCTGTCTTGAGCAATTAAATCAAGCCAATCTTGTGGAGCCTTAATGCCAGCCTTTTCGATAGCTGGAACCAATTTTTGCAATACAGACTTGATATCACCTTGTAATGGTGCATCAATCTTTCTGTTTGAATTAAATTCAATTGCGTCAATTTCAACTTGGATGAATTTAGCATCTTCACGGAATAATGGAGCTTCACCGTTTGAAAGCATCCAGTTAAGACGAGCACCGATCAAGAGAACAACGTCTGCTTGACCAAGTGAAAGTGAACGAGCAGAATCTGCAGATGATGGAGAATCGTCTGGAACTACCCCCTTAGCCATTGACATTGGTAAGAATGGGATCTTAGTCTTGTCTACTAATTCTCTAACTTCATCTTCACTTCTTGCATAAGCAGCACCTTTACCAAGTAAGATAACAGGGTGCTTAGCATTCTTTAATAATTCAACTGCACGGTCAATTGCTTCATCTGATGGCAATTGCTTTGGAGCAGCGTCAACAACTTTGTAGATGTTTGCATCTGACTTTTGTGCAACAGTGTCAGTAACAGTTGCGGCAGGAAGGTCTAAGTAAACACCGCCTGGACGGCCACTAAGTGCAGTTCTAACTGCACGTGCAATGGCTAATGGCTAAGCCCATATCTTGAGCGCGGTCAACACGGTAAGCTGCCTTACAGAATGGTTTGGCAACATTATATTGATCCAAACCTTCATAATCTCCACGATCAAGGTCAATAATATAACGATCTGATGATCCTGAAATCATGATTAATGGGAAACAGTTCTTAGTTGCTTGTGCTAAAGCTGTTAAACCATTTAAGAATCCAGGTGCTGATACAGTTAAAGCTACACCAGGTTTACCAGTTAAGTAACCTGCAGCAGCTGCGTCAACGGCAGCGTCTTCACGGCTACAACCATAATATTTCATGCCTTTAATTCAGCTAAACTAGCAAGATCTGTAACTGGAATACCTACAACACCATACATATTGTTTAAACCATTTGCTTGTAAAGCATCGATTAATAGTGCTGCGCCAGTAAGTGATGTATTATCAGCCACAGGAAAACCTTCTTTCCAAAAACCCTAAAAATGCAAACGGATATGCATTTCAGTTTTAAGATACACCTCTTAAAAATAATATATAAGGATATTGAATAATAAAATCCGTTACTTTATCTGTCTGTAAATACAAAAAACTTCCACTATCTTGTGGAAGTTTTTCATACTTTTTATTCGAAATTATCCATTTCTTCAATTGCTTTTTCCCAAGCATTATTAGCATCATCTAGTTGTTTTTGAACATCAGATAATTGTTCTTGCAATGGCCCTAATTTATCAAAATTAGAGGCAATGTCTGGATTTGACATTTCATTTTGAATGTTTTGTTCTTGCTCTTCAAGTTCTTCAATCTTTTGTTCAGCTTGGTCAATTGCACGCTGCAATTTTCTCTTTTGTGAATCACGTTGCTTTTGTTCCTGATAAGAAAGCTTTTGCTGGCTAACTTGTTTAGCAGGCTGAACTTCTGATGAAGAAGAAACAGCGGCTTCTTGTTTAGCTTTTTCGTCAAGATAGTAAGAATAATTACCATTATATATCTTGGCATGTCCATCTCTGACAGAAACAATTTTGTTAGCTAATTGATTAATGAAGTAACGATCGTGGGAAACGAATAGCAAAGTGCCATCGAAGTCTTTCAGTGCTTTTTCAAGAACTTCTTTTGCTTCAATGTCCAAGTGGTTAGTAGGTTCATCCATTAATAAGAAGTTATCATGTTCAAGAGAAAGGACTGTTAAAGTTAATCTGGCTTTTTGTCCACCTGATAGTTGCCCGACGGTCTTGTCAATATCCTTAGCAGTAAATAGGAAACTAGCTAAGATTGAACGAACATCGCGTTCTGGCATTGTTTTGTGACGGTCCCAGACGGTGTCCAAAACAGTTTTAGATGGATCAAGTCTTTGTAATTCTTGATCATAATAGCCGATATCTAGGGATGCACCATATTTAATAGAACCACCCTTAGGTTGCAATTGCTTCATAATAGTTTTAAGCAATGTGGATTTACCAATACCGTTTGGTCCAATAATAGCTACACGATCACCTTTATTAATTTGGAAGGAAATGTCACTGACCATTGTTTTATCAGGATAGCCAATAGTTAAATCATTTAGGATTAAAACTTCCTTACCAGAAGGGCGCTCGCTATTAAAATGAATGCGAACCTTGCTCTTATGCTTTGGTGGCTTAATGCGCTCAATTTTTTCTAGTTTTTTCCGCCGACTCTGAGCACGTTTGGTGGTAGTAGCTCTTACCAAATTCTTTTGGATAAATTCTTCGTCTTTTTTGATTTCAGCTTGTTGCTTTTCATAAGCTGCTTCTTGATCTTTATCGCGTTGCTCACATTGCATTACATAAGCAGAATAATTGCCTTTAAATGGAGTTAATTTACCAAATTGCAATTCGAAGATTTGAGTTGCTAAATGATCTAAGAAGTATTGATCGTGGGATACAACCAAAATTGCGCCGCTGTAGTTCTTCAAAAAGCCTTCCAACCAATCAAGCGTATCCAAGTCAAGATAGTTAGTAGGTTCGTCTAGTAAAAGCAGTGCCGGCTTACGCAAAAGCAATTTAACAAAAGCCAATCTAGTCTTTTCACCACCAGAAAGGCTGCCAATCTTCTTTTGCCAGGTATCTTCTGGAAACTTAAATCCATTCAGGATGCTCTTAATATCTGATTGGTAGGTATAACCACCTTTTTGTTCAAAAGCAAATTGTTTTTGATCATATTGCTTAAGCAGTTCCTGATCTTCAGGATGCTCTGCAATTTGTTCCTGCATATGAGTTAAACTTTTTGCTTCCTTTATTAAAGGTGCAAAAACGGATTCCATTTCATCCCAAATGGTTTTGTCTTCATTTAATGCATTTTCCTGAGCAATATAACCTACATCTATGCCCTTATTAACAGTAAATTCACCGTGTGTGGGTTCTTGCTCGCCTGTCATAATCTTTAATAGGGTAGTTTTACCAACCCCGTTGGGACCAACTAAACCGATTCGGGCATTAGAATCGATTGAAAAAGTAACATTTTTAAATAGAGTGTTGGCACCAAATTGTTGTTCTAAATCGTGTCCTTGTGCAATAATCATAATTTTTCACCTAATCATTATTCTACCATATGGCAGAAATTGATCGAATAGTAAATATATGTGAAAAATAATCTTTGTGAAAAATATATTTGGACAAATGCTATGTTAACGGGTATGATAGATATGCTTGATTGTGCATTCACAAACATGAAATACAGTTGGGGGGGCTTCTATTATGGATAGAATAAAAATTCCAAAAGCAACAGCAAAAAGATTACCTTTATATTATCGTTATTTGATTATTTTGAATGAAGAAGGCAAAGATAAAGTTTCTTCTACTGAATTATCTGAAGCGGTTCAAGTTGATAGTGCTTCAATTAGAAGAGATTTTTCATACTTCGGTGCTTTAGGTAAACGCGGATATGGCTATGATGTAAAGAATTTGCTTAGCTTTTTCAAAAAGATTTTGAATCAAGATACATTAACCAATGTTGCTTTAGTTGGTGTTGGTAACTTAGGAAGAGCGTTACTTAATTACAACTTTAAACGTAGCAACAATATTCGAATTTCTTGCGCTTTTGATATTAATAAGGAAATTACGGGTCGCATTTTAAGTGGCGTTCCTGTTTATGATATGAAAGACTTAAAGCAGCAATTGAGTGATCAGCAGATTTCGATTGCTATTTTGACGGTTCCTTCAACAGCTGCTCAAAAGACTACTGATGAAATGGTAGATGCAGGAGTTAAGGGTATTATGAACTTCACGCCAATTAGATTGTCAGCTCCAGCTAGCGTAAGAGTACAAAATGTTGACTTAGCAACAGAATTGCAAACTTTGATTTACTTCTTAGATTCTGAAAAACAAAAGAATGACGAATTATAATTGTAAAAGACTACTTTTCTGAATGAAAGGTAGTCTTTTTTTACCTCTTAGTCGTGAAAATTGACCACTTAGTTTAAATGGCTGGTTTTTGTACAAGATTCTTAGTTTAATGTAATTACGTTGAAGGGAGGGATGAAGCTTGAAGGTAAAATTAAATATTGATCCTAATCAAAAAGAAACAGAATTGGTAATAAATGCATCTGCACTGACACCGGAAATTGAGCAATTGTATCATGCTTTGCAAAAGCAAACGCCAAATTTAGAGCAGATTGAAGCTGTCAAAGACAATGTTTCTTATTATTTGAATTTAAGCGACATCCTTTTCTTTGAAACTGACAGTAAAATCGTTATGGCTCATACTGCTAAGAATGCTTATCAGGTTAAGTATAAATTGTATGAGTTAGAAGATATATTAGGCGGTAATTTCATGAGAGTAGCTAAATCTACTATTTTGAATTTAGATAAAATATATGCTATTACTCGTTCAATTTCTAACTGTCAGATTAAATTTAAAGAATCATACAAAACGGTTTACATCTCACGGCATTATTATCGTGATTTGCGTAATCGTTTAGAGGAAAGAAGGAATTTTTCATGAGAGGTAAATTAGGACGAGCTTTTTGGGGTATCTTCTTTATTGCATGTGCATTGTTTGTGGTTTTGAATCAAATGGGGATTTGGACTTACAAGCTTGGCTTTTGGGCTGCAGTTGGTACGGTGATTTTTGCAATTAGTTTATTAGATGGTTTAATTAATCGCCGAATCACTGAAAGTGTC
>NZ_GG700752.1:642925-663848 GCF_000160855.1 Lactobacillus helveticus DSM 20075 = CGMCC 1.1877
TATACTTATACAGAAAAGAGGATACCTTTATGTATTATTCCAATGGTAACTATGAAGCTTTTGCGGATCCTAAAAAGCCTGAGGGCGTAGACAACAAGTCTGCTTATATTATTGGTAGTGGATTAGCTGGTCTTTCTGCAGCTGTCTTCTTGGTTCGTGATGCTCAAATGAAGGGCGAAAATATTCATGTTTTGGAAGAATTGCCAGTAGCCGGGGGTTCACTTGATGGTGCTAAGCGTCCAAATGCTGGTTTCGTTGTCCGCGGTGGACGTGAAATGGAGAACCACTTTGAATGTTTATGGGATATGTATCGTTCAATTCCAAGTTTGGAAATTCCAGGTGCGTCATATCTTGATGAATATTATTGGCTTGATAAAGAAGATCCTAACTCCTCCAATTGCCGCTTGATTTATAACCGTGGTGATCGTCTGCCAAGTGATGGTCAATATGGTTTAGGCAAGTGCACTAATGAAATTGTTAAATTGATCATGACCCCAGAAAAGGAACTTGAAGGAGAAACGATTAAAGAATTCTTTAGTGACGACTTCTTTAAGACTAATTTCTGGTCATACTGGTCAACGATGTTTGCCTTTGAAAAGTGGCACTCAGTAGCTGAAATGCGTCGCTATGCAATGCGTTTCATTCACCACATTGATGGTTTGCCAGACTTCACCGCTTTGAAATTTAATAAGTATAACCAATATGAATCAATGGTAAAACCACTTTTGGCTTACTTAAAAGATCATGGCGTTAAATTTGAATATGACTGCCATGTACAAAATGTGGAAGTTGATCATGATGGCAAGCAAAAGATCGCTAAGAAGATCGTGATGACTCAAAATGGCAAGGAAACCGAAATTCCATTGACACCAAATGATATTGTCTTCATCACTAACGGCTCAATTACTGAAAGTTCAACTTACGGTGATCAAAATACTCCAGCTCCAATTACTCATGCTAAGGGCAGCTCATGGAAATTATGGGAAAACTTGGCTAAGCAAGATCCTGACTTTGGTCATCCAGATGTCTTCTGTGAGAACTTGCCAGAACGTAGTTGGTTTGTTTCCGCAACAACTACTTTAAAGAATAAGAAACTTGCTCCATACTTTGAACGTTTAACTAAGCGTAGTCTTTACGATGGCAAGGTTAATACTGGTGGTATTATTACGATCGTTGATTCAAACTGGGAACTTAGTTTCACTATTCACCGTCAACCACACTTCAAGAGTCAAAATCCAGATGAAATCGTTGTTTGGATTTATGCACTTTATTCAGACACTGAAGGTAATTATATTAAGAAGAGAGTAGTTGACTGCAGTGGTAAAGAAATTGCCGAAGAGCTTTTGTACCACTTAGGTGTTCCAGAAAGCCAAATTAGTGAATTAGCTAGCGAAGAAAATATGAATACTGTTCCTGTTTACATGCCATACATCACTAGCTACTTCATGCCTCGTCACGATGGCGATCGTCCAGCAGTAATGCCAGAAGGTTCTGTCAATATTGCCTTTATTGGTAACTTCGCTGAATCTCCAACTAGAGATACTGTCTTCACTACTGAATATTCAGTCAGAACCGCGATGGAAGCTGTTTACACGCTTTTGAATGTTGATCGTGGTGTTCCAGAAGTATTTGATTCAATTTACGATATTCGTCAATTATTGCGGGCAATGTACTACATGTCAGATAAGAAGAAGCTGGCTGATCAAGACATGCCACTTCTAGAAAAATTAGCTCTTAAGACAGGGATGCGCAAGATTAAGAAGACTTGGGTAGAAGAATTGTTAAAAGAAGCTAACTTGATGTAGTTTTTAATGCAAAAAGAAAAAGCTGGATAAAAAATCAAGCTTTTTTTGTATGCTTTTTAACACTTTTCAAAATAAACAAAATCGCTGCAGCTATTAAGGCAACGGCAACAATCATGACTGCTGCCTTAATAATTCTGCTGGTATTAAGGTGCAAAATTGAGTCGCCACCGTAGGCGTAAAGATAAGCAAACGGACTTACACCAATCACAATCGGAGTCAGTTGCTTTTTGAAATCATTTTTATTAATCAAAATATTGACATAGCTAACAGTTGCACTTGGAATAAATGGGATTAGATATCCAATAGTTAAGGCAACCATCGAATATTTTTGTGTGGTTAACAATTTATAGATCTTGCTGTTAGACATATGTTTAATGTCATATAACTTGTGCAAAAGCTGCATTAAAATAATTTGACCTAAAATATCACTAATCCAGTTAACAATGAATCCAAAGGCTGGACCATAAAGAATACCATTTAAAACACAGAAGATACCATTAGATAGGCCGGGAATCGCTACACAAATTGCATTTAAAATAAAAAGAAAAGCTAAATCTTCGATTCCGTGGCTACGCACCATTTTAATTAATAATTCTTCATTGTGGTGATCAAAATGAACTAGCAATTTTAATTCTGGTAGATAGCTTAAATACAATTTATATAAAAGCAATAATCCTAAAATTCCACCTAGAATAAATAATATAATACGAATTGTTTTTCGTTTCACTTTGTCACTTTCTTATTAATTCAGTTCTGCTAATATTCTATTTTACTTTAAATTTATAAAATGAAAAAGCCATGACTAGCATGTCATGGTCATTTTTCGTTATGAATTATTTAGTAAAAAGTACGCGTGTACCTTCAGGAACCGGGATTTCTGTTTGAATAGGGGTTAAAGTTCCGTTATCGCCATTTCTAATGTATAGAGTAGCGTTATCTGTATTTTGATTTGCAACTACTACGTATTTTTGATCGGCATCCCAGTTAAAGTCACGAGGAAAATCGCCAAATGTTGAAATACGTTGAACCAAACTTAAAGTATGATCATCATTGACTTTAAAGACAGTAATAGAATTATGACCTCTGTTAGAGTTGTAAACATATTTACCATCTTTACTGATATAAAGGGCTGCAGCACCATTGTGTTCAGTGAAATCTTCTGGAATGGTCTTGTATGTAGCAATATTTTCGAAGTCCCAAGTATCTTCGTTGAATTTAACTACATTAATTTTACTAGATAATTCACCGACCACGTAGAAGTAGTTGCCATCTTTTGAAAAGACAATGTGACGAGTTCCAAAACCAGTTTCATTTTTATATTGAGCCAAATGTTCTAACTTACCATTTTCTAAGCGGTAAAAATCAACAGTATCGTTACCCAAATCGCAGCTAACTAAGTTTCCTGAGGGTGTCTCGTCGAAGAAGTGTGGGTGAGGACCGTCAGTTTGTTCTGGACGAGGGCCAAGTGTTTCAGCCTTGTGAGTAACTTGATCGACTAATTCTAAATTGCCGCTTGGATTGTAGTGAAATACGGATAAAACAGCGGTGTGGTAATTAGCAGTATAAATCAGCTTTTTTTCACGATCGATGCCAACATATGCTGGTGAAGCACCGGGAGTTAAGTAGCGGTCAACTTCGCTTGAACCATGTTCACCTAATTTTAAAACGCTGATACCACCTTCGTCCCCAGCGTTATTAATGGTAAAAATTAAATCGCCGTCTTTTTGGAAATAAGTTGGACCACCAATACTAATAATGTTTTCTGCTTTGCCCAACTTAGCTCCATTATCTTCACCAATAAAAGGCAATTCATAAATACCTTTAGAGGTTTTCTTAGTGTAGCCTCCGATTAAAACTTTCATATAATGCCTCCGATTTTTAGAAAAAGTATTAACTAGAGATAAGTATAGCATGGAAAATAATGAATCAGATTATGACTTGTTTTCCTAAAAAGTGCTAGAGTAGAGAATATAAGGTGAAAATAATGATTGTAAAAATAAGAAGGTGTGTATAGATGGATGAAAATAAAATCCGTAAATTATATGCCCAGAATGAGGTTCAACAGGTTTTTACAAATTTGCAATCTTCCTCTTCTGGATTATCGGATGAGGAAGCCGCTGAACGACTTAAAAAATATGGCGCTAATACCATTAAAAAAGCCGCAGCTGAATCAGAATGGAAAACATTTTTTAAGAATTTTTCTAGTATGATGGCTATTTTGCTCTGGATATCAGGATTAATTGCAATTGTTTCCGGAACATTGGAATTGGGGATTGCCATTTGGCTAGTTAATATTATTAATGGCTTGTTTAGTTTTTGGCAGGAGCGAGCTGCTAAGCGAGCAACTGATGTCCTGAATAATATGTTGCCAAGCTATGTGGAAGTCATTAGAAGTGGCAAGAAGAAACAGATTAATAGCAAGGATTTGGTGCCCGGGGATGTTTTCGTTTTGCAAGCCGGCAATTCGATTCCAGCGGATGCGAGAATTATTTCCGCTAGTTCAATGCAAGTAGATCAGAGTGCTTTAAATGGTGAATCTGTTCCTGAGTCCAAAACGGCGAAATATGACCCAGGTGAAGGTAGCTATGCCGAGAGTAATTTGGTCTATTCAGGTACGACAGTAGGTGCAGGGACTGCTAGAGCAATTGCCTTTGCCACTGGGATGAACACGGAGTTTGGACGAATTGCAAGTTTAACTCAAAAGCAAACTAAGACAACTAGTCCGCTTACAGCTGAGCTTAATCGATTGACTAAACAAATTTCAATTATTGCTATTACGATTGGGCTTATCTTCTTTATCGCCGCAATCTTTTTCGTAAAATATCCTTTAGCCAAGGCATTTATCTTCGCTTTAGGGATGATCGTTGCTTTTATTCCAGAAGGATTATTGCCAACAGTCACGTTAAGTTTAGCTCAAGGCGTTAAGCGGATGGCTAAAAAGCATGCATTAGTTAAGGAATTAAATTCCGTTGAAACTTTAGGTGAAACGACAGTTATTTGTTCAGATAAAACTGGTACTTTAACGCAGAATCAAATGACAATTCACTATCTTTGGACTCCAGCCAATGAATATCACGTTACTGGCAATGGCTATGTCAATAATGGACAGATTGAATTAAATACAAAGCAATTATGGTATGAAGAAAATCCAGATTTACGCAAATTAGTTCAAATTGCAGCTTTGGACAATGATACTTCAGTTCAACCTAATAAAAAGGGTGGAAAGCCTAAAATCTTAGGTACGCCTACTGAAGCTTCATTAATCGTCATGGCGCAAAAAGCGGACTTTGATAAGCAGAAAGTTTTGGTCAAATATCCTCGTTTGCGTGAATTGCCATTTGATTCGGATCGTAAAAGAATGTCCACTATTCATCGTTGGGACGATACGCATTATATTGTTCTTACTAAAGGCTCTTATAGTGACACGATTAAGCAGTGTGATCGAATTCAAGTCAATGGTAAAATTCGTCCGATGACTGAAGCAGATCGTCTTCGCGCTAAAAAAGCTAACGCTGATTATGCTTCTCGCGGATTGCGCAGCATGGCCTTGGCTTATAAAATTATTGATCATGATGTCGATGTTAATAAAATAAATATCGCTGATGCTGAAAGTAATTTGGTTTTTGTAGGTTTAGCAACAATGAGCGATCCACCACGTCCAGAAATTTATGATGCTGTTAAACGTTGTCATCAAGCAAAAATTAGAATAATTATGGTAACTGGTGATTCAAAATTAACTGCTAAATCGGTTGCTGTTCAAATTGGTTTAACTTCAGATAAAGCACGTGTTATTTCTGGTAATGAATTAGACAAGATGAGCGATGAAGAATTGCGTCATGCCTTAAAGGATGAAGTGATTTTTGCTAGAGTTGCTCCAGAACAAAAATATCGGATTGTAAAGAATTGTCAGGCTAACGGTGAAGTCGTAGCCTCAACAGGTGACGGGGTTAATGATGCTCCGGCTTTAAAGCAAGCCGATATCGGAATTGCAATGGGCATGACTGGTACTGATGTTGCCAAAGATGCGGCTAACATGATTTTGACGGATGATAACTTTGCATCGATTGTGGCTGCAATTGAAGAGGGGCGTGCAGTCTATAGCAATATCCGCAAGTTTTTAACATATATCCTAACTTCAAATGTCCCAGAAGCTATCCCATCAGTTTTGTTTCTTTTCTCAGCTGGATTAATTCCACTTCCTATGACGGCTATGCAAATTTTAACAGTTGACTTAGGTACTGATATGTTGCCTGCATTAGGATTGGGTGCTGAAGCTGCTGATCCTGATATTATGAAGCAGCCACCACGTAAAAGATCAGAGCATTTGTTGAACAAGGGCGTTATTATTAAAGCCGTTTGCTGGTATGGACTTTTATCAAGCATCATATCAACTGCTGCTTATTTCTTCGTTAACTATCAAAATGGTTGGCCAAATGTTGCTTTAGCTGCTAATGGTTCAATTTATATGCGTGCTACGACTATGGTTTTAGGTGCGATCGTCTTCACTCAAGTAGCTAACGTATTGAATTGTAGAACTAATACCGTTTCCGTTTTCAAGAAAGGGTTATTTAAGAATAAGAATATTTGGTATGGCATTATTTTTGAGATCATCTTATTCTTTATTTTGACTGTTACACCAGGCATTCAGCAGGTATTTAATACAACTATCTTGACTATGAGTGATTGGCTATTTTTGTTCTTATTGCCAGTTCCTTTAGTCTTGTTAGATGAACTAAGAAAATGGTTGATGTATCATCATAAAAATATCTAATAATTTAGGCCGCTTAAGTTTTTAAGCGGCTATTCTTATGCTAAAATTATTTTTGAGGAGATATATAATTATGAAATGGATTTCAACTATTAAAAAAATTGGTAAAAAAGCTATCGATAATAAAGATGGCATGGTAATTTTATTTGGCGAAGGCGCTAATAAAGACTTAGAAGATGTTTCAGTTATTCAAAAATTTAGTTACGAAACTCCAGTTAAAGGCTTTGTTTTCAAAAAAGGCGATACGCTGACTGTTGATGGTTAAACCTATGTTGTAAATTATGTAGGTCCAATGGTCGAAAGCAACATGAAGGCTTTAGGTCACGCTACTTTGTTCTTTAACCGTCCAATTCCTAAGGCACCTTTGGCAAATGCAGTATACTTTGATCCAGATGTTGCTCAACCACTTCCAACCTTCAAGGTCGATGATGATATTGTTTACGAACACATTTAAATACTAGGACAGGTAGATGGATTATAAACAAAAAAGTGAGAAAGCAACCTTATTTAAAAAATGGTTTTTAGATAATCGGTTTAGTATTGTTTTATTAAACATCTTATTGTTCTTTTTGATTATCTGGATTTTTAACAAAATATCTTTTGTGTTGAATCCTGCTTGGGTATTTTTTAGTGCAATTTTGCCACCATTACTTTTAGCAGTCATTCAATATTACGTAATGAATCCAGTAGTAGATTGGTTTGAAAAGAAGTTCAAAGTTCCTAGAGTTGTTACAATTCTTGTTTTATTCCTGTTTGTTTTAATAGCTTTAATTTGGATTATTAATATCTTAGTTCCTATTGCCCAAAATCAGATTAATTCATTGATCAAAAATTGGCCTAATATTTGGAACGATGCGGTAAATGCAACGCAAGAAGCTTTACGAGATCCTCGTTTGCATGAAGTTAAGGGCAGCTTGCAAAATATGATAGACAATACTCAAAAAACTTTGTTTAAATCAGGACAAAGCACGATTAATGCAACTATAGGAAATATATCTTCTGCGGTAAGTATTATTACAATGATTGTAATGACTTTGCTTACTGCACCGTTTATCTTATTCTTTATGCTCAAGGATGGACATCAGTTGCGTCCTTATATTACGAAGTTTGCACCAGAACATTGGCAATCCAGTTTTAGTCAACTATTGTATGATATCAACTATGCATTGGCTTCATATATTCGTGGTCAAATAACAGTGGCTTTTTGGGTAGGTGTCATGTTTGTAGTTGGCTATATGATAATTGGCTTGCCATATGGTTTGGCTTTAGCTATTTTAGCTGGATTTATGAATTTGATTCCGTATTTTGGTACGCCATTAGCTCTTATTCCAGTATTCGTAATTGCAATTATGACTTCAGGCTCTATGGTTATTAAAGTTTTAGTAGTTTTCTTAATTGAACAAGCAATTGAAACTAGAATTTTAAGTCCTTTAGTCATGGGGAATAAGATGGAAATGCATCCCGTAACTACAATTTTGCTTTTAATTGGTGCCAGTTCTGTTTGGGGACTATGGGGTGTATTTTTCGGTATTCCAATCTATGCAATCTTGAAGATTATTGTGTCTCGCGTGTACAATTATTATCGAAGAGAATCTGAAATTTTTAGTGAAACAGATGCTGTTTCTTCGACCACGGGAGATGCAGATAAAAAAGCAAATAATGCTAAATAAATTTAAAGCGTGGTTTAAAAGCTGCGCTTTTTAGTTTAAGGGGTTTTGAAATGACGAATCACGTAGTTTTATATGAACCATTAATGCCAGCCAATACTGGCAATATTGCACGTACTTGTGCAGGTACTAATACAGTTTTAGATTTGATTGAACCATTAGGTTTTCAAATTGATAATAAGAAAATGAAACGAGCAGGACTCGATTATTGGGATAAAGTTGATGTACGTCGCCATGATGATCTAAATGCTTTTTTAAAGACTCTAGGACCTAACGATGAGATGTATTTAATTTCTAAATTCTCATCTAAAAATTATGTAGACGTAGATTACACTGATCCTAATAAAAATTATTATTTTGTTTTTGGTAAGGAAACTACAGGCTTACCTGAAACTTTTATGCGTGAATATTATGATAGAAATTTAAGAATTCCAATGTCAGATAATATTCGCTGCTATAATTTGTCCAATTCTGTAGCGATGGTTCTGCTTGAAGCATTGCGTCAACAAGGTTTTCCAAATATGAAAACTGCCCATCACTATGAAAATGATAAGCTAAAGGATGATTATGATCGTCCAGAAAGATATGAACGTAATTTAGGAAGTGAAGAATAATGGATTTTGAAAGACAAACACCAGTAACTGTGCAGGCATTTCACTATGATTTGGTTGATGAAGACACTGCACCAAAAAGTGATGTCAGAACTGGTATCCAAAAATTAGATGTAAGTCAAGATGATGAACATTCAGAAAAAAATGGCAGCTATTATGATGTAGCCGTATTTTATGATGTAATTCCTGCACCAGCTGAATTTAGAGTAAGCGGAACTATTCACCAAGTTGTTCAATTAAAGGATTATCATGGTGATGGTTCTGATATTAGTAGTGCAGATTGGCAACTTTTAAGTCGACCATTGGTTGAATATATTGAAACTTTAACGTATGAAGTAACGCAAGTAACTTTTGACCAACCGGTTAACTTGAACTTTAAAGCTAATTTTTAATCACTAATTAGGGTGAGTACATGCCTGCAAAAAGGAAAAAGAGAAAGATAAAAAAGACACATTCTAATAAGAAAACAGCTAAAAAACAAAATTTAGAGTGGAGTATTTTAGGGCTAGTATTTATTTTGCTAGCTATTTTTGCCTTTGTAAGATTCGGTATTTTAGGCAAGCAAATTGCAAATTTAATCCGCTTATTTTTTGGTGATTCATATTTATTGGCAGCAAGTTTATTGGCTCTTTTTGGGTTAGTAAATTTAATTTATAATCAACCCGTTCGTCTGTCTATTAAACGTATCATAGGGCTTTCTTTAACTTTTATTGGTATTTTATTGATTCAAAGCAATTTGTACTATGAACATGAATTGGTTAATAGCAATTTTTTGAATTCATTTTGGCACGCTATGACCGCGGAGTTTGCTCGCGCAGGCGTGACAGAGAGCGTAGGCGGCGGTCTGATTGGATCGTTAGGTTATCAAATCTTTTATCCATTATTAGGACAAATTGGAATCAAAGTCTTTGCTGTTTTGTTAATTCCGATTGGAATTTTAATGTTTTTTGATGTGAAATTTAGAACTATCATTGAAAAATTTCAATCAATCAGCCAATTATTTATTCAAAAGAATAAAACAGTTGGTGTTAAATTAAAGGATAAATAC
This sequence comes from Lactobacillus helveticus DSM 20075 = CGMCC 1.1877, assembly GCF_000160855.1. Classification (GTDB taxonomy): domain Bacteria; phylum Bacillota; class Bacilli; order Lactobacillales; family Lactobacillaceae; genus Lactobacillus; species Lactobacillus helveticus. Next base: position 652,825 of record NZ_GG700752.1, read on the forward strand.
AGCGATGTATTGGAAAAACGAAAGCAAAGACAAGCAAATGCTGATCAAGATAAAAATATTTTTCCAGATGTCGCAGATTTTGATTCTGATAATAATGAGGAAGATACTACTGAACCGGCAAGTGAAGATGTACCTGTTGAATCTGAGGCTGACTCAGAACCGGTTTCGGAACCGCAAATTCAAATCGCTACACAGCATGAAGAACCTGAAAGCAAAGACTTGCCAAAGTCCCATTCTTTTACTCAGGAAGATCAAAAGCTAGTACAAGAATTAGCTAATGTAGATCATGGCGAATTAAAGACAGATACGGTAGTTAATAAATCATATAAAAAACCACCATTGAATTTGCTTGATCCAATTAAATCGACTGATCAAAGTACGGATCGAGATTTGATTAAGAAAAATACTCAGGTTTTGCAATCTACTTTTAAGAGTTTTGGCGTAAAAGTAATCATTAAAAAGGCGATTTTAGGACCTACTATTACGCGTTATGAAGTTCAACCGGCTGTTGGTGTAAAAGTTAGTCGGATTGTTAATTTAGCTGATGATTTAGCTTTGGCACTAGCAGCAAAGGATATTAGAATTGAAGCTCCAATTCCAGGGAAACCATTTATTGGAATTGAAGTACCTAACCAAACAACTTCAGTTGTATCTTTTAAAGATGTAATGGAACATCAAGATGTAAAAGCAAAAAAGGATCCAATTAATGTGCCATTAGGTAAGGATGTCACTGGCAGCACTATTTCTGCTAACTTAGCTAAGATGCCGCACTTGTTAATAGCTGGTTCTACAGGTTCTGGTAAGTCTGTAGCCATTAACACTATTTTGACAAGTATTTTGATGAAATCTCGACCAGAAGATGTAAAGCTAGTTTTAATTGATCCCAAAATGGTAGAACTTTCCGTTTATAACGGAGTACCGCATTTGTTAATTCCAGTTGTGACAGATGCTAAGCTGGCTTCTAATGCATTGCGCAAAGTAGTTAAAGAAATGGAACGTCGATATAAACTGTTTGCGGCAGGCGGCGTACGCAACATGGGTGAATATAACCAGAAAGTTGCTGAAAACAATCAAGATAAATCTAAGCCTGCCATGAAGCCATTGCCATATATTTTAGTAGTTGTTGACGAACTTAGTGACTTAATGATGGTTGGTGGTCATGATGTTGAAGGAGCAATTGTCCGTTTAGGTCAAATGGCTCGTGCTGCCGGAATCCATATGATTTTAGCTACTCAGCGTCCAAGTGTAGATGTTATTACGGGATTGATTAAAGCCAATGTTCCATCTCGTATTTCTTTTGCTGTATCTAGTGGTGTAGATTCTAGAACTATTCTGGATCAGACCGGAGCTGAAAAACTCTTAGGTCGTGGTGATATGCTTTATATGCCAATTGGTGCTTCAAAGCCTGAACGTATTCAAGGTGCTTATATTGCTAGTGATGAAGTTGAACGCGTAATCGATTGGGTAAAGAAGCAGCAAAAAGTTGATTATGATGAGACAATGATTCCTAAGAAGGGTGATAATTCATCTGCTTCTAGTGATGAAAATGATGAACCAGAAGATGAGTTCTATAATCAAGCTGTTGATTTGGTTCGTCGTCAGCAAACAGCAAGTGTTTCTATGCTGCAGAGATGCTTCAGAATCGGTTATAATCGTGCTGCAAGAATAGTTGATGAGATGGAAGCTAAAGGAATCGTGGGGCCTTCTGAGGGCTCAAAACCACGTCAAGTATTAGTCCCACCAGTAAAGAATGAAGGTAATGGAAATAATGCTAATGACTAATATTACGATTAGAAAAAATAAAAAATTTACGACAGCCGCGTTGGGCTGTTTTTTGCGTTTACCACTGACAAGCCATAATCTAGCCTTTGCAAGTTTGTTGTCACGGCTGCAGTCAAATACTAGTATGTTTTATCCTCAAATTGCAGAACAGACTAGAAGATTAGCTGATCTCTATGATTTGCAACTAGATATAATGCCTCAGCTTTTTGGCAAAGAAATAATTTTGACTTATTATGCTAATTTTGTCGAACCAACTGAGATATTGGATCCAGAATATGTATATCAAGAAATAATTCAAACGGTAAGTGAAATTATCACTAAACCGGATTGTACGCCTAAATTGCTGGCTTATGCTAAAAAACAACTAGAGGATGATTATCGTGAATTAATGCAGCAGCCTGCTAATTATGCTATCGATCGCTTTTTTAAACTATGGTATCGAGATCAGCCGGATTATGCCGAAAATTTCATGGGACCAATTGATGAAATTCAAAATGCAACGGTCGATGAAGTAAATCATTATATTGAAGGTTTGCGGGATGTCCCTGTAGCTGTAGTGGGTATGGGACGTGATCACAAATTGATGACGAAACTTGCCAAGTTTTATTTTACGCAAGCTGGTATTATTAAAAATTTCCAAACTTCTGGTTTAACTATTCCTGCTAGCCAAAATTTGATTGAAAAAGTTGATGAACAAGGCAATAGTCAAGCCCAATTATTAATGGGATTTGGCATTGATCATGCAATTAATTACCAAGAACAGATTATTGGCTTGCTTTTAAGTCAATATTTAGCTGGTGATCAATCGTCTAAGTTATTTAGCAAAATTCGTGAAGAATTAGGTGCAGCTTATGCTGTAGAAGCTAGTTGTTTTGCAAATAATTCTTTATTTTTAATCAATGCGGGCTTAGATCCTGATCAAGTAAATGCAGCTAAACAAGTTGTGTTAGCTGAAATGCAAGCCTTAGCTGATGGCAACGTAGATGAAGAACTTTTTAAGAAGTCTCAAAAAGCTTTATACAGAAATACTAGAATTGGATTGGATAGTCAAAACTGGCAGATGGGTCAAGCCTTCCGAGGAGAACTATTTTCAGATTATTTAGATTTTGATCGAGAGACTGCTATTAAAAAAGCTACGACGCGTCAATTAGTTAATTTTGTTCAAAATTTATTCTTTAATGAAAGCTATATTTTAAAATGATTACACCAAAAATTATTAAAAGAGAATATAAATCTGGTTTTAAAGCAGAGATTATCCTAAAGCCACATTTTTATCAACGTTTTTTTGGTATTATTATTGATTTTGGCAGCAGTGATCCACAAAAAGTAGCAGGATCTGCTCATTTTTTGGAACATAAATTATTTGCTAAAAAAGATGGCGATCTTTCTGCACAATTTGAAGAGATTGGGGCTGATGTCAATGCATTTACCTCATTTAATGAAACAATGTTTTATTGCAGTGGGATTGAACATACGCCTAAGATGATTGAGTTGTTGTTCAGATTAGTAGGAGAGCCTTATTTTACTAAACAAAATATTGCTAAAGAGGCTCCTATAATTGAGCAAGAATTAGCGATGTACCAAGATGATCCTATGTGGAAAGTAAACAATGCAATTATGACAAGCATGTTTGGTCATTCTAATTTAGGAACTGAAGTAGTAGGTACTAAGGAATCGATTAATCAGGTAACTAAGCAAAATTTGACTAAAGTTTATACAGAAAATTATGTGCCTACTAAAATGCAGTTTGTTGCTTGTGGAGATTTTTCAGATAACCAAGTTCGCACAATTTTGCGCCAAGTAGGGAAATTGCAAGCTAAGTATTTGGCTGATCGTAAGGCAGTTAGTGCTCCAATAGTTAAACCTACGGGTGAATTTTCAGATCAAGCTTTATCGACCGGAGGAAATTCTAGAGCTTTCGGATTAGGAATTCGCTTTGAAAACTTTAAGAAAGTATTATCAAGTTCTGATTTAACTCAAATTCTGTTAGAAATAATGTTAGAATCAAAACTAAGCGTGATGAGTCCTTGGTTTGAAAGAATGCGCAAAGAAGGGCTGTTGGCCAATCCTTTGCAAATTTCAGTTAATTATACTAGACAAGGCGATTTTGCCACTATTTTCGGAGTTAGTGCAGATAGTCAAAGAATAATTGAGGAAATTAAGCGAGTTTTAACTCAGCCTGTGGATCCAAATTCTGAACAATATCGCTTTATTAAAGATAATTTCGTTTTGCAGAAGAAAGAATGGCTGGCACGAACTATTCGAACAATGAATAATCTTTCATATTTGGCAATTGAAATGATTGAAGAAAGTCTTGATCATGAAGATTTACAACTTAATTTGTTAAAGTTGCAGACAATGGGATTTGAAGAATTTGATCAAATTTGTCAAAAGCTAATGAAAGATAGCACAATTTGTTCAGCTTATTTAAACTCTAAAGGAGAAGAAAAATAAATGAAGCGCGCTATTGTGTTTGGGGCTACGGGCGGTATTGGACAAGCAATCTGTCAAGATTTAGCCGAAAGTGGCTGGTCTCTTTATTTGCACTATAATTCCAAAGAGAAAACTGCAGAAGAATTAGTTCAAAAATTATTTGCTAAATATCCTAAACAGGATTTTATGCCAATAAAATTAAATTTTGAAACTGATGATGCGCAATTAAGCAAATTTGTGAAAAATTTGTTGCCAGTAAACGCAGTGATTTTTGCCCAAGGGGTCACTAATTACGGTTTTCTAGGGGATGAAGATCTTGAGAATATTACGAGATTGATAAATATTAATCTAACTGTACCAATTAAACTAACTAAATTGTTAGAGCCCCAGTTAATGAAACAAGATTTTAGTCGAATCGTTTACTTAGGATCGGTTTATGGAGGCTATGGTAGTGCCTTAGAATCAGTATATAGTGCAACCAAAGGTGGATTAAGTCGTTTTGCGCAGGCTTATGCACGTGAAGTAGCATCAAATAATTTGACGGTTAATGTAATTGCACCAGGTGCTGTGAAGACGAGCATGAATAGTATTTTCTCAGAAGATACTATTCAGGAAGTTCAAGAAGAGATTCCAGTTGGACGTTGGGCCGATGGAAGATGGAAAAGATATTTCATATTGGATTAAAGTATTGCTCGATAAACGCAGCAATTATCTCACTGGACAAACAATTTATGTTACCGGCGGCTGGCTTTTATAACTAAGAAGTTGTAAACGAGATTTTATGGTATACTCAATTTGTTAAATTTAATTTTGAAGGGGTTAATATGGCAGACATCGGAGAGAAATTAAAGAGCGCTAGAGAGGCAAAAGGACTTTCAATTGAAGATATCGAAAAGGCAACTAAGATTCAAAGCAGATATCTGACAGCAATTGAAAAGGATGAATTTGATAAGCTTCCTGGTGACTTTTATGTTAGAGCATTTATTCGCCAATACGCTCAAGTAGTTGGATTAGATGGGAAAGAGCTACTCAGCGATTATCATGAGGATGTTCCAGAAGCGGATCCTGATGAATATGTAGGAAATTCAATTGACAATAAGAGCGAAGATGTTCGTGAAACCACAAATAACAAGAAGAATTTGTGGAAAAATTACTTGCCTCGAATTGCGATTGCATTAGGCGTAATTATTGTAATTTTAGTTGTGTACGCATTGTATGCACATATTTCATCAAGTGGTCAGCATAATGTGGCTGATAATAGTGGTGTAACTGTTTCATCACAAAAGACATCATCCTCATCTTCTAAGAAGAAGACTAAGCCAGTTGCTGTAAGTGCAGTTAAAATTAAGAAGATTAATGATAACGAATATCGTGTTCTTGGTCTTAAGAAGAATCGCCGTTTAGTTGTTAAAGCAGGTTCAACTCAAAACACTTCTGCAGGCGTACAAATTAATGGCAATGCAAATAGCTGGCAAGGAACTTTAATTGCTAAGCAAAAGCATACCTTTACTTTGCCTTCAAACGCTGAACGTGTTGTAATTACCTTAGGCAATGACAATGGAAGCTCAATTAAGATTGGTGGCAAGAAGGTACCATACGTACCAAATAATAGCTACAGAACAATTACTTTGTTAATTGGAAAAGCTAAGAAGACTACTACTCATCAAACTAATGATAATAATAGTCAAAATGGTACAACTAGTGACAATAATACTAATAACAGTAATACTACTACTCAAAATCAAAATCAAACTCAGAGTAGCTCTACTACTAGACACAATACTCAAACTAGTCACCAACAATCATAAACTACTCAAAGCAGTCAAACAAGACAAAGTAGTCAAACACAACAATCATCTACTACCCAATCATCAACAACCACTACGCAAAATAATAATGCCGGTAGAAACGATAATGGCGGCAGTGGCAATGAAAATAATGGCAATTAAAGCTTAGGAGAAAATAAGAAGAATGAATTTACCTAATAAACTTACTGTTTTTAGAATCTTTTTGATTCCAGTATTTATGTTAATTATAATTTTTGGTGGCAATGCTCATACTGAAGTAGCTGGTTCAACCGTAGTTTGGAGCTGGGTAATTGCAGCTATTATTTTTGCTGTAGCTTCAGCTACTGACTGGTTCGATGGTCATATTGCTCGTTCACGCAACATGGTAACCAATTTTGGTAAGTTTGCTGATCCATTGGCAGACAAGATGTTGACTATGACAGCATTCATCTTCTTGGTTAAATTGAAGCTTGCTCCAGCTTGGATTGTAGCTATTATTGTTTGTCGTGAATTAGCTGTTACTGGTTTACGTTTGATTTTGGCTGAAAACAAGGGTCAAGTTTTAGCAGCTAAGATGCCAGGTAAGATTAAGACCACTTGCCAAATGTTATCAATTATCTTCTTGTTAATCGGTAACTTCTGGCACATTGGTACTATTTTGCTTTGGCTTGCATTGATCTTTACTATTTACTCAGGATATGATTACTTCCACCAATCATGGGGCGTATTTAAAGGATCTATGTAAAATTAAAGATAAATTAAAAGAAGTAGAAAATTGCTTCTTTTTTTTATTTTCTCAGAAAAAAATTGCCCTTTTTTGCGTATTTAATAGTGTAGGCTAAATACTTTGAACGTTAGTTTGTATATTGCTTGCAAAGTAGATAATGATCAAAGTATACTTATTGAGTACAAAAATTTAGGAGGAAAATATGGCCAAAGATGAAAAAAAGGCTGCTTTAGATGCAGCGCTCAAAAAAATCGAAAAGAACTTTGGTAAGGGTGCTGTTATGCGTATGGGTGAAAAAGCTGATACCCAAATTTCAACAGTTCCAACAGGTTCACTTGCTTTAGATGCTGCTATTGGTGTTGGCGGCTATCCTCGAGGACGTATTATTGAAGTATATGGACCTGAATCATCTGGTAAAACCACTGTTGCTCTTCATGCAGTAGCTGAAGTACAAAAACGTGGTGGTACAGCCGCTTATATTGATGCAGAAAATGCAATGGATCCAGCATATGCTGAAGCATTAGGTGTAGACATTGATTCACTTATTTTATCTCAACCTAATACAGGTGAAGAAGGTTTACAAATTGCTGATACTTTGATTTCTAGTGGTGCCATTGATATTGTGGTAGTTGACTCTGTTGCAGCGTTAGTTCCACGTGCTGAAATTGAAGGCGAGATGGGGGATGCTCATGTTGGTCTTCAAGCTCGATTAATGAGTCAGGCTTTGCGTAAATTATCTGGTACTATTTCAAAGACTAAGACCATTGCAATTTTTATTAATCAGATTCGTGAAAAAGTTGGGATTATGTTTGGTAACCCAGAAACTACTCCAGGTGGTCGTGCTCTTAAGTTTTATTCAACTATTCGACTTGAAGTAAGAAGAGCAGAACAGATCAAGCAATCTGGTGATATGATTGGTAACCGTGTCAAGATTAAAGTAGTGAAGAACAAGGTTGCTCCACCATTTAAGGTGGCTGAAGTAGATATCATGTATGGTAAAGGTATTTCCCAAAGTGGAGAATTGCTTGATATGGCCGCTGACAAGGATATTATTGATAAAGCTGGATCATGGTATTCATACAAGAGTGATCGGATCGGTCAAGGACGAGAAAATGCTAAGAAATATCTTGAAGATCATCCAGATATCTATCAAGATATTCAACAACAAGTTCGTCAAGCATACGGCATTGATAAAAAATCAGTAGCTGATCGTGAGGATCCTGAAAAAATAAAGAAAAAACGCGAAGAAGCAAAAGCAGAGAAGACTGCAGAAACTAAAAAGGCAACTGATGACAAATAAAAGATAATTTTTACCTTGGAATTATGTTCCAAGTTTTTTTCTTGTGGATTGACATGAACCAATAGGTTCTTTATCATAAAAGTTGTGTGAATAATTCTAAAAAAGGCGATAGTAATCATGGATACAATAATTATGATTCCCGTCGCAACTGCCATTGTTTCACTTTTGGTGGGTACAGTGATTGGTTATGCCATTCGCAAACATTCTTGGGAACAAAAGGTTCAGAATGCTCAAAATGATGCTGATCATATTTTAGCTGATGCTCGAGCACAAGTTGCTGCAGTAAAAGCTGAGGTTAATGCACAAAAGCAAGCAGCAGAAGCTGTTAAGCAAAGTGCTGAAAACACTAAGAAAGAAAAAATTCTTGAAGCTCAAGAACAAATTCGTGATTATAAGCAAAAAATTGAAGACAAATTAAATTTAAAAAAGGATGATTTGGCTCGGCAAGAAAATCGTTTAAAACAACGTGAAGATACTTTAGATCACAAAAATTCTTTGTTAGATGAAAGAGAAGCTGGACTCATTAAAAAAGAAGATCAATTAAAGCAGCAATATACTAGCTTGAAAGCAAAATTAACTGAAGCTGATGAATTAGTTGAAACTAGACGGCAAAAGCTTTATGACGTAGCTAAGTTGGATAAGGAAGAAGCCAAGAAGATTGTGCTTAATAAATTATCTGATGAACTCGTTAAAGAACGTGCTGAATTGATTAGAAATAGTAATGAAGAAGTTAAAGCAAAAGCTGACCATTATGCTAATCAAATCATAGTTGATGCAATTCAGAGTAGTGCGGCAGATACTGTAGCAGAAACTACAGTGTCTGTTGTTGATCTGCCAAATGAAGAAATGAAAGGACGAATTATTGGACGTGAAGGCCGTAATATTCGTTCATTTGAAGCTTTAACTGGTATTGATCTAATTATTGATGATACGCCAAATGTTGTAACTTTGAGCGGCTTTGATCCAATTAGACGTGAAATTGCTAAGAGAGCAATGGAACGTTTAATTAAAGATGGAAGAATTCATCCAGCACGAATTGAGGAAATGGTTGATAAAGCTCGTAAGGAAGTTAATGACGATATTTATGAAGCTGGTGAAAGTGCCTTAATGGAACTTGGGATCCACCGCATGAATCCAGAACTTGTTAAGACACTGGGCCGACTTAAATATCGTACGTCATACGGACAAAATGTTTTGTCACATTCAATTGAAGTTGGTAAGTTAGCTGGTACTATGGCTGCTGAATTAGGTCTAGATGAAAAATTAGCAGTTCGCGCGGGATTATTACACGATATTGGTAAAGCCATCGATCATGATATTGAGGGTTCACACGTAGAGATTGGTGTAGAGTTGACCCGTAAATATCATGAATCCGATGTTGTAGTTAACGCGATTGCTGCACACCATGGTGATGTGCCTAAGTTATCGTTTATTGCTGAACTTGTAGTTGCAGCAGATACGATTTCTTCAGCTCGACCAGGTGCAAGAAGTGAAAGTCTAGAAAATTACATCAGACGTTTGACTGAATTAGAAAAGATAGCTAAGAGTTATCAAGGTGTCAAACAGGCATATGCTATTCAAGCGGGACGTGAAGTTCGCGTGATGGTTGAGCCTGATGAAATTTCAGATGATCGTACAGTTATTTTGGCACGTGATATTCGGAATCAAGTTGAAAAAGAGCTTGATTATCCAGGTAATATTAAGATTACCGTTATCCGTGAAAAACGAGTTGTAGCGATCGCTAAATAAAGTAAAAAAGGTTTGGAATTAAAAGTTTCAAACCTTTTTTGTGTATTTGTGCAAAATCGGTTCTACTTGTATAATTAGAACAAGTAAATAAGGAAAGTAGCCAATTATGTTTAAAATTATTGTTGAATTATTTTTATTAGTAATTATTTCAGCGGCAATTACGCCTTTTATTCGGCGTTTGGCTTTTGTGTTAGGGGCTGTTGATAATCCTAATGCACGTAGAGTCAATAAAAAGCCAATGCCTACTATTGGGGGATTAGGGATTTTTGTTACTTTTAATATTGGTACATTTGTACTACTGCGAGAGCAATTTCTTACCCATGAAATTTTTTCAATTTTACTGGCATCAAGTGTGATTGTGTTGACGGGATTAATAGATGACATTCTTGAATTAAAGCCTAGACAAAAGATGTTTGGTATCTTTATTGCATCTTTAATTATCTATTTCTTGGCTGGCATTAGAATGAACGTCTTAAAAATACCATTTGTTACACATGAAGTTAATATCGGCTGGTTGAGTTTTCCAATCACAATTTTTTGGATATTAGCTTTAACTAATGCTGTTAACTTGATTGATGGATTAGACGGACTGGCAGACGGAGTATCGATGATTTCTTTAACAACTATGGGAATCGTAGGATATTTCTTTTTGCACACGCATCAGCTATACGTGCCTATAGCTTGTTTTATGTTAGCGGCATGTTTATTAGGTTTTTTGCCTTATAATTTTCACCCTGCTAAGATCTTTTTGGGAGATACAGGTGCATTATATATCGGGTTTATGATTGCGGTTCTTTCGCTGAAGGGCCTGAAAAATGTTACTTTTATTTCTTTGTTAGTGCCAATTATTATTTTAGGTGTGCCAGTTACAGATACTGTGTATGCCATGATCCGGAGAAAGTTAAATAAAAAACCAATTTCAGAAGCGGATAAACATCACTTACATCACCAATTAATGAGAATGGGATTAACTCATAGACAAACTGTTTTAACGATCTATGCACTGTCTTTGGTATTTTCTTTCATCTCATTATTATTCTTGCTATCACCTGCTTGGGGAACTTGGCTTTTGATTTTAGGATTATTGGTTGCACTTGAGTATTTCGTGGAATCGATTGGACTGTTGGGTGAAAAATATCATCCATTAATGCACGTTATCCAGAAGATTATTAATCAAAAGAGCAAAATAGATCCTACAGTTGAAGTTTGGCATTTAGGCGACGAAAAGCCAGATCAATTAAAAAAT
>NZ_GG700752.1:665097-682889 GCF_000160855.1 Lactobacillus helveticus DSM 20075 = CGMCC 1.1877
TAAAAAGAAGACAAAATAAAAGAGTTTGGCTAGCAGCCAAGCTCTTTTATTGTTCATGGTAGTTATTTTGTTCAACCGGAATTTCGTTATACCGTTTTTCACCGTTAGTGAAACTGATTTGACCAGCTAAAAGATTGGTTAAATCTTTTTTTGTTTGCTCTTGATCATTCATATCTAAGAAAATATGAATTTTGATATCTACTCCATATTCGGTGTCAGCTACAAAAAACTTATTTGTCTTAAGATAATGATCGACTTCATCAAATCGGTTATAAGGTACACTGAAGATAAGTTCTTGTTGTAATACGCGTTTAACTACACCAATTTTTTCTACGGCATTGGTTACGCTGTTGGAGTATGCGCGAATCAAACCGCCTGCACCTAATTTAATACCACCAAAGTATCTAGTAACAACGACCGTGACGTTTTTTAGGTTCATTAATTGCAGAGCCTTTAATTCAGGGATGCCAGCCGTACCTGAGGGCTCACCGTTATCGCTAGCCTTCACCTGGTCATCATTTAAGCCAATGGTATAAGCAAATGTGTTATGGGTCGCATCACGATTCTTTTTTGAAATTTCTTGAATAAATGCGTTTGCCTCGTCTGTAGTAGTGGTTCGTGCCATACTTGCAATAAATTTACTCTTTTTAATTATTAGTTCCGCAGAACCGTTTTCTTTAATTGTTAAAAAATTTTCTTCTTTTGACAAAAAAATCGCCTCTTTTTGCGTAATAGATAATAGAGGTGAAAAATATGGAAGATTTAACTCTATTATCAGGTCGTCAATGGATTGCTAATCAAGAGGATTCTAGCATACTTGAGGATTGTAGCAAAGTTCCAGTAATTGAAAATCATGTTTGCAATCGCTGCGGCAGTAAAGTTGAATGCAAATTGCCTAGTGGCAAATTATATTGCCGCGCTTGTATTGGATTAGGGCGAGCAAATGAAGGGGATCTTTTGATACGCTGCCACAGAAAAGTTGCATTTCCTGAATTGTCAGATGGCGGAATGACTTGGCGAGGTCAGTTGACTCCACTGCAGCAGCAAATTTCAGATAAGTTGGTTATTAATTTTAAGCAAAAGCAAAATAGCTTAGTTCATGCGGTAACTGGAGCAGGAAAGACCGAGATGCTGTTTCAATTAATTGCAGAATGCATGAAAAAGGGGAAGCGTGCCTGTATTGCTACACCAAGAATTGATGTGGTTAATGAATTATTTCCGCGATTTGAAGTGGCTTTTGCTGAAATTGGGATTGGTAAATATCACGGTCGCGAACACCAAGAGCCTAATTTAGATCAATTAACGATTTGCACTACCCATCAGCTATTGAAATTTTATGAAGCTTTCGATTTGCTAGTAATCGATGAAGTGGACTCCTTCCCATATGTCGGCAACGAACAATTGCATTTTGCGGCTAAAAATGCTGTAAAAAAAGATGGTGTTCGTGTCTATTTAACGGCAACACCGACAGATGATTTATTGGCAGAAGTTAAACAAGGGAAAATCCAGATTCTAAAACTTAATCGACGTTTTCATGGTGGTCTTTTACCGGTGCCACGGGAAAAACTATTTATTAAGCCCTTCTTAAATAGGCAGGGACAAATTCATGTCAATTTGCTTTCTGAAATAATAAAAGTCGTTAAAAGCGAGCATCCCTTGTTAATTTTTATACCTCGAATTGAACAGATCCAAGTTTATCTAGCAGCTTTAAGAAAGAAGCTGGCAAATGATAATGTAAAGATTGCAGGCGTACATGCCCAAGATCCGCAAAGAATAGAAAAGGTGGCGGCTTTTAGACAGCGAAAGTATGACATCCTTTTAACTACTACGATTTTAGAACGTGGAGTAACTTTTAAAAACGTCTGGGTAATCATTGTTGCAGCTGATGATCCAATTTATACTGCTGACAGTTTAGTGCAGATTGCAGGACGAGTGGGTAGAGCAAAAGACGATAAGACTGGCTTAGTGCTGTATTGCTATCATCGTTATACTAAAAATATTCGCATCAGCATTAAGCAGATCAAGGAGATGAATAAATGAGACGCTGTTTATTGTGTGAGCAAGAGTTTATTCCTCCGATTCGTTTTGCTCAAATATTTTCGTTAAAAACTTTTAGACAACCCAAAATCTGCTTTCATTGTTTAAATCAATTTGAAAAACTAACAGGAAATCGTTGCTCTATTTGTTCAAAAATGATGGAACAGGGAATTATTTGTGCTGATTGTCAAAAATGGCAAAAAAAGTATCAAGGAGAAGTTTTGCATAATTTTTCCTTATATCGCTATAATTCTGCTTTCCATGATTTAATGCTGGCGTACAAGCGCAGGGGAGATTACGTTTTACGTGAAGTTCTGCAAGAATTGAGCTGGGAGTATTTGACTAAAGCAGAATTTGATTGTTACGTGCCAGTACCTACTTCACCAGAGCATCGAGCTAAGAGACAGTTTGATACAATTTTAGCTATTTATGGAGATATTGTGCCGCTCACACGGCTTTTAGCTAAAAAAGAAGGTAGTCATGCCCAAGGTGAGAAAAACAAAGAGGAAAGGCTAAAAACGCCCCAAAGCTTTTTTGTTGATAAAACTATAAAAATAAAAGAAAATATACAAATAGGGAAAGTGTTGCTATTAGATGATATTTATACTACCGGACGGACACTTTATCATGCACGAGATTGTTTGACATCAAGTTTTCCAGGGATGCATATTGAAAGCTTTTCAATTTGTCGATAGATTTATTATGGAACGCTTACATTTTTGGTATAATATATTTGTAAAAAAAACGCTTTGTGGTGAAAGGAGAATCTTATATGTTAAAGTATAATGTTCGTGGAGAAAATATTGAAGTAACTGATGCTTTAAGAAGTTATGTAGAAAAACGGTTAAATAAATTAGAAAAATATTTTGAATTAAATCAAGACGTGATTGCACACGTAAACTTGAGAGTATACCGTGACCACTCTGCTAAAGTAGAAGTTACTATTCCTTTACCATACTTAGTTTTGAGAGCAGAAGAGACCACGGACGATATGTATCGTAGCATTGACTTCGTTTCCGAGAAACTTGAACGTCAAATTAGAAAGTACAAGACTCGTGTAAACAGAAAGAGTCGTGAAAAGGGATTACAAGATTTCTTTGTGGAACAACCCGAAGAAGAAGAAAAGAAGCCTAGCGAGTTTGATATCGTTCGTAACAAGCGAGTAAGCTTAAAACCAATGGATCCAGAAGAAGCAATTTTGCAAATGGATATGATGGAACATGATTTCTTTGTATTTGAAGATGCTGAAACCAATGGTATTAGTGTTGTTTACCGCAGAAACGATGGTCGTTACGGTTTAATTGAAACTAATGAATAATTAAGGTAAAATATTTATCAGTACGAAACCTCGCGTTTAATTTATGCGAGGTTTTTATTTAGAATGTTTTTAATTTATAAATAATCATGTTAAAATTAGTCTGTATTTTTAGACTTTACGATATATAAGGATCGATTTCATGCTAAATATTTTAAAGAAATTATATAACGACGATAAAAGAGAACTTAAGAAATTCGAAAAATATGCCAACAAAGTAGAAGGCTATGCTGATGAAATGAGCAAGCTTACCGATGAACAATTGCAAGCTAAGACTCCAGAGTTTCGTGAACGGATCAAGAAGGGGGAAAGCTTAGATGATCTTTTGCCAGAAGCATTTGCTGTAGCACGTGAAGGTGCTAAGCGTGTTCTTGGTCTTTACCCATTCCACGTTCAAATTTTAGGTGGTATCGCACTTCACTTCGGTAACATTGCCGAAATGATGACGGGTGAAGGTAAGACTTTGACAGCTACTATGCCTGTTTATTTGAATGCCCTTGAGGGGAAAGGCGTTCACGTTGTTACTGTTAACGAATATCTTTCTAGTCGTGACGAAGAAGAAATGGGTCAACTCTATAAGTGGCTTGGTTTGACTGTAGGCTTGAACTTGAATTCAATGTCCCCAGATGAAAAGCGCGAAGCTTATAATTGTGATGTTACTTACTCAACTAACTCAGAATTAGGCTTTGACTATTTGCGTGACAACATGGTTGTTTATAAAGAACAAATGGTTCAACGTCCGCTTAATTACGCTATCATCGACGAAGTTGACTCAATTTTGATTGATGAAGCTAGAACGCCATTGATTATTTCTGGTGAAGCTGAACAAGCAAACAGTGACTACATTCGTGCAGACCGCTTTGTTAAGACTTTATCAGAAGATAAAAGCGATGACGATGTGGATGATGACGAAGATTATGGCGATTACAAGATCGATTGGCCAACTAAGACTATTTCTCTTACCAGAACTGGTATTGAGAAGGCATGTAAACACTTTGGTTTAAGAAACTTATATGATGTTGAAAACCAAAAGCTGGTTCACCATATCGATCAAGCTCTTCGTGCTAACTACATCATGCTTAAGGACATTGACTACGTTGTTCAAGATGGTGAAGTTTTGATCGTTGACTCATTCACTGGTCGTGTAATGGAAGGACGTCGTTATTCAGACGGATTGCACCAAGCCATTGAAGCTAAGGAAGGCGTTAAGATTCAAGAAGAATCTAAGACTCAAGCTACAATTACTTACCAGAATTTTTTCAGAATGTACAAGAAGCTATCTGGTATGACTGGTACTGCTAAGACTGAAGAAGAAGAATTCCGTGAAATCTACAACATGCAGGTAATCACAATTCCAACTAACCGTCCAATTGCCAGAAAAGATATGCCTGATATTTTGTACCCAACTTTGGATTCAAAATTCCATGCTGTAGTTGAAGAAATTAAGAAGCGCCATGCTAATGGTCAACCTGTTTTGGTTGGTACTGTTGCCATTGAAAGTTCAGAAAGACTTAGCCACTTGCTTGATGAAGCAGGAATTCCACATGCTGTTTTGAACGCTAAGAATCACGCTAAGGAAGCTCAAATCATTATGAATGCCGGTCAACGTGGAGCTGTTACTATTGCTACTAACATGGCTGGTCGTGGTACTGATATTAAGCTTGGGCCTGGTGTGAAAGAACTTGGTGGTTTAGCCGTAATTGGTACTGAACGACATGAATCACGTCGTATTGATAACCAGCTTCGTGGTCGTTCTGGTCGTCAGGGTGACCCTGGTTATACTCGTTTCTATTTGTCACTTGAAGATGACTTGATGAAGCGTTTCGGTGGAGATCGTGTTAAGGACTTCTTAGATCGTTTATCAGATAATGATGATGATAAAGTGATTGAAAGTCGTTTGATTACCCGTCAAGTGGAATCAGCTCAAAAACGTGTTGAAGGTAACAACTACGATATTCGTAAACAGACTTTGCAATACGATGATGTTATGCGTATTCAACGTGAAATTATTTACGGTGAAAGAATGCAAGTAATTGATGCTGACAAGTCATTGAAGAATGTTTTGATTCCAATGATTCACCGTACAATTGATAGTCAAGTTGATATGTTTACTCAAGGCGATAGAAGTGAATGGCGTCTTGATTCATTGCGCGACTTTATTTCTTCAAGTTTGACTTCTGAACAAGTTACAGACTCAATTGATTTTAAGACTATCAGTGTTGAAGACTTAAAGAAAAAGTTATACGACATTGTAGAAAAGAACTTCGAAGATAAAGAAAAAGCATTGGGCGATCCTAGTCAAATGCTTGAATTCGAAAAGGTTGTTATCTTGCGTGTTGTTGATGATCGCTGGACTGATCATATTGATGCAATGGATCAATTGCGTCAATCAATTGGTCTTCGTGGTTATGGACAGCTTAATCCGCTTGTTGAATATCAAGATTCTGGTTACAGAATGTTTGAAGAAATGATTTCAAATATTGAATTTGATGTAACTCGTTTGTTCATGAAGGCTGAAATTAGACAAAATATTAGTCGTTAATATATTAGTCGTTAATAAAGAAAGAAGGGGAGTTAACAGCTTTCCTTTTTTTGCAATTTTAGTAAAAGGAATTTGGTGTATTATGGAAATTAGTGAAATTCAAAGTGTGCTAGACGAACTAAAGAAGCGCCTAGATCACTTTAGGGGGTCTCTTTGACCTTGATGCAATTGATGAAAGCATCGAAATAAATGAAGCAAAGATGATGCAGACTGGTTTTTGGGATGACCAAGAAGGTGCCCAAAAATTAATTAGTGATAATAATTTGTTAAAAGAGAAACGTGATTCGTTTTTAAAATTACAACAGGATTATGAAGATGAATTAACTGCTCTTGAATTGTTGCGAGCAGAACCAGATGCTGATTTGCAGCAGGAAGTTGAAACTGATTTAAAAGATCTGCAAGAAGCGTTTCATAATTATGAATTAGACTTATTGTTATCAGGTAAATACGATAGTCATAATGCATTGCTTGAAATTCACCCAGGTGCTGGTGGTACTGAAGCCATGGATTGGGGGCAAATGCTTTTTCGGATGTATCAAAGATACTGTGATGCAGCAGGTTTCAAATTTGAGATTAATGATTATGAACCTGGTGAAGAAGCTGGCCTTAAGAGCGTAAGCGTTAGAATCAGTGGAAATAATGCTTATGGGATGCTTAAATCAGAAAATGGTGTCCATCGTTTGGTTATAATATCACCTTTTGATGCTGCTAAAAGACGACACACTTCGTTTGCTTCGGTAGAAGTAATTCCCGAAATAGATGATAGTATTAAAATTGATATTGATCCTAAGGATTTGCGAATTGATGTCTATCGCTCTAGTGGTGCCGGTGGACAACACATTAACAAAACTTCTAGTGCTGTTAGAATCACTCACTTGCCTACAGGAATTGTTACTACTTCTCAAGCTCAGCGTTCACAGCTTCAAAACCGTGAAACTGCAATGAATGAATTAAGAGCTAAGCTTTTCCATTTGGAAGAAGAGAAAAAACGAAAGCAAAAGCAAGCTTTAAAAGGTGATCAAAAGGAAATCGGCTGGGGATCACAAATTAGGTCCTATGTTTTCCACCCATATAATTTAGTTAAAGATTTACGTACAGGGTATGAAACTGCAGATGTAAATGGCGTAATGGATGGAAAATTGCAACCATTTATTTATTCATATTTGCAATGGCTTCTTAGTCAAGAAAATCCGGAGTAAATGAAAGATGAGTTTTTTAGGCATTGTAACGTTAGTTTTAATAGCGTTAATTATTTTAAGTTTATTATTTGTCTTTTTTAAAGCATTTATTCTCTTGTTGCCAGTAGCTTTAATTGCAATCGCAGTTATTTGGCTAATTGGCTGGTTTACTGGAAGAAAAAATAAGAATAATATGCCAAGTAGTGGTAATTACTATGATTGGTTTAAAAATGTTAATTCTATTCAGTCACAGACTCGCGCACGAAAAAAGCTAAAAATGTGATTACAAAAAATATCGATAAATAGTTGGGAGGTAATCACTATGGCCGATGCAGTAAAATTAAGCAATTTAATTAAGGACAATAAGAGTATTCTTGAGGTATATCAAGGACATGAATATATTAAGGATGATAAAATATATGTTTCTGATATTTATCGTCCGGGATTAGAGTTAACGGGATACTTTGATTTTTATCCTGCACAACGTATTCAATTATTAGGTCGTACTGAAATTTCATATGCTGCTAGATTAGACCATGACATTAGAATGCATGTTTTCAATAAAATGGCGACTAAAGCCACACCATGCTTTTTAATATCACGTTCTTTACCTGTGCCTAAGGAATTATCAGAAGCCGCAGAAGAAGCTGATATTCCAATTTTGCGGACTGGCGAATCAACTACCTATATTTCAAGTATTTTAACTGAATATTTGCGAGCACGTTTGGCTAAAAGAACCAGTATCCATGGCGTTTTGGTTGAAATTAAGGGTATGGGTGTCTTGCTAACGGGTGCTTCTGGTGTTGGTAAATCTGAAACGGCACTAGGTTTAGTTCAAAGAGGCCACCGTTTAATAGCGGATGACCGAGTAGATGCCTTCCAAAAGGATCACAACACAGTTGTAGGTGAAGCTCCAAAGATTTTGCGTCACTTGATGGAAGTCAGAGGTATCGGGATCATTGACGTGATGAACTTATTTGGTGCTGGTGCTGTAAAGAGTAGAACTGAGATTCAATTGGTAATTAACTTGGTTAACTGGGATCCCAAGGCTAACTATGATCGTTTGGGCTTTGAAGAAAATACGCGCACGCTTTGCAACGTGCCTATTCCACAAGTTAATATTCCAGTTAAGGTTGGACGTAACATCGAAAGTATTATCGAGGTAGCTGCAATGAACTTCAGAGCTAAGCAAATGGGTTACGATGCTACACAAACTTTTGATAATAATTTAACCAGTTTAATTTCAGAACATTCAAAAGAGGATACAAATAAGGAACCACATAATGATTAATATGGTAATTAATCCGGTTGCATTTCAATTAGGAAATTTAAGCGTAAAATGGTACGGTATTATTATGGCCGTGGCAATTATACTTGCTACGTGGATGTCCATTGAGGAAGGCAAGAAAAGACAAATAATCAGTGATGATTTTATTGATTTGCTCTTATGGGCTGTGCCATTAGGCTATGTAGGTGCTAGAATATATTACGTGATTTTCGAATGGGGATACTATTCTCAGCATCCGGATCAAATTATTGCTATTTGGCATGGTGGTATCGCAATTTATGGTGGATTGATCGCAGGTCTAGTAGTACTTTTAGTTTTTTGTTACAAAAGAATGCTACCACCGTTTTTGATGTTAGATATCATTACGCCAGGTGTAATGGCCGCTCAAATCTTAGGACGCTGGGGCAACTTTGTAAATCAAGAGGCGCACGGTAGTCCAGCTACACTTCATTTTTTACAAAGTTTGCATTTACCAGAGTTTATTATTCAACAAATGAAAATAGGTGGAACATATTACCAGCCTACTTTTCTTTATGAGTCTTTTTTTAACTTGATAGGCTTAATTTTGATTCTGTCTTTGCGTCATCGAAAACACGTATTTAAGCAAGGAGAAGTTTTCATGACTTATCTTCTTTGGTATAGTGTAGTAAGATTCTTTGTTGAGGGTCTGAGAACGGATAGCCTGTATGCCTTTGGTATGATTCGAGTATCACAAGCATTAAGCTTGGTTTTGTTTATTGCGACGATTATTTTATGGATTTATCGTCGTAAAGTTGTTAAACCAAAGTGGTATTTGCAAGGTAGTGGGTTAAAATATCCATATACAAGAGATTAGTTTAGATAATAAAATTTCAATTAGAAAGTTTGAGAGAGAAAATGACAAAGATTGCAGTTTTAGGTAATGGTTCATGGGGTTCAGTTTTAGGTTCAATGTTAGCCGATAACGGTAATGACGTAACTCTTTATGGCAATATCGAAAGTGTTAACGAAGAAATTAATAAGACTCATACTAATAGTCACTACATGAAAGATTGGAAATTGAATGAAAATGCTAAGGCTACTGGAGATCTTGAAGAAGCACTTAACGGTGCAGAATTAGTTTTATTCGTTTTACCAACTAAGGCAGTAAGAATTGTTGCTAAAAATGTACGTAAAGTACTGGACAAAACAGGTGCTAAGCCACTTTTAGTTACTGCAACTAAGGGTATTGAACCAGGTACTAAGAAGCTAATTTCAGAAATCTTAACTGAAGAAGTTTATCCAAATGACGAAGATAAGATTGTAGCTATTTCTGGTCCAAGTCATGCTGAAAATGTTGCTCAAAAGGACTTAACTGCTATTGCATGTGCTTCAACTGATGAAGAAAATGCTAAAAAAGTTCAAAAGATTTTCTCAAACGACTACGTTCGTTTTTACACCAACGATGATTTAGTTGGTGTAGAAGTTGGTGGTGCCGTTAAGAACGTTATTGCCATTGCTGCCGGTATTTTAGTAGGACAAGGCTATGGCGATGATGCTAAAGCCGCACTTATGACTAGAGGTTTGGCTGAAATTACTCGTTTAGGCGTTAACTACTTTGGTGCTAAGCCAATGACATTCAGTGGTTTATCAGGTATTGGTGACTTAATTGTTACTTGTACCTCAGTTAACTCACGTAACTGGCGTGCTGGTAAACAAATTGGTGAAGGCAAGAGCTTAGATTACGTTCTTAAAAACATGGGTCAAGTAGTTGAAGGTGCAACTACTGTGAAGGCTGTTCACGAACTTAGTGAAGAAAAGAACATCGATATGCCAATTTGTGATGCTATTTACCGTGTTCTCTATGAAAATACTGATGTAGCTGAAGAAATTAAGCAAATGATGGGTAGAGATCCTAAGCCAGAAATCCGTCTTTAATATTTAGTAATAATAGACTGAAGATATTGTTCATTTGAACAATGTCTTTTTTGTTTGCTTTGGTATCGTTCATTAAGATTTGACAAGGATAAATTAACTATCAAAAAAGTGTTATTTATATAAGAAAAAACTTATAATAAAAATATATTCGATTATAGAAAACGCATTCATTAAAAAGAAAGTAGGTATTTATTGATTAATTGCCGGAGAAAACACGGGATTTTAATCCCGTGTTTTCTCCGGCCTTTTTCTTTTGTTTTTTTGCTTGGTCCCCACTTCTTTCTTAAACATATGTTTGATATAATCTTAAAAAGAAAGGAGGGAACAAATGTGGATGTTCAAAAAGGAGCTCAAATTATCGACTCTGTGATCATGCCAGGGGTGAAGATCGGAAAAAACGCTGGGATTAAACATGCGATTGTAGGTGAAAATGCTGAAATTGGTAATGGTGCCGTAGTGGAAGATAAAGATGGTCGAATAGGGATCATCAATGATTTTCAAAATTTAACGGGAATTGTCCGTTATGATGAAAATACAATCGCACTCTTTTGGTTTAATAGTACAGATCAGGATTTAATTTTGAATTTACAACAAGCTGCTTTTTATGCCATTCCTGACCTAGTAAAACAATTAATTATGAGAACAGAAAAAAACAGAGTCATTCCAGCTAAAAATGGAATATTTGAAAAAAATAACTTTTTAATAAGCAAAACGTTAAATTAATAAAGCAGAAGTTTTATAATTGTTACTAGATAATAAGAAATAGTTGAAAAGACAGCTTTAAAATCCGCTGTTGTATTTATTTTGATGAATAGAGGAAAATATGAACGCAAGAGAAAGTTTTGAAGAATGGCAAAATGCTAATAATTTACCTGATTATTTAAGAGACCAATTAGATACTTTAGGTAAAGATGAAAAATGGATTGAAGATGCCTTTGGTCAAGATATTAATTTTGGTACTGCAGGGATGAGAGGGCGTCTTGAACCTGGTACTAATAGAATCAATCTTTTTACAGTTGGCAGAGTTACTGAAGGTTTAGCACGATTGATTGATGAAAATGGTGAAGAAGCTAAAAAGCGTGGAGTAGCTATTTCATTTGACTCAAGATATCATTCAAGAGAATTTGCGGAACATGCCGCTCGTATTTTAGGTGCACATAGAATTCATGTATATTTATTTGATGATTTAAGACCAACACCTGAGCTTTCATATGCTGTTCGTCACTTGCATACTTTTGCAGGTATTAACATCACTGCTTCTCACAATGCTAAGCAATATAATGGTTACAAAGTTTATGGCGAAGATGGTGCACAAATGGCACCAGAAAACGCAGATCGTTTATTTGCTTATGCTCAAAAAGTTACTGACATTTTTGGGGTTAAGGCCGCACCTGTCCAAGAATTGCGTGCAAATGGTACTTTGCAATTAATCGGTGAAGACGTTGATGAAGATTATTTGCAAGAATTAAAGCAAGTAACTGTCGACCCAGAAATGGTTAAGGCAAATGCTGATAAGTTAAAGATTATTTATACCCCACTTCATGGTACAGGTAAGATGCTTTATGATCGTGCATTTAGACAAGGTGGATTTGATAATGTGATTCCTGTTCCTATTCAATCAATTATTGATCCAGAATTTCCAACTACAATCAAGCCTAACCCAGAATATCGTGATGTTTTTGAACCAGGCTTTAAATTAGCTGATAAAGTCAAAGCTAACGTAATTATTGCTACCGACCCAGATGCTGACAGAATGGGTGCAGCCGTAAGAAAATCTGACGGTGATTTCCAAGTTTTGACTGGTAATCAAATTGCTACGTTGATGGCTTACTACTTGCTTGTTCATATGAAGGAAAGCGGCAAGTTGACTAGTGATTATGAAATCGTTACTTCAGTTGTTTCAAGTGCTTTGCCATTCAAGATTGCAGAAGACTTTGGCATTAAGACTAAGCACGTTTTGACTGGCTTCAAGTACATTGGTGAAGAAGTTGACCGTATGAAGAAGGCTGGCGATGCCAAGTTCCTGATGGGTTTTGAAGAAAGCTATGGCTACTTGTTCAAACCATTTGCTAGAGACAAGGATGCTATGCAAGGTGCATTGATGTTTGCCGAAGTTGCTAGTTACTATGCTTCTAAGGGCATGACTGTTTTTGATGGCTTGCAAGAAATCTGGAATAAGTACGGCGTAGCTTACGAAATTACCAAGGCTATCGAAATGCCAGGTATCGGCGGTCAAAAGAAGATGGCTGAACTTATGAGTAAATTGCGTAATGAACACTTAAGTGAAATCAATGGCGTTAAAGTTAACAAGATTCAAGATTTCTTAAAGAAAGAAACTATTGAAAATTGCAATGTAACACCACTTGAAGGCTTCCCAGAATCTAACGTTTTGAAATATTTCTTAGATGATGAAACCTGGGTTGCTCTTCGTCCATCAGGTACTGAACCAGTTATTAAGGCTTATGTTGGTGTAAATAAGAAGGATATTGCAACTGCAGAAAAGGCTGCACAAGATTACCAAGCAGCTTTAGCTGAACTTCTTAAATAAAATGGGCATATTTCGTGCGAAAACACGTTCGTGGTAGTAAAATATAAATACTAATTAGAAAGTTGGACAATTTGGTCCAACTTTTTTCATGAGGAGGAAAGCATGATTACACGACAAAAAGATCGCAAATTTGAATTAGTGTCTAAGTTTAAGCCAGCAGGGGACCAAGAGCAGGCTATTGATAAATTGACGGCCGGCTTTAAAAAAGGCTATAAAGAACAAATTCTAGAGGGTGCCACTGGTACTGGGAAAACTTTTACTATGGCCAACATTATCGCTAACTTGAATAAACCTACTTTAGTAATTACGCATAACAAAACTTTAGTGGGTCAACTTTATGGTGAGTTTAAAAGCTTCTTTCCTCATAATGCTGTTGAGTATTTTGTATCTTACTACGATTACTACCAACCAGAAGCTTATGTTCCGCAATCTGATACTTATATCGAAAAGGATTCAGCTATCAATGATGAAATTGATCAGTTGCGCCACGCCACTACATCAGCTTTAATGGAGCGTAATGACGTAATTGTTGTTGCTTCTGTTTCGTCAATCTATGGTTTGGGTGATCCAAAGGAATATGCTCGCAGCGTTCTGATGATTCATGAAGGTCAAGAATATGATCGTAATGTGTTATTACGTGATTTAGTAAATTTGCAGTATGATCGTAACGACATCGATTTTCAACGAGGACGTTTCCGCGTTCGTGGGGATGTTGTAGAAATTTTTCCAGCTGGCAATTCTAATCATGCTTATCGGATTGAATTTTTCGGGGATGAAATTGATCGCATTGTTGAAATTGACTCTTTGACTGGAGAGGTAATTGGTGAAAGAGAAAGCATTTCTTTATTCCCAGCTACGCACTTTATGACTAATGATGATCAGTTGCGTCGTGCGCTTAAGGCGATTTCTAAGGAAATGAAGGTTCAGGTAAAGAAGTTTGAAGGTGAAGGCAAACTTCTAGAGGCTGAAAGAATTAAACAACGTACTACATATGATATGGAAATGATGAGTGAAGTTGGTTATACCAATGGAATTGAAAATTATTCTCGTCATATGGAAGGCAGAAAAGCTGGTGAGCCGCCTTATACCTTGCTCGATTTCTTCCCAGATGATTTCTTGACTTTAATTGATGAATCCCATGCGACTATGCCTGAAATTCGTGCAATGTACAATGGTGACCGTAATCGTAAGCAAACTTTGATTGATTATGGTTTCCGTTTGCCTTCAGCTCTTGATAACCGCCCGCTTAAGTTATCTGAATTTGAAAAGCATGTTCATCAAATACTTTATGTTTCTGCCACACCGGGTGATTATGAATTAGAGCGAACTAATCATAAAGTAGAACAGATTATTCGACCAACAGGATTGCTGGATCCAAAAATTGAGGTAAGACCAATTGAAGGGCAAATTGATGATCTAGTTGGAGAAATTAATAAACGAATAGATCGCAATGAACGGGTATTTGTTACAACTTTGACTAAAAAGATGGCAGAAGATCTGACTGATTATCTAAAAGATTTAGGTATTAAGGTGCAATATCTGCACTCTGATATTAAAACTTTAGAGCGAATGAAAATTCTTCGTGATTTACGTTTAGGTAAATTTGATGTGTTAATTGGAATCAATTTGCTGCGTGAAGGTATAGATGTGCCAGAAGTTTCACTCGTAGCTATCTTGGATGCAGATAAAGAAGGTTTCCTGCGTGCATATCGTCCATTAGTTCAAACAATGGGACGTGCGGCTCGTAATGCAAATGGTGAGGTAATCATGTATGCAGATACGATTACTGATTCTATGAGAGCTGCGATCAATGCAACTAAGAGACGGCGTAAGATCCAAGAAGAGTTTAACAAAGAACATGGAATTACACCTAAGACAATCATCAAACCTGTTCAGGATGTAATATCTATTACTAAGCCATCAAGTGGTGATAAGGATAAGAAATCTGATAGCTTTGCTGATTTGAACTTCGATGAATTAACTGCTAGTCAAAAGAAGACGATGATTAAGAATCTGCAAGAACAGATGAAAGAGGCTGCTAAGAAGCTCGACTTTGAAGAAGCGGCTAACTTGCGGGATGCTATTATCGATTTACAAAAGTCATCTAGAAAACCAAAGACAAAAAAGGGGAAAGCTTTTAATGGTAAATGATAAGATCGTTATTCGTGGTGCACGAGAACATAATTTAAAAGATATCGATGTAACTATTCCTAAAAATAAATTAGTAGTAGTTACTGGTCTATCGGGATCTGGTAAGAGTTCTTTAGCCTTTGATACCTTATATGCCGAAGGTAGAAGGCGTTATGTGCAATCACTTTCTAGTTATGCTAGACAATTCTTGGGGCAAATGGATAAGCCAGATGTTGATTCAA
Organism: Lactobacillus helveticus DSM 20075 = CGMCC 1.1877; assembly: GCF_000160855.1. GTDB lineage: Bacteria > Bacillota > Bacilli > Lactobacillales > Lactobacillaceae > Lactobacillus > Lactobacillus helveticus. Next base: position 680,274 of record NZ_GG700752.1, read on the forward strand.
TTGATGGATTAAATCCTGCTATTTCAATTGATCAAAAAACTACATCACATAATCCGCGTTCAACTGTAGGAACGGTAACGGAAATCAATGACTATTTGCGTCTTTTGTGGGCTCGTGTAGGTCATCCTATTTGTCCTAATGATGGAACTTTAATTGAACGACAATCAGTTGATCAAATGGTAGATCGCATCATGGCTTTACCAGAAAGAACGAAAATTCAATTATTAGCCCCCGTTATTCGAGCTAAACGTGGTGAACATAAGGATGTTTTTAAGCGAGTACAACGTGCAGGCTATGTCCGTGTTATTGTCGATGGCGAGATGCATGAAATTGGCGAAGAATTTAATTTAGCTAAAAATAAGCGTCATAACATTGATATTGTGGTAGATCGCTTGATCATGAAAGACAGCATTAAATCTCGTTTGTTTGACTCAATTGAATCAGCACTTCGTTTATCCGATGGCTACATGAATGTTGATGTCATTGGCGACGAGATGCTTAACTTTTCCGAATATTACGCTTGTCCTAAGTGTGGCTTTACAGTAGGAGAAATGGAACCAAGACTCTTCTCATTTAATGCGCCATTTGGTGCTTGTCCTGATTGTGATGGATTAGGGATGAATTTAGCAGTTGATGAAGATTTGGTTGTGCCTGATAAGAGTAAAACTTTAGCAGAAGGTGCATTAGCTCCTTGGAAGACGTCCAATTATTATACTGAAATGTTGGAGCAAGCCTGTGCAGCACTCGATATTCCAATGAATAAGCCTTTTAATAAATTGACTAAAAAGCAAAGAGAGACAATTCTTCACGGTTCAACTAAGCCGGTTAAATTCCATGTTACCGGTGATTTTGGCGTCAATGATACAACCCAGCCATTTGAAGGAGTAATGGATAATGTCGAAAGACGTTATAAGCATCCAATGTCTAAATTCATGCGTGATGTAATGGGCAAGTATATGACAGAACTGACTTGTTCAACTTGTCACGGTAAACGATTGAATGAAAAAGCTCTGGCTGTAAAAGTGATGGGTAAGGATATCGCTGAAGCTTCTGAACTTTCAATTAGTAAATCTTTGGATTTCTTTAAGAGCGTCAAATTAAGCGAACAAGAAACTGTGATTGCTAAGCCGATTTTGAAAGAAGTATGTGATCGTCTTTCATTCTTGGATAGTGTAGGATTAGATTATTTAACTCTTTCTCGTTCTGCTAATACTTTATCTGGTGGGGAAGCTCAACGTATTCGTTTGGCTACTCAAATTGGTTCTAACTTGTCAGGAGTTATGTATGTTTTAGATGAACCTTCAATTGGACTTCATCAACGTGATAATGATCGATTAATTGCTTCACTTAAGAGAATGCGGGACTTAGGCAACTCCTTGATTGTGGTTGAACATGATAATGAGACCATGCGTCAAGCCGATTATCTGATTGATATGGGACCAGGTGCCGGTGTATATGGCGGTAAGGTAATGGCTCAAGGTACGCCAGAAGAAGTAGAAAAGAATCCTAAATCATTAACTGGGCAATATTTGTCTGGTAAAAAATTTGTTCCTGTTCCATTGAAGCGGCGTAAGGGCAATGGTAAGAAGATCACTATTACTGGTGCACAAGAAAACAACTTGAAGAATATCAACGTTGATTTTCCTTTAGGAAAATTTATCGTAGTTAGTGGTGTTTCAGGTTCAGGTAAATCAACCCTGGTTAACATGATTTTGAAGCGAGTATTGGCTCAGAAATTAAATCATAATTCAACTAAGCCAGGCAAATATAAGTCGATTCGTGGGTATAAGAATATTGAAAAAATAATCGATATTGATCAAAGTCCTATTGGACGTACTCCACGCAGTAACCCAGCTACTTATACCAGTGTATTTGATGACATTCGTACGCTCTTTGCCCAAACAAATGAAGCTAAGATGAGAGGCTATACTAAAGCACGTTTTTCATTTAACGTTAAAGGCGGCCGGTGCGAAGCATGTCATGGTGACGGAATTATTAAGATCGAAATGAACTTCTTGCCAGATGTGTATGTTCCATGTGAGGTTTGTCACGGCAGCCGTTATAATTCAGAAACTTTGGAAGTAACTTATCGTGAAAAGAATATTGCTCAAGTGCTTGATATGACAATTAATGAAGCATGCAAGTTCTTTGAAAATATTCCTAAAATTGCACGTAAACTGCAAACCATTGTCGATGTAGGGTTAGGCTATGTTAAATTAGGTCAATCTGCTACAACTTTATCTGGTGGAGAAGCCCAAAGAATGAAGTTAGCGGCAGAGTTGCAAAAACTGTCAACTGGTAAGAATTTCTATATTTTGGATGAACCAACGACAGGTTTGCATACTGACGACATTAAACGTTTGCTTGAAGTTCTGCAGCGTTTAGTTGATGAAGGAAATACCGCTTTAGTAATTGAACATAATTTAGACGTGATTAAAAATGCCGATTGGATTATTGATTTAGGACCTGAAGGCGGTGAGGGTGGCGGCAATGTTGTTGCTACAGGAACGCCTGAAGAAATAGCTGAGGTAAAAGAGAGCTATACTGGTCAATATTTAAAGCCAGTTTTAAAGCGTGATACTAAATTAACTAGGGATGCAGAAAAATAAAAAGTAG
>NZ_GG700752.1:684291-692036 GCF_000160855.1 Lactobacillus helveticus DSM 20075 = CGMCC 1.1877
TGTACCGTTAATAATTATGAAAAAGAGGCCATGATGGTCTCTTTTTTTGCACTATAATAGAACACCCGGTATGATATAATTTACAGAAGGAGGGTCAACAATGGCTGATGATAAGAAACAATTATTAATTGTTACAGGAATGAGTGGGGCAGGTAAGACTGTTGTGGCTCATGATTTAGAAGATATGGGCTACTTCGTAGTTGATAACTTGCCACCAACATTATTGGGAAGTTTTTGGGATTATAATTCAAACGACTTCCACAAGGTAGCAGTAGTAATTGATTTACGTGTTAAAACTTTTTATACAGATTTATTAGATGAGGTAAATTCACTAGAAGATAATGGCAACGTTCAAGCAACTATTCTATTCTTGGATGCCTCAGATGATGTATTAGTGGCACGTTATAAAGAAACTAGACGACTTCCACCGTTAGCTAATAATGGCAAGGGACGTCTATTAGATGGCATTCAAGAAGAACGTCATATTTTGATGCCAATAAAGAATCGTTCAAATTACATCATTAATACGTCTAATTTATCAACTAAAGATTTAAAACAGAAGTTAATTAATACGTTTAGTGATCGCAAGCGTCAACCATTTTCAATTGAAGTAATGTCATTCGGTTTTAAATATGGCATGCCAATTGATGCGGATATTGTAATGGATGTGCGTTTTTTGCCTAATCCATTTTATATTCCAGAGTTGCGCCCATTTACAGGATTAGATAAGCGTATCTTTGATTATGTAATGAATAAGAAAGAGACGCAGGTTTTCTACCAAAAATTATTGGATTTATTGGAAACTGCCATTCCTGGTTATATTAAAGAAGGAAAAGAAAAATTAACAATTGCAATTGGTTGTACTGGTGGTCAACATCGTAGCGTATCAATTGCACAACAACTTGCTCGTGACTTATCTAAAAAATATCCAGTCGATATTACTCACCGTGAGGTAAGTCGCTACATTAGAAAGTAGGTATATCGCGATGTCATATGGAGAAACGCGAATTGTGCGCGTAATTAAAGGTAGGCGTCCGCGGGTAGTAGTTATCGGTGGTGGTACTGGCTTACCAGTTATTTTGAATGCGCTGAAAGATCAAAATGCGGAAATTACTGCTATTGTTACAGTATCCGATGATGGTGGTTCATCTGGTTCTATTCGGAATTTTATAAACGTTGTTCCACCAGGTGATATTAGAAACGTGTTGGTTTCTTTGAGTGATTTGCCACAAGAAGAAAAAGATATTTTCCAATATCGTTTTGATTCATCTGATGCATTCTTCTCGGGCCATGCCATTGGTAATTTGATTATCGCCGCATTAAATGAAATGCAGGGCAATATTTTTGATGCTGTTCAATCTTTATCTAAAATGATGAAAGTAGACGGCCATGTATTCCCCGCTTCTAATGAACCTTTAACTTTAAATGCTGAATTTGTGGATGCGACAACAGAAGCAGGAGAAACAGAAATCACATCTAAAGACAAACGAATTAAACGTGTTTGGGTAACTGATACTAATTCAAAAGCTACGCCTAAAGCTGTTTTGCCAGTATTGGCTTCAATTATGCAGGCAGATGCTGTAGTATTAGGGCCCGGCAGTTTATTCACTTCGATTTTGCCTAATTTAATGATTTCTAACTTAGGTGAAGCAGTTCGAGAAACTGAAGCTGAAGTAATTTATATTTGCAATATCATGACTCAACGTGGAGAAACGGATCACTTTAGCGATGCAGAACACGTTGAAGTGATCAATCGTCATTTAGGAGGAAATTATATCAACACAGCTTTGGTCAACGGGGCAAAAATTGATATGAGCAAGTTCCATCCTGAAGATTATGATGCTTATCTTGAACCGGTTAAGAATGATTTTAATGGATTAAGAGTACAAGGGTGTCGAGTAATTACTGATGATTTTATTGATCAACGTCACGGCTTGGTCTTTCATGATGGAGAAAAAGTAGCAAAAGAAATAATGAATTTGGCATTTGAGGCAATGTCACGTAAAAGAATGAAGGAAAATAATGGCTAGTTATGCTAGTGAAGTCAAAAAGGAGCTAACTTCGCTTGAGGTGCATCCGGAACATGCTAAAGCGGAGTTAGCTGCTTTTTTGCGGATGAATGGAGTTTTAAATCTTCATGATCATCAATTTAGTTTAGATATCACTACAGAAAATCCCGCTATTGCACGTCGAATTTTCAAATTAATTAAAGTGGCATATGGAATTGAACCATTGTTAATTGTTTCTCGTAAGATGAAATTAAAAAAGAATAACCAATATTTGGTTCGGCTTAATCGCGATGTGCAAAAGATATTAGAAAATTTAAATATTTGGGATCCAGCTAAAGGATTGGTTACCAGAATTCCTCAAAGGATTATGAAATCCAGTGAAGGTGCGATGTCGTATCTTAGAGGCGCATTTTTAGCTGGCGGCAGTGTTAATAATCCTGAAACTAGTAGATATCACTTAGAAATTTATTCAACTTATGAAGATCATAATGAAGATTTAGCTAAGTTAATGAATGAGTATTTTTATTTGAATGCTAAGATGACTAAACGTCGGCGAGGCTATATCGTTTATCTTAAAGAAGCAGCTAAGATTGGTGATTTTTTGCATGTGGTGGGTGCATTAAATGCTATGCTCAATTTTGAAGATTTACGAATTATGCGTGATATGCGCAACTCAGTTAATCGTTTGGTCAATTGCGATACAGCTAATATGAAAAAAACAGCTTCGGCTTCAGCCAAGCAGGTTGAAGATATTCAGTTGATTCAAAAAGAAAAGGGAATTGACAGCTTACCAGAAAAACTACAGGTTTTAGCACGTTTTAGATTAGCTCATCCAGAACTAACTTTAAAAGAGGTAGCGGACCAAATTCCAGACGGACCAATTTCAAAATCTGGTGTTAATCACCGATTTAAAAAGCTACATGAATTAGCTGAAACTTTAAAAGAATAGAAAAAGAGGATTTGCAAAATGCAAATCCTCTTTTTTAAATATAATTAATGATTACTTCTTCTTGTTAGCCATAATTTCATCGATCAAACCATATTCCTTAGCTTCTTCAGCAGTTAAGTAGTTATCACGTTCAGTATCCTTTTGGATCTTTTCTAATGGTTGACCAGTGGTTTCGTGTAAGATTTCGTTAATCTTCTTACGACTCTTTAAAATTTCGTTAGCTGCAATTTGGATGTCAGTTTGTTGACCTTGAGCACCACCTAAAGGTTGGTGGATAAGGACAGTTGAGTTAGGCAATGCAAAACGCTTGCCCTTAGTACCACTAGTCAAAATAATAGAAGCCATTGAAGCAGCCATACCAATTGCAATAGTTGATACGTCTGACTTAATGAAGTTCATAGTATCCATGATTGCAAGGCCAGAAGTAATAACACCACCTGGTGAGTTGATGTAAAGTGAAATATCCTTAGTGTTGTCTTGTGCATCAAGGAAAAGTAATTGAGCAATAATCGAGTTAGCCATTTGATCGTTAATTTCGCCGCTCAACATAATAATTCTATCTTTTAATAAGCGTGAGTAAATGTCGTAAGCGCGTTCGCCACGAGCAGTTTGTTCAATAACTGTAGGTACTAGCATATGTTTGCCTCCTAAATTTATTTCTTAATTAAATTAGCACTCTTTTAAGTACTGTGCTAATTAAATCACTTCGTAATAAAAGTGTCAAATAAAGAGATCTACTTGTATTCAAATTGTATTTTTGAGAATATTATTTATATATTATAATAATGTAAATTACTGTTGTAATATTGTAGGAGGACAAGCTTGAAGTATAAGAATAAGATTTTAACTGCAACATCAGCTGTTGCACTTAGTGTTGGTTTATTAATGGGTTATTCTAATCCTGTTTTTGCTACTAATTCTAAGACAACTGCTAAAGCAGACAAGACTAAAGATAGTTCAACCGATAAAAAAGAACCAGTTCAAACCAGTACTTCTTACGATTTGATGGTTAAAGTAGGTAGTAACAGAAATTATGGTGTTTATAAGAGCATTAAGAATGGTGAGCCTGTAAAGAAACTTGCCAGTGCTAGTGATTATCAATATGCTCATATTCAATCAGATCAACGAATTAAAACCCAACATGGTACTTATTGGCGTATTTATGTTAATGGCCGTAAGGTAGGATATGTTAACCAAAACTGGTTTACTAGAAATAAAATTGCTGTACCTAAGACCGTAAGCTTAGTAAGAAATAGTCATTCTGATTTTGCTCCAGAAGATGCTGTTAGTTACGTAACTAACCACATGGGAACTGTAATTCCAACTCAAGATATTACAATTTCTGAAGATGCAATTGATTGTTCCGAACCTGGCACTTATAAAGTGAAGTATAGCTATGGTAGTGCTAAGGCCACTGTTAAGGTTACTGTAAGAAAGAGCACCAAAGAAGGTGTAGCTGATGCAGATAGCGTGCAAGCTAAGCCATTTAGTGGTGATTTGAAGTCTTGGAAGACTTACTACGGTAGTTCTTCTAACTATGTAACTAAGACCGACTTTGCTCCAGATAAGTCAAAGCATAGTTACACTACTGATAACAGTAATATGACTTTCAAGACTCGCTACTTCCAACCAGTTTTGCTTAGCGTTGCTAGAGATATTAAAGACGACGATTACATTAATCGTGTAGGTCATATTCCAGAAGGTATTGCCATATCAGATGGTTGGCTTTACAGTAGTTTGCTCAGCAGCACTAAGATTTCTAATGGTCACATCGTTGGCTATAATTTGAACCATTTAACTAATGCATTTAATGGTCAATACTTGCTTGATATGTCTCAAAAGGAGTTTAATTCTTACGTTAAGAACATTAAGGTAAGTCCATATATTCCAATCGGCCACGGTCAAGCTATGGGTGCAACTGATAAGTATATTTATGTAGTTAACTATGATAACAAGACATTATATAAGAGCAACAGATCAGAAGAATTACTTCAAATCCGTAAGAGTGATATGTGCATTAACAAGATTTGGACATTTAAATGCTGGAATGGTAGTGACTCAGAAGGTCGTTACTTCCGTAATGGTGTCGTTGTAGATGATCACAAGATGTACACTACTCTTTACAATAAGCAAAAAGACCAAACTGAATACTGGAAATTCAACCGTAAAGGTGATAACTGGTACCCAACTATGTTAGGTGCAACTAAGACTGGTATTGTTTCAAATACTTATACTCAAGGTTTCGCATATGATCCTAAGAATGGCAACTTCTATCTTGCATTTAACGATGTAATTGCTAAGATTGCTCGTGATGGTGAAGTTAAGGATACTTATCAATTCCACACTGGTCGTGAAATTGAAGGTATTGCTGTTTCAAACAATAGACTTTACATGAATTTAGCTCAACGTGCTGAATTACTTGAAAGTACAGAAAAGTTAACTAAATAATTTATTCATTAAAAAGGGCAATGAACGTTTAAGTTCATTGCCTTTTTTTGTTATCTATTTATCAGCATCTAAGTATTTTTGCAGTACTCTGAAAACTCCATTTTCAGTATTAGCTGGTGCAATATATTTAGCGTGCTCTTTAACAATTGGCATCCCATTGGCCATAGCATATGAGTATTTGGCAAAATCAAGCATGGCAATATCATTATCGCTATCACCAAATGCGATTAGATCGTCACCGGTTAAGTTTAATTTGGCTAATAGGTGTTTTAAACCAGCACCCTTGTTAATGCCATACACGTTAGTATCAATAGCAGTATTGGCGGATCCAAATGCAGAAATCTTTTGTTCATGCTTTGCATTAAATTCTTTTTCAATTTCTGGAGCTTTAGAATTGTCTAAACTAAAAGTGATTTGCAAGATATCTTTTTTAGGCAAATCTTCCCAGTGATCAACGACTGCGCTTTGTCCAGCAAAGTATGCTAAAAAGTCACGTTCAGTCTTAGGAATTGCTCTATGAAAGTATGCTACATCAGTTTCAAAGACCATAGGAGCTACTTTGCCATATTTATCACTGACCTCTTTGAGCAGACTAAGTGCAGTTTCACGCTTTAATGGGTAAGAAGTAACAGTTTCACCATTAACAACAAGCATAGAACCGTTCAATGAAACAAAATCCATGCGTTCCGCAAAATCGCCAAAGTCTTGTTTTAATCTGGTGTACGGACGTCCAGAAGCTACAATGAAATGGACGTTTCTTTTCTCTAATTCTGTAAGTATTTGATCAAATTGTTCATGATTGAATTGCTTACGGTCATCTAAGAATGTTCCGTCCATGTCAACTGCAACAGCTTTAAAAGGTAATGTCATATTTTTCCACCTCATTTTTAATCTAAATGAAATTAAAAATAAAAAAAGACCGCTGTCAACGGTCTTTTTAATATATCTATACATCTATACCTTAATTGGCCTTTGTTTCATGATATTTGTCAATACCAGGAAGAATCAATCCCAATGCAATTAAAATGATTGGTGTCAAAATGTTAAGCATTAAAGTAAATGGATCTGGTGAATAAATACCGAAAATACAGCATGCTGTAGTAACTAAGAAACACCAAATACCCGCGGTATACGCTAAGCCTTGATATTTGGTCATTTGATAAGTAGTTTCAAATGATTTTTGATGCTTTCTCAAAGCAATGTAAGCTGCAAATACCCAAAGGTAACGAAGTGGCATAGTAGTTGAGTTTAACTTAACTAATTGAGCCATTACAGCTTGTGCGTTAGGAACAAATGCTTGAATAGCAATTAAACCACCTGATAAAACAACAATCATCCAAATACCATTAATGTAGGCACCATGCTTGTTAAGCTTGAATAAGCCTTTAGGGATAAATTCTTTTGCCTCTTTGCTTCCAAAAAGCATTCTAAGTGGTGCATCAATACTAATACTAAAGTTGAGAATTGACCAATCACATTACACCATGAATAGATGTACATGAATAAGCCACCAACGTGATAGTATTCGCCCAATTTTTGAAAGGCCATGTAAGCACCATTTGAAATGTATTCATTCAAATTGGCATTAACGACCTTTGGATCAAAAATCAATGCCATAGCAAAGGTACCTAAAATCGCTGATACCATAACCATGATTGCTAATGCAATCATTGCCTTAGGGAAGTTCTTGGATGGATCCTTAACCTTATTAACATAAGGAAAAATCTTTTCACAACCACCAACGGCAAATACTAAAATCGAAAGAGAAGTAAAGTATTTGACATTGAAAGTTGGCATTAAATTCTTCCAATTAAGATCAGTGTGGTAAAAGCCTGCTCCTGGGTAAATGGCTGGAGCAGCAAACATCATGATAATAAATAAGATTGACATGATGAACATCGACGATCCCGCAACAGTAGCCAATCCTTTTAATACGGGAATTCCGCGACTGGCTACCCAGCAGAAGAATAAGAATATAACCAAGGTTGCAAATTGAGTCCAAGCAGTAGGCAAACTGTCATACCGTCTAGTGTTGCCAAGAATGGCCCAAGCTATTGCTCTCAGGCCACCGGTACCTTTGCTTGATACGTGGCAAGCCCAATAAGTCCAACCAGCGTAATAAGTCCATTTTGCACCCATTGTGGCGTTTACCCAAGATGAAACCCCACCTTCGGCATTCTTAAATGTAGCACCTAGTTCACCAACCATAAGTGCGTAGGGAACAAAGTACAGAAGTGTCTGGGAAATAACTAACCCTCAGATACCAAAAGACGATCAATCCAACTCTTAATTTGAGTTGCTTGACCGTCTTTTTCTTATTCTTTTTATTTTTGAACAAA
>NZ_GG700752.1:693911-722504 GCF_000160855.1 Lactobacillus helveticus DSM 20075 = CGMCC 1.1877
TGTAAGCCTTACAATTTTTTTAAATAACACATCTTTTTCTTGAATTACGAAAAATACATTGTTATACTAACAGTGTCGATTGGGAAATGTATGAATTTGAGATAATTATACGTTTCTCTTATATTTTTAAGTATTCTGGGACAGTAATCGACACAGATATGGTCACACATTGTCCCAGGGAAAGGAGGGAACGATGAATTCGGACTTTTCTTTGCTCGAAGCGCTCGTTCCCGACGTCTTAAAGATTCTTCGACAAAGGTATCTTGTCCTTGAGCAGATAGCACTTCATGCACCAATTGGGCGGAGAAGTGTGGCTCAGCATTTAGGGCTTTCAGAGAGAAATGTAAGAACTGAGACTGAATATTTAAGTCAGTTAGGTTTGATTGAAACTAAAAGTTTCGGCATGTTCTTAACTGAAAAGGGCAAGAAGACATTACAAGATGCAGGTCCGTTGATTGATCGTCTCTTTAATGCGGGTGAAACGGAATTGGCATTAGCTAAGAAGCTAGGGATCGAAAGAACCTTGATTGTGCCTGGCAATGCTGATTTACAAGATCGCGTTTATGAAGAGATGGGGGAAGAGTTAAGTTCAGCATTAAGTTTACTCTTGCCATTAGGTCATTCAATAGTTACAATTCTAGGTGGAGCGGCTTTAGCAAAATCCGCTAAGTATTTATCTCCTAGTTTAGGAAATAACCGCCAGTTAGAATTTGTTCCCGGTCGAGGAGCTTTGGGCGAAAATGTAGAAACACAAAGTAATACAATCGTCCAAGAAATGGCAGCTAAAACCTCGGGTACTTACAAAACATTGTATTTACCTGAACAAGTTTCAGATGCAGCGTATAAATCTTTGATACGTGAATCCTCGATTGCGGATGTTCTGCAAGATATTTCGCAAAGCGATGCTGTGATTCATGGCATTGGGTTAGCCCAAGAAATGGCACAGCGAAGAGGATATAATTCAATTAGACTTTCCGAGCTTCGCGAAAAGAAGGCCGTCACCGAATGTTTCGGGTGTTTCTTCGATGAAAATGGCAAGGTTGTCGACCGTATAACCCAGGTTGGATTACAGTTTGAGAACCTATACAAAATACCCCACATATTTGCCTTTGCCTGTGGTGCAAGAAAAGCCAAGGCAATCAAAGCATATATGCCAAATGCACCTCATCAAACCTGGTTAATTACTGATGAAAGTGCCTCAAATATGATTTTAAAGGGGAAATAAAATCCCGTTTAAAATAAATTGTTGTTTATAGTTCTTAAAGGAGGACTTTTAGGTTATGACAGTTAAAATTGGTATTAACGGTTTCGGCCGTATCGGTCGTTTAGCATTCCGTCGTATTATGGATTTAGGCGAAAAGAGTAAGGATATCGAAGTTGTTGCTATTAACGACTTGACTACTCCATCAATGCTTGCTTACTTACTTAAGTACGACACTACTCATGGTACTTTCAACCACGAAGTTTCATCAACTGAAGACGCTATCGTAGTTGACGGCAAGAAGTACCACGTATACGCTGAACCACAAGCACAAAACATCCCATGGGTTAAGAACGATGGTGTTGACTTTGTTCTTGAATGTACTGGTTTCTACACTAGCAAGGCTAAGTCACAAGCTCACCTTGACGCAGGTGCTAAGCGTGTATTGATCTCAGCTCCAGCTGGTAACGACTTGAAGACTATCGTTTACTCAGTAAACGAAAACACTTTGACTCCTGACGATAAGATTGTTTCAGCTGCTTCATGTACTACTAACTCACTTGCACCAATGGCTAACGCTTTGGACAAGGAATTCGGTATCGAAGTTGCTACTATGACTACTATACACGCATACACTGGTACTCAAATGACTTTGGATGGTCCTGCACGTAGTGGTAAGGAACAAGATGCTCGTGCTGCTGCTGAAAACATTATTCCTCATACTACTGGTTCAGCAAAGGCTATTGGTTTAGTATTGCCAAACTTGAACGGTAAGATGAACGGTCACGCACAACGTGTTCCAGTTCCAGATGGTTCAGAAACTGAATTAGTATCAATCTTGAGCAAGAAGGTTACTGCTGACGAAGTTAACGAAGCTATGAAGAAGTACGAAAGTCCAGCATTTGCTTACAATGGTGACCACATTGTTTCAAGCGATGTTTTGAACATGACTGCTGGTTCAATCTTTGACCCAACTCAAACTATGGTAACTACTGCAGGTGACAAGCAATTAGTTAAGACTGTTGCTTGGTACGACAACGAATACTCATTCACTTGCCAAATGGTTCGTACTTTATTACACTTTGCTACTCTTTAATCATTAATTTAAATTAACTGATTATAGTTAAGTGGTAATTGAGAAGGCGGAGGGAGATTCTTCCTTCCGCCTTTTTTTGAAGGAAAAATATCAAAATAATCGGAGGATTATAATGGCTAAATTAATCGTTGACGATCTTGATGTTAAAGGCAAAAAGGTTTTAGTACGTGTAGACTTCAATGTTCCTATTAAGGACGGCGTTATCGGTGATGACAACCGTATCGTTGCTGCACTTCCAACTATCAAGTACATCATTGAACATGGTGGTAAGGCTATTTTACTTAGTCACTTGGGCCGTGTTAAGTCAGATGCTGATAAGAAGGAATTATCATTAAAGCCAGTTGCTGAACGTTTAAGTGAACTTCTTAAGAAGCCTGTAACTTTTGTACCATCAAACGAAGGTAAAGAAGTTGAAGACGCTATCAACAACATGAAGGATGGCGACGTTGTTGTTCTTGAAAACACTAGATTCCAAGATATCGACAATGACTTTGGTAAGCGTGAATCAGGTAACGATCCTAAGCTTGGCGAATACTGGGCAAGCCTTGGTGACATGTTTGTAAACGACGCATTTGGTACTGCTCACAGAAGTCACGCATCAAACGTTGGTATTGCTACTGCAATGAAGGAAAATGGTAAGCCTGCAGCTGCTGGTTACTTACTTGAAAAGGAAATCAAGTACTTAGGTGACGCTGTTGACAATCCTGTACACCCATTCGTAACTATCTTGGGTGGTGCTAAGGTTTCAGACAAGATCGGTGTTATCAACAACTTGATTCCTAAGTCAGACCACATCTTAATCGGTGGTGGTATGGCTTACACCTTCTTAGCAGCTCAAGGTCACGAGATCGGTAAATCATTATTTGAAGCTGACAAGGTAGACCTTGCTAAGGAATTGCTTGAAAAGGCTGGCGACAAGATCGTTCTTCCAGTTGACAACGTAGCTGCAACTGAATTCTCAAACGATGCTTCACGTGAAGTTGTTGGTGATGACATTCCTGACAACATGATGGGTCTTGACATTGGTCCTAAGACTATTGCTAAGTTCAAGGATATCTTAAAGGATGCTAAGACTGTTGTTTGGAATGGACCAATGGGTGCTTTCGAAATGCCTAATTTCGCAGAAGGTACTTTGGAAATCGGTCGTGCATTAGCAAACCTTACTGACGCAACTACTATTATCGGTGGTGGTGACTCAACTGCTGCTGCTAAGCAATTGGGTATCGCACCTAAGATCAGCCACATTTCAACTGGTGGTGGTGCTTCACTTAACTACCTTGAAGGTAAGGTATTGCCAGGTATCGCTTGCGTACAAGACAAGTAATTTTAGCTAAGGAGATAATAGACTAATGAGTCGTACACCAATTATTGCTGGTAACTGGAAGTTACACATGAATCCAGAACAAACTGCTGAATTCGTTGACGCTGTTAAGGACAAGTTGCCAGATCCAAGTAAGGTAGAATCACTTATTTGTGCACCTGCAGTTGACCTTGATGCTTTAAGAAAAGCAGCTAAGGGCTCAAACTTACACACCGGTGCTGAAAACTGTTACTTTGAAGACGAAGGTGCTTACACCGGTGAAACTTCACCTAAGGTCTTGAAAGAAATGGGTATAGACTACGTAATTATTGGTCACTCAGAACGTCGTGGCTACTTCCACGAAACTGATGAAGACATTAACAAGAAGGCTAAGGCAATCTTTGCTAATGGCTTAAAGCCAATTATTTGCTGTGGTGAATCACTTGAAACCCGTGAAGCAAACAAGCAAGAAGACTGGGTTGTTGGTCAAATTAAGGCTGCTTTAGATGGTCTTACTGCTGAACAAGTTTCAAACCTTGTTATTGCTTATGAACCAATCTGGGCTATTGGTACTGGTAAGACTGCTTCATCAGACCAAGCTGAAGAAATGTGCAAGACTATTCGTGAAACTGTTAAGGACTTGTACAACGAAGAAACTGCAGAAAACGTTCGTATTCAATACGGTGGTTCTGTAAAGCCAGCTAATATTAAGGAATTAATGTCAAAGCCTGACATTGACGGTGGCTTAGTTGGTGGTGCTTCACTTAAGCCTGAATCATACTTAGAATTAGTAAACTACCAAGACTAATTTGATTACTAAAAAGGAACTTCTTACATAAAGAAGTTCCTTTTTGTATGCATTTAATAACAGATGATAAAACTAAAAGCTGCTGCCGACGCCTAAATATAAGGGAATACATTGGTAAATAATAACATCTAACCCTTGTATTTTTTATCTAAAAAAGTATAATAGGTAATGGAGGTTGAAATAATACAGAGTAAACCTTCATTATTCAGTCTCTGCCTAATAATTCCTTATTACTTAATAAATACAAACTTTATGGCAGAAGATACATCTATATCTATATTACTTTCTAGAAAAACCGTTATGAAGATCTTTCATAACGGTTTTTTCTATTTAATTAGGATTTATTTCCAACTTTTTGGCAATTGGTGGAAATGTTGGCAATTTTAATGGAGTGCCATGCCATTGAGTAAATAATACTGAAGTGAGTAAGATAAATGGAATGTCCTCTGGCTTAGTGATATTGCAAGTTAAAACAACGCCGTGTTCTGCCACGATTGTTTTAACATTGGCAATACTCTTAAAGCCAGATCTAAAAGTATAAGTTCCTCGCTTAATGCTTCCTGTAACAATATATTTTAATTGAGTTAAATAAAATATGTTGGTATTAGGAGTGTTAAGCTTTTTAACACTAACTAAAGAATGATCTACTACGTCGATCGTGAAGGACGCAATCAATCCTGTACCATCAGTAAATAAACGCCCAATTTCATTTCTATTGGTGTCATATAGATATAAAGTATGATTTGGATTATCAAGATTACCTTGAATAATAAATTCAATTTTTCCCTTAGGATTGATCACAGGAATTTGACCATAATCTTTTTCTTGATTAAGTTCTAGCCAGAACAACATACTTTGTCACCTCTGATCCTGTTTATTTTCCTTTACAAATTGATTTAATATATAAGCTACACCGTCTTCATTATTAGTTTTAGTAGTAATTTGTGCTAATCCTTTTATTACTGGAACAGCGTTACCTATCGCTACACCTATTCCAGCTTCTCGAATCATGCTTTCATCGTTGAGATTATCTCCAATAGCGGCAATTTCATCACGCTTAATATTTTTTAGCTTAGCATAGTCGAGTAAGGCAATACCTTTTTGTGCTTGCTGAGCATTAATTTCAATATTAGATGATGAACTTGAAGTAACAACTAAATCTCCAATTTGCGCTACTTCTTTTTTAACATTATCAAAAGCTTCATGACCACGTGAATCAAATGCAATGATTTTCATCACTTCAACCTCAGGATTATGTAATAAATCTTCAAAATGGTCAACTTGCTTCATATTCATAATAGTCTTGTTTCCTGCAGAAATTGCAACTGCCTGCTTGAAATCAAGCAAAGGATTCAGGTCAACCATTAAATGAGCTACATTAGAGATACGTTGGTTTAAATCTTCAGTGTAAACTTGATCAGCGGTGATTATTTCAAAATAAAATCCTGCTTGATGCAATAATTCAACTATTTCTAAGGCTTTATAAGTGGGAATCTTATGTTTGACCATTAATTTACTGTCTTCATCAAAAACTAAGGCCCCATTTAAATTAATAAAACCCGTGTGCAAACCAGCATCCTTTAGAATGGCACGAGATTCACGTGGAGCTCGACCGGTAGCAATTAAAAATTCAATGCCATTATCTTGTGCATTTTTCACAGCTTGAATATTTGCTTCAGAAACGGACATATCAGAATTAAATAATGTACCATCGAGATCGCAAGCTACCAATTTGATCATAAAATTTCCTCCCAATTACTATTAAATTAATGATACCATAAAGGAGATTAGAAAAGAGGGTGTAAGACTTGGCTAAAGAATTAATCGGTAATGACTGGGATAAGGTTTTAGATCCAGTTTTTGCAAGTGATAAGTATCACGAATTGCATAATTTTTTGAAGGAAGAATATTCTAATAAACGTATTTTTCCAGATATGTATCATATTTTTACTGCTTTTAAATTAACGCCATTTAATAAAACTAAAGTGGTGATTTTGGGCCAAGATCCATATCATAATCCAGGACAGGCAAATGGCATGAGTTTTTCTGTTATGCCAGGTACACCATTACCACCATCGCTTAGAAATATTTATAAAGAACTTTATGACGATGTTGGTGCACGTCCAGTTAACCATGGCTATTTAAAGAAATGGGCTGATCAAGGTGTATTGCTTTTGAATGCCGTATTAACTGTCCCTTATGCCCATGCTAATGGTCACCAAGGTAAAGGATGGGAAGATGTAACAGATACTGCTATTAAGGCATTAAGTGAGCGAGGAAAGGTTGTTTTTATTTTATGGGGTAGATTTGCTCAGAATAAAATCCCATTAATTGATCAAAGTAAGAACTTTATTATAAAATCATCTCATCCGAGTCCATTTTCAGCTGATAGAGGATTTTTTGGCTCGCGTCCGTTTTCACGTTGTAATACGGCACTACTTAATTTTGGCGAGACGCCAATCGATTGGCAATTGTCAGAAACAGTAAATAAATCTGATTTAGCATAAGAGGTATATATATGAGCGTATTTTCATTATTTAAAAAACAAGTTGAAGCAGCAAAAAACAAAAAGAGAATTGTGTTTCCCGAAAGCGATGATTTAAGAATCTTGACTGCCGTTTCTAATTTGAACAAGGACGGCATAATTGAACCGATTTTAATTGGTAACAAAGAGAATATTGCCAAGACAGCTGAAGAAAATAATTTGGATCTTGCCGGAGTAAAAATTTATGATCCTAATAATTATGCAGATTTAGATGAAATGGTAAAAGTATTTATAGAAGCTAGAAGAAAAGATACTAGTGAAGCTGAAGCCAGAGCAAAATTAGCTAAGGAAAATTATTTCGGCACCATGCTTGTAAAGATGGGCTTAGCTGATGGAATGGTATCAGGTGCAGCTCATTCAACTGCAAATACTGTTTTGCCTGCTTTGCAATTGATTCATGCGGCTGAAGGGATGCATCGTGTGTCCGGTGCCTTTGTCATGGAAAAGGGCGATGAAAGATACATTTTTGCCGATTGTGCAATTAATATTGAACCAGATAAAGAAACTTTAGCTGAAATTGGTTATCAATCAGCATTAACCGCTAAGATGGCTGAAATTGATCCAAAAGTAGCATTTTTAAGCTTTTCTACTAAAGGATCTGCCGAAGGACCAATGGTTGATAAGGTTCATGATGCAACCGCAATGTTCCAAAAGAGTCACCCAGAAATTCCTGCAGATGGGGAATTGCAATTTGATGCCGCATTTGTTCCAACTGTTGGTGAAAAGAAAGCACCTGGTTCTAAAGTAGCTGGTCATGCAAATGTCTTTGTATTTCCAGAACTTCAATCAGGAAATATCGCATACAAGATGGTTCAACGTTTGGGTGGTTTCACTGCTGTAGGACCAATTTTACAAGGTCTAGCTGCACCAGTTAATGATTTATCTCGTGGATGCAGTGAACAGGATATTTATGACTTGGCAATTGTTACCGCTGCCCAAGCTTTAGCAAAGGATGAAAAATAATGACTAAGTTAGAAATTAATTCTGCAGAGGAGATGCAAAAATTAGGTGCATCTTTAGCTAAAACAGCTAAGCCTCATGATTTGCTTTTATTGAATGGAGATTTAGGTGCAGGTAAGACAACTCTTACACAAGGCTTAGGTCGTACGTTAGGCGTACATCGCCCAGTTAAAAGCCCAACTTTTACTATTGTGCGTGAGTATCGTGAAGCTAAATTACCACTTTTCCATATGGATTTTTATCGTTTGGAAAATGATGATTTGTCCTCAATCGATTTAGATGGCTATCTTGCTGAACCAGGCTTGGTAGTAATCGAATGGCCTCAATTAGTAATGAATGATTTGCCTGATGAATATTTGCAATTAACAGTCACTAGAGTAGATGACAGCTGGGATTCAACCAAGCGTGTAGTTGAGTTAAATGCGCATGGCAAACGCAATGAAGAATGGGTTAAGGATGCTTTAACTGAATATGAAAAAGATCTAGGATTATTCATGTCCTAGATTTTTTTAAATTTGATAAATTAAATTTTTAATCGCTTCATCGCCGAATTTTTTATTCTGATTGATTAAAATCCTTGCACACGCTTCGCTGTCACTTAAGGCGTTGTGATGGTGCCATAATTCTACATCTAAAGCGTCTGAAACTGTATCTAACTTATGGTTAGGCAGTTCAGGTTCAAATAACTTGCTTGTAGCCAAAGTATCGATAACCAAATAATGTGGTTCTTCAATGTTATAACGCGCTAAACTTTGACGCATGACGTTGGTATCAAATCTAGCGTTATGAGCAGCGACCAACATACCTGGTTGGTACAATCCTTTTATTTTAGGCCAAACTTCAGCCATAGTCGGCGCATTTTTAACATCATCAGCGGTAATTTGATGCACTTGAATGTTACGAGCATCAAAAGACATTTGCGGATTAATTACTGTATAAAAACGATCTACGATTTTGTTGTCTCTAACCATTACTAGAGCTAGTGAACAAGCACTTTCAGGAAAATGATTGGCTGTTTCAAAATCCATTGCAATAAAATTCATAATTTTCTCCTTTGAAAATAAAGTATCACATTATTATGAGTGAATCCAGGCTCTATATGATGTAAAATAAAACAAGAAACTATAAGGAGGCAAAATTGTGGAATTACTTGATCTAAAAAAACAGGGAATTAATATTAAAAAGCAAATTCCATTAAGTAGATATACTTTTACTAAGACTGGTGGGGAAGCTGAATACTTAGCTTTTCCGAAGAGTACTGATGAAGTAGAAAAATTAGTGAAAGTTACTCGTGAAAATAAAATTCCATTAACGATTATTGGTAATGCCTCAAACCTGATTATTCGCGATGGCGGAATAGATGGTTTAGTTATTATTTTAACGGATTTAAAAGAAATAAAAGTAAAAGATAATAAAGTAACAGCTGATGCAGGCGCAAAGATTGTCGATACTGCTTTTACCGCAGCGCATCATGGATTAAGCGGCATGGAATTTGCGGCAGGCATCCCCGGCAGTATAGGCGGCGGAGTATTTATGAACGCTGGAGCCTATGGCGGTGAAATGCAAGAAGTAGTAGAAAGTGTCAAGGTTTTAACAAGAGCAGGAGAATTTAAGACCTACTCCAATAAAGAAATGGAATTTAGTTATCGCCATTCCTTAGTTCAAGATAATGGTGACATTGTACTTAGCGCTACGTTTTCACTTACTCCTGGTAATAAGTTAGAAATCTTAGATCATATGCATTATCTAAATGCACTGCGTCGGTATAAGCAACCAGTTGAATATCCTTCATGTGGTAGCGTATTTAAACGACCGACAGGTCACTTTGTAGGGCCAATGATTATTAAGGCTGGATTACAGGGGAAACAAGTTGGTGGTGCTCAAGATTCTACTAAACATGCAGGCTTTATTGTTAATAAAGGCGGCGCTACTGCGACAGATTACCTTAATTTGATCCATCTTATTCAAAAAGTAATCAAGGAGAAATACGATATTGATTTGCATACGGAAGTAAGAATTATCGGTAAGGAAAAATAAAAAAGAGTAACTAAAACAAGCTACAGGCTATCAAACTTGTAGTTGTTTTTTATGTGGGGATGGAAATGGATATTATTAAATTAAAGCACATTACTAAGCAATATGATGATGGTTTTGTTGCGCTTAAGGATATTAATTTAACAATTGAATCAGGAAAATTTTATTCTTTGCTTGGCCCAAGTGGATCTGGCAAATCAACTATTTTGCGAATTATTGCTGGTTTTTCACAACCCAGTAGTGGGCAAGTCTTTTTTAATGGAAAAGACATTACAGATTTAGATGCAGCTAAGCGTCATATTAATACCGTTTTTCAAAATTATGCGCTTTTTCCGCATTTAAATGTTTTTGAAAATGTTGCATTTGGTCTAAAGATTAAAAAGCAGCCGATGGACAAAATTAAACCAGCGGTTAAAGAAGCACTTCATATGGTTCGTTTGGATGGATATGCTAATCGTGAAATATCAGAACTTAGTGGTGGACAACAACAGCGTGTGGCAATTGCCCGGGCAATTGTTAATAAACCTAAGGTATTGCTGCTTGATGAATCACTGTCATCTCTTGATAAGCGTTTGCGTAAAGACATGCAATTTGAATTGATAGCCATTCAAAAGAAACTTGGGATTACTTTTATTTTTGTTACGCATGATCAAGAAGAAGCCCTTTCTATGAGTGATGAAATTTTTGTTTTAAACGATGGCATGATTCAGCAAAGTGGTAGTCCTGTTGCGATCTATGATGAGCCGGTTAATGATTTTGTTGCTCGTTTCATTGGAGATTCCAACATTTTATCAGGGCGAATGATCAAAGATTACGAAGTCGAATTTGCTAACAATAAATTTAAGTGTGCAGATGGTGGAATTAAACCAAACGAAAAAGTTGAGGTAGTGATTCGACCAGAAGACCTAGATATTGTTGCGCCTGAAAAAGGCAATATTGTTGTTACAGCCCAGACACAGCTTTTCTTGGGGGATCACTTTGAAATTAAGGCTGTTGATGCTAATGAAAATGAATGGCTGATTCATTCAACTAATGGAGTGAAATTGGGTGAACGAGTAGGATTGTTTTTTGATCCTGAAGATATTCACGTTATGCGGCTTAATGAAAGTCAAGAAGACTTTGATGCACGGATAGAGAAATATGAGGGGGATGAAAATGAAAACTAAGAAAGCTTTCTTTTTGGTCCCATATTTGGCTTGGATTATCTTATTTGTCATTTTGCCAATCTTGCTTATTTTATGGTATTCATTCACAGATAGCAGTCATAGCTTTACTTTAAGCAACTATGTCACATTTTTTAAGAATGGTACTTTTCTTAAAATGATGATTAATTCATTTTGGTATGCTTTTTTAATTACGTTGATTACCCTGTTAATCTCGTATCCGGCAGCATATTTTTTAACTAAAATGAAGAATCAGCAGTTATGGCTTTTATTAATTATTTTGCCAACTTGGATAAATTTATTGCTAAAAGCTTACGCATTTATTGGAATTTTAGGTAATAATGGCTTAGTTAATAAGTTCTTACATTTATTTGGAATCGGCCCCGTAAATATTTTGTTTACCGACTTTGCCTTTGTTTTTGTTGCGACTTATATTGAAATTCCGTTTATGATTTTGCCAATTTTTAATGCGATTAAAGAAATTTCACCAGCGGTGATTCAAGCGTCGAAAGACTTAGGGGCAAGCAAGTTGCAAACATTTCGCTATGTGCTATGGCCATTATCACGTCCTGGCGTGGAAAGCGGTGTTCAAGCCATTTTTATTCCATCACTATCGCTCTTCATGTTGACGCGATTAATCGGTGGTAACAAGGTAATTACTTTAGGTACTGCAATCGAAGAGTATTTCATGACAACTATGAATTGGAATATGGGTGCCACGATTGGCGTGGTTTTGATCATATTGATGATAGTGGTAATGCTCCTTACCAACAAAAAGACTAAGAGAAAGAAGGTTAACCTATGAGAAACAAGCATTTAATAGCTAGAATATATCTTTCTTTCACATTAGTGTTATTGTATGTGCCAATTTTTTATTTGATATATTTTTCTTTTTCAAGTGGCAAAAATATGAATAAATTTGAGCATTTTACTTTTGCTCATTATCAAACTTTGTTCCAAGATAATCGTTTGCTGGCTATCTTTTTAGAAACGATTTTGTTGGCACTTCTCTCTAGTTTGATTGCGACAATTATTGGCACATTTGGTGCGATTGCGATTAGTGCTATGAAAAAGGAGTCACATAAAAATGCTACTTTAGCCTTGAATAACGTATTGATGGTTTCACCTGATGTAATCATTGGTGCTAGTTTTTTGATCTTCTTTACAGCATTGGGAATAGGACTGAATTTCGGCTCTGTTTTGCTTAGTCATATTGCTTTTTCTATTCCAATTGTGGTATTGATGGTTTTACCGCGGCTTAATGAAATGGATTATTCTCTTATTGATGCTGCACGGGATTTAGGTGCTAATTCGTGGCAAGTCTTTAGTCATGTGTTGATCCCAACAATCATGCCAGGGATTTTTTCTGGTCTATTTATGGCATTAACTTATTCATTAGATGATTTTGCTGTAACGTTTTTTGTTACTGGAAATGGCTTCTCGACTTTATCTGTAGAAATCTATTCAAGAGCACGTCAGGGAATTGATTTAGAAGTTAATGCTTTGAGTACTGTGATGTTTCTGTTTGTTTTGCTTTTAGTAGGAATCTATTACTTTATTACCACTAAAAAGAGTAGATGCAAGAATCATAGAGTAATAGGAGGGTTGGTCAAATGAAAAAGATTATCATTGCCATTGGAGCAACTCTTCTAGCTTGTTTAGGATTAGCATTTTGGGCAAATCGATTAGAAAAACCAGCTGTTGCAGGCAACGGACAAAATTTGATTATCTATAATTGGGGTGATTATTTAGATCCTCAATTAGTAAAAAAATTTGAAAAGCAAACTGGTTATCATGTGGTGTATGAAACTTTTGATTCAAATGAAGCGATGTATACCAAGATTAAGCAGGGAGGAACAGCTTACGATTTAACTATTCCTTCTGATTATATGGTTACTAAGATGCTAAAAGCTCATTTGCTTGATCGATTAGATAAAAAAGAAATCCCTAATATGAAATATATCGGCAAGAGTTTTTTGCATAAATCTTTTGATCAAAATAATGATTACTCCGTTCCTTACTTCTGGGGGACATTAGGAATTGTTTATAATGATAAATTCGTTAAGAAAGGCTCTATTAAAAACTGGAATGATTTGTGGTCTAAAAAATATCGCAATCAAATTTTATTAGTTGACTCTGCTAGGGATGAAATGGGGATGACCTTAGTTTCATTAGGCTATTCTATGAACACTACGAGCAGCTTAAGATTACGTCTAGCACAAACGAAGTTAGATAGTTTAGGTCCTAATATTAAGGCGATCATATCTGATGAAATGAAGATGTACATGATTCAGAATGAAGCAGCTATTGGAGTGACATGGTCAGGTGAAGCATATGAAATGATGGAGAGCAATCCACATTTACATTATGTTGTGCCTACACAAGGCTCAAATTTGTGGTTTGATAACTTTGTTGTTCCTGAGACTGCTAAAAACAAAAAAGCGGCCCTTAAATTTATCAATTTTATGCTTGAACCTAAAAATGCTGCTCAAAATGCGGAATATGTAGGATATGCAACGCCCAATATCGAGGCACAGCTTTTGTTGCCAAAGAGAGTAAGAGAAGATAAGCAATTTTATCCTGATGAAAAAACGTTGCGCAATTTACAAGTGTTCAAAGATTTAGGCCCTAAAAAAACACAAGAATATAATGACCTGTTTTTAGAATTTAAAATGTATGCACGCTAAAAGTGGATATGTTCTTTACAGCTGGTCAGTTATAATTAAGAGAGAAAGGAGTCACAAATGCATTTCAATTTCACTAACTTATTTACGTGGAATAATTTCTCAATTGCTATAGATATTTTGATTATTTGGTATTTGGTGTACCGCTTGATCATGCTAATTAGGGGTACTAAAGCAGTTCAATTAGCTAAAGGAATAGTTTTTATCTTTATTGTAAGAATTATTGCCGGCTTATTGCAATTGCGCGCAGTGACATATATTGTTGATCAAATCGTCTCCTGGGCAGTAATCGGAATTATCGTTATCTTCCAGCCAGAAATTAGACGTGGACTAGAAAGATTAGGTCGCACACCAATTTTTAGTGGGCGTGGTGAAAGTGCTCATGCCAAGTCTGTGAAAATGGTGCAAGAACTGGATAAAGCCATTCAGTATATGTCTAAAAGACGTATCGGTGCTTTGATTACTATTCAGCAGGATACTGGGTTAGATGATTATATTGAAACTGGAATTAAGCTTGATGCTGATATTACAGGTGAATTATTAATTAATATTTTTATCCCTAACACGCCACTTCATGATGGTGCGGTCATTATTAACAATGACCGAATTGCAGTAGCTGCAGCATATTTACCTTTATCTGACAGTAGCATGATTCCTAAACGCTTGGGAACTAGACACCGTGCTGCAGTTGGAATTTCTGAAGTTACAGATGCTGTGACGATTGTAGTATCAGAAGAAACCGGTGGCGTTACAATTACCAAAAATGGACGTTTCTTGCTTGATTTAACTAGAGAAGAATATCTTAAGTATCTTAATGCACAATTAGTGCCTAAAGAAGAAAAGAAGATTCCTTGGATTCGTCGAGTAATTAACAAAGTTTGGAAATGGGGTGCGGGCCGATGAAAAGTTTTTGGGATAAACGTTGGTTTATCAGAGTGGTCTCGCTTTTGTTTGCTATTTTGTTAGTAGTTTATATTGATTCAACTCAAACAGGTTTTGTGACTCAAGGTGAACCGAAGAAAACTCGTCAAACGGCAAGCGAAACTCAGACAATTAGTGTGCCATTACAAGTTTCTGTAGATACTGATAAGTATTATGTAGTTGGTTATCCTGAAAAAGTAAAAATTACTTTAGAAGGATCAAATGCATTGGTGACTTCGACTGTTAATACTCAAAGCTTTAGAGCGTATATCGATTTAACTCATAAAAAGACAGGAAAACAGACAGTTAAGGTTGAGGTTTCTGGACTTAATAGTCAGCTTTCATATACTATTAATCCTGCAAGAGTTAATGTTGATATTGAACGACGAAAATCTAGTACCATGCCTGTACAAATAGAGTATAATAAGAATGCTGTTGCAGATGGATATGATATCGGAACGGCCAGTGTTGATCCGCAAAAAGTTGAAGTCACAGGAGCAAAAGGCGAAGTTAACCAGATTGATCAAATTGTAGCCAAATTAGGATTGCCTAATGGCATCAATCACTCATATGAAAGACAAGTAATGCTGGTAGCTGAAGATAGTAAGGGTCGTCAGTTAAACGTTGTAATTAATCCATCTACGGTAAGAGCAAGACTTCCTATTTCTTTGTCACATAAAAAGGTGAAGTTGAATTTAAAGCCTAAAAACGAAGATAGTAATAAGGTATATTCGGTGACAGCGAAAAATGATGAAGTTACTCTATATGGTCAAAAATCAACATTAGACAAGATTAAAAAATTAGATGTTAATGTTGATTTGAAAGGAATTGATTCTTCGACCGTGAAGAATTATCCTTTGGTATTGCCTAAAGGTGTTGCTCGAGTTGACCTTTCATATGTACAGATTGTGATTAAAGTGAAGAGTTTAAATAATTAAATTTAGGTAGCAAGAAAGGTTGTTTATTAAATGCTAAAATATTTCGGAACTGATGGTGTTCGTGGCGTAGCTAATCAAGGCTTAACTCCAGAAATGGCTTTTAAATTAGGCCGTGATGGTGGTTATGTTTTGACTAAGAATAAAAAAGATGGCGAACAAGCTAAAGTTTTAGTTTCTCGTGATACTCGTATTTCTGGTCAAATGCTTGAATATGCCCTTATCTCAGGTCTTCTTTCAGTGGGGATCGAAGTTCTTGAAGTAGGTGTAATTACTACCCCAGGTCTTTCATATTTAGTTAGAGCACAAGGTGCAGACGCAGGTGTGCAAATTTCAGCTTCTCACAACCCTGTAGAAGATAATGGTATTAAGTTCTTTGGTAGCGATGGTTTAAAGCTTTCAGACGAAATGGAAGAAGAAATTGAAAAATTAATTGATGCCAAAGAAGATAACTTGCCACGTCCTTCTGCTGAAGGTTTAGGTACTGTTACTGACTTCCACGAAGGTAGCGCTAAGTACTTACAATTTATTGAAAATACTATTCCAGAAGATTTAGATGGAATTAAAGTTGTAATCGATGGTGCTAATGGTGCTTCAAGTGCCCTTATTTCTAGATTGTTTGCTGACTGTGGTGTAGACTTTACTACTATTTACACTCATCCAAATGGCTTAAACATCAATGATCACTGTGGTGCAACTCATACTGAAAACTTGCAAAAAGAAGTTGTTAAGCAAGGTGCCCAACTTGGTTTGGCATTTGATGGGGATGCTGATCGTTGTATTGCTGTTGACGAAAACGGTAATGAAGTTGACGGTGACCACATTATGTACGTTATTGGTTCATACTTAGCTGAACACGGCCGTCTTAAGAAGGATACTATTGTTACTACTGTAATGAGTAACCTTGGCTTTACTAAGGCTCTTGAAAAAGAAGGCTTGAAGAATGTCCGTACTCAAGTTGGTGACCGTTATGTTTCAGAAGAAATGCGTGCACATGGCTACAACCTTGGTGGTGAACAATCAGGTCACGTTATCATGAGCGACTACCACAACACTGGTGATGGTATGCTTACAGGTCTTCACTTGATGCTTGTAATGAAGAAGACTGGTAAATCACTTAGTGAACTTTTAAAGGACTTTAAGGATTACCCACAATGCTTAGTAAATGTTCCAGTTAAGGACAAGAAGAGCTGGAAGGAACATCAACCAATTCTTGACGTAATTGCTGAAGTTGAAAAAGACATGAACGGCAATGGTCGTGTACTTGTTCGTCCTTCAGGTACTCAAGATCTTCTTAGAGTAATGGCAGAAGGCCCAACCCAAGAAGAAACTGATGCTTATGTTGATCGCATTGTTAAAGTTGTTGAAAAAGAAATGGGCAAGTAATTAAATATTGTCTTTAAACTAAAAGTCGTGAGTTAACTCACGGCTTTTTGTATAATTAAAAATAGCTTTGTTTTTAGTCAAGGGAGGAATAAAAATGGCGATAAAATTAATTGCAGTAGATTTAGATGGTACTTTATTATCAAGTGGCAATACAATTTTGCCTGAAACTCAGAGAATGCTTAGAGTAGCATCTGAAAATGGAATAAAAGTAGTATTGGCAACAGGTCGTCCGTTTTCTGGAGTTTTACCATTTGCAAAGCAATTGGGATTATCAGGTGATGATCAATATGCAATTGTTTTTAATGGGGCTGTTGTTCAAACTATTGCTGGAAAAGTCTTGATGAGTCAGGAACTCAATTATCAAGATTTCAATAATATGCTTCGCTTCCAGCGTTTAAGTCATGTTAATGTCCATTTTGAAACTATTCAGTACTTCTTAACATGCGATCATGATTTGTCCATTCAAATGCAAATTAATGCTGCCTTGACTAATAATATTATGAAGGTAAGAGAGCGTAAGGATATTTCACAAGATTTTACTTTTAATAAGGTGGGATTCACTTCATGGGAAGGCAATGATCAAGTTGAAAAACTTTGGAATAATTTGCCATCTTGGGCCTTTGATACCTATGATATTGTGCGTAATTTTGATAGTATTATCGAGTTAAACGCTTTGGGTGCATCTAAAGGAAATGCATTAATGGATTTAGCAAGTAGACTTAAGATTGATCAAAAAGATGTAATGATTTTTGGTGACCAAGGCAATGATATCTCTATGTTCTCAAACCCTAACTTCATGAAAATTGCGATGGGTAATGCGATCAGCACAATTAAAGACAAAGCTGATTATGTGACAGATGATAATGATCATAATGGTATCGCTAAGGCTTTGAAGAAATTTGTTTTATAAGGATAAGTAATGATTAAATTAATTGCAGTTGATATGGATGGCACTTTGTTGCAATCTAATAATCAAATTGGAGAAGAAACTAAAAAAGTTCTAAAAAAAGCAAATCAAGCAGGGATTAAAATCGTACCAGCCTCAGGCCGACCACTTCCAGGAGTGGTTCCTTATATGAAAGATTTAGGAATAATTGGGGATGAAAATTATGCCGTTTTATATAATGGGGGCTTAGTACAAGCTATTTCTGGAAATGTTTTAATTAGTCATCAATTTGATTATGCGGAATTTAAGAAAATGTTGAATATTCAGAAGCAAAATCCTGGAATTAACCTTCATTTTATGAGAAAGCATGATTATGTAACTTTAGATCGATTGATTTCTATTAAAATGGCCAAAATGTCTGCAGTTAGTGCTACTCCATTTTTAATTAAAGATTTAAATGAAATACCAACTGATTTCAAATTTATTAAAGCTGAATTTACCGGAGCAGAAGATAAGTTAGATCAACTAGGTCAGCAATTTACCCAAGATTTTAAACAAAAATATAATGTGGCACGTAGCGATCCTCAAATCTGGGAAATCAATAAAAAGAATGCTTCTAAAGGTAAGGCTATCCATGAATTAGCTCAAAAATTAAATATTAATGACACTGAAGTAATGATTTTTGGTGATCAGGGCAATGATATGTCAATGTTTGAAGTTGCTGGCTTTAACAAAATAGCTATGGGTAATGCTATTGATTCAATTAAAAACAAGGCTGATTTTGTAACTAAGTCTAATGATGAAGCTGGAATAGCATATGCAATTAACAAATTGATTTTTGATAAATAAAAGGTAGATATATGATATGAAAAGTATAGGGAACATATTATTACGTCTAATTATGGTAGCCTGTACGGCGCTTTCCTTTTTCCTATTATTAACGAGCAACGTTAGTTTAAAAATTAACGATACGCAGGCCATGGGTAAAGAAGTAATTAATCGAGTTGTTCAAGAATCAGATAATTCTAACTTGAAAATCGGTGTAAAGCTACTAGAAGATACAGGGTTAGAACAAACCTTATTAGAACAATTGCCTAAAAAATATAAGATTGAGATGTCTTATGCTGACTTGTATCGCTTGTGTGAAAAATATAATGAAAAAGGAGAATTATCCACCAAGGACTTAGGCTTAACTAGCAAAACCAAATTAGAAGAAATAATTAATGATTATTTGATAAAGCAAATCAATAATAAATTGGATGAAAAATCAGAAGAGATTTCTCATGTTATCACTATTTATGAATATTCTATTTTCGGTATCGGTTTATTGTTTTTATTAGCGGCTATTTTAATTATTTTTGGCCGAGCTTTGGCATCAATTCCACTGGCAATTGCAGCTTTGGGGTCATTTGCTGCTTTATGGATTTTCTCTAATGAAGCAATGACATCATTACAAAGCAGAGTTTATAGTGGTATTTTAGTAACTTTATCTTCTAATATATGGTTAGGATTAATAATCGGATTAGGAACTGCTATTGTATGGCCATTCCTTATTAAAATAATGAAAAGGATAAAATAAAAGATGAAAAAGATTTTGTTTATTTGTCATGGCAATATTTGTCGTTCACCCATGGCAGAAGCGGTTATGCAACATTTGATTAAAGAAAATGGATTAGAAGATTTATATTTGGCAGAATCTAAAGCGACAACACAAGATGCGTTAGGTAGATCAATTGATACTAGAGCTCAAAGAGAGCTGGAGAAAAATAGAATTCCATATGATCGTAGTCATCGAGCAAGTCAGATGACTGCTGCCGATTATGATAAATATGAATATTTGATTTGTATGGATGAAGAAAATTTTGCAGATATGAATCGGATTACAGGTGGAGATCCTCAACGCAAGGAACATAAATTATTAGAGTTTGCGGGATCTTATCAAGATGTAGATGATCCGTGGTATACAAATGATTTTGATACTGCATATGATGAAATTTATAAGGGATGCAAAGCGTTAGTTGAAAAATTGGTAAAGGAAAAGGATGAGTAAAAGCTCATCCTTTTTTCGTACTTATGATTAAACGCACGATATTTTCAGTAGTACGTTCAATATTTTTAGGTCCATCTTTTAATGCTTGATGGATGTCTTCTGCTTTATCAAGAATGCCGAAAATGGCAGTAAAACCTTCATCATATAGTTGTTCAATGCCCTCTCCCAAATAGCCTGCTAGTGAAATAACAGGAATGTTTTCTTTTTTAGCGATTTGAGCAACGCCATAAGGGGTCTTGCCAAATTTAGTTTGAAAATCCGTTCCACCTTCACCGGTGAAAACAAAATCTGCGCCTTTAATTTTGTCAGCTAAATGAGTTTCATGAGCGATAAGCTCTACACCATGATGAATTGTGGCGTTAGTAAAGGCAAGTAGCCCACCACCTAACCCGCCAGCTGCTCCGCTTCCTGGGATTATGGCAACATCTTTTTTGATTGTTTGCTGAATAAGTGTGGCATAGTGTGATAAGTTCTGATCCAGTTTTTCTACAGTTTGGGCATCTGCACCTTTTTGTGGTCCGAAGACTGCAGAAGCACCATTTTGGCCGGTAAGGGGATTAGTAACATCGCTAGCTATTAAAATTTGAACGTCTTTTAGTTGAGGATTAATAGCAGAAAGATCTATTTTAGCTATTTTATTTAAATCCCCACCGCCAAGTTTTGTAGTTATTTCATGATTGGCTTGATCAAAAAATTTAACTCCGATTGCTTGTGCCATACCAGCACCGCCATCATTAGTACTACTGCCACCTAAGCCAATGATTATTTTGTTTACATTGTGCTTCAATGCATCATTAATTAGTTCGCCAGTACCATAAGTAGTAGTTCTCATAATGGTCTCAGGAGTTCTATTATTTTTAGCAACGTATGTTAGGCCGCTAGCTTGCGCCATTTCGATAATTGCAGTTTTTTGATCACCTAAAATACCATAATAAGCATTAACTTTTTTACCTAATGGATCGGTTACAGTAAGAAAATGTTTTTGACCATTAGTAGCATCAATTAAAGAATCAGTGGTTCCTTCACCGCCGTCAGCCATTGGTACAGAAATCATTTCTGCCTCTGGGATAGCTTTTCTGATACCTTTTTCCATTGCCTGACACACTTCTGCGGCCGTCATGCTTTCCTTAAATGAATCAGGCGCTAAGACAAATTTCATAGTAAATACCTCGCTTTTTTATATTTTAAAATATTTTGATCTTTTTCATAAAATTATATTGACACCGCTTACAAGTTTAGTTATTATAATAACTGTAAGTGAGCGGATTACTGATACGATCAGGTCTTAGCTACTACGAATAGTTATAGTATACTTATTAGTATATTATTTTTCGTAGTAGCTTTTTTCTTTATATCAGGGTGGTGAGGAGTATCCGTGAAATTTCTTAAAACATTTAATAATAGTGCTGCTTAGCCATGAATGATCAAAGTCAAGAAGAGATTGTTCTAGGCAAGGGCGTAGGATTTGGCCTCAAGAAGGGCGATCCGATTGATGAAAGTAAAATTGAACGTCGCTTTGTTACTAAAAATGAAGTGGACCAAGTTAAGAGGTTTAACCCCAAGACGATGGAAGTCACTGATAAAATAATTCAGTTGGTTGAACCGCTGCTTCAGGTTAAGTTTAATGACTTTCAATACCTTGCCTTAGCTGATCACATTGATTTTGCGGCAACGCGGGTTAAAGATCATATTGACATTGATCCAGCTAACAACAACTGGGAGGTTAAAAATTTATATCCTAAGGAATATGTAGTGGCTAAAAAAGTGGTGAAAATAATCAATCAAAACATGCAAATTTAATTGCCTGAGAGTGAATCGATTTTTATGACATATCACTTGGTAAATGCCAAAAGTGATGTGGCACAAGTACAGGAAACTATTCAGATCACTAATTTGATTAATGGAATTATCGATATCATTCAGCTGCAGTATTCAATGCAGCTGGATACGAGTTCTTTTAATTATAGTCGCTTTATTTCACATTTGCGAATTTTGCTAGTTAGATTTTTAAGAAATAAGCATAGGGATGAAGCACCACTTGATCCAGCGATGCTAGGTTTCATGAAGATTAAGTATAGTAAGGCTTATGAAACCGCAGACCGAATCGCAATTTACTTACAAGCCAAGATGAATTGGACATTGGATACAGATGACAAGTTTTACTTGGTTTTACATATTTGGCGAGTAACTAGTCGTCAAGAAAATTAAATATCTAAGTTACTTAGGTATGTTACTAAGAGAATTAGGCATTAACCCAAGTTACTGAAAGACGTTGAGCATATTTATGTTCTTTAGTTTTTGAGTAGCTTGGGTTTTTATTTTGAGGGGGAAAGACTAATGGCTAAGAATTATGATAATTTGGCCAAAACCATCATCCAAGATGTTGGTGGTAAAGATAATATCAATAGTGTAGTTCACTGTGCAACACGTTTACGCTTTAAGTTAAAAGATAAGAAAAAAGCAAATGATGATGCTTTAAAGGATACTGATGGTGTTGTAACAGTTGTTAAAGCTGGTGGCCAATACCAAGTTGTTATTGGTAATGAAGTTGCCGATGTTTATGATGCCGTATTAAAGGAAGTTGGCTTCCCAGGTGGTGGCCAAGTTCCTGATGACGATGGCGCAGATGATGATTCAAGCTTCATTGATAAAGCCGTTGCTTTAATTTCAGGAATCTTTACTGATATCTTAGCTCCACTTAGTGCCGGCGGTATCATCAAAGGTTTGGTTGTGATGTGTGCTTCACTAGGATGGCTTTCTAAGACGTCAGGTGCTTACCAAATCCTTTATGCCATCGGTGATAGTATCTTCTTCTTCCTGCCCGTTTTCTTAGGATTTACGGCTGCAAGAAGATTTCATATGAATCAATTTATTGGTGCTGCAATTGGTGCAACTTTAACTTATCCAAGTACGGTTGCCTTAGCATCAAGTAAAACAATTTTGAGCACTTTGTTTAAAGGCACTGCGTTTGCTTCAGAAGTTCATACGACTTTCTTTGGCATTCCAGTAATTACCATGAACTATTCTTCAACTGTTTTACCAGTTATCTTTACAGTCTGGTTTGCTTCAATTATTGAACATTGGGCTAAGAAGTGGATATCAACAGTTGTCCAAATGTTCTTGGTTCCTGTAGCAACTATGATTATTGCATTGCCTGTTGCCTTTATTGTTATTGGGCCAGTGATGACCTGGGTTGGTGATGCTATTGGTGCAGTAATGCAAGGTATTTACAACTTCAGTCCAATTGTTGCCGGTATTTTGATGGGTGCTCTTTGGCAAGTACTTGTTATCTTCGGTGTTCACTGGGGAATTGTGGCCGTTACTACTGCCGACTTAGCAGCATTAGGATATGATCCAATTTTAGCTTTGTCATGCATGGTATGTTATGCCCAAGTTGGTGTTGTTCTTGCAATGATCAAGCAAACCAAGGACAAGAAGCTTAAGGAAACCGCTACTGGTGCCTTCTTCTCAGGCCTCTTTGGTGTTACTGAACCAGCGATTTATGGTGTAACTTTACCAAGAAGAATTCCATTTATCTTAAGTTGTATTGGTGGTGCTATTTCTGGTGCCGTAATTGGTGCTTTCCACTCAGTTCTTTACATGTTGCCTTCAATGGGTATCTTTGCTATTCCAGCTTACGCTAACCCTAAGGGTGGTTCAATGACTCCTGTAATCGGTGTAGTTATTGCCGGTGTTGTAGCCTTTGTTTCAGGTTTTATTTTGCAAATACTCTTTGGTAAAAAGTCAGTTGATGCAGATTACAACAAGAAGCAAGCTCAAAAGGTTGCTGAAGCAGCTAACGAAGCAACAGAAGTTGCTAACAATCCAATTGTTGCTGCAAGCGAAGATGAAAAATTAAATCCATCTACTAAATTAGTTTCACCATTAAATGGTGATGTAAAACCTTTATCAGAAATTAAAGACGAAGTATTCTCAAGTGGTGCTATGGGGCAAGGTGTAGCCATTGAACCAAGCGAAGGCGTTCTTCATGCCCCAGCTGATGGTAAGATTGCTCTTGTTTTTCCAACTGGCCATGTTGTAGGAATTAACACTACAGATGGTGCAGAAGTATTGATGCACATTGGTATGGACACTGTTAACTTGCAAGGAAAAGGCTTCAAGACACTTGTACAAAAGGGTCAAGAAGTCAAAGCTGGCGATCCATTAGTTGAATTTAATATTAAGGAGATTAAAGCAACAGGCTATGAAGTAGCTACTCCAGTTGTAGTAACCAACTCTAAGAAATACGAAAGCATTAACCAAGTGGATAATGGCACAGTTGAAGTTGATCAAGAAATTTTATCTTTGCAAGGTGAAGATGAAAAAGTTAAAGTATCTGGCCAAGTTCAAACTAATTAAGTTATAATGAAATTGTAACTGCTTACAATAGAAAAAGAGATAAAGATGACATTTCCAAAGAACTTTTTGTGGGGCGGAGCAATCGCTGCTAACCAAATCGAAGGTGCATATGATGTTGATGGCAAAGGTTTATCAGTAACTGATATTACTACTGCTGGTAGCCTTGATGCACCAAGAATGCTGACTTATAAGTTAAACGGTAAGTTAGAAAAAACTCCAGCCATGCCAGGTGCAGGTTTGCCTGAAGGTGCTGTTGGTGCAATTGATCCTAATAGTTATTATCCTAACCATGTAGCGATTGATTTTTACCACCACTACAAAGAAGATATTAAGATGTTTGCCGACACGGGCTTTAAAGTCTTCCGTCTTTCAATTGCTTGGACTAGAATTTTCCCAAAGGGCGATGAAGAAAAGCCAAATCAAGCTGGACTTGATTTTTACCGTAACGTCTTTGAAGAATGCAAAAAGTACGGTATTGAACCATTAGTTACAATTTCTCACTATGAAGATCCACTTTACCTCAGTGAAAAGTACCATGACTGGAGCGATCGTAAGATGATTGATATGTACGTCAAGTACGCTAAGACTTTGTTTGAGGAATACAAGGGATTAGTTAAGTACAGGTTGACCTTTAACGAAATCAATACTACTTTATTAATGCTTAATTCATTTGGTAATAAAGTAGATGATGACAAGGTCTACCAACACGCTTACCAAAAATTGCACTACCAATTTGTAGCAAGTGTTCGTGCAGTTAAGTTAGCTCATGAAATTGATCCAAACTATGTAGTCGGCAACATGATCTGTGGTATTGTTGATTATCCACTTACTCCAGATCCTAAGGATATTTTGCTTAACCGTCATATGTGGGAACAAGACATCTTCTATTGTGGGGGATGCACAATGCAAGGGTAAGGTATCCAACATTTGCTAAGCGTCTTTGGAAGGAACATAACGTACATCTTGACATCACTGAACAAGATAAAAAGGACATGCTTGAAGGTACTGTTGACATGTACACCTTCTCTTACTACATGAGTAATGTGGTAACTACACATAAGATTGAAGATAAAGTTGGCGGAAACTTCGCAGCTGGTGCTAAGAACCCATACCTTAAGTATTCTGAATGGGGCTGGGCAACTGATCAGACAGTTTACAATACTACCTTGAAGTAATGTATGATCGTTATGAATTGCCATTAATGGTTGTAGAAAATGGTCTTGGTGCCGTTGATAAGATTAGTGATGATGGTAAGATTCATGATGATTACAGAATCGACTACTTGAGAATGCATATCGAAGCTATGAATCGTGCTATCGAAGATGGCGTTGATGTTCGTGTCTACACAACTTGGGGCTGTATTGATGAAGTTTCAGCCGGTACTGGTCA
Source organism: Lactobacillus helveticus DSM 20075 = CGMCC 1.1877 (assembly GCF_000160855.1). GTDB lineage: Bacteria > Bacillota > Bacilli > Lactobacillales > Lactobacillaceae > Lactobacillus > Lactobacillus helveticus. The sequence continues at coordinate 719,629 of NZ_GG700752.1, forward strand.
AATGTCTAAGCGTTATGGTATTATCTATGTTGACCGTGATGATAACGGTGAAGGAACTTTAAAAAGAATGCCTAAGGATTCATTTGATTGGTATAAGAAGGTTATTGCTTCAAATGGTGAAGATTTAGGTTAATTGCATAAAAATATGGGTATACAAAAAGAGAGGGAGCATCATCTCTCTTTATATATATAGACAGAGTACGTATTTCTTTAAAATGTCAATATTCCATACAAAACTAAAAAGTGTATAATAAACTCTATCAATTTTATATAGGAGTTGGCATTTTGAATAGGAATGAGAAGAAGTACAAAAAAGTTTGGCTAACTATAGGGATAGTGGTAGCCGTACTTGTAGCTTTAATTGGAGCAGGCGAAGCATACTTTTTTAACGTTGCTTTTACGCCTGGTGAAAAAAGTGTACTAAATAAATATTCGCACAATACAAAAAAAGACCCATTGGCTGCTAAAAAGAAATGGTATGCCAAGGTAAAGAAGCAGCATTGGTATATGAAATCCGCTACAAGCGATTATCGTTTGGATGCAAATTATATTCCAGCTAAAAATTCGCATAAGACTGTAGTGATCCTTCATGGTTTTGGTAACAATAAAGATACCATGGGTTCATATGCAGGGATGTTTCATGAACTAGGCTATAATGTTTTGCTTCCAGATTCTCGTGCGCATGGCCAAAGCCAAGGAAAATATATTGGTTATGGTTGGCCTGAGAAGTATGACGTGCGCAAATGGGTAGAAAAAGATATAGCTAAAGAAGGCAAGAACCAAAAAATCGTAATCTTTGGCGTCAGCATGGGTGGTGCCACTACTATGATGACTAGCGGCATTAAAATGCCTAAGCAGGTTAAGGCTTACATCGAAGATTGTGGTTATACGAGTGTAAAAGATGAATTTTTGCATGAAGCACAAGATTTGTACCATATGCCTAAGCCGGTAGCTACAGTAGCTGTTGATTTATTAAGTCTTATTAGTAAAGGTAACTTAGGCTTTTATTTAGGGGATGCATCATCTGTTAAGTCAGTGAAGAAGAATGATAAGCCAATGTTCTTTATTCATGGTGGCAATGATCCATTTGTACCAACCAAAATGGTTTATGCAAACTATAAGGCTGATAAAGGTCCAAAAAAAATATGGGTAGCTAAGAAGGCAACACATGCTCGTTCATTTGAGACTTATCCTAAAGAGTATGAAGAACGGATAGAGCAGTTTTTAAGTAAATATTTGTAAAAAAATAAGCTAGATTTCGCTCTAGCTTATTTTCATTTGTATTTATATTTATTTTGTAGCATTTGCGGGTTTTCTGCGACCAACAAGCCAAGTAAGAATTAAGGCTATTACAGCTTGAATGACAATCATTGCAATTCTTAATGGAATCTTGGTTGAACCTAACCAGATATCAAGAATAATTGAGCCGATAATCAAAATGCCCATCCAAATCCATTGTGCTTTATCAAAAGCAACGCCGTATTCAACTTCACGTCGTCTAATAAGATTGCGCCTAAACCGATCAAAACAATTACAGTAATAATGTTGATGATTAATTCGTACCACCAAAGGCCTGTACCTTGTTTAATATCTTGTGGAGCAAAGCCCAGGATAGTTGCTACAGCAGTCACGATTAAAAGCGCAATACCAACAAGCCAAGCGACTTTATCATTTTTAATGTAAACATATTTTGATGGATACTTCTTAGAGTTCTTTCTGACACGCATGAATGAGTAGAAGATCCAGCAGGTAACACCTGGAGAAATAATTGAGTTAAGGTTCAATAACCAGTTAAAAATGTCATTCATGTCTGGTAAGAAAATACCTAAGATCATAATGAATGATGAAAGAGCAACAGTTAAAATATAACCGTTAACTGGCAAGCCATTCTTGTCTTTTTTACGTAAAAACTTAGGCATGTACTTGTCGCCAGTATCGGAAATTAACATTCTAGTCATTGCATCAAGTAAAACAGCTACCAAAGCACAGTTGAAGAATAGTGATGTCCAAGCCCAGAAGTAAAGCAAGAAGTGTCCCATTCCAAATTGCTCACCTAACATGTCAAAGAGGTAATAAGCACCGTTCATCTTTAAATCATTTGGAATGTGGTTGGCATCGAAGTAGATACCTAAAGCAAATGAACCAAGGATGGTTAAGAATGCAGTCATCACTGCCAAAGCAATCATTGCTTTAGGAAAATCAGTCTTAGGCTTTTTCATCTTGGTTACATATGGTGCAACCAATTCACAGCCGTTCATAGCATAAATTAACATGCCGACTGTTGACCAATAGTGCAAGTTGAAGTCAGGCACAATTGAATGGAAGCCGAAGTTCTTGGTTGCCATGTGACCACCAGATTTGACTAAACCAAAGAATGCCAAAATTACAAACAAAATAACCATGATGATCATCAGTCCACCACCAATAGTGGAAAGAAATTCCATTGAATTAGAAAAGTGGTGTTCGACAATGATGAAAATAATAAATACTACAAAAGTTAATATAGCAAATAAAGATGTTGGAATCTTGTACTGGAAGTCTTTGGTTCCAGTTACAGACCAAGTCAACAATGATTTCGTTAGCAGAGTCAACTGCATAAGGAATTGAGGCAGCCCAATAAGTCCAGGCAGTGAAATAACCTAAGAATTCACCGTCGGTACCACGAACCCATGATGAAAGTCCGCCGCCTTCTTTATCAAAAGTTGAACCAAGTTGTCCCACCATTAAAGAATAAGGTGTGACATAAAGCAAACACATAATAATCCAAGAGGTGATAACTGGCATCCCTTGGTTTTGAAAGTTGTACATGATATCGTCTAAACCGATAACAGTACATAGAGCCATCAAGGACAAAATTGGCCAGGTGATGGTCTTCA
>NZ_GG700752.1:723822-734040 GCF_000160855.1 Lactobacillus helveticus DSM 20075 = CGMCC 1.1877
TATGGCAAAAGCATCACAAATTATTCGTAATAAAAAAGTAGCAAAATTTTCAACTAGAGAATATACACGTTGTGAACGTTGTGGACGTCCGCATTCCGTTTATCGCAAATTTGGCCTTTGCAGAGAATGCATGCGTGATTTAGCACATCAAGGTCAACTTCCAGGCGTAAAGAAAGCTAGTTGGTAAAAATAATCATAAAATATATAAAAAAGTTAAACATAATACGCTTTTTTTGTTAAAGTAAAAAGAAGTTATTCAAATCAAACTAAGGGAAAGAGTTATGGAGAAATTTCATTTTACGAAACGAGAAAAGCTTTTTTTATTGTTGGCATTATTAGTACTGGTATTTTTATTTATTTCTAGTTCAATGACATACCATGAACAGGAATTGCATGATGGCACAGTCAGTAAATATTTTGGTTGGCTAGAAAATATTGTGGCTGGCTGGAATTTTACTTATGGCGGACGCCTTCATAATGCACAATTAGATGGGCGAGCAGGACTTGCACAATTTGTTTTGCGGAAGATGGCACATTTTGGCTCATACTTTTTATTGGGCGGTTTTGGCTATTTAGGCTTGCGCCGCATTTTTAAGATTAAGTGGATAGCTCCCGTTTTAACTTGGTTTGCAGCAATTGCATTTGCTGCTTTTGATGAGTATCATCAATTTTTAACAGGAGATAGAACTCCGAGCGTACATGATGTAATTTTGGATGCTTCTGGGGCTTTAACGGCTATTATTTTAGTTATGATCGTTTTATATTTAAAAAATAAGTATTGGGCCAAGAAAAAATAGTTTTAAAGCTTTGACATCATTGAATTTTAGGGTGCTGTGAGTTAAGATAATATCGTTAATTAATATTAGAAAAAAGAAAGAGGGATCCTTATGTCAGGACATTCAAAATGGCACAATATTCAAGGCCGCAAGAATGCACAAGACGCAAAGAGAGGTAAAATTTTCCAAAAGTTATCTCGTGAAATTTATATGGCTGCAAAGAGTGGTGGTCCTGATCCTGATGGGAATCCTACATTACGTATGGTAATTGATAAGGCACGTTCAAACAACATGCCTAAGGACAACATCAAGCGTGCGATCAAAAAAGCCGAAGGTGGTTCAGAAGAACACTACGACGAAATTACTTATGAAGGTTACGCTCCAGGTGGTGTTGCTGTCTTTGTAGAAGCATTGACTGACAACAAGAACCGTACTGCTTCAGATGTTCGTGTTGCTTTCACTCGTAATGGTGGTTCACTTGGTGCTACTGGTTCTGTTGCTTACATGTTTGATCGTAAAGGCTACATCGTAATTGATCGTTCAACTACTGATGCAGATGAAGATCAAGTATTGCTTGATGTAATGGATGCTGGTGGTGACGATCTTCAAACCAGTGATGATGCATTTGAAATCTACACTGATCCAAAGCAATTTGCAGACGTTCGTGATGCACTTATTAAGGACGGTTACAAGCTCGCAGATGCTGAATTAACTATGATTCCACAAAACACCACCCCAGTTCCAGCAGATAAGAAGGAACAATTTGAACATTTAGTTGATGCTCTTGAAGACAGTGACGATGTTCAAAATGTTTACACTGCAGCAGCTGATGAAGACTAATTATTAAATAGAGAAAATGACTCAACCAATTTGGTTGGGTTATTTTTTTGTCCTTTTTTCTAAAAAAATAAATTTTTTTAAATTTCTCAGAAAAAAATCGTCTTTTTTTGCGTATTAAATAGTGTGAGGCAAAAAAGGAGGATTTTTATGAAAACGAAGGAATTTATCAATGAATTACTCACTTCCGCAATTTCGTGTAAGGCGAGCGATATTTTCTTTTTTCCGAAAAAGGAGAATATGATCGTGCAGTTTCGGACTAATCAAGGGGTAATTACTCAAACCGACTTTTCTTTAGATGAGGGACAAGAAATTATTAATTTCTTTAAATATAGTGCCCAAATGGACATTGCAGAACATCGTAGACCTCAGGTAGGGGCAATGACATATGGCATTGATCAAGCGGAATATTATTTACGTCTTTCTAGTTTAGGTGATTTTTCCGATCAAGAATCATTGGTCATTAGAATAATTTATGAAATTAAGCAAAGTAAGTATTTCTTTCCTGAACAAGTAGAATCGTTAGAAAAATTAGCTTTGCATCGAGGGCTGATTGTGACTAGTGGACCAACGGGTTCAGGTAAGACGACTACGATGTATGAAATTGCAAAGAAATTGAGCCCTAATAAAGTAGTAATGACCATTGAAGATCCAGTTGAAGTTCATGAACCTAAATTTTTGCAATCACAAGTCAATAATAAAGCCGGGATTGATTATCAAAGTTTGCTAAAAGCAGCTTTACGGCATCGCCCAGATATTTTGATTATTGGAGAAATTCGTGATCAAGGTACAGCAAGGTTGGCAATTGATGCTGCTTTAAGTGGACACTTAGTTTTTGCGACGGCCCATGCTAAAAGTACTTTGCAAACTATTTCACGTTTGGAGAGTTTAGGTATCAAAAATGATGAATTATCTAATTGTTTAACCGCGGTGTCTTATCAAAGGCTATTGCCTAGTTCGATAGGGATACAATGTCTAATGGATATTGCTGAGGGCGAACTTTTAAATCAAGAATTACAGCAAAGCGTGCGAAGTGACTTCGTTAATTGGCAAGAAAATATGCAACTGTTGCGGGAAGGAGGAAAAATTGATGCTGAAGTATATGAGCAATTCAAAGAAGGATAGGTTGAATAGTGAAGAACAGCTTGTTTTTTTAGATTATTTAAAACATAGCTTGGAAAATGGTTTTTCATTAATTAATTCAATAGAGCTGATGCCTGTTTTATGGCCGAAGAAAAAAGAATTAATGCAAAAGCTGGTTAAACGAATGAAGGAAGGCAATAGCTTTAGCGTCGAATTAATCCAGTTAGGATTTTCGAAAACAACGGTAACACAGGTTAACCTAGCATTGCAGCAAGGAAATTTAATAGAATGTTTGAATCAATTAGCTATTCTCAGTCGACTTAAACAAGAGCAAGTCAAAAAATTGCGTGCTGAGTTGTCTTATCCATTCGTTTTAGCAATCATGATGGTAATTTTGCTTGTTTTTATGCAATCGTTTATATCCACTCAGTTTAATGATAGAAGCGAATATTCAGGTGATTTGATCATGTTGGGGCTAATTGGAGCTGTACTTGCTGGAATTTATTTTTTAGCTAGGATAATTGTTTTGCTTAACAAACAAGATTACGATTCAATGCAAAAACTAACCAAGTATCCCATTATTGGCCCGGTAATTTCGCTATATGTTAATTATTTATTGGTGTATGACATTGGGATGCTGCTTGCCAGTGGCTTTTCACTGCAAAAAATGTGTGAATATGCGTCAAAGCAGGAAAAAGGCTCGTTGCAGCAAGCTTTAGGGCAAAAAATAGGTCATGAACTAGCTGAAGGTAGAAATTTAGAGAAAATCATAGAACAAGAAATATTTTTACCAAATAGCTTGTTAATCTTGCTCAAGACGGGATCAGAAAGAAAAAATCTAAGTCAGAGTTGCCTAATGCTTGGGCGCAGTTTATTTATCGATTTAACTCAAAAAATAGAGAAATTAGTTGTTAATGTACAACCATTTTGTTTTATCTTGATTGGCTTATGTGTAATTGGCATGTATTTGAAGTTATTAATGCCAATGTATTCAATGATGCAAGGACTTTAAGGAGAAAAAAGATGAAAAAGAAAATGAAGAGATATTTGTTAAACATTTTAGCTAAAAACCGTCGTCAAGAAGGTTTTACTTTAATCGAAATGGTGGTTGTGATTGCCATTATTGTGATTTTGATGGTATTAATTGTACCTAATATGTTGAATCAAAAGGAAAAAGCGGAGAATAAGACTTCAGATGCATTTAAGACTACTTTGCAAACGCAGGTAGAAATGTATAAAGATGATGATCATGGTACACCAACTAAATTTGATGAACTATTAAAGGGTGATTATTTAACTCAAGATCAAGTAAATAAAGCTAATAAGAGTTTTAAATTAGAAAATGGAAAAGTTACTGAAATTAATAAGAAATAAATATAGGGCTTTTACTTTAATTGAGACAATGATTACTTTGGCGATTTGTTGCGGGATGATGTTAATTGGCAGTTTGCAGCTTAAGAAATATCAAAATCGCTTGGTCTTCGATAATACAGTAAAAGAAGTGACTGCTGCCCTCGATCAAGCCTCACGAATTAGTACGATTGAAGGACATGCCGTAACCGTCATCTTTTCTGAGAATCAGCACTATATCAAATTGGTCGGTGGAGGTCATGAAAAGCACGTTAATATAAATGAAAATATCGATATTAAAGGCTTAACAAACTTTGTTTTTTCTAAAACAGGCCGTTCCGCTCCTAGAACAGTAACTATCAGTGGTTATGGAATGAAAAAGGCTATCAAGTATCAAATGTTATGGGGACGAATGGCAAAATGAAAAAGGTAAAAGGATTCTTAATATTTGAAAGTGCCATTGCTATTATTATTTCAGTTGTTGCTGTGAGTTGTCTTTATTTAACCGTTGCTGAAGGCCAAAAAAATGGTCAGGAAATAGAATTAAAAACGGACCGAATCTATGCCTATCATGTATTGAAGACCAGTGACTTGGATCAGATAACAGTGCATGATCACGTTTATGAAAGGGTGGGGCAACATTATCTTAATGACAAGACTACTAACCAAAAATTCAAGGTTAAAGACTAAGGGATTTATGTTAACAGAAGTCATCTTTTCTCTTTTTATCACTATTTTAGTACTTTCTATTTTGCAAAACTTGTTGCTAAGTATTAAAAAGGCCAGCATGAATGAAAACCAACATGTGAATGATGTTGCTTATGCATATGTTCAATTGAATAATTTTATGCATGCAGAAAATACAAAAAATGTCTATCCAATCACAAAAGATGCTAAAAGTAATAGAACAGCTTTTGTTCGAGTTGATAAAAATTGTGAAGAAGAAATGTATACGATTGAATATTATTTAAAAAATCATGTTTTAAAAGTATCAAAAGCAGGAGCTGATCGTGGTGGATATATGCCGCTTATTTTTAATATTAAATCGGCTCATTTTGCAACGAAAAAAGACCAAATTATTATTCATGTGGTAGAAAAAGATAAGAAAAAATCAGATTTAGTCTTTAAGCTTGATGAAGAACCTAGACCAGAAAGAGAGAAAAAGATTGTTAAAAATAAAGGGAAGCGCGCTGCTTAGCAGTATTTTAGTTTTAATTACGACTCTGCTTTTTATCAAAATATATCAAGAAGTGTATTGCGCAAGCATGGAAAATAATCTAATGATCATCAAATATCTATCTGGCAAATAACTTTTCTTGCACCTCTACTTTCCTTTCTTTAAAATAATGGAGGTATGGAGGGACGTTATGGAAAAATTTAAGAAACTTTTTAATCAATTTTTAGATTGCGTACAAACTTTGCAAAAAGCCTTAAATGTTTCATTTACAGAAGCTTTAGTTGAAACATTCGATAATTTAGAGCAGGGTAAAATTAAAGTCGAAAACGGTGCACCAGATGAACAAACTGTTGCTGAACTGAGCAAAAAATATCAAGCACTTGATTATGATGAAATTAGTCAAAAAGATAAGGCACAAGTTTTTACATTTTTAACTTTAAAAGCAATCAATGATGATGGCTTTGATGTTAATAAGATGCCAACTCCACCAGCAATTTCAACTGTTATTGCAATGTTGATGCACAAGTTGGTGAAGAATGAAAAGATTGAAATAGTTGATCCGACAATCGGTACAGGAATCTTATTGTTTTCAATCATTTCACAGTTGAAAGCCTTAAACCATTCTAAAGATAATTATCAATTAGTCGGAATTGATAACGATGAAGAAATGCTTAATTTAGCGGATGTAGCGGCACACTTGAATGACTTTGACATCGAACTTTATTGTCAAGATGCATTGATACCTTGGATGTGTTCAAATCCAGATGTCGTAATAAGTGATTTGCCAATTGGCTATTACCCAGTTGATGAAAATGCTAAGAACTTTGAAAATCGCGCAGAAAAAGGACATTCATTTGCACACCTACTATTAATTGAACAAATAATTAAGAATTTAAAGCCAGCTGGTTATGCATTTTTAGTTGTTCCTAAATCAATTTTGTCAGGCAAGATTGGTGCTGACTTTATGCCATGGTTGACCAAAAAGGTATATTTAAAAGCAATCGTTGAATTGCCTGATGATATGTTTAAAAATAAGTTTAATCAAAAGTCGATTCTGGTTTTCCAAAATCATGGAGAAGATGCTAAAGCTAGTGAAGTTTTGTTAACTAAACTGGATTCTTTGAAAAAAGAAGAGGCTTTGATTCGTTTTAATGTTAAGTTAAACGAGTGGTATACTAAAATCACTCATTAATTCGTGAAGCACTTAACTTTTGTTGAAAGAAGAGGAAATTATTTTTATGAAAAAGGTTTTGGCGATTAACTCAGGTAGTTCATCTTTTAAATATAAGTTATTTTCATTGCCAGATGAAAAAGTGATTGCAAGTGGTATGGCTGATCGTGTTGGATTGGACAATGCTTCTTTTGAAATTAAATTGGCTGACGGCACTAAGCATGTAGAAAAAACAGAAATTGCCGATCAAGAAGCTGCAGTTAACTTGTTAATTAAATTCTTGAAGCAATTTAATGTAGTAGATGATTTGCATGAAATCGTTGGCGTGGGTCACCGTGTAGTTAATGGTGGTGAATACTTTGATGATTCTACTATTATCACCAAGGAAAATTTACCTAAGATTTATGAACTAGAAGATTATGCTCCACTTCACAACCCAGCTGAAGGCCATGGAATTGAAGCATTTATGAATGTATTGCCAGAAGTACCACAAGTAGCCGTGTTTGATACTACTTATCATCGCGCTCTTGATCCAGTTCACTACTTATATTCTCTTCCTTATGAATACTATGAAAAATATGGTGTTCGCAAGTATGGTGCACATGGCACATCAATCCGCTATACTGCACCTCATGCTGCTAAAATGCTCGGCAAAGATTTAAAGGATTTAAAATTAATTATTTGTCACTTAGGTTCAGGTGCTTCAATTACTGCTGTAAAAGATGGAAAATCGTATGACACTTCAATGGGCTTTAGTCCAATTGCTGGTATCACAATGGCAACTCGTTGTGGTGATATTGACCCATCACTTATTCAACATTTAATGCATGTTGAAGGAAAATCCATGGATGAAATGATTCATATCTTGAATCACAAATCTGGGTTGCTTGGCTTATCAGGTATTTCTCCAGATATGCGTGACATCAGTGAAAGCGACACAGAACGTGCTAAACTTGCAAGAAAGATTTTTATTAATAGAATCGTTCGTTACGTTGGTTCATATATTGCTGAAATGGGCGGCATTGATGCTATTATCTTTACTGCTGGTATTGGTGAACATGATATGAGCGTACGTAAGGAAGTTATGGATGCTTTCAAGTACATGGGTGTTGAACCAGATTATGAAGCAAACGAAGAAAACGGTGAGCATTTCATTACTAAGCCAGATTCTAAGGTGAAGGTAATGGTTATTCCAACTAATGAGGAATTAATCATTGAACGTGATGTAGTTCGTTTGACTAACATTAATTAAGCTTTTTGTTCGCAGGATTAGCTTGTCTATGCTATAATGTTAGAGTCTCAAGGGGATGTTTTTGGGATTCGACAGGCGTAGATTCGCATTGACTGCGATTCGTAGGTTACGTCTACGTAAAAACGTTACAGTTAAATATAACTGCAAATAACAAAAATTCTTACGCATTAGCTGCTTAATTTAGCGCATGCGTTGCTCTTTGTCGGTTTACTCGTGGCTGACACTGAGTATCAACTTTAGCGAGTTACGTTTAACTATCTCACCTGAATAGTTGAAAAGAGTCTTAACAGGTTAGCTAGCTCATCCTAGCCCTGTTATATGGCGTTTTGAGCTAGTGAAGTTCAAGTAATATAACTATGATCGTAGAGGTCAGTGACGGAATGCGTCTGGACAGGGGTTCAACTCCCCTCATCTCCATCGAATGAAAAAAGTCTTGTTAGGATATGATTCCTAGCAAGACTTTTATTTTTATGTATCAATAACTATTAGTTATAGTATCCTTTCAAAAATAAGTATTTTGAAGGAGAAAGAATTCTTTATGGCGTTAATAATGCTGAACTTGAAGGCATTACTTTTGGAAAAGGTGAATCTCCTTTAAAAGAAGCAAAAAATATTCAGTTAAAGGATTCAATTTTTACGTGGAAATATCCTTTGTGGTATGACGATAACGTAAAAGTCGAAAACACTACATTTGAAACCATGTCTAGAAGTGGAATTTGGTATACCAAAAATATTTTGATTAAAAATAGTGCCTTGCAAGCGCCTAAATTATTTAGAAGAGCAAGTCATATTAAGTTAGATAATGTCCATTTTGTCGATGTGGAAGAAACAATGTGGACATGTAACGATATAAAAATTACTAACTCTCAAATTAATGGAGATCATTTTGGTAAAGATAGCAAAAATATTTACCTTGATCACGTTAGCGTAGTTGGTAATTATGTTTTTTATGGTGCAGAAAATATTGAAGTTCATCATTCTACTTTTGTGTCTAAGGATGCTTTTTGAAATTGTAAAAATGTAACGATTTAGGATTCAACGATTGATGGTGAATATCTGGCTTGGAATACTCAAAATCTTAAATTGATTAATTGTAAAATCGAAAGTAATCAGGGCTTGAATTATATTGACCATCTTGAAATTAAAAATAGTTTATTGATTCATACTGACTTGGCTTTTGAATACGTTTCAGATATGGATGTACAATTGAACTGCAAGATTGATAGTATTAAGAATCCTATTTCAGGAAAAATTGAGGTTCCAGAAGTAGATACCTTAATTATGGATTCATCTAAAATTGATCCTGAAAAGACAGAAATTATTTGCCCAAAGGTACATGAAAAATTAATGCATTCTGATAATAATCAAAAACCCAAGGATTAGTGATAAAAATGGAATATGATTTTGAAAATGCACCTGATCGCAGTCATACTGATTTGGTAAAGTGGGATGTTAAACCAGGGGAATTACCAATGTGGATTGCCGATATGGATTTTAAAACAGCGCCTGAAATTATTGAGGCAATGCAAGCAAAAATTTCATTAGGAGCTTTTGGCTATGAATGGCCTCAGAAAGATTATTTTAATGCAGTAGCAGATTGGTATGAAACAGAACATGGGTGTCGGCCCCATAATGATTGGATGATTTTTACCACAGGAGTTGTACCCGCAATTTCAACAATTGTGCGTCGTGTTTCACATATTGGTGATAATGTCCTAGTTCAAGAACCTGTTTATAATATTTTTTACAATTCTATTTTGAATAATGTACGCCATGTTTTATCAAGTGATTTAGCTTTTGATGGCAAAAATTATAGTGTCGATTGGACAGATTTGGAAGAGAAATTAGCTAATCCTTTAACTACGTTGATGATTTTTTGTAATCCTCATAATCCTATTGGTAAAGTGTGGACTAAGGCAGAAGTGCAAAGAGTTGCACAATTATGTCAAAAACATCATGTCGTTTTGCTTTCAGATGAAATTCATGACGATTTAGTTAGAAAGGGGCAGGGTTACACTCCAGCATTTTCAATTGAAGCTAAGAGCAATGTGATTTTTTTTAGTTTCACCAAGTAAAACTTTTAATGTAGCTGCACTTCATGCTGCAACAGCAATTGTTCCTGATGAAAATTTGCGCAACATTGTCAATCGCGGCTTAAATAGTGATGAGGTAGCTGAACCTAATCTGTTGGCCATTCTAGCCACGATCGCGGCATACGAAGAAGGTCATGGTTGGCTGAAAGCATTAAAGCAGCAATTAAATGAAAATTTCGCTTATGTCAGTCATTTCATTCAAGAAAATATTCCTGAAATAAGAGTTATCTCTGGGGATGCTACTTATCTAATGTGGATCAATGTCCAAAAAGTAGCCAATAACTCTGCAGAATTAGTAGAGTTTCTTAGAAAAGAAACAGGTTTAATTGTTTCGGCCGGTAGTGTTTATCGTGGCAACGGTCAAGATTTCATCCGGATAAATCTGGCTTGTCCATTAGCAATGGTGAAAGATGGGATAAATCGATTGGCTGAAGGGATTCGTAAGTATAGCAAATAGGTTTACATGTAAACTAAAAAGT
>NZ_GG700752.1:734980-738628 GCF_000160855.1 Lactobacillus helveticus DSM 20075 = CGMCC 1.1877
CTAAAAAGTAGATATATAATCAAGAAAAGGGTTTCATTTTTATTATCTCAAAGTATATACTTTATATGAGGTGATTTAAATGGAACCATTATTTTTAACCCCCTATTTTAGACCAAAGATTTGGGGCGGACGCAAATTAGATGATATTTTTCACTACGATATTCCAGAAGGAAAAGTAGGCGAAGCATGGATTATTTCCGGTTATAAGGATGATGCTTCAGTAGTGACTGAAGGACCACTTAAAGGCATGTCATTAAGAGATGTTTATTTAAAGCATCCAGAATTATTTGGCAATCCTAAAGCTAAGGAATTTCCACTTTTGGTTAAGTTTTTGGATGCAAACGATAACTTGTCAGTGCAAGTGCACCCAGATGATGATTATGCTAGAAAAGTAGAAAATGATTCAGGCAAGACCGAAAGCTGGTATGTCATGCAAGCAGACCCAGGTGCCTACATCATTTATGGTCACCATGCTAAGACTCGTGAAGAACTAGCTGACATGATCCATAAGGGTGAATGGGACAAATTGCTTAGAAAAGTTCCGGTTAAGGCTGGCGACTTCTTCTACGTTCCTGCAGGTACAATTCATGCCTTAACTAAAGGGTGTTTGGTAATTGAAACCCAACAATCCAGTGACGTAACTTACCGTCTTTATGATTATGATCGAGTAGACAAGAAGACCGGCAAAAAGCGTGAACTTCATACACAAAAATCAATTGATGTAACTACTGTGCCTCACGTTGATCCTAAGCTTGATATTAAGACTAATAAGGACCAAGATGCGGAAATTAAGACTTTGGTAGAACCACCAATTTCTCCACACTTTTACTTATGGCAAATCGATCTTGATGGCACTTGGAAGACAGGGTTAAAGAATCACCCATATCTTTTAGTTTCAGTCATTAAAGGCGAAGGAAAACTCGAAGCTGATGGCAAAACATATAATTTGAAGTTGGGAACTAATTTAATTATTCCAAATGAGATGAAGAAATTCACTTTCACTGGTAAAATGAGAATAGTTATATCTGCACCTGGTGAGGAATAACCGTTTATTTTATCAGATTTAGGAGTGAGAAATTGTGATCTATGTCGCTTGTGGTTCAATAATGGCAGTGATTGGAATTATTTGGTTGATTTCACCAGCCAAAAAGCCTAATCGGATTTATGGCTATTTATCTTATCTAGCGCAAGTTAACAAGGCTAGTTTTAAGTTTGCTCAAAGAAGGGCAAGCTTATATTGTATTTTATTCGGCTTAATTCAAGTCGCAATAGGTGTAATTATTCACTATTTGAATTGGGATCGCTATTTTCTCATTTGGCTATTAACTTTTTATTTATTTATCTTATTGCCAATTGTCTTTACTGAAAAAAGTCTCAAATCTTTTCTCAGTGAACTACATGAATTGCCACATGACTATGTCGATCCTGATCAAGTAAAACGTCAAAGAACAAAAGGATTTAGGGATTGATAATGAGTTTGAGAATCTTAATGGTTGAAGATGATAATTCCGTTGCTGAAATGATGGGAATGTTTTTCAAAAAAGAAGGTTGGCAGCAAGATATCGCTGTCGACGGTGTCGAAGCCGTCGATATGTTTAAAGAAAATGCAGATAAGTATGATTTGATTACATTAGATTTGAATTTGCCTAAAAAAGATGGTATTCAAGTTGCTAAGGAAGTAAGAGCTATTTCTCCTACTGTTCCGATTATTATGCTTACTGCTAGGGGCAGTGAATCAGATCAAGTTCTAGGATTAGGAATTGGTGCTGATGAGTATGTGACTAAGCCATTTAGTCCAATCGCCTTAATTGCCCGCATCAAGGCACTTCATCGTCGCGTGATGATGGAAGAAGACGTTCAAACACAAGAAAATAATAATCAAGAATATGAAATTCAGACTGCTCATCTAAAGATTTCTAAGGATAGACGAGAAGTTTTATTTGATGACCAACTAGTTGTTGATTTAACGCCGAAGGAATTTGATTTGTTATATACAATGGCGCAAAAGCCTAAGCAAGTCTTTTCGCGTGATCAATTATTAGATCTGGTCTGGGGATATGAGTATTATGGTGAAGAACGAACTGTTGACGCCCATATTAAAAAATTGCGCCAAAAACTAGAAAAAGTTGGTGCCAAGGTTATCCAAACAGTCTGGGGCGTTGGCTATAAGTTTGACGATTCGCAGGTCAAATAATGAAATTAATTTATCAAAACATGCTCGGATTTCTCCTGATTATTGTGACTACGATTTCTATTATTGGTTATTCAGAAATCGGATATGCTCGCAATCAGGCTTATATGCAAAATTATCAACGTATGGAAAGCTATGCTAATTCATTAGGAGAACTAGCCGAGACAGATGAAAAAAATGGTACGGCGTTACTAAATGACAATTTTCTAAACCAATTAGAGTTTGTCTTGCGTGGGGATGATGTTCATTTACGTATTTTTAATGATCAAAATATGCAAATTTATCCTCGGGTAAATGCTAAGGTACAATTATCCGACAAGATTTTTTCTACATTAAAAAATGGACAGGAAATTCGTATTCAAAATAATCATGCGGAGCATTCGCCAATCGGTTCTACTAAGGATGCATATACTGGTGTCTTAGTTCCATGGAGGAATGGGAAAAATTTGGTCGGTGTAGCTTGGATTAGTTCTAAGGTAACACATGTTGAGCGACCAATTTATATGTCAAAACGCAATTTATTGCGAGCTTTGTTAGTTACCGTAGCCGTTGGTTTAATTCTTAGTTTTATTATTTCGTATTACTCAACCAAACGAATTAAACGTTTATCTAGAGCAACGCAAAAAGTTGCGTTAGGGAACTTCAATGTTCAGATTGCTCATAAAGATAGTGATGAAATTGATCAACTTGCGGAAAACTTTAATAAAATGGTTAAAGCACTCAAGCAATCAAACGAAGAGGTTAGGGCGCAGGAAAACCGGCGTGATCAGTTTATGGCTGATGCGGCTCATGAAATGCGCACGCCTTTGACTACTATTAATGGTATTTTGGAAGGGCTGCAATATGATGCAATTCCAGAAGAGTCTAAACCTAAATCGATTGATTTGATGCAGCGAGAAACCAAGCGCTTAGTTAGATTGGTTAATGAAAATTTGGATTATGAAAAAATTCGCAATAATCAAATCATGTTGATTAAGACTGATTTTGATGCAATGCCAATTTTACGTGATCTAAAATCTCAATTAAAACAGAATGCTGGAAAAGCTAATGATGAAATCAGTGTTACTGGTCCAGAAAAATTGCCAATTTATGCTGATCGTGATCGCTTTACTCAAGTGATGGTTAACTTGGTTCAGAATGCCATTCAGTTTACTCATGATGGACAAATTGAAATCTCTGGTAAAAGATTAGAACATGCGAGTGAGATATTCGTAAAGGATAATGGAATTGGCATGAGTAAAGACCAGACCAAATATATCTTTGAGCGTTTCTTCAAAGCTGATCCATCAAGGGCACGAATGGGAACAGGCGAATCTGGTTTAGGTTTAGCTATCGTTTCTTCATTGATTAAGCAACATGGTGGAAAAGTAAAAGTAGATTCTGAGCCTGGCAAAGGTTCTACCTTTACAATTATCTTTTATGACAAGGGCTATGAACAATTCATAAGTAAAGATCAA
>NZ_GG700752.1:739476-745296 GCF_000160855.1 Lactobacillus helveticus DSM 20075 = CGMCC 1.1877
GAAGGCATTCAGCTGCTATTGGTAGTCAGCTGAATGCCTTTTAATATTATCTATTTTTTACTATTTTTGTCTTTATCATCTTGATCTGTTAACTGGTTTTTTCAGTACTTCTTCTGGCACTTTGGTGATATCTTTTTCACGATTGTGCAGTTTAGAAGCATCTGTTTTATAAAGCTTAGTTGTAGAACGATTATGATTTCGACTGTAAAGTGAAGTAGAACTGTCTGCAAGATCTTGTCTGATTGCGATCATCTTTTGATAATTGTCAGAGTAGTTAAACTGAGTCGGATCAACTGGTACAAAGCCGGCCGGGGTGTAAAATCTCAGTAGGTTATGATTGTTTAGCAGATCAGAGTAATGAAGAGAATCTTTAGCTTTCTTGGCTAAAGTAGTAATTTCTTTCTTTTCTTGTGGGCTAAAGTTAATAATTTGTCTACCATTGATTCGGTTATAAACCGTTCCTTTTATTCCTTTGTCTCCAACAATAATGTACTTGGAACTAATAATGGTACCATTTCTAAGGACGATCCAATTTTGTCTGTGTGGGGAAAGCATATCGTTACCAAATTGGACATAGCCTTTATTATTAATGCCAAGTAAGTGAAGCAAAGTTGGTAGAACATCGATTTCACCAGCAATTTCGTGGCTGATTTTTCCTTTTAAATTATTGGCATGAATCATAAAGGGAACACGCTGCATCTGTACGTTGTTATAAGTATTCCAAGTGTCTGCACTCTCATTAATGATAGGAGCCAGAGTCTCATTTTCGGAATTGCTTAATCCATAGTGATCGCCATAAATTACAATCATACTATTTTTGTAAAGACCAGATGCTTTTAAATAATTAAAGAATTCGTGAACTGCTTCATCTAAATAATGTGCAGTTTCGAAATAATTATTGATAGTCTGATCGCGCGTTTTAGTGGTTTGGAAGTTAGGGTCACGATCTTCTTTATCGAGTTCAAATGGAATGTGGTTAGTAACAGTAATGAATTTTGCATAAAATGGCTGCTGCATTTGCTCTAAATATTTAATGCTTTCTGCAAATAGAAGCTTGTCTTTTAGACCATAGCCGCTACTGTCTTTAGTCTGTGAGCTGTAATAATTTTTATCGAAGAAATAGTTATAGCCCATGTTTTTATAGACATCATTTCTGTTCCAAAAAGTACCAACATTGCCGTGGAAAACAGCAGAAGTATAGCCGTCTTGACGCAGAATTTGTGGAGCCGCCTGAAATGTGTTTTCAGATCCTAATGAGGTGAAAAGCGAGCCATCAGTAATTCCATAAGTGCTAGTTTCTAGCATGTTTTCAGCATCACTGGTCCTACCTAAGCCAACTTGATGATAAAAATTGTCAAAGCTTAAAGTATGTTTATTTCGATAAAGCGAATTTAAAAATGGCGTAACTTCTTTACCATTAACTTTGAGATTGATCAAAAATTGTTGGAAACTCTCTAAGTGAATGACAATAACATTTTTATTTTTTTCGACACCAAAGTCCGCAGAGGAAGGAGCAGCATAAATCTTTTTAGTAAAGTTTAAAATGTCATTTAAATCTGAGGCATTGGCGTTTTTGGTTACCTGCACGTTCTTTGCACTTTTAAAACCATCGTAAGCAGTAAAAGCATCAATACCTAAGTATTTCACGACATAAGAACGATCAAAGGTATTTCTTAAAAGACGTGGACGAGAAGTTTCAGCCAAAAAGATGTTTAAAGTGGTAATTAATGCACCAACCGAAGTGATAGCAATAGGCATTGAAAGCCCATATGATTTTTGATCGATTCGTATTTTATGAATAACCAAAAGAATGATGATAACGATAAGATCAATCCAAATTAAGATGTCACTAGGGTGGAGTAATGCGACGGTACTTTTGCCTAATCCCTGAGAAACCTTACCAGCATTAATCATTGTTTTAATGGTTAAAAAATCAGTGAATTGCCGATAGTATATGATGTTTGCAAATAATAAAGCAGTATTTGCAAAATCTATGATTAACATGGCGATATAGGAAATAATAGGTTTAGGGATATAAAAACCAATACTAATCAAAATGACCGCTGTTCCAATTGAACTGAGCCACATGATAATGTGTTGGTAAGGGTCTGATAAACCTAAATTAAAGTCGAAATAAGCGGCAAAAATGTATTTTATCCAAAAACAAAATACTAAGAGGACTAGAAATCCTGTCCTTGTTTGAATAAAGTTGCTAATTTTCTTTTTCATATTTTTCTCCTTTAACATCTTTTAATTTTAAAGGTTCATTCTGCTTAAAACAACGATTTATCAATAGTTATGCATTTTTTAATAATTAGCTTTTGAAAAAATGGCTATAATCTAGAAGGAATAATTTAGAAAGAGGCAAAGCATGCTATTTTTCGGCCCACTTTATAATTTATTAGCAGAGCGTTACGCAACTAGTATTAATCATTTTGCATTAGTAAAATTAACTTTTTTGGCACTAGATAAGACTTTCTTTTACTTTTTGATTTTTGCGGTTTTGCGATTGATCTGGCTTCTTTTTGTTAGAAGGAGAAGATCAATCAAATCAGAAATTAGTGTTTGGATTTTTGCATTTTATTTGATTTTGATTTTAATGTTGACCACATTCAGAGATACTTATTTTCCATGGCAACTAGCGTTTAATTTTAATAGACCGTTAAGTGATGTCAATTTAGTTTTTATGAAAGAAACGTGGAAACTAGTTTATGCACCGAGTAGATTGGATTTCTTTTACAATTCATTTGGCAATATTATGTGTTTTGTGCCGTTTGGAATATTGTTTCCAATTGTTTTTTCAAAAAAGCAATCGTTTTTTAAAACTATTGTGATAGGGATGCTATTTTCAATTTTTATCGAAACCTTGCAATTTTTATTGGCAACTGGTGTGAGCGATATTGATGATGTCTTCTTTAATACGTGTGGTGCGATCCTGGGCTATTTGATTTATCTCTTTTTCAAAAAATTATGTATGCGTTTGTAATTGATACTGGTATTCGGTAAATAAGATTGTTAAAATAAGGATGTGGAATTTTTATAATAGTTAGGAAGCAGATTTATGAGTTTAATTAATTTTGATAGTAGTAAATTAACCCCATTTGTTCATGAAAATGAATTAGGCGAAATGCAAGCTATGGTAAATGCTGCTAACACTGAACTCCGTGATGGTACTGGTGCTGGTAGTGACTTCCGTGGTTGGCTTGACTTACCAGTAGATTACGACAAAGACGAATTTGCACGTATCAAGAAGGCCGCTAAGAAGATCCAAGGCGATTCAGAAGTTTTAATTTGTATCGGTATCGGTGGTTCATACTTAGGTGCTCAAGCTGCAATTGAATTGTTGAACAGCAACTTCTACGGCAAAGAAAAGACAGATATGCCAATTGTAGTCTTCTGTGGTAACTCACTTTCAGGTTCATACCTTTATGACTTGATTGAATGGTTAGGCGACAAGGACTTCAGTATTAACGTAATTTCTAAGTCAGGTACTACTACTGAACCATCAGTAGCATTCAGAATCTTCAAGGATAAGTTAATCAAGAAGTACGGCAAGGAAGAAGCTGCTAAGCGTATTTACGCAACTACTGACCGTCAAAAGGGTGCTTTGAAGACTGAAGCTGATGCAGAAGGTTACGAAGAATTTGTAGTTCCAGATGATATTGGTGGTCGTTACAGTGTTCTTACTGCTGTTGGTTTACTTCCAATTGCAGCTGCAGGTGCTGACATTGATGCATTGATGAAGGGTGCTGCAGATGCTCGTGCAGATTACACTGATACTGATGTTCACAAGAACTCACCATATCAATATGCTGCTCTTCGTAACATTCTTTACCGCAAGGGTTACACTACTGAAATTGTTGAAAACTATGAACCAAGCCTTAGAATGTTTGGTGAATGGTGCAAGCAATTGATGGGTGAATCAGAAGGTAAGGATAACAAGGGTATTTGGCCATCAAGTGCTAACTTCACTACTGACTTACACTCACTTGGTCAATACATTCAAGAAGGCCTTCGTAACTTATTCGAAACTGTTATCCGTGTTGAAAACCCACGTCACGATGTTAAGATTCCTGGCGATGAAAAGAACTTGGATCAACTTAACTTCTTGGAAGGCAAGAGCTTGAATTACGTAAACGACCGTGCTTACGAAGGTGTTGTTTTAGCTCACACTGACGGTGGCGTACCAGTTATGACTGTTAACATTCCAGATCAAACTGAACATACTCTTGGTTACATGATCTACTTCTTCGAATTAGCCATTGCTATTTCAGGTTACTTGAACGGCATTAACCCATTCAACCAACCAGGTGTTGAAGAATACAAGCGTAACATGTTTGGTCTTCTTAACAAGCCAGGTTATGAAAACTTACACGACGACTTAACTAAGCGTCTTAAATAATTAATTTTACTCAGCATATTTGATAGTATGCGGTTGAATATAGTTAGCATTAGCTAATTAAAGAAAGAGTAGAAACTTTTTTTAAGTTTTCTACTCTTTTTGTTTGGAATATTAAATTAGGGATTTGTATAAAAGAAAAAAATATTTTGGCTGTTTTATCAGCAGTATTTATGTCATTTGTGGGAATTCTGACTGAAACAAGTCTAAACGTAACTTTTCCTACGATGATGAAGCAGTTCAATGTTGCCTTAGATACTGTTCAATGGACTACTACAGGTTATCTTTTAACGATTGCAATTATTATGATCTGTTCATCGTATTTAAATGAACGATTTACAGCTAAGCAATTGTTTACTGTAGCATGTGTTGGCTTTATGGTCGGTAGCGTAATTAGTGCGTTAGTACCTAATTTCTTGATTTTGCTTTTAGGACGTTTGATTTCAGCATTAGGTGCAGGAATCAGTACGCCGTTAATGTTTAATTTAGTCACTGAAATTATTCCACATGCTAAATGGGGCGTTTATATGGGAATTGCTGGTTTAGTAGTTGCCATGGCAACTACTTTGGAACCTGCTTTTGGTGGGATTACTAATTTTTATTTATCTTGGCGTTGGATTTTTATTTTTGCAACTATCATTGCCTTGGTTGTTTTCATTGCAGTTATTTTGGTGATTGGCAAATATCATGAACAAGTTAAAATCAATTTTGATTGGCTAGCATTTGTAGTTTTAGCTGGCGTCTTTATTACTCTGACTGTAGGTGTTAATCAAATTAGTAAAGGAATCACTAACCCACTATTTTGGCTTTTGTTAGTGGCAACAGCTGTTTTAATTTGGCTTTTTATTAAGCTGTCTCAAAGATCAACTAAGAAGTTGCTTGATCTAGCCGTTTTTAAACAAAATGCTTTTGTATGGGGCGCTTTAGCATATTTCCTTTTGTAATTTAACAATATCGGCATTAGCTTTGTATTACCAAATTATGTTCAAATTGTTAGTCATCAAAATTCTTTAGTAGGTGGATTAATTTTGCTTCCTGGTAGCATTATTGCAGGTTTGCTTAATCCTTACCTTGGTAGCTTATATGATAAAGGGGTGCTAAATCACCGCTTTATTTAGGCGGTAGTCTAATGATGCTAGAATGCTTACTATTCATGATTTTTGGCTTGAATTTAAACGTATTAATGATCGTCATTTTTTACGGCATTATGATGATGGGGCACAGAATGTCCTTTAGTAATACTTTGGCAGAGTCTCTTAAAGTAGAAAATGGGTCATTGTGTGCCAAACTAGTCAACAATTAGCAGGTTCAATTGGAACAACTGTCTTAGCAGCAATTATAGCGATTTGGCAAAAAAAGCCTGCCGTTTCTTATTCTTTGGGTACTGCTCAAGGCAGTTAGGCAGCATTTATTTTTACATT
>NZ_GG700752.1:745965-773771 GCF_000160855.1 Lactobacillus helveticus DSM 20075 = CGMCC 1.1877
TTATTAGTTTAATTATTCTTTTTAGTGACTGGAAAATGTTTAAAACGGAAAATAATAATTAATTAAGACAATTACTTTAAAATAAGTTATAATATAGACGGATGATGAAATTTAGTGAGAGATAAAAAGGACGGCTGATACACAGTCGTCCTTTTTTCTTATGCTTTGCTATTTTCTTTTAAAAAGCTACGGATGATTTTTTCTCGCATTGCAAGAAAGATTGTATTATGTCCAGTAGGATGAATTCGATTAGTCAACAGAATTAAACCTGATCGTTTAATGCGATCCAAAATCATTAATGTACCGGTGAAACCAGTATGTAAGATAATCGGATAATGATTTTTAGGGTCAAAGCGTAGATCCCAGCCCCAAGAACGAGGCTTTACTCCAGCTGGATTTTTGTTGTCAAAAAGCAGACTGACCGTTTTTTGACTGTAAGGGAGTACATCTTTTTTTAATCCAAGATAGCCTTGACTAAAGGTAATTAGATCTTGCATGGTTGAAAAAAGGCCAGCAGATCCACAATCAGCTCTTAATTGTCTTGCCTTAGGATCATGAGGTACTCCTTGCAATACGTGGCCGTTAACAATTGCAGTTGGTACACAGGCTTCTTTTTTAGGTGAAAACGTAGTATGAGCTAGCGGCATTTGATTGAATACCTCAGTTGTAGCAACTTCTTGTACAGGCCGATTGAAAATCTTTTTAATGACTAAGCCTAGCAAAATAAAATTGGTGTCGGCATAACGCATTTTATGTTCGAATTCGCCTGTCACAGGAAGATTAATAATTGCTTTTAATAATTCGTCATGATTTAATTCATCACGATGTGGAATCCAACCGCGGATGCCGCTGGTATGAGTTAGCAAGTGATAAAGGCGAATACGTGAATCCTTGAACTCAGGAATAAACTCTTGTAAAGGTTCAGTAAAGTTAAGCTTGCCTTGATCATACAGCTTTAAAAGCACATTTTTGGTGGCTAAGACCTTGGTCAAGCTGGCCAAATCATATTCCGCAAATGGGCTAAGTTGAGTAACAGTAGGGTAGATGCTAGCAAATCCTGTTGTTGAAGTGAAGATTTGTTTATCTTTAATAAAAGTGTAGTTAACGCCTGGTACTACTCGTTCCAAGACCATTGATTCAATTAAATGTTGTGTTTTATTATAGTCGATCATTTTTCACCATCCACTAAATTATTATAGACAAAATGACTTGACAAGCATAGAAGAAAAAAGCATAATTATTAATGTTGATTCGCCCGTTGGTCAAATGGTTAAGACGCCACCCTCTCAAGGTGGAGTTATGAGTTCAATTCTCGTACGGGTGATTCATTGAGATATAGCCAAATTGGTAAGGCACAGGATTCTGGTTCCTGGATGTTTGGGTTCGAGCCCCAATATCTCAATAGTAATAAAGGTTTAAGCTAAGAGCAGCTTAAACCTTTTTGTTTTGCCTAAAATAACAAAGATTCACTTTGCGTGAATCTTTAACATTACATACCAGCTTTAATAATTTTCTTTTCTGCCATCTTCCTTCTAAGTGCAAGCATTGCTGTGTAAGTAGAAAGGATATAGACCTTCTTAGTTGGCAACTTTTTAATTTCTTCAATCAAACTGTCATAATCAGGATTAGTACTCATAGTACCTGGATCAAAACCGGCAATCTCTAATCTGAAGCCCATGTCATGCCAGCGCTGACTGCCGACAAGAATCTTTTTGATCTTGTCTTTATTTAGCCCTTCGAAGTCAGCATCCCAAATCCATGAGGTATCAATACCATCGGCGTGGTTGGCATTTAATAAGGCAACTAAAGAGTAGTCATCTTTTTCAGTATTGAGCATGTGCAATACTTCATCCAGACCAACAGGGTTTTTGACCAAGATTAAATCAATATCTCTATTACCGTAATGGATTAATTCTTGACGTCCAAAAATACGCTTATTTTCAGCAAATGCTTGAGCGACTTCAGCTTCAGTTAAACCGAAATGACGAGCTACTGAATAAGCAGCTAAGGCATTATAAATATTATAAGTACCACCGATGTTAATAGAGTAATCCTTGTTGCCCATTTGGAATTTCAAACTATTAGGCGTTTGTTCAAGAATATTATTGACTGTAAAAGTCAAGTCAGGACGGTGATATCCGCAGTTAGGACAGAAGAAATCACCTAAGTTAGCATAGATCCTGCTATGGTAGTGCAAAATGTGATCACATTTAGGGCAAAGCACGCCATCAGTGTTAACAGGAGCCTTAAAATCATTTTCTGGCTTGTCATTAGGTAATTTAAAACCGTAGAAAATTTTCTTATTAGGAAGCTCAACTGATGAAAAGATGCTTGCATCGCCGTTAGCAATAATAGTTGCATCAGGTGCTAATTTGATACCATCGACGATTTTGTCGTAAGTTGTATAAATTTCACCATAGCGATCCATCTGATCACGAAAAATATTTGTCAAAACAAATACGCTAGGATGAAGCAATTTGGTTACCATCTTTACGTTAGCTTCATCAACTTCTAGCACCGCGATCTTTCGCTTAACACGCTTATGTTTATGAGCTAAAAAAGCTGTTACAATCCCTTGTTGCATGTTTGAACCAGATGGATTAGTTAAAACATCACCATATTTTTTCTTTAGGGCTTCAACTATTAAAGCAGTAGTCATGGTTTTCCCATTGGTTCCCGTAACTATTACGGTTTCATAGCCTTGGGCTAAAGAATTAAGAACGTTTGGATCAATTTTCATAGCAAACTTGCCAGGGAAACTAGTACCACCTTTTAAAACGTTATGTAAAAACCAGTAACTAGACTTTCCCGCAACTTTGGCGATTCCTGATTTAAAACTCATATTATAATCCCTCACTTTAAAACTATGTTTTAGTTTAGCATAGAGCAGGAATGAAAACGAGGTTTTACCGTTCATTTAGCTACACAAATTTATTTTTTCCTCTATACTATGTTAGGCGAATACTTTTAAGTAAAAGGGAGGGGCCCGGAATGTCGCAATTATTTTTTCGTTATGGTGCAATGAGTAGTGGTAAAACAATAGAAATTCTAAAAGTGGCTCACAATTATGAGGCACAAGGGCGAAAAATTGCTTTAATGACAAGTGGACTTGATAATCGTAGTGGTGTTGGTACGGTTGCTTCTAGAATTGGACTTCATCGTAAGGCAATTCCAATTACTGCGGATATGAATTTATATACATACATTGAAAAAATGAATAGCCATGATTTAGCTGATGGAAAAGGAAAATTGGCTTGTGTCTTAATTGATGAAGCACAATTTTTGAAAAGACATCATGTTTTAGAATGTGCCAAAATTGTAGATGAATTTAATATTCCAGTGATGGCATTTGGCTTAAAAAATGATTTTCAGAATCATTTATTTGAAGGCAGTGAAAATTTATTGATTTTTGCTGATAAAATAGAAGAGATGAAAACTATTTGTCATTATTGTGGTCATAAAGCAACGATGAATTTAAGGGTTAATAATGGCAAACCTGTATATGAAGGTGAACAAGTGCAAATTGGTGGCGATGAAAGTTACTATCCAGTTTGTCGTTATCATTATTTTCACCCAGGTATTCAGAGATAGAGAGGACTTTTAATTTATGGATAAAGTGATGGCTCAATTAGAGGGCTTAGTAGCTCATTATGAAGAACTTCAAGAAATGATGGCAGACCCTGAAGTTATTAATGATACTAAGCGTTACATGGAAATTTCTAAAGAAGAAGCCGATTTGCGTGAAGTTGTACAAAAGTACAAGAAATATAAAGAAGACAAAAAAGAAATCGCTGACAATAAAGAAATTATTGCCAATGAAACGGATTCTGATTTAATCGAAATGGCTAAAGAAGAAAATGCTGAGATTGAAAAAGAAATTCCTGAACTTGAAGATCAAATTAAAATTTTGATGTTGCCTAAGGATCCTAATGATGATAAAGACATCATCATGGAAATCCGTGGTGCAGCTGGTGGTGATGAAGCTTCACTTTTTGCTGGTGATTTGCTTAGAATGTATGAAAAATACGCTGAACGTCAAAACTGGAAAGTTTCAATGATTGATTCAGAACCAACTGAAGTTGGTGGTTATAAGCGTGTTGCCATTATGATCACTGGAGACAAGGTTTATTCAAAATTAAAGTATGAAAATGGTGCTCACCGTGTTCAACGTATCCCAGTAACTGAATCTCAGGGTCGTGTTCATACTTCAACTGCAACTGTTGCCGTTATGCCTGAATATGAACAAGTAGATATTGATATTGATCCAAAGGATATTCGTGTTGATGTTTATCGTTCAAGTGGTGCCGGTGGTCAGCACATTAACAAGACTTCTAGTGCCGTTCGTATGACTCACTTGCCAACTGGTATCGTAGTTGCTATGCAGGATCAACGTAGTCAGCAACAAAACCGTGAAAAAGCTATGCAAATTTTGAAGTCTCGTGTTTATGACTACTATGAAAGTCAAAACCAAGCTAAATATGATGCTAAACGTAAGAATGCTATTGGTACTGGGGACCGTTCAGAAAGAATCAGAACTTACAACTATCCTCAAAACCGTGTTACTGATCACCGTATTGGCTTGACTATCAATAAGCTTGACCGTGTAATGAACGGGGAACTTGACGAAATTATCGATGCATTGATTCTTTATAACCAAACTAAGCAATTAGAGGAGTTGGCTGATCAAAATGCCTAAGACTTTAAAAGAAATTAGAATTAAGGCAGGCGAAACTGCTGAAAATGCTTGCCCTGAAGATATTGACTATGTTTTGGCTGAGCGTCTTAATTTGACTCCAAGTGAATTTGAGTTAAAACAAGACATGGTTTTATCTGACGATCAGTTAAAGCAAGCAAATAAAGATATTAAAAAGCTAGCCAAGGGCGTTTCTCCCCAATATATTTTGGGTTATGCCTGGTTTTTTGGATATAAAATCATGGTGCAGCGTGGGGTCTTAATTCCACGCTTTGAAACTGAAGAACTCGTGGAATGGACGCTTAAGTCGTTGAAGAGTGGCGATAAGGTGCTTGATTTAGGTACTGGTTCGGGATGCATTACGGTTGCCCTTGCTAAAGAAGCCGAGAAAAAAGGGATTAAAGATTTAACTCTTTATGCTAGTGACATTACTGATGCCGCATTAAGAACTAGTGAAGAGAATTTCTTGACTTATGATCTTGATGTAGTAACGCGTAAGGCAAATGTCTTAATTGGTTTGGAAAAGTTTGACAAGATTATTTCTAATCCGCCATATATTAAGACAACCGAGAAAAAAGAAATGGATGAAAATGTCTTGCAAAATGAACCTAAAGAGGCCCTTTTTGCAGGCAATGATGGTTTAGATTTTTATAAAAAATTTGCTAAGCAGGTTCGTGATCACTTAAATAGTCATGGTGAATTCTTCTTAGAATTTGGTTTTAGCGAAGAAGATCAATTGAAAGAACTATTTGCTAAAGAACTGCCTGATTTTGATATTGAATTTAGAAAAGACATGGCCGGCAAGCCACGCATGGTTCATGGAAGGTGGCAAAAATAAAAATTATGGAAACCAAGATTTTTAAAAAAGATCAAATTGATGAAGCTGTTAAATTATTAGCTGAAGGAGAACTTGTAGCATTTCCAACTGAAACGGTTTATGGATTGGGTGCAATCGCAACTAAAGAAAAGTCTGTTAAAGGTGTTTATGCTGCTAAAGGACGTCCTAGCGATAATCCTTTGATTGTTACTGTTTCTGATGAAAAAATGATGGAGCGCTATGCCAAAGAAGTGCCTGAAAGAGCTAAAAAATTAATCAAGCACTTCTGTCCAGGTCCTTTGACTTTACTCTTATTTGTTAAGCCTGGTACGCTTCCTGATGCCGTTACAGGTGGACTTGATACAGTGGCTTTTCGTTGTCCTGATGATCAATTGACCCATGATTTAATTGCTAAATTAGGTTATCCAATTGTAGGCCCATCTGCCAATATTTCAACTAAGCCAAGTCCAACCACTGCTGAGCACGTTTATCATGATTTAAAGGACAAGATTGCAGGCATTATTGATGGTGGTCCAACTCGTTTTGGTCTTGAGTCAACTATTATTGATTTATCCGTCAAAACTCCTATTGTCCTTCGTCCTGGTGAGATTACGCCAGAAGAACTTAGCGAGGTCCTCGGTGAAAAAGTTTTGATTAATACTGGTAAGGTCGCAGATAAAGATGTACCTAAAGCTCCAGGAATGAAGTACAGACACTATGCTCCAAGCGAACCCGTTGTTGTAGTAGATGATCCTGCTGATTTTGGCAAAATTGATTTTAATGATAAAACAGGTGTCGCTGCGTTAGGTTCGGTTTTAGATCAAATTAATTTACCTGAAGAAAATAAATTTGACCTAGGTAAAAATTTAATTGATGCCGATCATAATTTGTTTGGTGCATTACGTTACTTTGATGATAAAGACGATATTGAAACTATTTATGTTCAAGGCTTCGATGAAGGCGAAGAAAGTTTGGCTTATATGAATCGTTTGAACAAAGCTGCTGGCGGTCATCATCTTAATAAATAAAAAATAAAACGCAAAGGGGTTTAAACCCTTTGCGTTTTTGATTAAAATATTTATGATCAGATTATTTGTTATAGGAGGCATATATGGGAAAGTTCGTAGTTTTGGATCACCCATTGATTCAACACAAGTTAACTATCATTCGTCGTAAGGACACAGGTTCAAATGAATTTCGTAGAATTGTTGGCGAAATTGGTGGATTAATGACCTATGAAATTACGAGAGATTTACCACTTAAGGATGTTGAAATTGAAACACCAATGGGTAAAACTGTCCAAAAGGAAATTGCTGGTAAGAAATTGACAATTGTGCCAATTTTGCGTGCAGGTATCGGAATGCTTAACGGTGTTCTTGACATGGTACCATCAGCTAAAATTGCGGTCATTGGTATGTATCGTGATGAAAAGACTTTGAAGCCACATGAATACTTCTTCAAGGCTCCAAAGGATATTGCTGAACGTGATTGCTTGGTTGTTGATCCAATGCTTGCAACTGGTGGCTCAGCAAATGATGCCATTGCTGCATTGAAGAAGCGCGGCGTTAAAGAGATCAATTTGGCAGTTTTAGTAGCAGCTCCAGAAGGAATTAAGGCTGTTCAAGAAGCTAACCCAGATGTTGATATTTACGCAGCTGCTGAAGATGAAAAGTTGATGGATAATGGCTACATCTTCCCAGGCTTGGGTGATGCTGGTGACAGATTATTCGGAACTAAGTAATTCCCTTTTCGTAAAAAAATATTCATTAGAATACGCTTACATATTACACAAAGGACTTTTTTGGTGTTAAGATGATTTAAGTGTTCGAGTTTAATTCAACACGAGAAGGGAGGTCACGAAGTAATGGAGAAATCATTTGTTTTTAAATTCATGGGTTTGAATTTTGATCTTACTGGGATCATCGGTTCAACGCTAATGGCTTTAGCAGTTTTTCTTATCTGCCTTTGGCTTGCAAGAAAAGTTGAAATGAAACCTAATAAAAGACAAAATGTTTTTGAATATTTACTAGATTTTATTAATGGTATCGTTAAAGATAACGTTAGTGATGTAGATGCGCAAAAACACCTATCTTTATATGCATTTGTTTTATTTCTTTTCATTTGGTTCATGAACCAATTGGGTATGTTCATGGAAGTCAAAGTTGATGATTGGGTCTTTATCAAGTCACCAACTGCTGATCCAGTAGCGACAATGTCGTTTGCAATGATGACCTTGCTTCTATCGTTCACATTTGGCGTACAAAGATTTGGTGTTGGCGGCTATTTAAAGAATTATACGCAGCCAGTTGGTTTTATGCTCCCAATTAACATTGTTGAAGAGTTTACCAATTTCTTGACCTTATCATTACGTTTATATGGGAACATTTATGCTGGTGAAGTTTTGCTTACATTAATTGGTAATGATCTAGCACATGCTGGTGGACCATTTACATTGATTCTAGCAGCTCCATTGGCCATGATTTGGCAAGGTTTCTCTGTCTTCATTGGCTCTATCCAGGCATATGTTTTCGTAACTTTATCAATGGTTTACATTGGTAAGAAGGTTACTACAGAATAAATTTTGGAGGTATAAATTTATGTCATTTATGTCAGAAGCTTTTAAATACCTTGCTGCATCCATCGCAGCTGGTTTAGCAGCTTTAGCTGCTGCATTGGGTAACGGTAAAGTTATTTCAAAAACTCTTGAAGGTATGGCTCGTCAACCTGAAAGTGCAGATAACTTAAGAGCAACAATGTTTATCGGTGTTGGTTTGATCGAAGCCGTTCCTATTTTAGCTATCGTTATTGCCTTCTTGATTCTTTTCCTTTAATAAATTTTTTAAAACTAAAGGATTTAAGTATTAAAGAGAGAAGGGCAGTAAATGACTATTCAAACATTATTTGCAGCCTCACATCATATTTACCTAGGTAACGCACTCTGGTATTTAATTTGTTTTGCCATCTTGTTGTTACTGATCAAGCACTTTGCTTGGGGCCCAGTATCAGACATGATGGAAAAGCGGCGGCAAAAAGTTATTAATGACTTGGATTCAGCTGCAAGTGATCGCAAAAAGGCTGAAACGCTTGCTAACGAGCGTGAAGCTGCCTTGAAGAACTCAAGACAAGAAGCAACAAAGATTCTCTCTGACGCTAAAGCTAATGCGCAAAAAACTGGCAAAGAAATCGTAGCAAGTGCAAATGAATATGCTGCAGCAATTCGTAAGAAGGCAAATGAAGAAGCCGCTAAGGCTAAATCAGATGCATTAGATTCCGCACGTGATCAAGTTGCTGATATTTCTTTAGCTATTGCTGAAAAAGTAATCGCTAAGAATTTATCTGCTGAAGACCAAAAAGATTTAGTCGACCAATTTATTAAGGAGTTGGATGATTAATGGCTTTAAGTAGAGAAGAAGTAGCTGCACGCTACGGTGCCGCTTTGTTCGGCTATGCGCAAGATAATAAAGTACTTGATAATGTTTATGACGAAATGATGGAGTTGAAAAAGGCAGTAATTGCCACTCCTCAAGTTATTAGCGTTTTAAGTGATCCTATCTTAAACAGTAAGGATAAAAAAGATTTCTTAACTGCTATTGAAAAAATTTTTTCAGAAGAAGTACAAGGATTTTTAAATTTACTGCTTGAATATGATCGTTTTGCATATTTGGTCGATATCATTAATCAATTTGCTGTACTTTATGATGATAAAAACAAGATCGCATCTGGTACTGCAACTACAGCAGTGAAGTTGGATGATGATCAACTTAAGCGTTTAGGTGATGGTTTCGCTAAGAAATACAATTTGAATGCTGTGCGTCTTGAGAATAAAGTTGATCCAAGTATTTTAGGCGGCGTGATTCTTCAAGTTAAGGATCGCGTGATTGATGGATCAGTTAAAAATAAACTGAAGAAGATCCGTGCGCAAATAATTGATGAAAATTAAAAGAGGTGAAACCATTGAGCATTAAAGCGGAAGAAATTAGCTCCTTGATCAAGCAACAACTTGAACATTACGACGACAAGCTCGACATTAACGAAGTTGGTGTTGTAACTTATGTTGGTGATGGTATCGCCCGGGCTCACGGTCTTAATAATGCATTGGCCGGTGAGTTATTAAAATTTGATAACGGTTCATACGGTATCGCTCAAAACTTGGACTCTAGTGATGTAGGTATCATCATTTTGGGTCAATTTGACAATATCCGTGAAGGTGACCGTGTTCAAAGAACTGGTCGAATTATGTCAGTTCCTGTTGGTGACGCCTTAATCGGTAGAGTAGTTAACCCATTGGGTCAACCAGTTGACGGTTTAGGTGAGATTAAATCTGATAAGACACGTCCTATTGAAGAAAAAGCTCCAGGGGTTATGGACCGTCAATCAGTTAACCAACCACTTCAAACTGGTATTAAAGCTATTGATGCCTTAGTTCCAATTGGTCGTGGACAGCGTGAATTGATTATTGGTGACCGTAAAACTGGTAAGACTAGTTTAGCCATCGATACAATTCTTAACCAAAAGAACCAAGACGTAATTTGTATTTATGTTGCTATTGGTCAAAAGGAATCAACCGTTAGAACTCAAGTAGAAACTTTAAAGCGTTTCGGAGCAATGGATTACACCATTGTTGTTGAAGCGGGCCCAAGTGAACCAGCCCCAATGTTATACATTGCACCATATGCTGGTACTGCTATGGGTGAGGAATTTATGTACAATGGCAAGGATGTATTAATCGTATTTGACGACCTATCTAAGCAAGCCGTCGCTTACCGTGAACTTTCTTTGCTTCTTCGTCGTCCGCCTGGTCGTGAAGCTTACCCAGGTGATGTCTTCTACTTACACTCACGTTTACTTGAACGTAGTGCTAAGTTGAGTGACAAACTTGGTGGTGGATCATTGACTGCATTGCCAATTATCCAAACTGAAGCGGGAGATATTTCTGCATATATTCCAACCAACGTAATTTCTATTACTGATGGTCAGATTTTCTTACAAAGTGATTTGTTCTTTGCTGGTACTCGTCCAGCCATTGATGCTGGTAACTCAGTTTCTCGTGTTGGTGGTAACGCTCAGATTAAGGCTATGAAGAAAGTTGCTGGTACTTTACGTACTGACCTTGCTGCTTATCGTGAACTTGAAAGTTTCGCTCAATTTGGTAGTGATCTTGATCAAGCCACTCAAGCTAAGTTGAACAGAGGTCAAAGAACTGTTGAAGTTTTGAAGCAACCACTTCATGATCCTATTCCAGTTGAGAAACAAGTTTTGATTCTTTATGCTTTGACTCACGGTTATCTTGATTCTATTCCAGTTGAAGACATTAGTCGCTTCCAAAACGAATTGTTTGATAACTTTGACAGCAGTCATGCTGACTTGCTTAAGACAATTCGTGAAACTGGTAAATTACCAGATGACAAGAAGCTGTCAGCAGCTATTGAGGAATTTAGTGAGAGCTTTGCACCAAGTGAGAAATAGGAGGTAGAATATGCCTGCATCTTTACTTGAGTTGAAGAAGAAGATTGCTTCAGTTAAGCAAACTGGTAAGATTACGGAAGCCATGCGAATGGTTTCTGCATCAAAGTTAAACCAAACTGAAGATCGCGATAAAGGCTATACCATTTATAACAATCATGTTCGTAAGACCATTTCTCGTTTAATTAGTTCACAAGTGGTAGATAGCTTACGTGAACAAGACGTAGCAATTGACAAGAGAAATATTGCCAAGATTGACTACACCGATGTATTTGGCTTAGGAATTACTGCTGATATGATTCAACCACGAAAAAATATTAAGTCTACTGGCTTTTTAGTAGTGAGTGGTGATCGTGGTTTGGTAGGTTCTTATAATAGTAATGTTATTAAGAACATGATGGGAATCTTTGAAGATGAACGTGCGCAAGGTCATGATGTTAAAGTTTTGGCTGTAGGTTCAGTTGGAGCACAATTTTTCAAGAAGAACAATGTTAATGTTGTTTATGAAAAAAATGGTGTTTCTGATGTCCCAACTTTTGATGAAGTTTTGCCAATCGTTTCAACAGCGATCAAGATGTTTTTGAACGGTGTGTTTGACCAACTTTATGTATGTTATACGCACCATGTAAATTCATTATCATCTGCATTTCGTGTTGAAAAGATGCTGCAAATTGTCGACTTAGATATTGGTGTTAAAGAAGCTGAAGCACATAGAGAATTAGAATATGATATTGAACCAGATCCTAATAGAGTATTAATGAAGTTGTTACCACAGTATGCGCGTTCAACCATTTATGGTGCTATTTTGGATGCAAAGACTGCAGAGCATGCTAGTTCAATGACAGCAATGCAAAGTGCAACTGATAATGCTAAGGATTTAGTTTCAAATTTAACTACGAAATTAAATCGTGCTAGACAGGCACAAATTACTACTGAAATTACTGAAATTATCAGTGGTGCAAATGCCTTAGAGTAATAAAGAAAAGGAGGTAGATGTTTTGAGTGAAGGTGAAATCGTTCAAGTAATCGGCCCAGTTATCGATGTAAAATTCCCAATCGATAAGAATTTACCTAATATTAACAATGCCTTGCGTGTAATTAAATCCGAGAACGAAAGTATTGTTCTTGAAGTTACAGTTGAGCTTGGTGATGGTGTTTTAAGAACGATCGCCATGGAATCTACCGATGGTCTTCGACGTGGTATGAAAGTTGAAGATACTGGTGGCCCAATTTCAGTTCCTGTTGGGGAAGATACATTAGGTCGTGTATTCAACGTTTTAGGTCAACCAATTGATGGTGGCCCAGCATTCTCAAAGGATCACCCTCGTGAAAGCATCCATAAGGAAGCACCTGAGTACGAAGATTTGACTACTAGTCGTGAAATCCTTGAAACTGGTATCAAGGTTATCGACTTGCTTGAACCATACGTCCGTGGTGGTAAAGTTGGTTTGTTTGGTGGTGCCGGTGTTGGTAAGACTACCATTATTCAGGAATTAATTCACAACATCGCTCAAGAACACGGTGGTATTTCCGTATTTACTGGTGTTGGTGAAAGAACTCGTGAAGGTAACGACCTTTACTTCGAAATGAAAGCTTCAGGCGTTTTAAGTAAAACTGCCATGGTATTTGGTCAGATGAACGAACCGCCTGGTGCCAGAATGCGTGTTGCGTTAACTGGTTTGACTCTTGCTGAATATTTCAGAGATGTTGAAGGTCAAGATGTTTTGCTCTTTATCGACAACATTTTCCGGTTTACTCAGGCTGGTTCAGAAGTTTCAGCTTTGCTTGGTCGTATGCCAAGTGCCGTTGGTTACCAGCCAACTTTGGCAACTGAAATGGGACAATTGCAGGAAAGAATTACTTCTACTAAGAAGGGTTCAATTACTTCAATTCAAGCCGTTTATGTTCCAGCCGATGACTATACCGACCCAGCTCCATCAACCACATTCGCACACTTGGATGCTACTACTAACTTGGAACGTAGTTTGGTTGAACAAGGTATTTATCCAGCCGTAGACCCGCTTGAATCATCATCAAGTGCTCTTGATCCAGAAGTTGTTGGTAAAGAACACTATGAAGTTGCTACGCGAGTACAACATATTTTGCAACGTTACCATGAATTGCAAGATATTATTTCTGTTTTGGGTATGGATGAATTGTCTGATGAAGAAAAATTGATCGTTGCACGTGCACGTAAAGTTCAATTCTTCTTGTCACAAAACTTCTTTGTTGCTGAACAGTTTACTGGTGTTCCAGGTTCATATGTTCCAATTAAGGAAACCATTAAGGGCTTTAAGCTTATCTTAGATGGTCATCTTGATGACTTACCAGAAGATTCGTTCCGTGGCGTTGGTCCAATTGAAGATGTTTTGAAGAAAGCACAAGAAATGGGCGTAACTCCAAGTGATCCAGAAGCTAAAGCATTACTAGAAAAGTAGGGTGATGTCCAATGGCAGATCCAGAAAAGCTTTTTAGAGTAGATGTTGTAACTCCTAATGGAATGATTTATTCACATCGTGGAAGCATCGTTGATGTGCGTGCCATAGATGGTGAACGTTCAATAATGTATAATCACGTACCTTTATTAACTCCATTAGTAATTAGTGAAGTTAAGGTTAAACGTAGTCGTGAAATGGATTCAAGAATTGACCATATCGCTATTAGTGGTGGTTATATTGAATTCTCCAATAACGTAGCTACGATTATTGCAGATAGTGCTGAACGTTCCAGAAATATTGATATATCTCGTGCTCAAGCCGCTAAGGAAAGAGCCGAGAAGCGTCTAAAGGAAGCACGTGAAAAGCATGATGAGCGTACTCTTGAACGTGCTGAGGTTGCTTTAAGACGAGCAATGAACAGAATTAGTGTTTACAACACTAAAGGTCACTAAAAGAGATAAAAAGACGAATGCAGATTTTGCATCCGTCTTTTTTATTAAATAAAGGAAAAGAATATGTTTCAGTTAGGCGTTCATGCCATTATTAGCATAGTAATTTATTTGATTACAATAGGATTGTCTTTTCAGGCAATGAAAGCTGTGCAACTTGAAAAAATAATTCGTAAAGGTCATGTGTTTGAAACACAATTATTATATTTATTTATAGCCATTGCTTTAGGCTTTTTGGTTGGTAATTTTGTAATTACATTTATCGATACTTCGATGCAATTAAGCAATTTGTTCTAAAGATTGTGTTAAAACAAGGACAGTAAAGGAAACTATTATTTATTTATGGTAAAATGGACGATGAATAATTATGGAGGGTTATCGTGGCACGAGATATAGGAATTGATTTAGGAACAGCTAATGTACTAATCAATGTCTCTGGAAAAGGGATAGTTTTAAATGAACCATCTGTAGTGGCTGTTAATACTGATACTAATAAAGTAGTAGCAGTTGGCTCAGAGGCATATGAAATGGTGGGAAGAACACCAGGTAATATTCGCGTAATTCGTCCATTGAAGAATGGCGTAATTGCGAACTTCGATATTACAGAAGAAATGCTGTCATACTTTATTGAAAAGTTAAATGTAAAAGGCTTTATGTCTAAGCCTAATATTTTGATCTGTGCTCCTACAGGAGTTACTTCGATTGAACAGAAGGCAATTATTCAAGCTGCCGAAAAATCAGGCGGTGGCAAAGTTTACCTTGACTTTGAACCTAAGGTAGCTGCAGTAGGTGCAGGACTTGATATTTTTAAACCACAAGGTAATATGGTTATTGATATCGGTGGTGGTACTACTGATATTGCCGTTTTATCAATGGGTGAGATCGTTACTTCACGGTCACTTAGTTATGCTGGTGATCGAATGAATCAAGCGGTTATTAGCTACATTAAAAATAAGCATAATTTATTGATCGGTTCAAGAACTGCCGAACAAATTAAGATTGAAATCGGTAGTGCATTTGAACCAGATGAAGATCAACAAATTAAGGTTCGTGGTCGTGACGTAGTTGATGGATTACCTAAGCAAACTACAGTTACTGCCCCTGAGATTCAACATGCTTTGCAAGATGGTTTGATGTCAATCATTGCAGTGGCTAAAGAAGTATTAGAAACTACGCCACCTGAGCTTTCAGCTGATATCATTGATCGTGGTATCATGCTTACCGGTGGTGGAGCACTATTGAAGAATATTGATAAGTTGATATCATATTACTTGCAAGTTCCAGTTTTAACAGCTGATCACCCATTGGAAGCTGTTGCTTTGGGAACTGGTACTTTGCTTAAGAATATTGAAAAACATCAACGACACTAAGTGAGGAGATTACTTGCGGAAGATTTTGATTTTTATCGTACGCATTTATCAGACTTTGATTTCACCATTATTTCCGCCGAGTTGTAGGTATTATCCCACATGTTCTAATTACATGATCGATGCTTTGAAAAAACATGGACCAATTTTAGGACTAATTATGGGAATTAGTCGTACACTAAGATGTAACCCATTTGTACGCGGTGGGGTGGACCCAGTTCCTGATAATTTTACTGTTTTTCGAAATCCACATCCTGAGAGATACGAAGATGAAATTATTGCATCTAAGTTTCACTCGGATAGCAAGTAGGAGGATTTATGTCTAAAAAGTTAGAAAATATTGATATTGAAGTTAATGAACTTAAGGGTAAGAATTTACCAACTTGGGAAGTTATCATTCCTAACAAAAAGTCCATTGGTTTAATCGAAAAGGTTGAAGGTCGTTATCGTGCTACTACGACTAAGACTAGCAATGTATTATTTGCTAATAGTCTAGAAAGCAGTATCAATGACTTACTTTCATACTTTACATTGCATGAAAAATAAAATATAAGTAGTGATTATTTAATGGCAAAAGTTGAAAACAAAACAAGTCTAATTGACCGATTAGCATGGAATATTATCATTCCCGTAGCGCTATTGGCCTTGATCAGTTTGTATTGTATTTACATAGCTGCACTAGGGGATCCAAGTCATATTGGTTCGCCTGTTAAAGCTGTGGTTATGCAGGCATTATGGTATCTGATTTCTATTGTAATTGTCGTAATTGTAATGCAGTTTGATGCTGATCAATTATTTAAGGTGGCGCCGATATTCTTTGGGATAGGAATATTCTTGTTAATAGCGGTTTTGTTCTTCTATAATCGTAGCGTTGCAGCAGATACTGGGGCAAAAAGTTGGTTCAAGTTAGGGCCGGTTACATTTCAGCCTTCTGAAATAATGAAGCCAGCGTTTATTTTGATGTTGGCACGCGTAGTTAAAGATCATAATGATAAATATGGTCATACAATTAAATCAGATTGGTTGTTGCTAGGTAAAATAGTTGCTTGGCTTGCACCTGTAGCAATTCTGTTAAAATTGCAGAATGACTTTGGTACTATGCTGGTATTTATCGCGATTGTTGGTGGTGTAGTATTAGTTTCCGGTATATCGTGGAAGATTATAATTCCTCTATATGGAATAGTCATCGTTGGTGCGATTGCAGTTATTCTAATGGT
This sequence comes from Lactobacillus helveticus DSM 20075 = CGMCC 1.1877, assembly GCF_000160855.1. GTDB lineage: Bacteria > Bacillota > Bacilli > Lactobacillales > Lactobacillaceae > Lactobacillus > Lactobacillus helveticus. Next base: position 762,410 of record NZ_GG700752.1, read on the forward strand.
GGTAACGCCAGGAGGACAAGCATTTTTAAGCCATTTCTTCCAGGCATATCAGTTTGAAAGAATTAAGTCTTGGCTTAATCCATCAGGGGATACATCATCAGGTGCTTACCAGTTATGGCAGAGTATGAAGGCGATTGGATCAGGTCAACTTTTTGGTAATGGCTTTGGTAAAGCCAGCGTATATGTGCCAGTTCGTGGTTCTGACATGGTGTTCTCTGTAATTGGAGAAAACTTCGGTTTCGTAGGCTGTGTAGCATTGATTTTGATTTATTTATACCTGATTATTCAAATGGTAAAAATTTCATTTAATACTAGAAATGCATTTTATTCATACATTTCTACGGGTGTTATTATGATGAGTTTATTCCACGTATTTGAAAATATTGGTATGAATATTGATTTGTTACCATTGACTGGTATTCCATTGCCATTTGTTTCTCAAGGTGGTTCAGCCTTGGTAGGAAACATGATTGGTATTGGTTTGATTTTATCAATGAAATTCCACAATCGTGATTACATGTTTAGTACTGCTGGTGATTTCTAGAATATAAATAAAAAAAGGTATTTAAGCTTAGAACTTAAATACCTTTTTTGATTAATAATATAGAAATTAGCCTTCTAATGCGTTAGCAATTTCTTTGGCGCGACATACTAAAACATCACATTTAGCAGTTCTAGTTACGTATTCTGTAACACTACCAATTAATAAACGTTCTACTGCGTTTAAACCAGTTGCACCAACAACGATTAAGTCAATGTTGTGCTTCTTAGGAAAATCATGACCGATAATTGCCTTAGGTGAACCAAATTCAATTGAATAATGAGAATCTGTTACGCCAGCCTTGTTAGCACGAGCTTGGTAATCCTTCATTCTCTTTTCGGCATCTTTAGAAACTTGTTCTACCATTGCTGAATCAAAGCTTGAAACATTTTGGAAGGAACGAGTATCAATAACGTGTAAGATTTCCAATGTAGCGTGGTTACGTTTTGCAATAGCAACGGCCTTGCTGAAAGCTAAATCGGCTTCTTTAGAACCATCGACGGAAACTTGAATATTCTTATATTGTGAAAGCATTTTCTAAACACCTCTTCCTGATATCTATTTTACCAAAATTTCATCTATTATTAGAAGGTTTATATTTTTATTTTTTGGAATCTGTAATTAAAAGACTGAAAGCAAGAATTGTGAGGGAGGCAAGAAATAGTGTGATCAAGTTAAGATATTTGTTGCCCATAAATAAGATGACAATTCCAATTGCACTTTCAGCTACTAAGGCAATTGAAGTCCATTTTAAGACGTTGGTTAAGCGAGGATTGCCGCCTACGTCATAGATTAAAAAATGTCCATTTCGTCTATGCCACATATACCATGCGGTCAAAAGCAAAAGTAGAATAAAAACAATCATTACAATTTTTATTATCATTTATTTTAACTCCAATAATAAAAAGACGGCCTTTTAAGACCGCCTTCCTGATATTCAAGAGAAATCCGAGTTGACTAAACAAAGCATAATGACGCTTGTTGAACCCGCAGTGTTCAAAATTTGAGCTAACATCGCAGCGAATATGGATCCTGTGACGAGACAGTATTCCGATTCGGTAGTTATTTGCTAACTCCCACGTCTTCTAGTTTGATCGGTCAACTTTATACATTTAAGCTTGTCGATCAACTCAGATCACTTATTATAATACGCAATCAGATTAGCCTTGTCAACAGGATGCGCTAACTATTAGAGTGCTTATTTAAATTTTCATGCTGCATTTTCTTTAATTTTTGATAAATCAGCTTATATCTTTCTTCGACTTTAGAATTTCCTTTAGGAGTGAAGTAACTTGCATTTAACAGATTATCTGGCAAGTATTGTTGAGCAACCCAATCATTTTCGAAATCATGAGGGTGGATATAATTAACCCCATGTCCCAATTTTTTAGCACCGGAATAATGGGCATCTTTTAAATTAACTGGAATAGAGCCAATGTTTTTATTTTTAACGTCATAAATTGCGCGGTCGATGGCAGTAATAGCGCTGTTGCTTTTAGGTGAAAGAGCCAGCTCAATTACTGCATTGGCAAGTGGAATGCGGGCTTCTGGAAATCCTAGGGTCTGTGCAGCCTGAATGGCCAATATGGCGTGTTCTGCGGCACTTGGATTGGCTAGCCCTATATCTTCATAGGCAATGACGGAAAGACGTCGACAAATTGAAATCAGGTCACCTGATTCGATTAATTTTGCTAAATAGTGCAAAGCTGCATCTGTATCAGAGCCTCGAATCGATTTCTGAAAAGCTGATACCAAATCATAGTGTCCGTCTCCAGAAGAATCAAAGTTTTGGACCTTCATTTGGATGGAATCAGCCATTTCTTGCTGAGTAATTACAATAGAGTTTGTATCTTGATGATTGTCTTTTAATTCTTGCTTGGTGGATAATACTGCAAGCTCTAATGAGTTTAAAGTAGAGCGGAGATCACCATTGCCTTTTTCGATTAAAAGAGAACGTGCGTCGTCAGTTAATTCGACAGGGTAATTGCCTAAGCCGTTTTCTTTGTCTGTTAAGGCACGGTCAATTGCGCTTGAAGCATCTTGAGCGGATAAAGGCTTTAATTCAAAAATTTGGCAACGTGAACGAATAGCGGGGGAGATAGAGATATATGGATTCTCTGTCGTGGCACCGATTAAAATGATTTGTCCTGATTCAAGCAAGGGTAGAAGAAAGTCTTGTTTAGTTTTATCTAAACGATGAATTTCGTCTAATAATAAAATCACGGTACCGCTCATTTTCCCTTCTGCGGCAACTTGCTGTAATTGTTTCTTTCCGTCAGTAGCTGCGTTTAATTTTCGAAAAGCATATTTAGTGGAACCGGCAATTGCACTTGCAATACTGGTTTTACCAATACCAGGAGGGCCATAGAGGATCATCGATGATAAAAGACGGGCTTCAACCATTCGACGAATAATTTTACCAGGACCAATTAAATGCTGCTGTCCGACGACCTGATCAAGATTTTGCGGACGCATTCGATAAGCTAATGGTTTCATTATTTTTCACCATGTAAAAGTTTATGCCAAAAGCTTTCTTTTTTTTCGGGTGCTTTTAATTCAGTTTTTGGCATTTCAGGAGCGTATACTTGGGTAATTTCAATTCTTTGACGATTAATTGCATTCTTAGAAACTACTAAAACAGCAGAATCTTCAGGACCAGTTTTAGCAGTTTCATTGTTAACTAAGGTAAAAGGAATATTTTTCTTGCTGCAAGCTGCTTCAACTTCACCTAAGAATCCATCGTCAGTAATGTTGCCATTAATCAGAATAGTGTAGCCTTTGAAATCGTCAATGTGTTTTAAGAAAAGACTAGTGAGTTCTGGGTCCTTTACTTCAGTATTGTTCATGCGGACATAAACACGTTCACGCAATGAACCTAAATATCGACGTCGCTCATCAGGCTTAGTCTGTGGGGTTATTCCTTGCGCAGCTTGTTCTACGCGTTTACTTAAATCATCACTCATAAAATCATCCTTTCTTTATTACTATTAATTGTAACAAAAAAACCTTCCCCAATACTGGGAAAGGTTTTTGACAAAATAAAATGTAAAAATTAAAGTAACTTGTTGTACCATTCAACAACGAGTGATTCATCAATTTCTGGTTCCATTTCGTCACGTTCTGGCAAACGTACAAGAGTACCTTCCATCTTGTTGTCATCAAATGAAACAAATGATGGACGAGCAGTAACTGCATCTAAGGCATCCTTAACTTGTTGCAAGTTCTTTGACTTTTCCTTCAAGCCAATGGTTTGACCAACACTGACTTCGTATGAAGGAATGTCAACACGCTTGCCGTCAACAGTGATGTGACCGTGGTTAACTAATTGTCTAGCTTGTTCTCTAGTAGTAGCTAAGCCGAGACGGTAAACAATACTGTCCAAACGACGTTCAAGCAAAATCATGAAGTTGGTACCGTGTTCACCTTCACGGATCTTACCAGCACGAATGAACAAAGTTCTAAATTGACGTTCGTTCAAACCGTACATCCAACGTAACTTTTGCTTTTCGTGTAATTGTTGGCCATATTCTGACAAACGACCACGGCTGTTAGGACCGTGTTGACCTGGAGCGTAGTTACGACGTGCGATTTCCTTACCAGTACCTGAAAGTGAGATACCTAATCTTCTTGAACGTTTCCAACTTGGACCTGTATATCTTGACATAAAAATCCTCCATAAAATTTAAAATAATAATTTCTGGAGTAAAATATTACAAATAAGTTCAACATTCGTGCATCTTGAATTTACATTTTCGCCCAATGCAGCGCGGGCTACTCATTCACTTAAGCGTTTCAAGATGTTGACGTTCTTGTCACTTATTGCTGCAAATATTTTACACGAATAGTATTATATAGAGTTCAGAATAATAAATCAAGAAATACAACAGCTTTTGCACATCTTTAGGCCATGTTTTGTTATAATTATTGTAGTTTTGGAGGATAAACAATGTCATCAATTCAAACTATTATTATTGTCGCCGTTGTCATCCTTATTATTGTAGTCGTTGCTTCGATGTTGCTCATTAATCGTAAGCAGCTGCGGGAAGTCGAGGTAATCGATGCAGCTCTTAATGAAATTGAAGAGATGCACCTTGAAGAAGATATCAAACGACTGAATAAAATGGATTTGGCGGGCGAAAGTCTAACCACATTAAATACTTGGCGCAAAAGTTATAAAGAGGCTTCAACTAAGAAATTGCCTCGTGTACAAAAATTAGTTGAAGAAGCGGCAAATGAAAATGCAACGTACAAACTTTTTAAAGCCAGAAAGAAAATAAAAGAAGCACAGCAAATAATTAAACCGGCTTTAGAAGATGCACGTAACACTAAGGCAGTATTTACTGAATTGCTTGAATCAAATAAAGAAAATCAAATTCAGTATGATGCTTTAATTAAAGTCTATCGTGAATTGAGAAAAGACGTTTTAGCTAATTCATTTGAATACGGTGCAGCAATTGACCAAATTGAAGATCAATTGGCTTCAATGGAGAGCGATTTTGAAGAGGCTAAGAATCTTTCATCTCAGGGGGATCACGTAGAAGCTAAGCGTGTTTTATCTAAGATCCGCATGTCTTTAGCGGCTTTGCAAAAACAATTGCCTAAAATTAAAGAAGGCTACCATCAATTAGAGGTTGTTTTCCAAGATCAACTTAAAGAATTATCTAATGTTTATAAAAAGATGATTTCAGAAAAGTACTACATTACTAAAGTTGATGTTTTAAGCAGAATTAAAGACATTCATGATCAGATTGATAGTACACGCAAATTATTGTCAGAATTAAAAGTCGATGAATTAGCTAACGAAAATAAAAAGATTTCTAGTGAAATTGATGGACTTTACGATGTTTTGGCAAAAGAATATAAGGCTCGCCCCTTCGTTGAAAAGAATCAAAGCAAGATGTTGGCATTGATTTCTCACCAACAAACGGCATCTAAAAAGCTAGTTGAAAAGTTGCAGCATATTGATGAAAGCTATGAATTGACTCACGGCGAACTTGAAAAAAGCAAAGAACTTGAAAAAGAAGTCAATAACATGAATCGTCAATATACAGTTGATACGCAAAATATTGCTGATGGCAAAGGCGTATATTCTGCAATTCAAGATTCATGGCTAGAAATGCTTGATCGCTTGCGTGAGATCGATGCTGAGCAAGTAAAAATGTCTACGGATGTTGATGGCTTATATGACTCTGAAAATGTGGCTAATGATTCAATTAAACATTTTAGGCAAGAAGTATCATTAGTTTATCGCCGACTTGAAAGACGTAGTTTGCCAGGCAATCCAGATAGTTTTATTCAAATGTATACCTTGGTCGTTAATGAAATTGGGCATGTTAGTGATGAATTAAGTCAAGTTAGAATTAATATGGAAAAGATTTCTAACGAATTGATTCAAATATCTGATGATGTTGAACGACTTAAGCGTGAGGCTAACGATATTATCAATTCTGCCAACTTGGTTGAATTGACTATGCAGTACTCAAATAAATATGCTGATAAAGATTCAATTAAGCAAGCACAAAAGAAGGCAATGCAGCTTTACGATGAATATAATTATAAAGAAGCATTAGACACTATCGCTACGGCAATTGAAAAGGCAGAGCCAGGTAGTTATCAACGTCTTGAAAATACATATTATTCTGAACAAAAAGAATAAATAATTGAAGCTTTTCATTATTTAAGCTAAAATCTAATAGTCACTAAACGGTCAAGTAGTTGACCGTTTTTTATTAGGGGGAGTTTTAAACGTGATTTATTTTGATAATAGTGCAACAACAAAAATAGATACTCAAGTTTTAGATACCTACAATAAGGTAGCAACTAATATTTGGGGAAATCCTTCAAGTTTGCATAAGATGGGTGATCGTGCTCATCAAATGCTTGAAGCTTCACGCAAACAAATTGCAGACTTGCTTGGAACCAAGCAGAATGAAATTTTTTTTACCTCAGGTGGTACGGAATCAAATAATGCCGCAATTAAAGGAACTGCAATTCAAAAACGCGAATTTGGTAAGCATATTATTACATCAAGCGTAGAACATGCTTCTGTAGCTAATAGTTTTAATACCTTGGAAAACTTGGGCTGGCGCGTTACTCGTTTGCCAGTTGATAAGGAAGGCAGAGTCAACGTCAATGATTTAAGAAATGCCATTGATTCGGATACTACCTTGGTTTCAATCATGGGTGTTAATAATGAAATCGGTACAATTCAGCCAATTGATGAAATTAGTGATTTGCTTGATAACTATCCTACTATTCAATTCCACGTTGATAATGTTCAAGCATTAGGTAAGAACATTTGGGATAAGGTATTTACGCCACGAGTTGATTTATCAAGCTTATCAGCACATAAATTCCATGCACCACGTGGTATTGGTATTCTTTATAAAAAGGAAGGCAAGATGCTTACTCCACTTCATGATGGGGGTGGTCAAGAAAAAGGTCTTCGTTCAGGTACTGAAAACTTGCCAGCTATTGCAGGTATGGCTAAGGCTATCCGCCTTTTGTTAGAAAATGAACCTGAAAAAGCAAACCACGAAGCAGCAATTAAGGCAAAAATCGTTGAATATTTGAAAGATAAGCCAGGAATTGATATCTTTTCACCAGTAAGTGACGGTTTTGCACCACATATTCTTTGCTTTGCATTAGAAGGAATTCGTGGTGAAACCTTAGTCCATACTTTGGAAGATCAAGATATTTATACTTCAACTACTTCTGCTTGTGCATCAAAGACTGCAGATGAAGCCAGCACCTTGGTTTCTATGCGAATTGATGATAAGATTGCTACTAGCGCAATTCGTTTAAGTTTTGACGAAACAAATACGCTTGAAGAAGCAGATGAATTTATCAAGGTCTTTGATAAGATTTATAATCATTTTGCTAAAATTAATCACTTGGGAGATAATTAATGGAATATACAGAAGTTATGGTCCGTTACGGGGAACTCTCAACTAAGGGAAAGAATAGAAAGGACTTTATCAATCGCTTAGCTAGCAACGTTGAAAAGGTCTTAAAAGATTTACCTCAAATTGACTTTCACCCTCGTCACGACCGGATGCATATTGTTTTAAATGGCGCACCTTTTGCGGAAGTAGATAAGCGCCTTAAGAAAGTATTTGGTATTCAAACCTACTCACCAGCTATCAAAATTCCTAAGACTTTGGAAGATATTGAAAAGACTTCTTTAGAATTAATGCAGGAAACTTTTAAGCCTGGCATGACTTTTAAGGTTAATACTAAGCGTAGTGATCACAAGTTTGAATATGATACTAACCAACTTAACAATTTGGTTGGTGATTATTTATTCGATCATATCGACCACTTGAAGGCTGAAATGAAGCACCCTGATTTAGTACTTAGAATCGAAGTGCGTCAAGATGCTGTTTATATTTCTAACCAATTGCTTCATGGTATTGGCGGGATGCCCGTTGGTACTGCTGGCAAGGCTGTGATGATGCTTAGTGGTGGTATTGATTCACCAGTTGCTTCATATCTTGCAATGAAGCGTGGGGTTGATATTGAAATGGTGCACTTCTTTAGTCCACCTTACACTACTGAAAAAGCTTTAGCTAAGGCTAAGGAATTAACTGGTATTTTGGCAAACTATGCAGGTAAGATTAACTTTATCGCTGTTCCATTTGCTGAAATTCAGGAAACTATCAAGGAAAAATTGCCAGAAGGTTACTTGATGACTGTACAACGTCGCTTCATGTTGCAACTTGCAGACCGTATTCGTGCTAAGCGCGGTGGTCTTGCAATCTTTAACGGTGAATCTGTTGGTCAAGTTGCTTCACAGACTTTGCAATCAATGGTTGCTATTAATGATGTGACAACTACACCAGTTATTCGTCCAGTTGCTACAATGGATAAGACTGAAATTATTAAATTGGCAGAAGATATTGGTACTTTTGATCTTTCAATTCAACCATTTGAAGATTGTTGTACTATCTTTGCTCCACCACGTCCTAAGACTAAGCCAAAGCTTGATAAGGCCCGTGAATACGAAGCTCGTCTTGATGTTGAAGGCTTGATTCAAAGAGCGATGGATGGAATTGAAGTAATGCCAATTTATCCAAATGAAAAATTTATCAACGATAAGATCGAAGAAGATCAAGATTTGTTGTAAAAAGTTATGCCGACAGAATGATCTGTTGGCATTTTTTGTAGAAAAAGGTAAAAAACAGTGAAGATCGGAAAATTACTAAGAGAAACTAGATTGGTAGCTGGACTTACTCAAACTGAAATGGCGGCAGTAGCTATTTCAGAATCGTTTTATTCCAAAGTTGAACGAGGTGTCCATAATATTGATGCCGATACCTTGGTTGAGGTTTTGAAAGCAAATCATATTAATCCAGTTCAATTCTTCTCCAGAACGCTGGATGGTCCAATGCAGGAATCACCGCATAAAAAGAGTATATTGGATGCTGGCTTTATGGTGAAAAAAATAGTACGTAGTGCTAATAAAAGAGATCTAGAGAAATTAGGTCAACTAAAAAAAGAAATTGATCAAGCTGAAGAACAAGGTAAACCGTATTATATTTGGATCTCTTATGTATTGGAGTTAATGACTACGTGGATAACTCATTCAACCGATGATATATCAGAACCGGTTAAAAAGAAGATTAAGCATTTATATAAAGGAGATAATTGGGGATTTATTAACTATGAATATTTAGGGATGGCTTTTATTGCCTTAACTCCAGAACAAGTACTCAATTTTTCTCATACTACTTATCAAAGCTATGAAAAAAACTCAGAAAATACCTTAAGTTATACAAATATAGTTGGCATTGCTGATTTAACAATCGATTTCTTAATGTATGCGTATATACACAACTTTAATAAGGAATTATGCGCAGAAACATTTGCTTTTTTTGATAAAAATATTTCATATGAAGCAAGCTTTTATCAACGTAGAGTAATAATCAGACTTTATAAGGCTTTATTTGACAATGATACTGAGAAAGTAGATTTCTATACCCGCTTATTGGAGGAAGATAATTTTACTTTTTGTTTGCAAAATGTACCGATTACTAAAAAGGATAGTTCTCATGCGCATTGATAAATATTTAGCTAATATGAATGTCGGCTCCAGAAAAGAAGTGCACGTTTTAATTAAAAAAGGCATTGTCACTGTAAATGGTGATGTGGTAAAAACACCAAAACAGCAGGTTAAGGAATCCGATGAAGTATTGGTAGATGGCCAAGAGGTCAATTATCAAAAATATCATTACTTCTTGATGAACAAGCCCAAGGGCGTACTTTCAGCGACTGAAGACCGTAGTCAAAGAACGGTAATCTCATTGCTCAAGCCGCAGGATCAATATCAAGGAATTACGCCGGTAGGACGATTGGATAAAGATACAACCGGCTTGCTGTTACTTACTAATGATGGTCAACTAAATCATGAATTGCTTGCACCTAATAAGCACGTTGATAAAATTTATCGTGCCAAAATTGCGGGTGTGGCTGATGACGAAACGGTGAAGACCTTTGCTAGTGGCATGACTTTAGGTGATGGAACTAAACTTAAGCCAGCAGAGTTGAAGATTCTTGCCCAAGATGAAGAGCATGATAGCTCTGAAATTGAGATTAAAATTCGTGAAGGAAAATATCATCAAATTAAGCGCATGTTTGGTGCGGTAGGGATGAAAGTAGTTGAACTTGAACGAATTTCAATGGGTAAATTGAAGTTGCCGAAAGATTTAAAGCGCGGTAATTATATTGAATTGAGTTTAGATGATGTAAGCAAGATTAAATAGGACGGAATAAAGAGATGACAATCGGTGAAGCACTAAAAAGTGTGCGTTTGCATGCAGGAATAAGTCAGACAGAAATGGCAGCGGGAATTGTAAGTGAATCTTTTTATTCTAAAGTTGAACGCGGTGTCCATGCGATTGATGCTGAAACTTTAATTGAATTTTGTCGGTTCATCATTTTGATGTTACTGGCTTTTTTGCACAAATTAATAATCAGTCATCTACTGGACCATTTTTTGAGTTAACTAGTGAGATTACTTTTGCTCAAAATAGAAGAGATATAAAGGCGTTAGATAAAATCAAACAGAAAATTGAAGATGGTGGGGTGCAAGTTCCGCAATGGCTCAAATTCAAACTTGAGTTAGCTTATGCTTGGGCCTTACGTTCAAATGATAAAATTTCTCCTGAAATGAAGAAAAAATAAAGAAGTTGTTTTTGAATGAAAGTTGGGATCGGACATCTTATCATTTTTTGAGTCAGGTAGTAATTTTCTTGGATGTTAATGATTCAAAGCAGTTCGTAGAGGTTGCTTATGCTGCATATCGCAAACATCCCGCTACCGATACCTTTACTTTGCAGTTTATGGCTTTTATTACGATAAATTATTTGAATTGTTGCTATCATCAACATGCTGATAAAAGTTATGTGGAAAGTACATTTAAGTTTTTGCAAGAATTGCCGGTAGATCCTGCAATTGGCTTAGAAAAGTTGATAGGTAAGTTCTATCAAGCTGTTTTTAGTGGTGATGAACAGAAAGCCAGATCTTTAAAATCAATTATTCAAGACTGTGGTTATGCGTCAATAATTGATGATATCAAAATTGATTAATAAATAAATCGCATCTTTTGAGCTATTTTTTAGCTTGAGGGATGCGATTTTTTTGCTTTTTTTAATAAAAATAGTCGTTTTGGAAGATTTTGAGACTTTTATCTCAATTGTTTATATATTAAAAATATGAAACAAATAAGGTAAAAAGTTTGACTATTGGAAAACAACTAAGAGAAATACGAGATTCTTTGAACTTAACGCAGAAAGAGATGTGTGCTGGAGTAGTAACGGAATC
>NZ_GG700752.1:774812-782499 GCF_000160855.1 Lactobacillus helveticus DSM 20075 = CGMCC 1.1877
AATCTTTTTATTCTCGAGTAGAAAATAGAAAAAGTGAAATTAATATCGATGATCTGTTAGCGATTTTGAAGCAAAATCATGTTTCTATACGAGATTTCTTCGGCGTGTTTGATCAGTCAATGCAACGCAGCGCAGCATTCAATATTGCTGCATTCAGTCAGCTATTAATAATCGCAATCTTGCATGGCTGAAAAAAGTGCAGACAGACGAACCTGGTTTTGAGGTAGAGTTAACCGCAATTATTGCTACCTTGTTGAATAAGAAGGCTCATCTTTCTGATGCGGCTCGGAGAAAAATAAAAAGCAATTTTGGTAGATTAGGTCAGTGGGATGAAACTGCGTTATGGAATATGGCTAGTTTTATGTCTCTGTATGATACGAATGAGTTAAAAATTTTAATTACAGATATTTGGGAAAATAGGGACAGCATCAACTTGAATAACTCTTCAACCTTAGTTGCACTAGCAAATGTAATGATGAATTATTTAGGGCGCTTGTATCAGGAAAAAGCTCTCGGCGCAGTGCTAGAAACTATCCATTTTATAAAGGATTTGCCAACTAATCCTGTGATTATGTTCCAAAAGTTAGTTGCCATATATTATCTAGCTTTAATTAATCATGATCAAAAACGATTAAATTTAATAATTCAAGTGTTACAGAAAAACGGCTACGATAATTATCTGGTTTGGCTTCCGAAAGGGTGATAACAATGAAAATTGGTGATAGATTACATCAAGTGCGAAATTTGCATGGATTGACGCAAGAGCAAATGGCGGCTGGAATAATTAGTAAGTCGCAATATTGGCGAATAGAAAAAGAATCTAACGCAATTAGAGCAAGCAGTTTAATAAAGATCCTAAATCAAAATAAAATTTCTGTACTCACATTTTTTAAGGATGCTGATGATTCAGGGATTAATAGAAGAGAGCTGCAATATCAGATTACTAATGCATTTTTTGCACGGGATTATAAAAGATTAGAAGAAATTAAAAAGCAGTCGACTAATTCTCAAATGAAGAGACTGTTAAATTGGCTTCTGGCAGAGCTCAGAGGTGAAAGCCAGACTTTTTCCGATGAAGAAAAAAGAAAATTGAGATATAACGTGTGGCAAGTCGAGAGATGGAATGACGATATTTTGTGGTTTTTCTTTCATACTTTGTATTTGTATAAGTATTCCAATTTGGAAGGAATAATCAATGCACTTATTTCGAAGTTCACTAAGAATAAGAAAATTGAAGCTCGTCAGCAACAGTTAATCATAAGTATTGCTGTGCGTTATCTGAATATTTGTTATGAGCAAAATAATGAATATGAAGTGAAAAAGGTGGTTTGCTTTTTACATAAAGTGCCGAAAAATGCTGAGATTGGATTGGCAAAGTTGATTGCGGACTATTATGAAGCCCTGCTGAATAAGAAGAGCTTTGAGGCTGAAGAGATTTAGGATTTAATTAAGGCATGTGGTTATGAGAACTATTTGAGCCTAAATTAGGGGGATGAGATTAGTAAAAAATTAAATTTGCGTTTTTTGATTTCAATTCTGCAGATTAGATTGTGCGATTGAAATTTTAAAATTAAGATAAAACTGATAATATTTGTTATTTATTTTTTGTAAAGTGGAGAATATTAGGATGAATAAGAAGATTAAAGTTACAAGTGCTGCTGCCGCAGCGTTAGCCAGTTTAGTATTGGTGAATGCCAATGTAAATAATGAAGTTAAGGCTGATACTAAGCCGGTTAATGCTACTAAGACTACTCAAAAGGCACAAACACCAGAAGAGGCTGCTCAAGCCAATGTTGATAGTGCGAAGAAGAACGTTGAAGCTGAACAAGGCAACGTAGACAAGGCTAAAGGTGATTTGGATCAAGCTAAAAAAGATGCCGAAAAGCCAGACGCTGACTACAAGGCACAAAGCGACAAGGTCGATGGATTAAAGAAGACTGCTGACCAAAAGAATAATGCATTAACTGATGCTCAAAATAAAGAAAAGGATGCACAAGCTTTAGCTAATGAAGCAAATGATCCAGCTAAGGTTAAGGATGCTAAAGATGCTGTTACTAACCAAGAAGTCGTGGTAAAGGATGCCAATAAGGCAAAAGCCGCTGCGGATAAAGCAGTAAAGGATAAGCAAAAAGAAATTGATGATCTTAAAGGCAAAGTACAATCTGACACTCGAGATGTAAATGATAAGACTGCTGCCAAGAAGCAAGCCGATCAAGCTGTTCAAAATGCTAGCGATGCTTTGAAGGGTACGGGTGTTACTGAAGCTAAAGATGCAGTTGATACTTATCAAAGTAATGTTGATAATTTAACCCAAAATATTAGGCATAACCAAGGCGTATTAAAGCATAATCAAGATGTATTAAAAGGTAATCAAGATAAATTAGAAGTCATTAAGAAGGATCTGGCTCAAGCTAAATCAGATACTCACGTTGCTAAAGTAAAATTAGATACTGATCAAGGTACTTTAGGTCAGAAGACTCAAGATTTGCAAAAGGCTAAGGATTTGGCAAATACTGCAGCTGGATTCTTTAAGTCATTAGCAGAAGACCAATCATTAACTGCTGAACAACGCGAAGATGCTAAGACAGCATATGGTATTTTGATGAATGATGGTAAGTTCAAAGGCATTAATGAAGATGATGTAAAACTTACTTGGTATCACCCTGATCAGCAATTGGGTAAGGATGGGGATGCTACTTCATTAGCTAATATGCAAAGTGCATTAAATGACCTTGATGAATTAGTAAAAGTGAGACATGAATATGGTGTACAATTGCCTCATATTTCATTAACTGCAACTGCTATTGCTATGATGTCCTCTGACTTTGTTAAAATAGCACCTGATTTTAATCACCCTATTAAGCAGACAGAAAGTTATGGACCATTTTGGGAAGATGAGGAAGACATTGCTGCAGGAACAGATTATCCAGAATTTGAACAAGTCCGTTCTTATATGAGTGAAAAGCAATACATCGATGATGCTATTGCAAAAGATGGATCACTTCAAAAATATGCATATGATAATAACAAGCCTTTAACTCAAGATGTATGGAAAAGAAATACTGATTATTGGAATAATCATCTTGGAAAACTAGGATATCAGGAAATTGGACACTACCGATCAATGATAAATCCTTCTCAAAATTCAATTGGTGCAGCTCGTACTACGGGTACTTTGGCAAGTGAGTACGAAGGCTCATCTTCAATTGATATCCTGCAGTCTTCTAATTATGGCGATGAAACATATGTGCATCAATATCCAAGTTTCACTATTGATCAATATAAAGATTTAGTAAATTCATATGTTGCAAATCCTGACAAGGCTAACTTCGTTCAAGCTACTCAAGCTGCAGTTAATAGTGCACAAGGTGTAGTAGATCATGATCATGAAGACTTCAACCATAAGTTTAATGACATCCAAAAGCCATTAGAAGAGCAAGTTAAAAAGTTTAATGAAGCTATTAAAGATAAGAAAGATGCTATTAATAGGATCAATAAGCAAATCTCTGATGATCAAAGTGATTTATCAACTCAAAGAGTTCATTTAAATCAAGCAACAGATAGATATAAAACCTTAACTGCTTCTAATGATAAAAAAGTTAAGAACTATAAGGCTACTGTAAAAGCTCAAAAAGAAGCTGAAACAGCATTAAAGACTGCCAACGATACTTTACCTCAAGCCAAGACCAAGCTTGCTCAAGCTCAAGAAGATCTTCCAACTTTAAAGCAAACTGCTACCGAAAAGGGCAACACTGCTAAGGACGAACAAACAAAGTTAGATCAATTAACCCAACATGTTGTAGATTTAAAGAATGCAGCAACAATTTTAGCCGATGCTAAGAAAGCAGTAACTGGTGCTCAAATTGCATATGATACTGCTAAAAAGAATTATGACGATGCAAATAAAGTCTTGAATGGCGACTGGAAGACCAACAAAGATAAGGCTGACGCTAAAGTAGTCGCGGCACAAAAAGCATACGATGAAACAGTTGCTAAATTACAAGCAGCTAAGAACAAACTTGCTGAAGCACAACAAAAGTTGCAAGACATCTTGGATGCTGAATATGCTCAATCAATCATTACTTCAGGTCCAACAGAAACTAAGAAGACAGATAAGCAAGAACTCGTTAAGACTCCAGAAGTAACCTCAGAAACTAAGACTGATGATATCTCTACTGCTCCTAAGAAGATTCGCTTAACTCACAATGCCTTTGTTTACAACAAGTACGGTAAGTTAATCAGAAAAGGCTTGCACATTAAATGGATTAAGCGCGATAAGCTGGTTAAAGTATTGAAGAATGCTAAGATCGTTAAGATTAATGGCAAGAGATACTACCAAATTGGCGGAAACAAGTTCGTTAAAGTAGCAAACTTTGAAATTACTACTCACGCTGTCCACTTCAAGGCTAGACTCAAGGGCAACAAGAAGGTTAGAGCTTACAACCGTGCAGGTAAGTTTAACAAGCACTACGCACGTCCAAACCATACTTATACCTTTAACGAAAAGGCTAAGATCAATGGTAAGACCTGTTACAAGATTGCTGGAACTAATAACTGGATCCCAGCTAAGAAGTTAGCTTTGAAGAAATAATTAATAGTTAATAAAACAAGAGAACATTAACCAATGTCGGTTAATGTTCTTTTTGTATAGTCGGTAAACTAATAAGGTAAAATGAAAGTGAAGTTATAGTTAAATTTTTAGGAAAAACAAAATGAAAACACAAGAAATCAAAAAAGTTGACGAAATCATGTTTAATCTTCAAGCTTCTGCTGATCCCCAGAAAAAGCTGCTGTAAGCAGAAAAGTTGTTAAAAGAATTAAACCTGATTGATGATCAAACTAATACTGACGAGATTGTACAAGCTTATACTCAAAATATGCATGATCAGCTTAATAAAATTATTAAACGCAAGAATGTTTCATTTAATCAAGCTACCTTAGATTATTTGCAAAAAGATCCCGACAATAATGAACTGGTCATTGCGCCAGCTATACAGCATTTTAAGGAATATGCTCTTATCGTGTTGCGCTTCAATGATCAATTGGTTGCTTGGTGTAATGAAAGGGCTGGCGCAGATTACCGTGTTTTAGCAGAAAATCTGGATCACCATCGCACCAATATTCATAATTTTTGCTTGTCCGACATCAAGATCTTGAATCGTTTAGCTGAAAAGGAACACCAAGCTCCGTTTGCAGTTAGCTCAAAAGAAAATCCTGATCGTACAGATTATGGTCAAGCAATCGTGAAGTTTTGTTGTGAGAATGTTTGTGAGGCCATAAAAAATGAATAATCAAGTAACTGAAAACCTATTTACTCAACAGATTCTCAGTTTTTTGTGCTTTCATGAAAAAGTCTTCCATACAGAAGATTCCAAGCTTTTTATAGAAAAACAAAATACTATATAAAGTGAGAAAATGAGGTGTAAATATGACGATCGGACAACAACTTAAGAAAACACGACTTTTATTCGGCTTAACACAAGAAGAAATGAGTGCAGGAATTGTCAGTAAATCTTTTTATTCCAGAGTTGAAAGAGATAAAAATGCCATCACTATCAACAAACTAATTGCAATGTTAAATGCCAATAATATATCTTTGAATGATTTCTTTAGAACATTTGATAATGAAGGGTTGCCAGAACTCAAAGTGCAAAGAAAAATTTACACAGCGTATAATGAACGTAATATTATTGAGCTACATCAGATAGAAAAGTCTCTCTCTTCTAAAAACGATGTGCTATTTTATAAAACGAAGTTGATAATTGCTACATTAGAATATCGTTCAATTGAAATACCTGATTCAATTTGTAAGCAATTAAAACCTAATTTAATAGATCATGATCTGAATGACCAAGATTTTTGGGATTTGGCAATTGGCGTGTCTTTGTATAAATTTAATGAATTGACTTTATTGATGAATTACATTATTGATCATTTCTCCAAGCTGAATCTAGATAATCCTCAGGTGACCATATCATTAATGAACCTATTGATTGCGTATTTGGATCGGTCTAAAAGTATCTGCCAGAAGCTAAAAAGGCTTTGAATTTTGCTAATAAAATTCCAAATGATTTCGAAATTACTTTTCATAAATTGATCATTAAATATTACTCAGCTCTAATAAATAAAAATTATGAATTAGCTCAAGGCATAATCGATCTTTTGCAAATTTGTGGTTATCAAAGCTATGCTGATATGTTGCCCCAAGTTAATAGAGGATCAAAATGATCAGCGAGCGCTTAAAAGAAGTGCGGTGTTCATTGCACTTTTCACAAAAACAAATGACAGAAAAAGTGCTAGATCGGTAATTCTATTCTCGAGTGGAAAATGATTGTAGTGAAATTAGCGTTAATGATTTAATCAAATTGCTGCATCACCATCGAATTCCAGTAGCGAATTTTTGGGAAGGGTTTGGAGCAACATCAACTGATGTTTTGATTTTTCAGAGTCAAATCACTAATACGTATTTAAATAAAGATGTAGCTGTTTTGCAAAATCTATATGCTAATGCCAATTTTGCTGATGCAAAGTTGTCCGCATATTAATCAAACGGCTGAATGGTGTCGGTTTAAATGCAAAAGATCGGAAATTCAGTTATAGTTTCTTGAATGAAGAAAACTGGAATATTGAAAATCTCTGGCTGGTTCTTCATATGCTAGATTTGTATGAGTTTGCTGATTTAAAAATATTGGTCGAGACTATTTTTCACAAAATAATGCATAAGAAGACTGATGAATATTCTATGCAATTAGTCGCTCAGATTGCCCTTAAGTATTTAGAAATTTGTTTTAAAAATCAAAATACAATTAATTAAATTGAAAGTGCTATCACATTTTTGCAAAAAATACCTAAAACAACTAATTTTGCAATTTATAGGATAGCAGCGGAGTATTATAATAGATTGGTTAACTATGATCAAAAAGTGTGCTGATAAAATAGCAAGCTTATTAGGTAGAAATTAGAGGCAAGAAATGACGATTGGTGAAGCGTTAAAACAAACTCGTTTGCATGCAGGATTGACGCAAGAAGAGATGGCAGCAGGAATTATTTCAGAATCATTCTATTCAAAGGTAGAAAGAGACATTCATGAAATCGATGCGAACGTGCTAATCAAGATTTTAGGGAAGCATCATTTTGATGTAGTAAGCTTTTTCAGCCAGGTTAATAATTCTGGTAATACACTTGACCCGGATTTTGATTTGATGAATCAAATTAGTTTTGCTCAAAATCGAAAAGACTTGAAAAAGCTAGATGAAATTGCGGCAAAAATTGCAAATCGGGGGGGTACACGTCAACCTAGTTTCTGGCTGAAGTTTAGACTAGAGAATGCATATGGCTGGGTGCTTCATTCAGATAAGCGGATTAGTCCTGAACTGAAGAGAAAGGTAAAAGCAATTATCATAGACGAAGATTGGAACAGAACGGCCTATCATTACTTGAGTCAAGCCGTGATTTTCTTAGATATTGATGATGCTTACCAATTGGTTGATTCCGCTTTTCGTTCCTATGAGAAGAATCCTGCCACCGATACGTTCACTTTGCAGTTTGTGGCGATGATTGCTGTTAATTTCTTGAATTGTTGCTTTCATAAGAATGCTAGCAAAAAATATACCGATCGTGCGATTCAGTTTTTGCGAGAATTGCCGGTCGATGGAGCTATTGGGATTAATAGCGTGCTTGGCACTTA